>DATIKQ010000016.1:0-6488 GCA_035477395.1 Longimicrobiales bacterium
AGGGCTCGACCAGTTTCCCAAGACGGGACGCCAGCGAAGGGCCGTCGCTCTGGCTGTCGAGCAGGCCGCTGTGGTGTCCCGCCAAGACGAATGCCAGGAGGTGGCCGAGGACCGGGAATTGCGCCACCGCGTGCTGGGCCCCAGCCGTTGAGTGGTCTACCCGGCCGGAGCACTCCGTTCGGTGCGTGTCTTCGCCGGCGGCGGCGAGATACTGCTGGAATGCACCCGAGTACTTACCGAGATCATGCCAGAGACCAGCCGTGAAGCCCCACTCGGCTGCCCCGAACATTGCGGCGCTTCTCGAAGCGCGCTCCGCGACGCCCCGTAGGTGCGCTTCTAGGGGTTGCCACTGATCAGGGGGCTCGCCATCCAGGGTGTGGGCAAAGCACTGAGCCATACAACTCCTGGTGCCCGGCGTGGACGGGAGAGTCGCTGGCTGAGGTCAGTGGGAGGCTTCCAGGAGAGTACGCTCCTGGCTGCGAGGCCCACGATACGGCTGCGGATTCAACAGCTAGCACCGGGGTGTGACAGAGGACACGATTCGAGATCAGGCTCGACCGCCCCTGTGGTGGGCACGGCTACATCTTAGATGGTATGCAGCGAACCGCAAGGCGAACGGGATGCTGGGCAACGGAAGGCGGTGAGCCGGTCACAGCCCTCACCCCGCCGCCGACGCGAACTGCAGCTCGTACAGCCTCGCGTACAGCCCGTCCCGCTCCAGGAGCTGGTCGTGCGTGCCCTCCTCGCGGACCTCTCCGTGGTGGAGGACCAGGATCCGGTCCGCGTGCTGAACGGTGGACAGACGGTGGGCGATGATGAGCGAGGTGCGCCCCTGCAGAAGCTCGTCGGTGGCCCGCTCGATGCGCTCCTCGATCTCGGAGTCCACCGAGCTCGTGGCCTCGTCCAGCACGAGGATCCCGGGGTCGAAGGCCAGCGCCCTCGCGAAGCTCACCAGCTGGCGCTCCCCCACCGAGAGGTTCGCGCCCCGCTCGCCGAGCGTCTGGGCGTAGCCGCCCTCCAGGCGCTCCACGAAGGGCGCGGCGCCCACGCGCTCGGCGGCGCGGCGCACGGCCGCGTCGTCGATGCCGGACGAGCCGAGGCGGATGTTGTACGCCACGTCCTGGCTGAACAGGAAGACGTCCTGCAGGACGAGGCCGATCCGGGAGCGGAGGTCCCGCACGCGTAGGCGCCGGATGGGGACGCCGTCCAGGAGGATCTCGCCCCGGTCCACGTCGTAGAAGCGCATGAGGAGGTTGATGAGCGTCGTCTTGCCGGCCCCGGTGTGCCCCACGATGGCCAGCTTCTCCCCCGGGGCCACGCGGAAGCTCACGTCACGGAGGATCCAGTCCGGCTCGCCGTCCTCCCGCCGTCCGTACGCGAACCACACGCCGCGGAACTCGATGTCGCCGCGCGTCGGCGAGGGGAGATCCACGGGATGGTCAGGGTCGCGGATGTCGTCCTGGTGGTCCAGGAGCTTGAAGATCCGCTCCGACGAAGCCATGGCGCCCTGGAGGAGGTTGTACTTCTCCGAGAGGTCCTGGATGGGCCGGAAGAAGCGGCGCACGTACTGGAGGAAGGCCGCCACCACGCCCACGGTGACGGCGCCGTCCAGGATCTCCACGCCCCCGTACCAGAGGATGAGCGCCAACGCGAGGGCGGTGATGAACTCGATGACCGGGAAGAAGAGCGCGTACCAGGTGATGGAGCGGAGGTGCGCGTCCAGGTAGTCGGCGTTCAGGCTCTCGTGGCGCGCGGCGTCCGCCTCCTCGCGGTTGAAGAGCTGCACCACGCGCACGCCGGTGAAGCGCTCGTGGAGGAACGCGTTCAGGCGGGCCAGGCGGGTGCGGATGTCCCGGTAGGCGTCGCGGATCTTGGCACGGAACACGAACGCCGCCGCGAACACGAGAGGGAGCACCGCGAAGGTGACGAGGGCCAGCTTCCAATCCATGCGCACCATGGCGACGACGATGAACGCCAGCGTGAACACGTCGCCGAACACCGTGACCAGACCGGAGCTGAAGAGCTCGTTGAGCGTCTCCACGTCGTTGGTGATGCGCGTCATGAGGCGGCCCACGGGCGCCTTGTCGTAGGCCCGCAGGTCCATGCGCTGGAAGCGCGCGAAGATCTCCTTGCGGAGATCGTACATCACGCTCTGCCCCAGCCACGTCGTGAGCAGGCCCTGGGCGTACTGCAGCACGACGCCGAGGACGACGGCGCCGGCGTAGGCCAGGCCCAGGGTGCCCAGGAGCCCCAGGTCGCCGGCGGGGATGGCGCGGTCGATGGCCAGCTGCGTGAGCCAGGGTCCCGCGATCTCGGTGGCCGACGCCAGCATGAGGAGCACGATGGCCACCGCCACCTGGGCCCGGTACGGGCGGACGTACCCCAGGAGGCGGCGCATGAGGCGCGCGTCGTAGGCCTTTCCCAGCGCCTCCTCTTCCTGGTGGGTGTCGGGCTCGGACATGACGGGGTGGGCGGGTGCCGCGGACGGGGCCGGGGGGATGGCGCACGGTACCGCGACGGCCGCGGCGGGGGAAGTGCCGAAGGCGGGGGAGCGCCATCCCCCCGAAACCCTGCTCTGCCTCCGCCGTATGGGTACCCGACCGGCCACTGCCCACACGGCCTGGGGTTCCACATCCGGAGGACGGAAGGGGCGGGGTATGCGTGCGAGCATGGCTCCAGGGGTGGTCGTTGCCGTGCTGCTGGCCGTCGCGCCCGCGGGGGCGCAGCAGCGCGACACCGTCGGGTTCCCGCCTGCGCGGGCCGATGCGTTGTCCGGGCTGTACGTCCTCGAGGACGGGCGGCTGGTGCACGTCACAGACCTCCGGGACCAGATGGGTGAGCCCGCCCTGTCCGCAACCGAGTTCGCGTCGGGGCGGGCGCGCGCCCTCTTCCCGAAGAAGGATGGGTGGTTCGACGCCGGGAACGCCTGGTTCCGCTGGGACTCCATCCAGTACCGGGTGCGCTTCGACGAGACGGAGCACCCCGTGCGCGCCCTGACCTGGGAGGAGGGTGGGAGCACCTTGTCGGGAACGCGAGCGCCGCTGGTGGAACGCGAGGTGAGCATCCGCAGCGGGGACGTCGTGCTTGCGGGCACGCTGGTCCTGCCCCCCGGGCCCGGCCCCCACCCGGCGCTGGTGATGGTCCCGGGATCGGGGCCGGAGACGCGCCGGATCCCCCGGCAGGTGGGCGACCTCCTGGCCTACAATGGGATCGCGGTGCTCGTGACCGACAAGCGGGGCACGGGCGGGTCCACCGGGGAGTGGAACGGGCTCTCCCATGCCGATTGGGCGGGCGACGTGGAGGCCCACCTCGACTTCCTCGGCGCCCAGCCGGAGATCGACGCCTCACGCATCGGGCTCTGGGGGAACAGCGAGGGGGGATACGTGGTCCCCGTGGTCGCGGCGCGCCGCCCCGACGTGCGCTTCCTGGTGTGCCGGGTGTGCGCCGCCCTGCCCCAGAGCGAGGTCGTCCCCGACATCGAGAGGGGCACGCGACAACGCCGCGGAATGCCCGAGTTCGAGGTTGCCGCCGCCGTCGAGATGGTGGAGCGGATGATCCGCTACGCGCTCACCCGCACGGCCTACGACAGCCTGGCGGCCCACTTCGAGAGCGGGGCGGAGCGACCCTGGCGGGCCAGCTTCCCCGTGCGGCAGCTCCCGGCCGCCGACGCGCGCTATTGGGACGTGTACCGGGAGAACCTGGTGGTGGACCCGCGCGACCACTACGCACGCCTCAGGATCCCGACGCTGGTGGTGCTGGGCGAAGCGGATGACCGTCTTCTCATCGGAAGACGCCGCGCCGAGTACGAGCGCCTGGCGGAGTCGGGCGTGGACCTCACGCTCTGGGTGATCCCAGAGGCGTCCCACGGGCTCATGCTGGGTCCGGGCAACGCGTTGGGATACCCGCCCGGGCTGCACGAGCGGCTGATGGCGTGGGTGAAGGAGCGGGCGGGGGTGCGGTAGCGCCGAGGAGGGGCCTATGATGTGCCACGACTCCAGTCCACCACCGAGCGATCTCCCATGAAACGCTGCACCCCGAGCCGGCGCTCCAGAGCCGCTGCCGTCGCCTTCTCTCCAGCTGTGGCCTTCTCTCTGACCGCCCTCCTGGCCGCTCCGGCGTCGGTGGTCCACGCCCAGTCCGCTCCCGATCCCGCCCGGATCATCACCACGGAGCTGGTGGACGCCCACATCCGCACCCTATCCGCCGACGACATGAAGGGGCGGGACGCGTTCACGCCCCACATCCGGCTTGCAGAGGACTACATCGCCCGGGAGTTCAAGGCGGCGGGGCTGAAGGAGTTCCCCCAATTCCCGGGGTTCCGGAACACCTTCCGCCACGAGTACCGCAACCGCCGGGACACCACGGCCGCCCCTGTGACCTACGAGCTCACGAACCTGGTGGGGTGGGTGGAGGGCAGCGATCCCGCGCTCAAGGACGAGTACATCCTCTTCGGCGCCCACCACGACCACGTGGGGATGCGGGGGGACACGGGTGACGTGATCTTCAACGGCGCGGACGACAACGCCACCGGCACCACCGCCATCCTCGCCCTGGCGAGGTACTTCGCCGAGACCGGCGTCAGCCGGCGGTCCCTCGTCTTCGCCACGTTCACGGCGGAGGAGAAGGGACTCATCGGCTCCAGACACCTGGCCGGGAACCTCCCGATACCAGCGGGCAAGCTCGTGGCCATGATCAACTTCGAGATGATCGGCAAGCCCGCCGCCGACGGCTCCTATTCCCTGATGATCCTGGGTCCGGAGCGCTCCACGCTGGACGAGATCTTCCGGGCCGCCCTGGACCCCGCGTCGCCCATCACCCTGGTGGATCCCCTGGAGCACCAGGTGCGCTACTACAACGGCTCGGACAACCGCTCCTTCGACGCGGCCGGCCACATCACCACCACCGTGGCCAGCCCGCTGAGCACCGACGACCCGTACTACCACCGCCCCAACGACCACTACGAGCACCTGAACGTGGACTACATGACCAAGGTGATCCGCGCGGTGGTGGACATGACGCGGACGCTGGTGAGCGGGGAGGCGACGCCGGTGAAGACGGGAAGCTCGGGAGGGCAGGCCGGGTAGGCCGGAGGCGGCGGGATCGGGGGCTTCCTACCGCGCCGGACGGATCCCCCGCTGAACCCGACGCCGTGGTCGCCCGGGGGAGCCGCTCACTCCCAGGGGTCCACGACCTCCACACCCCGATCCCCGCAGTCCCTGAGGTTCCGGGTCACGAAGGTGAGGCCGTGGGTGCTGGCGGTGGCCAGGAGAAGACCGTCGATGACGGGAAGGGGCCGCCCTATCCTCCGCCCCTCGGCGTCCAACGTGCCCCACGCCACGGCGACGTCGGGGTCGATGGCGAGAATGCGGCCCCGGAAACGCTCCAGGAGGTCATGGCCCAGCCAGTTCCGGAGCGCCCGCTTGCGGGGGCCCGGAGGCATGAGGGCGAGGCCCTTCCCGATCTCCCCAAGAGTGAGGACCGAGAGGTAGGCTTCCAGGGGATCCAGGGCCCTCATCCAGGCCAGCACCCCTGGGTGGGGTTCGGCCCGGGCCGTTTCGGAGAGAACGTTGGTGTCCAGCAGGTAGGGCATGGCGCCTCGGGCCTCAGAGTTCCACGTCCCGAGCCCGCTCCCGGGACCGCTCCAGGAGCAACTCCCCGTCCTGGAGCGCCGCGGCGAAGGGGGAGTCGGCCAGGAAGGACACCAGGTCCCCGGGCTGGGTGAGGCGCCGATACTCCTCCACCCCCAGGACCACCGCAGCCTCCCGCCCGTGGCGGGTCACGAGCTGGGGCCCCTCGGAGGCGGCCCGGCGCAGCAGCTCCGAGAAGCGGTTCTTGGCGTCCTCCAGCTTCCAGGTGTTCATGGGGCTCGCGCGTGGTCGGGACAGAAAGGGCCGAACTAGCTGAAAACAATCTAGTTGAACCACCTGAAAACCTCCAGGGTGAAGGGAATCCTACCGTCGGGCCCGTTCCCGTGCCCCCATCGGAAGCCTGGCCGACATTGCGCGCCGAAGCGTCGAACGCTATCGGTGGGCGGCTTCGGCGCAGGGCCTCCCGATGCCTCGGGGGAGCGGCGAGGAGCCCTTCAAGGAGAGCACCATGGCCAAGAACGACGAGATGCTGACCGCGGGAAAGATCGCCCAGGCCTTGAACGCGAAGCCGGCCGACGTGAAGAAGGCGATCACCGACCTGAAGCTGGCGCCCGACATCGTGAAGGGCGGCTGCTCCTACTACGGCCCGGCGAGCGTGAATAGGATCAAGGCGAAGTTGGGCTGAGGGGCCGGGGCTGGTCCTCGGCCCCGAGCGCCCCACGCTGGATAAGATCCTCCGTTCGGCCCTGGACCCGGCCTCCCCCATTACGCTGGTGGATCCCCTGGGGCACCAGGTGGCGTACTGCAACTGAGCGTGGACTACATGACCAAGGTGATCCCAGCGGTGGTGGACATGACGGGGACGCTGGTGAGCGGAGAGGCGGCGCCGCTGAAGGCGGG
>DATIKQ010000017.1:0-10461 GCA_035477395.1 Longimicrobiales bacterium
TCCTTGAGGCCCTGTGACTATGCGGAGTACCATCCACCCAGACCGCCCCAGATCACGCGGTCCTCCGACCCAACTCCGCATAGTCCCGAGCTCGACATAGCCCCGGCTATGCGTAGCTCCGCATAGCCGGGGGAAGCCCACCCTCCCGTGGCTCTACAAGGGGACGCCCTACGAGAAGGTCATCGACCCCGACGGGGTCACCACCGAGTTCATCCGCTGCCCCGACCCCACCAGCGGCCTGGTGGCGAAGATCACGCGCACCCGGACGGCGTGAGGAGCATCGGGCCCGGGGGCGGCCCATACGGCCGCCCTTGGTGCCGCCCCTACGGGTCTCAGCCCCCCATGCGCGCGTGGTACTCCTGCAGCGACGTGACGCCCCCGCCCCCCCGGCGCCACGCCCCGATGCCGCGCGCGGCCGCCAGGGCCACGGGGAGGGTGGTGAAGTAGGGGACCTGCTGGCGGATGGCGGTCTTGCGGATGTAGGAGTCGTCGTACTCGCTGAGCCGGCCCGCCGGCGTGTTCACCACCAGGTGGATCTTCCCGCTCTTGAGGGCGTCAGCGATGTGCGGCCTCCCCTCGTGGAGCTTGCGGATGGGCTCGGCGGGTACGCCGTGCTCCTGCAGGAACGCCGCCGTGCCCTTGGTGGCGAGGATGCGGAACCCCAGCGCGTGGAACTCCTGGGCCACCTGGAGCGCGATCGGCGGCTTCTCCGCCAGGCTGATGAGCACCGTGCCGTCCATGGGGAGCGGCGGCTTCGCGGCCTCGATGGCCTTCACGAAGGCCATCTCGAACGAGTCGGCCATCCCCAGCACCTCGCCGGTGGAGCGCATCTCGGGGCCGAGGACCGGGTCCACCTCCGGCATCTTGTCGAAGGGGAAGACCGCCTCCTTCACGCCGAAGTGGGGGATGTGCCGCCGCTCGGGGCGCAGGTCGGCGAGGCGCTTGCCCATCATGAGCTCGGTGGCCAGGCGCGCCATCTGCACGTTGCAGACCTTCGAAACCAGGGGCACCGTGCGCGATGCCCTGGGATTCGCCTCCAGCACGTACAGCCGGTCCTTCTCGATGGCGTACTGGATGTTCATCAGCCCCACGACGCCCAGCTCCCGCGCGATGCGGCGCGTGGTCTCCTCGATCTGGGCCAGGTGTGCCTCGGAGATGCCCACCGGGGGGATGACGCACGCCGAATCACCCGAGTGGACGCCCGCGTACTCGATGTGCTCCATGACCGCCGGGACGAAGACCTCGTGCCCGTCGGAGAGCGCGTCAGCCTCGCACTCGGTGGCGTCGGCGAGGAAGCGGTCGATGAGGATGGGGTGCTCGGGCGTGACCTGGACGGCCCGCGCGACGTAGTCGCGAAGCGACTCCTCGTCGTGGACCACCTCCATCCCGCGGCCGCCCAGCACGTAGGACGGGCGCACGATGAGGGGGTAGCCGATGCGCCCGGCGATTGCGACGGCCTCCTCCAGGCTGCTGGCCATCCCCGCCTCGGGCATGGTGATCTCCATGCGCTTCATGGCCTTGCCGAAGAGGTCGCGGTCCTCGGCCAGCGCGATGGCCTCCACGGGCGTGCCCAGGATCTTCACGCCGGCGCGCCGCAGCTCGTCAGCGATGTTCAACGGGGTCTGGCCGCCGAACTGGACGATCACGCCTTCCGGCTTCTCCTTCTCGTAGATGGCGAGGACGTCTTCCACGGTGAGGGGCTCGAAGTAGAGCTTGTCGGACGTGTCGTAGTCGGTGGAGACGGTCTCGGGATTGCAGTTGACCATGATCGTCTCGTAGCCGAGGTCGCGCAGCGCGAACGCGGCGTGGACACAGCAGTAGTCGAACTCGATCCCCTGGCCGATGCGGTTGGGGCCGCCGCCGAGGATCAGGACCTTCTTCCGGTCGCTCACCGGCACCTGGTCCACCCCGTTGTACGTCGAGTAGTAGTAGGCGGCGTTCTCCACGCCGCTCACGGGCACCGCGTCCCAGGCGTGCACCACGCCCAGGGCGGTCCGCTGGGCGCGGATCGCGGCTTCGGGAACGCCCAGCAGCTTGGCCAGGTAGCGGTCGGCGAACCCGTCCTTCTTGGCCTGCCGGAGCAGGTCGTCGGGGACCTTTCCGCCCCGGTGCGTGCGGATCTGCTCCTCCAGCTCGACCAGCTCCCTCATCTGTTCGAGGAACCACGCCTTGATGTGGGTGCGGTGATGGAGCTCCTCGACGGTGGCGCCCTTGCGCAGCGCCTCGTAGAGGATGAACTGGCGCTCGCTCGAGGGCTCCGCGAGCAGGGCGAGCAGCTCGTCCAGCGGCCTGGCGTTGAAGTCCTTGGCGAACCCCAGTCCGTGGCGGCCGTTCTCCAGCGACCGGATCGCCTTCTGGAACGCCTCCTTGTAGGTCTTCCCGATGCTCATGAGCTCGCCCACGGCGCGCATCTGGGTGCCGAGCTTGTCCTCCGCGCCCTTGAACTTCTCGAAGGCCCAGCGCGCGAACTTGACCACCACGTAGTCGCCCGAGGGCGTGTACTTCTCCAGCGTGCCGTCGCGCCAGTAGGGGATCTCGTCCAGGGTGAGACCACCGGCGAGCAGGGCCGAGACGTGGGCGATGGGGAGGCCCGTGGCCTTGGAGGCCAGGGCGGAGGAGCGCGAGGTACGGGGGTTGATCTCGATGATCACGACCCGGCCCGTCTTGGGGTCGTGCGCGAACTGCACGTTGGTGCCGCCGATGACCTCGATGGCCTCCACGATGTCGTAGGCGTGCTTCTGCAGGCGCTCCTGGAGCTCCTTGGAGATCGTGAGCATGGGAGCCGTGCAGAACGAGTCGCCGGTGTGCACGCCCATGGCGTCCACGTTCTCGATGAAGCACACCGTGATCATCTGGTTCTTGGCGTCCCTCACCACCTCGAGCTCGAGCTCCTCCCAGCCGACCACTGCCTCCTCGATGAGGATCTGGCCGATGAGGCTGGCCGCCAGGCCGCGATAGGCGACGGCGCGCAGCTCCTCGGCGTTGTAGACGATCCCCCCGCCCGTCCCGCCCATGGTGTACGCGGGGCGCACGACCGCCGGGTAGCCGAGCTTCGTGGCGATGGCCTCGGCCTCCTCGACGGAGTAAGCCAGCGCGCTCTTGGGCATGTCGATGCCCAAGCGGGTCATCGTCGCCTTGAAGGCCTCCCGGTCCTCGCCTCGCTCGATGGCGTCCACGTTGACGCCGATGACCTTCACCCCGTGCTGCTTCAGGACCCCAGAGCGCGCCAGTTCCGAGCTCAGGTTCAGCCCCGACTGCCCGCCCAGGTTGGGAAGGAGCGCGTCGGGGCGCTCCTTCTCGATGATCTCGGTCATGCGGGCGGCGTTGAGGGGCTCCAGGTACGTGACGTCCGCCATGCCGGGATCGGTCATGATCGTGGCGGGATTGGAGTTCGCCAGGACGATCTCGTACCCCAGGGCGCGCAGCGCCTTGCACGCCTGCGTACCGGAGTAGTCGAACTCGCAGGCCTGGCCGATGACGATGGGGCCGGACCCGATGATCATGACCTTCCGGATATCGTCGCGCCGGGGCATGTCCCCTCCCGTGGTGGGTAGCGTCGCGCTTGCGCCATCGGAGCGGGAGGACTCTGCCCGGAGCAGTGGCGGGAGTCTATATCCGGGGGGGGTCTGCTGGCCATGGCCGTGCGGAGCGCCTCGCCGAGCCCCTCACATGCGGCAGGTCTGGGCCCCGTCCACCACCATCGCGGCTCCGGTGATGTACTTGGCCTCGTCCGAGGCCAGGAAGAGGGACAGGTACGCCACGTCCCACGACTCCCCCTGTTTGCCCGTGGGGCAGAGCGAGTCGCGCCGGGCCATCATCGCGTCCACGTCGCCTCCGTAGGCCTCGGTGAGAGCCCCCACGACGAAGGGCGTGGCCATCATGCCGGGGAGCACGGCGTTGACCCTGATCTTCTTCTTCGCGAGCTCGACCGCCACGTCCCGCGTGAATGCGATCATGCCCGCCTTCGAAACCGCGTACGGAAGGGAAAGCGCCGGGAGGGTCCGGATGGCGTTGATCGAGGAGATGTTCACGATGGCGCCGCCCCCCTGCCGCTCCATGTGGGGCACGACGCTCCGGCACATCAGGAACACGCTCCTGAGGTTCACGGCCAACGTGCGGTCCCACATGTCCACGGTCGTGTCCGCCAGTCCGCCTGGGAGCTCGATGCCCACGTTGTTGTGCAGGATGTCCACCCGGCCGTAGCGCTCGATGCACGCCTGCACGATCCGCTCGCACTCCTTCGGATCGCTGACGTCGGCCTCGAGCGTGGAGGCCTCTCCTTTCTCGTCCGCGATCATCTTGCGGGTGTCTTCGGCGGATGCCATGTCGAGGTCGACGAGCAGGACCCTGGCTCCCTCGCGGGCGAAGACGATGGCGGCGGCCCGGCCATTGCCGATCCCCGGTCCGACGGACCCGGCCCCCGTGACGATGACGACCTTCCCGGCCACACGACCGTTCATAAGCCCGGCACTCCTCGTGTCTGTGTGATGGCCGCGACGTCCACGCGTGGGCGCGCCGGCCGTTGCTCCCTGCCGCATAGTGGCTACGATACACGTGCCAGATCAACCCACCGCTGGGCTCGCGGTCGCCTGTCCGAGGAGGATGCGATGCAGGTCCGCAGGATCCTGACGACCGTGGACACCCACACGGCCGGCGGGCCGACCCGGACGCTCATCGGCGGCCTGCCTCCCCTCCAGGGGGACAGCGTCGCCGCCAAGATGGAGCACTTCCGCTCCGAGTACGACTCCGTGCGCAAGCTCCTGATGAACGAGCCCCGCGGCCATCGGGACATGTGGGGCGCGGTGGTCACCGAGCCGACGGACCCGGACGCCGACGTCGGAGCCTTCTTCCTGAACGCGGCGGGCTACCTGCCGGCGTGCGTCCACTCCGCCATCGGAGTGGCGACGGCGGGCCTGGAGACCGGCTTCATCGGTCGTCCCGACCGGGACGGCGGCGTCATCCGGATGGAGACGCCGTCCGGGCTCGTCACGCTGATCCCGGAGCTGAAGGACGGGGGCGTCCGGTCCGTGTCCCTCCGGCCCGCTGCCGCGTTCGTGCACACCCGCTCGGCACGGCTCGACGTCGGAGAGGCGCTGGGCCTGGACGTGGTCGTCGCATTCAGCGGCGTCTTCTTCGTGCTGGTGGACGCCGGACAGCTCGGCTTCCCCGCCTGCGCCTCCGGCACGCCCATCGGGCCGGAGAACGCCAGGCGATTCGCGGCGCTGGGCCCGGAGGTCCTGCGAGCGGCCAATGCCGCGTTCCAGGTCCGCCATCCCGACAGGCCGGCTGCGGATTCGATCGCTCTGGCCATGTTCCACCAGGAGGTGGGTGACCGGCACGGGCGCGACATCGTGATCGGCCCGACCGGCGGCGTGGATCGCTCGCCGTGCGGCGCCGGGACGGCGGCCAAGGCCGCCTATCTCTTCACGGAAGGGCGACTGGACGCCGGCGAGCCGTACGTCAACGAGAGCTTCCTGGGCACGCGCTTCGTCGGACGGGCCCTGGAGCCGGCCCGCGTGGGGCCGTTCGAGGGCGCGCTGCCGGAGGTCCAGGGGAGCGCCTGGATCACCGGAATGCACCAGTTCGTGCTCGAGGCCACCGACCCACTCCCGGAAGGGCTCAGCTTCTGAGTCCGCTCGCCTGCCGTCACGACGGCGGGACGAAGGCCAGCGCCGCCAGCAGCCACACCAGGTTCGCCGTGCCGTCCATGATGGGCTCGTTGGTCGAGTAGTCGCCCCAGTCGTCGTGATAGACGATGGACCCGCCGTTCCACGCCGAGTACTCGTCGGGCTCAGAGAGCCGGACGTAGAGCAGGCTCTCGAAGATCGAGCGATACACCGGACCGTCCACCAGGCCGCCCGTCTGCGTGCCCACGCCGAGCTGCTTCGCGACGATGGAGTGGGGATCGCGGGGCGTCACCCCGTCCGCGGGGAGGCCGATCACCATGGACACGCCCCAGGGATTGGCGCCGAAGATCCAGTCCAGCGCGGCCTGCTCGTGGGCGCGGTAGGTGGTGTCTCCGGTCATGGTCCGATAGAGGCGCGCCTGCGTGGCGAAGCTCACCATCAGGTTGTTGGAGCACCAGATGAACGGGATCCCGACGCGGAACGCGTTGTCGGCGCGCGCGGCCACGGCCTCCAGTCCGCGCCGGTAGAATTCCGCGCCCATCCGCTTCTGGGGATCGCGGCCGGCGCGCCAGAGCTGGTAATGGCCGTTGTTGTGCCAGGGGAACCACTCGTAGTGGCGCGCGGTGTCCTGGCCCATCCAGGGCGTCATCGGCTCCTGCCGGGCGTACTCCACCGCCTCCCGGACGTACGCTTCGTCCCCGGTGAGCTCGTAGAGCTGCGCCGCGGCCAGCTCCATGTCGTCCACCCAGTTCGCCTCTTCGTAGAAGTACGGCGCGCCGGCGGGCGCGGTCTGGCACACCCCCGGGTGTGCGCGCCCCAGGCGGTACGCCGCGACGGCACGCTTCTCCAACCTGTCCGCGAGCTTCGCGTCGAAGGACCGCATCTCGCTGCTCCCCAGCGCGAACGCGGAGGCGAGCTTCCCGGCCGTGGAGGCGAGGCCGTCGGAACGGTTCTTGAACCTCAGCAGCCCCTGGGGCTTCCCCGTGCAGGGATACACCGGCCGCATGCCGCCGCGGCCCCATCCGTAGTCCGAGGAGTCGGTGACGGGGAGGTCGGGGAAGGCGTGGTCCCGATCGTCTCCCACCTGGTTCAGGAGCAGGTCGTCCTCGGGGAACATGCTCAGGAGCCACTCGAGCCCCCAGCGCGCTTCGTCCAGGACGTCGGGCAGACCGTTCGAGCCGGGCAGGCCCGCGGCATCGAATGCATCCCCGAACGACGCGGGATGATCGCGCCAGGCCATGAGCAGCATGTAGGTGGCGTGGGCCGACGTGGTCACGTACTGGAGGTAGTCGGCGGCGTCGGCCCAGCCGCCCGCCACGGGGATCCACTCGCCGGAGCGCGTCGGGTGGTCCACCAGAATCGCGTCGGTGCGGTGGTGCACGGAGTCGCGGAAGAGAGGGTTGAACCCCGACCGCTGCTGCCTCAGGTACGCCAGCAGCGTGTCCGCCGCGCCCTGGTAGGCGTCCGGCGCGACGCGCACGGGGCGGGACACCGCCTTGCCGGCCACGACGCGATAGCGGCCGGGCTCGCGCAGCCCGGAGAAGTCGAGCCGGAAGCCCGCCGCGCAGGGCCCGAGGGCGCCCGAGCGCTCCATGGGGATGGGTCCGAGGGCGGTGTCGCCGGACTCGGTGACGACGGCGAACGTCCCCACGTCGGGGCGCGGATCCAGCGAGCAGAGCACGGCCACCTTGGGTCCCTCTGGAAGATAGCCGAGCTGATTCACCCGGATGGCCAGGGGTTCCGCTGCCCGCTCCGCCTCGCCGGGCGAGGTGGCGTGACGGAGCCGGCCGCAGCCGGCCGAAGCGATGCAGGCCGCCATGGCCACGACCGCGCCGTGCCTGAGGAGCGTCACGACCGCCAGCCCGATGGGTGTGAAGCAGAACGTGGCAGCGGTCATGCGTCACCCTCCGCGGTGGCGGGCATGGCGGAACGGACCTGGGCCTCTGATTCTACACGCTCGGACGGGCTCTCGCGCCGGCCCTCACCCAGGTCCGTCCGCGGAGATCCGTCATGACCGTGTCGCGCCCGCGTGGCTCGTGGTTCCTGATTGCCGTTCCGATGTGGCTCGCCGCCTGCGTGGAGCCTCCGCGCACGCCGTCGGACGAGCCTCCCCGGATCTCCGACGAAGGGCTTCACGGCATGGTGGCCTCGGCCCACCCCCTGGCCACGGTCGCCGGCGTGCGCGTGCTCGAGAAGGGAGGCAACGCATTCGATGCCGCCGTGGCGGTCGCGGCGGCCCTGAACGTGGTCGAGCCCATGATGTCGGGCATGGGTGGCTACGGCACGATCCTGGTGTACGACGCGGCATCGGGTCGGACGCGCTTCCTGAACCCGTCCGGGCGCATCCCGAGGGCGGTGGACTCCGACGCCTTCCGGGCTCCGACACCGGGATTCGAGGAGAACCGGGTGGGCGCCAAGGCCGTCTCCACGCCCGGGAACGCCAACGCGTGGGAGGCGATGTGGCGGGAGTACGGCACCCTGGAGTGGCCGGAGCTGTTCACGTCGGCCGTCTCCTACGCCGAGGACGGCTTTCCCATCTCCCCCGCGCTGGCCTCGGCGCTCGGGCGGGCCTACCCCGATTTCCCGGATCACGCGCAGGCGATCTACGGCCGGAATGGCGAGCCGCTCGGGGCCGGGGACACCCTCGTCCAGCGCGACCTGGCCGCTTCGCTGGGCGCCGTGGCCGCGGGCGGAGCGGCCGTGGTCCACGGCGGCTCCATCGGGGCTGCCATCGACGCCGCCATGCGCCAGGCCGGCGGCTTCCTCAGCCTGGAGGATCTCCGCGACAACGAAGCCGAGTGGTGGGAGCCCATCGCCATCGAGCACCGCGGCGTGCGCATCGTAACCGCGTCACCGCCGGCCAATGCCTTCGACGCCCTCGTGCGCGTCGGCATGATGGGGCATTTCGACCTCGTGTCGCTCGGGCACAACTCGGTCCGATACCTGCACCGTTTCGCGGAGGTCACGAAGCACGGCTTCTGGGTGCGCCTGCGCTGGGCCGGAGACCCCGACGTCAGCCCGCCCCCTGTGGGCGAGCTGCTCTCGGAGCGGTATTGGCGGGATCAGGTGGCCGCGATCGACACGGCGCGCGCCTCCGCGTTCGTGTACCCGGCGGTCGCCTCCGATGGGTCGACCACGGGTACGGTAGAGGCCGAGGTCCGTCACACGACGCACTTCGTCGTGGCCGACCGGTGGGGCAATGTCGTGTCGGCGACCCAGACCCTGGGCAACCTCTTCGGGAGCCGCATCATGCCCGAAGGCACCGGGATCTGGCTCAACAACTCCCTCGCTTACTCTACGTTCGAGCCGAAGGGGAATCCCATGGACGCGCATGCTGGTCGGCGGAAGCTCTCCGGCGACGTGCCGGTCATCGTGTTCCGCGACGGCCGTCCGTGGGCGGCGCTCGGCACGCCCGGCGGCCACACCATCGGCCAGACGGTCCCGCAGGTGCTGCTGAACCTCGTGGATTTCGGCATGCCCATGGCCGAAGCCATCGCCGCGCCCCGGGTGAGCTTCCTGGAGCCGGACCAGCTCGGGGTCGAGTCGACCGTCCCCGAGGCGGTGCGCGATTCCCTGTCGGCGTTGGGCCACAGCATTCGCGTGTCGAACGCCTTCGGCAACGCCCATGGCCTCACCATAGAGTACGACGCGAGCGGGGTGCCGGTGCGCTTCACCGGCGCCGCCGACCCGCGCGGGGAGGGTTCGGCCAAGGGGGTCCGGATCGCCCCGTGAGCATGGATCGGCTCGGGGTCGATGGCGCGCCCGCGGCACGCCGCCAACTCGAGCGTCGGCTCGGCACGTTCAGCGCGGCGGCGGTGCTGGTCGGCTCCACCATCGGGAGCGGGATCTTCCGCGTGCCGAGCACCGTGCTGGACCAGGTCGGCACGTTGGGCGCCAGCGCCGTGCTCTGGGTCCTGGGCGCGGTCTTCGCCATGTGCGGAGCGCTCACCGTGGCCGAGCTGGCCGCGATGCACCCCCGGTCCGGGGGGATCTACGTCTATGTGCGGCAGGCCTTCGGCCCCGTGCCGGCGTTCCTCTTCGGGTGGACCCAGCTCCTGGTCATCCGGCCGTCCGCCCTCGGGGCCCTCGCCATCCTGTTCGCGGCGTACGCGGGGACCTTCGTGCCCCTCGGCGACGTCGGCGAGCGCGTGCTGGTGGCGGCGCTCGTCTCCCTCACGGCCATCGCCCTCTTCCTCGCGGACCCCGCCCAGGGCGCCATGGCGGGCCCGGTGGAATGGGCGCCCACCACCTGGGGCGGATTCGGCCTGGCCTTGGTAGGGGTGATGTGGGCGTACGATGGGTGGGCGGACCTCACCTTCGTGGCCGGGGAGGTGCGCGATCCGGGACGTGCGCTCCCCCGTGCGCTCCTCCTGGGCACCGCCCTGGTGGCGGTCACCTACCTCGCCGTCATCGCCGGGTACTACTTCGCGCTGAACCTGTCGGAGATCGCCGCGTCGGAGCTGGTCGCCGCGGATGCGGCCGAGCGGGTCATGGGACGAGGCGGCGGGGCCGCCGTCGCCGGGATGGTCATGCTTTCGGCGCTCGGGGCCCTGAACGGTTCCACCATCACCGGGCCCCGGATCTTCTGGGCCATGGCCGACGACGGGCTCTTCTTCCGCCGCGTCGCCGCGGTGCACCCCAGGTTCGGCACGCCCCACGTGGCCATCGTGCTGTGCGCCTGTCTCGGGATCACCTAGGCCCTCACCAAGCGTGATGGTGGAGGGTGGCCCAAAACGAAGAACCGGAAAGGCTTATCTTTGTTGGAGTTAGCGTGGTTCAGCGAAGAGTCACGGCTCCAACAGAAGAGGCCTTTCCGGTGAAGAGAATATCGGTC
>DATIKQ010000018.1:0-5923 GCA_035477395.1 Longimicrobiales bacterium
GTGGCGGTTGAAGTTCCTTCGCAATGAACCCAATCGTACCACAAACCCCGCAGGGTGCATCCCTCTCCCTCTTCCCCTCCGGGCTCCAGTCACCCTCCTCCCGGACCCTCTGAATCACCCACAGATTCTCCGGAAGAACCATCTTTTGTTCGTCCCTTCCAGCGAGCCGGTGCTGATCGGCAAATCGTAATTAGCCGGGATCCCGGCCCGATGGAGGCTCAAGGTGTTGGACATCTAGCACCAGCTGTCCGATGCCCGTGGCTCGGGCTCGTTCGTTCCAGCCCTCCAGCAAGAGGGTGGCGCTCTCCTCGGCCGGTTGGCTCCAGAACTGGCGGACATCCTCCTTGAGATAGTAGGCAGCTGCCAGGGGGCGTTCAGCTTCAGGGCCGCATCGAAGTGCTTGGCCTCGTTCTGGGCTTCGTTCAGCATCTCGGGGGCCTTGAACAGGAGCCAACGCCTACTCTTGAGCACCGCCTTGTCTTCCGCGTCCGCCTCGCGCTGGAGATCACGCCGCAGATGGGCAACCTTGTCGTTCATCAGCTTGACCCCGTGGAAGTGGTTGAAGACAAGGGTGGCTTGGGGGAAATGAGCACGCACGGCGTTGATGTAGGCCTGCGACATGTCGATGCCCACGGCTTCGATGCAGGCCCGCCCGCTCTTGAGCTGCCTTCAGAACGGGTCCAGAGCCTCGGCTCCCTTGCCGTCTCCAACCAGGACCACCGCTCCCGTCTCAAGATCCGACACCACCGTCAGGCAGTGCTGCTCGCCGCCAATGCTGATCTCGTCGATGGCCAGGAGTCGGAGATCCTTGAGCCGGGGCCGTCCATAGCGGCACCGCAGCGCTTGCTCCAGGAGCGCCTTGACCAGGTCCCAACTCACCCCCAGGTGTTGGCCTGGTCCCACATCGTCATGTGACCGACCAGATCCCGCACGTAGCGCGCTAACCGCTTCATGTGGCTGTGTCGGCCGGGAGCCGGGCTCGGCCTGCCGCCGGGCCCGAATGCCGAAAGATGCGGGGCCCCCACCGGATGGAAAGGGGGGAGCGCCCCGTGGACGCTCCCCCCTCCGGCGCGCAAACCGAGCCGCGGAGCCCGGCAGGACCGGGTCGGTCAGCCGGTCTTCTCCTCGAGCCTGTCGAACTCGGCGATGAGCTGGGCCTCCGGAATGTGCTCGCCCGGGGCCTGCTCCACCACCTGCGCCTCCTGGACCGTCTTGCCGGCGCCCAGCTGCTTGGGCTTCTCGGCGGGGGTGGCCGGCCCGGCGGGCAGGAGTCCCATCTGCTGCTTCAGCGCGGCGAGCTTGGATTCCACGTCGGCGCCGCCGGTCCCCTTCTCGAGCTTGAGGAACTCGGTCTCGAGGGTGTCCCCGGCGATGGCCTCGGTGACCTCGACCTGAGCCAGCGTGCGGCGCTCCTCGTCCTCGATCTTCTCGGCCATGCGGTTGAACGCCTCGAAGGCCGAGCTCTCGGACATGCCCGACATGGTCTCGTGGATCCGGCGCTGCGCCTGCGCGCGCTTCTGCTTCGCGATGAGCAGATTCCGCTTCCGCTTGGCCTCCTCGATCTTGTCGTTCAGCTGCCGGAGCGAGCCCTTCAGCTTCTCGGTCTCGGCGGCCTGCTGCTGCCAGGTCTGCTGGAACATGTGGGCCCGTTCGGCATGCTCCTGCTGCCGGACCAGGGCCTGCTTGGCCAGGTCGTCGCGGCCTTCCTTGATGGCCAGCATGGCCCGGCTCTCCCAATCCCTGGCCTGCTTGACCTCGTCCTCGAGCTGCGCCTTGAGCTTGCGTTCGTCGGCGATGGCGGCGGCGACCTCCCGCTTGGCCTTGGCCAGCTGGTCCCGCATGTCCAGGATGATCTGGTTGAGCATCTTCTCCGGGTTTTCGGCCCGGGAGATGAGGTCGTTGATGTTCGACTTGATCACCGTGGACAGCTTCTGGAAGATCCCCATTCTTCAGCCCTCCGCCCCGACGCCGGCCAGCGCCTTGAGTTTCTCCATGTGCCCCGACGCGGCGAGCTCCATCGACTCCATCGAGGCCTGCAGCTCGAGGAAGTCCAGGGTCTCCAGCTCCAGCGTGTCGCTCAGGATCAGCTCCTTGCCCTCGATCCCGTAGGCGCCGTGGACGATGTCCGTCGCGTTCAGCTCCAGGAGCGTCCGATAGAGCGCCAGCGCGTCGCCGGCCTTCTCCGGCAGATCCATGACCTTCATCCGGATGAGCATAAGCTGATCGGTGTGGTTGACCACCGTGGGGAGGCTGCTGTTGCGTCCCCGCACCAGATACATGCCCTTGTCGACCTCCTCGTACTCGAGGTCCATGCGGATGAAGAAGCTCTCGAGATCCTCTCGGGTAACCATGACCGTCTCCGTTCTCTGAGCCTCCGCAGGGCGGAAGCCGTTCTCGCCTCGTCGCTTCGGACCCTACGGCGCCGCCGGACTGCGGGTTTCCCTGCCGGGAAGCCCCGACCCTTCAAGGTAGTGTCTCCGGGCGCGGCGTGCGACGCCCCCCCGAGCGGCGCGCCACAAGGATGCGCCGCTACCGCTTGCGGTCCCTGCTCTCCCTCAGGAGGTGCGCCAGGTGCTGCCCCGTGTACGACGCCGGGTGCGCCGCCACCTGCTCGGGAGTCCCTTCCACGACGATACGGCCGCCGGCCGCTCCGCCTTCAGGGCCCAGGTCCACGACCCAGTCCGCGGTCTTGACCACGTGGAGGTTGTGCTCGATGACCACCACCGTGTTCCCCAGGCCCACCAGGCGGTGCAGGACCTCGAGGAGGACCCGCACGTCCTCGAAGTGCAGGCCGGTGGTGGGCTCGTCCAGGATGTACAGGGTGCTTCCCGTGGATTTCTTGGAGAGCTCGGCCGCCAGCTTGACCCGCTGCGCCTCGCCCCCGGACAGCGTGGTGGCCGACTGGCCCACGTGGATGTACCCCAGTCCCACGTCGGACAGCGTCTGCAACTTGGCCTTGATGCGCGGCTGGGCGTCGAAGAAGTCCAGCGCCTCGTCCACGGTCATGTCCAGGACGTCGGCGATGTTCCTGCCCTTGAAGTAGACGTCCAGCGTCTCGCGGTTGTAGCGCCGCCCGCGGCACACGTCGCAGGGGACGTAGACGTCAGGGAGGAAGTGCATCTCGATCTTCACGAGCCCGTCGCCGGAGCACGCCTCGCACCGCCCCCCCTTCACGTTGAAGGAGAAGCGTCCGGGGCCGTAGCCCCGCATCTGCGACTCGGGGAGGTTGGCGAAGAGGTCCCGGATGGGCGTGAACAGCCCGGTGTAGGTGGCCGGGTTGGAGCGGGGCGTCCGGCCGATGGGGGACTGGTCCACGTCGATGACCTTGTCCACGAGATCCAGCCCGTCGATCCCGTCGTGGCGCGCCGGGACCAGCTTGCTCCGGAAGTAGTGCCGGGCCAGGGCGTGGTAGAGGGTCTCGTTCACGAGGGTGGACTTGCCCGAGCCGCTCACCCCCGTGACCGCGACGAAGGTGCCCAGCGGGAAGCGGACGTCCAGCTTGCGCAGGTTGTGCCCGGCGGCGCCCCGGACCACGAGCGCCCGCTTCGGATCAGGCTTCCTGCGCTCCGCCGGGACGGCGATCTCCCGCTCGCCGCGCAGGTAGGCGCCGGTGAGGGAGCGCCGGTCCCCGAGGATGGCGTCCAGGGTGCCCGCCACCACCACCTCGCCTCCGTGCCGCCCGGCGCCCGGGCCCAGGTCCACCACGTAGTCCGCGGCGCGGATGGTGTCCTCGTCGTGCTCCACCACGATCACCGTGTTCCCGAGGTCCCGGAGCCGCTTCAACGTCTCCAGGAGGCGATCGTTGTCCCTCTGGTGGAGCCCGATGGACGGTTCGTCCAGGATGTAGAGCACGCCCACCAGGCGGCTCCCGATCTGGGTGGCCAGCCGGATGCGCTGGGCCTCGCCGCCGGAAAGGGTGCCGGCCGCCCGCCCCAGGGTCAGGTACTCGAGCCCCACGTCCAGGAGGAAGCGGAGCCGCTCCACCACCTCCTTGAGGATGGGGCCGGCGATCTCCGCGGGGAGCGCGCCCGCCTTGCGGCCGCCCACCGTGAGCGACCGGAAGAACGCCGCCAACTCGCCGATGGGGAGATCCACCACGTCGCCCAGGGACCTGCCGCCCACGGTGACGGCCAGCGACTCGGGCTTGAGGCGGCTCCCGTTGCACGCGGTGCACGGGAGCGTGGACATGTACTCCTCGAGCTGCGCGCGCACCGCCTCGGACTGGGTCTCGGCGTAGCGGCGGGCCACGTTACCCACCACGCCCTCCCACCGGTCCTCGTAGTGCCCCTTGAACTTCCCCGACCCCGACGCGTACGGGAAGCGGATCTTCATGCTCCCCGACCCGTGCAGGACCGCGTGGCGCACCTCCTCGGACAGCTTCGCCCACGGCGTGTTCGCGTCGAACTCGTAGGCCTCGGCGAGACCCAGGAGCACCGATCTCCTCAGGTGCCCCGACGGCTCGCCCCAGGGGAGGATCACGCCCTCCAGGATGGAGATGCTCCCGTCGGCCACCACCAGGTCGGCGTTGACCTCCTTGCGCGTGCCCAGCCCGCCGCACACCTCGCACGCGCCGTACGGCGAATTGAAGGAGAACTGGCGGGGCTCCAGCTCGGCCAGGCTCGTGCCGCATTCGGCGCACGCGTAGTGCTCGCTGAACACGTGCGCGACCGGGTCGCCCCGGGTCGGGTGCTCCACGACCTCCACGATGCCGCCGGAGGTGCGCAGCGCCGTCTCCACAGAGTCGGCGAGGCGCTCCCGGTCCTGCGCGCGGACCACCAAGCGGTCCACCATCACGGCGATGTCGTGGTTCTCGTAGCGGGAGAGCTTCGGAGGCGCGGACAGCTCGTGCGTCTCCCCGTCCACGCGGACGCGGACGAAGCCTTCCTTGCGGGCCCGCTCGAACAGCTCCCGGAACTCCCCCTTGCGCCCACGCACCAGCGGGGAGAGCACCTCGACGCGCGTCCCCTCGTCCAGCTCCAGCAGGCGGTCCACGATCTGTGTGGCGGACTGGCGGAGGACCGGCCTTCCGCAGGTGGGGCAGTGGGGCGTCCCCGCCCGCGCCCAGAGCAGGCGCAGGTAGTCGTAGATCTCCGTGACCGTCCCCACGGTGGAGCGGGGGTTCCGGCTGACCGTCTTCTGCTCGATGGAGATGGCCGGGGAGAGCCCCTCGATCGTGTCCACGTCGGGCTTCTCCATCAGCCCGAGGAACTGGCGCGCGTACGCCGACAGCGACTCCACGTAGCGCCGCTGCCCCTCGGCGTAGATGGTGTCGAAGGCCAGCGAGGACTTGCCCGACCCGGAGAGCCCGGTGATGACCACCAGGGCCTCCCGGGGGAACTCCACGTCCACGTTCTTGAGGTTGTGCTCCCGGGCGCCCCGGACGATCAGCTTCTCTTGGGACATAGAACCGTAGTGTATGCGTGAGGGGGGGCGGGTTCAATCCGCGGGGGTCCGCCGCTCGGGAGCGCCCCGGCCCCCCTCGGGCCACCGGGGCTGGGCGCCCCCGCCGGGAGGAGGCGCCCCACAACGGCGTCAGGGAATCCCCTACACCCGGCCCAACGGCCGCGGCCTAGGTTACGGATGCGGTGGCCCCTCCGGCCGCCCGCCGCTCCATCCCTGCGTCCCCGACATCCGCGGGACGGATATACAGGTCGCTGAAGAGTGGGGGTACACCGCGCGCATGGGGCTTTCGCGGTTCAGGCAAGGAGCGACGACGAGGCGTAGCAGCGCTACGGCGAGGAGGAGGGACGATGGATCAACCGCGAAACCCCCATGCGCCCAACACCATGGCTGACATGATCTGGCGTGGGTGTGGGTTACGGCGGCACGGCCCCGCCTCCGTCGTTGGAGCTCCTAGCCGTAGCTATGGCTATGCCGTCGTCGCTCCGCCTAGGATTCGGGGCCGTGGCGTCCGTAACGCGGT
>DATIKQ010000019.1:0-45973 GCA_035477395.1 Longimicrobiales bacterium
GCCACGCGCTCCACCTCACGCCAGACCCGGAGCAGGTTTCCGCTCCAGATCTTGGCGATCTCCTCCTCGGTGTAGCCGCGGCGCACAAGCTCCACCGTGACGTTCAGCGCCTCGCTGGCGTCGTTGAAGCCGGAGATGCCGCCGCCGCCGTCGAAGTCGGTGCCGACGCCCACGTGGTCCACGCCGATGAGGCTCTTCACGTGGTCGATGTGGTCCACGAAGGTCTTCAGGTCCGCCGGCGGCCACTTGGCGTCGATCTCGGCCATGCGCGCCTCGTACTGGGGGCGGACCGAGTCCATGCGGGCCTGGTACGCCGCCCGGTCGGCCTCGGTGAAGCTCCGCACGGTGGCGCGGTCCGCGAAGCCCAGGGAAGCCCGGAGCGAGTCGATGGCCGCCGTGCGCTCCGGCGGGTCCACCTTGAGGTAGCTGGCCAGGGCCACCATCTGGATCACGCCCCCGTTGGCCTTGAGGCCCTGGAGCAGCTCGTCGCTCAGGTTGCGGGGCGCGTCGGCCAGCGCCCGGGCGCCGGAGTGGGAGGCGATGACCGGCGCCGCGGACAGCGCGAACACGTCGCGGACCGTGTTGTCCGACACGTGGGACAGGTCCACCATGATCCCCAGGCGGTTCATCTCCTTCACCACCTCCTCACCGAAGGGCGAGAGCCCTTCCCACTCCTCGGCCGGGCCTTCCCGGGGGGTGGAGGAGTCGGCGATGTCGTTGTGCCCCGAGTGGGTGAGGGTGATGTAGCGGGCACCCAGATCGTAGTACTGCTTCACCATGGAGAGGTCGGTGCCCACGACATAGCCGTTCTCGATGGCGGCGACGTAGACCCGCTTGCCCGTGGCCGCGATGCGCTCCACGTCGTCGGCGCGGTACGCGATCTCCACCTGGTCCGGACACATCTCCTCGGCCACACGGTGGATGGCGGCGAACTTGTCCAGCGCCGTCGCCTTGACCTGGGCGTACGCCGCGGGGGTGCGGGGCCCCTGCCCCACGTACACGGCCGGGAACGTCACCTTCAGGCCTCCGGCCATCATCTTGGGGAGGTCCACCTTCAGGTCGGTGGGACCGCAGGGGTCCAGCTCAGGCGTGCCCCAGGTCCCCAGGATGTCGATGTGGGTGTCCAGGGTGATCACCCGCTGATGGATGGCCTGGGCCCTGGCCAGGAGCTGCTCCTCCGTCTCTGCGGCGGGGGTGCCCCCGTCACCGGAGCAGGCGAAGAGTGTCGAGGCGACGAAGATGGCGGAGAGTGCGCGAAGCGAGGACGAGCGGGACATGAATCCCTCCCGGCGGGAATGGGCGCATGCCCGGGGCAGGAGTCGGGAGGCCTCTCCCCCGGGCCGGACAACAGGTAGGATGCTCGGGCTCCAGGCGGTTCCGCGCAACCGTGGCCGGGCTCCTGTGGCCGGGCTCCCGTAGCCACGGAGCGGCGGGAAGCGTAGGCTATCGGGGCGCGACCCGGCCGGGCCGCACCCGCGCCGGCCCCACCCCCGACACCTCGCCCGGAGACCCCATGGCCACCGACCGCCGCTCCTTCCTCAAGACCGTCTCCGCCGTCGGCGGCGCCGCCGGGCTCGGCGTCTTCCCCGGCCTCGCCCACGCCGCGCCTCCCGGGGCCGACGCGGCCTGGTCGCCGAAGCCGGTGACCAGGGCCCCCGTCTCCCTCAACATGCTCATTCTCGGCGGCACCGGGTTCACCGGCCCCGAGCAGGTGGAGTACGCCATCGCCCGGGGGCACCGGGTGACCCTGTTCAACCGCAACCGGACCCGTCCGGGGATGTTCCGCGGGAGGGTGGCGGAGGAGCTGGTGGGCGACCTGAACAACGACACGAGCGCCCTGGAGGGGAAGCAGTTCGACGTGGTCCTGGACAACCCCACCACCTTCCCCGCCTGGGTGCGCAACGCGGGCAAGTACCTGGCCGGGAACGTGAAGCACTACGTCTTCATCTCGACCACTTCGGTCTACAGCGACCAGAGCATCATCGGGATCGACGAGAGCAGCCCGGTGCAGCAACTCCCGGCCGACGTGGACCCGTACACCCTCGACCCGCAGCACTCGTCCCAGTACTACGGCCACCTCAAGGTGCGGGCCGAGGAGGAGGTGCGCCGGACCTACCCCGACATGTGGACGGTCATCCGGCCGTGTCTCATCGTCGGCCCCCTCGACCGCACCGACCGCTTCACCTGGTGGCCCGCGCGCATCGACCAGGGCGGAGAGGTGCTGGCCCCCGACAAGCCCGACGACCCTTGCCAGTTCATCGACGCCCGCGACCTGGCGGAGTGGATGGTGCGCGTGGCCGAGAACCGGGTGCTGGGCCTGTACAACGCGGTGGGGCCGGCTCACCCCATGACCATCGCCGAGATGCTCTACGGGGTGAAAGCCGTGACCACCGCCGGCGCCCAGTTCACCTGGGTGCCGTGGGAGTTCCTGCAGCAGCAGGAGGTGCGCCCGTGGCGCCACATGACCGTCTGGCAGCCGCCGTACGGACGCACCGCAGGCTATCAGCGCCGCAAGGCGGAGAAGGCCATCGCCGCCGGGCTCACCTTCCGCCCCATGGCCGTCACCGCCAAGGACACGCTGGATTGGCACAAGACGCGGCCGGCGGAGGAGCAGCAGCGCACCTTGAACGGGGAGGTCAACGGCATCGGCATGAGGCGCGAGGCCGAGGTGCTCGCGGCGTGGCGCGCGAGCCAACGGAGCCTCTAGCCCGGGTCCCTCGCGGCCGCAGGCCCTGATCGTCAACGGGGAGATCGCGGGGTGCGCCGCCGCGCCGGCGGAGCCTGCGAGAACCCGTTTGACGGCGTCCTTGACTGCCATTTTCATGGTATGGTATGTTTCTACCATGAGAACGGCGATCGACGGGTCGGGCCGCATCGTGGTTCCGAAGGCGCTCCGCGATGCGCTGGGGCTCGAGGGAGGCACCCCGCTGGAGATCCGGGTGCGGGACGGGCGGCTCGAGATCGAGCCGCTCAGCACCCCCATGCGGCTCGTCCCCCGCGGGAAGGGGTTCGTAGCGATCTCCGACGAGCCGCTCCCCCCCCTTGATGCCGAGATGATACGCTCGGTCGCGGAGTCGCTCAGGCGTTGATCGCCGTGGATAGCTCGGTGGCTGTTGCCGCCTTCGGTGCGTGGCACGAGCTGAACGCTTCGGCCTGCACCGTCCTCGACGGTGGAGCGGCCATCCCGGCGCATGCCCTGATCGAGACCTACTCCGTCCTGACCGGATTCCCACCGCCGCATCGGGCGCCGCCCGGCCTGGTGGATGAATGGCTCGACTCCCGCTTCCCAACCGTGTTGGCTGCGCCCGGTCCTTCCGAGCAGCGCGAGGTCGTCCGCGTCATGGCACGCTCCGGACGTGGCGACGGAGCCATATACGATGCCCTCGTGGGACTGACGGCCAAGCTCCACGGCGCCCTGCTCGTCACCGCGGACCGTCGAGCCGCTCAGACCTACGAGCTGATCGGCGTCGAGGTGCGATGGCTGGACCTCACGCCTCCGGCACCTTGAGCACCTCATCGCCGTATCGGATCCGCGCCTCGCGGACCCGGGCATCACCCACCCTTCGCGCGGCACTCCTCGCGATCGCATGCTCCGTCCCGCTCTCCTGCGGCGGCTCGGCGTCGGAGCCCGATGGCTACCCCCGGACCACCGAGGCCGGCGAATTCGTGTTCCTCGCCCACGAAGGCGTTGCCGATGCCGACGTGACGAGAATCCTGGACGCCCTCAGGGCGAACGCCGACAGGATCGGGGGTCATCTGCGCGTCACCGTGATGCCCCGCGTGCGGGTGTCCGTGTGGGCGCCGTCCCACAGGGACGACTGGAACAGCGCGATGCAGGCCGCCTTGGGCCAGGTCTATCCAGGGGTCACAGGCTACACGCCGCGGAACGACGAGATGCGCCTGCTCCTCAACCCGGCGAGCCCGCTGGAGTCGGTCCACGAATACGCCCACCTGGTCTCGTGGCAGGCGAACCCGACCATCCCCAACAACCCGCGATGGCTCTGGGAGGCGGTGGCCGTCTACGAGGCGGGTTCCGCGCCCGACGTGCGCACCTGGTCCGACGCCGAGCTCACCTTCCCCGGCCTCCCCGCCCTGAATCAGTACGACTCGCCGCTCCCCTACCGGTGGGGCTTCCACGTGGCGCAGGCCGTGATCACACGGTGGGGCGACGACGGGTATCTCGCCCTCCTCCGCACCAACGGGGACCTATGGGGCGCCCTGGGGATCACGGAGGGCGCGTTCGGGGCGTACGTGGAGGAGTTCGTCCGGGGCGAGGCCGGGCGCCGGCAGCTAGGTTATCCGGTGCCCGTCAGGGGCTGACCCCGGAGGATTCCTTGGCCACCCGACGCGCGCCCTCTCCGGCGCTCCTCACCGCCCTCTTCGCCACTTCCGTCGGAGCGCTCCTCGCCCCCGACGCGCTCGCCGCACAATCCCCCCGTCCCCTCCTCCCCATCGACTTCACCCGCTCGGCGGAATACGGCTGGCTGCAGAAGCCGGTCCTGGCCAGTCGCGTCCTCGACGACATGACGCGGCCCGAAAGCTGGCGCATGACCGGGACCGGCACGCTCACCTTCCCCCCGGAGCCCCGGCTGGGCAGCATGCGCGTGCTCCGCGTGGACATGCAGATGTTCACCGGCACGCCCGCCCCCACCTCCAACCGGCTCTCGTCCGTCAACCTGCGCAGGCCCTTCGACGGCGAGGACTGGACCGCGTACAACCGCCTCTCCCTCTGGATGCGGGCGGACGTGGCCGGCTTTCCCATGCTCCCCCTGCAGCTCGTGCTGCACAACGAAGGGGCCGAGAAGGTGCCGGACAGGTACTACAGGGAGGGGATCCACTACGTCACGCTGGCCGGTGACGGCTGGCACCAGGTGGTGTGGGAGATCGAGCCGCTCGCGCGGGACCGCGTGACGATGCTCGAGATCGGGTACTGGGTGAACAAGATGCTCGCGGCGCCCGGGGACCGCGTGGCCTTCGAGATCGGGAAGGTAGAGCTGCAGAAGGTGGAGCCGGACGTCCACACGGGCTGGGCCGTGGGCCCCGGGAAGGTCGCCTTCAGCCACACGGGATACCTCCCGCACCTCTCCAAGACGGCGCTCGCGAGCAGCCCGGGGGCCGGCCGGCCTGGGGCTGCGATCGACGACGACGGACGACGCCCCGCTGGTGTGGCCGGCACCCCCAGCTTCTCCCTCCTCCGCGTGGACGGCGACGCCCTCGGCGAGGTGGTGCTCAGCAAGCCCGTGCGCTCGGTGCGCACCCGCCTCGGGGAGTTCCGGGAGATGGACTTCTCCGAAGTCGCCACACCCGGGACGTACGTGCTGCGCACCGACGACGGCACCACGCGACCGTTCCGCATCGGGGCCGACGCCTGGGAATCCACGGTCTGGCAGGTGCTGAACTTCTTCTACGGCAACCGGTGCGGGTTCGACGTCCCCGGCTCCCACGGCGTGGACCACCTGGACTGGTTCGCCACGCTGGGCGATCAGCGCATCCCCATGAGCGGGGGGTGGCACGACGCCGGCGACCTGTCGCAGGGGGTGATCAACACCGCCGAGGCCGCCTACGCCATGTTCGCCCTCGCTGAGCGCCTCCGGGAGCAGGGCGGCGATCCGGCGCTGATCGAGCGCCTCCTCGAGGAGGCCACGTGGGGGCTCGATTGGGTCATGCGCGTCCGCTTCCCGGGCGGGTACCGCATCGGCTTCGCCAGCCACAACCTGTGGACCGACAACGTGGCCGGGACCGCCGACGACCGCTCTCGGGAGGCGCGCAACAACCCCAACGCCAACTACGTGTCCGCCGCCGCCGAGGCGATCGCGTCCCGCGTCCTGGCGGCCACCGACCCGGAGCGCGCCGCGCGTAGCCTGCGCCTCGCCGAGGAGGACTGGGGTCACGCCATCGTGGGCGTGGAGGGTCCCAGCACCTGGCACACGCCCGCCTTCGCCGCCACGCGCCTGGAGCTCGCGGGGATCGGCGTCACCGCGTCGGTGGAGCTCTGGCGCGCCACGGGCAAGGCGCAGTATGCCGAGAAGGCCGCCGAGCTGGCCCGGACCATCGTCGCATCCCAGCAGAAGACACCGGTCGGACGCGACCTCCCCCTGTCCGGGTTCTTCTACACGGGCCCGGACCGGGACACGCTCTTCCACCAGTTCCACCGCGGGAACGACCAGGCCCCCATCGTCGCGCTGGCGCAGTTGGCGGAGGCGTTCCCCGCCCATCCGGACCGGAAGGACTGGGACGCCACGCTCACGCTGCACGCCGATTACCAGAAGGCCACCGCGGCCACCACAGCGCCCTGGGGCGTGCTCCCGGCGTACGTGTACCGCCTCGGGGACGAGGTGAAGGAGGTTCCCGACTCGGGGGCGCTGCACCAGGCCACGCGCGAGGACTGGCGCGCCCAGGTACAGGCGGGCATGCCCATGGGCAACGGATGGTACCTCCGCGCCTTTCCCGTCTGGTTCGCCCGGCGCGGCAACTACGGCGTGCTCCTCTCCCAGGCCAAGGCGCTGTCCACCGTCTCACGGCTCCGCGCGGACAGCGCCGGTCTCGACCTGGCCCAGCGGCAGGCCGAGTGGATCGTGGGCCGCAATCCGTTCACGCAGAGCACGATCTACGGCGTGGGCTACGACTGGGCGCAGCAGTACAGCGTGTCCTCCGGCGATTTCGTGGGCTCGCTCCCGGTGGGCATGCAGAGCCGCGGCGTCACCGACCTGCCCTATTGGCCCTCGCAGAACACCTACGTCTACAAGGAAGTGTGGGTGCACTCTGCGAGCCGCTGGATCTGGCTCATGGCCGACCAGATCCCCCCGAGCCCTTCTCCGAGGAGACAGCATGTTCCGTAGCGTGAGTGACTTCCTGGCGGTGTGGGACTACGAGGCCGAGGCGACGCTGAAGGTCCTGGGCGCCCTCACCGACGCCTCGCTCGTGCAGCGCTTCCACCCGGACGTGCGCACACTGGGGCGCCTGGCGTGGCACATCACCCAGAGCATCCCCGAGATGGGCGCGCGCACGGGCCTCGCGCTCGCGGGCCCCGGCGAGGACGACCCCATCCCCGGCTCCGCCGCGGACATCGCGGCGCGCTACCGCGAGGCGGCGGACTCGCTGACCCGCGAGGTGAAGAGCCGGTGGAACGATGCGGAGCTGGAGTTGGAGGACGAGATGTACGGCGAGCGCTGGCCCCGGGGGCGCACGCTCTTCGTCATCTCCGGCCACCAGGCCCACCACAGGGCGCAGATGATGGTGCTCATGCGGCTGGCCGGGCTCCCCGTGCCGGGCGTGTACGGGCCCACGAAGGAGGAGTGGGGGCAGTTCGGGATGCCGGCGCAGGAGTAGGAGCGGCAGAATGGGTGAAGGCCTCCCGGGCCTCACCATGTCCTCTGCCCGCGGCTTATACGCCACATGGGGATCACGGGGCTGTCGAAGGACTCCGCTCCCGTCTCGCGCCTTACGCCGCCCGCCCTATCCGTGCCGGTGCCGCGCCTTACCCCGCCTGTCCTGCACGCCGCGGACCCTATGGGCTTGCCGGTTTCCTGGGCGCCCTGTCTATTGTGCCAAGCTGCTGGTAGGACCCTGGCGGGGGGTACGGTGGCACCGACCGAAGCGCTGTTCCGGTTGCGCCCCTTCGGCTAGAGGAAAAGACCATGGAGGTCCGGGAGCGCGAGGCTCGCGCCGGCGTTCTTGAGGCTTGTCCATATTGCTCCTGCGGTTGCGGTCTCCACCTCCTGGGGGCCGGTGCGGAGCGTGTGGGCGTCGGCCCGAGTGAGCACCATCCGGTTTCGGGCGGACGCCTTTGTGCGAAGGGGTGGGCCGCCCACGAAGCGCCCCTGTGGGGGCCGCGGATCCTGCACCCCCTGGTCCGGAAGGACGGCCGCCTGGAGCCGTGTTCCTGGGACCAGGCCATCTCCCACGCCGCCGACGCCCTCTCCCGCCTCGTGTCGGCGGGCCGGCCGGTGGGCGTCCTGGGCTCGGGCCGGGCCTCGAACGAGGAGAACTTCCTCGCTGCGGCCCTGGCGCGCACGGCGCTCCGGACCGGCCACGTGGATGCTCCGCTCCGGGCTCCGTACGAGGACCTGGTGCGCGGCTTGGGCGCGGGATCCGGGATCCCGGCGCTGGACTCCTCTCTGGAGCATCTGGCCGCGTCCGATCTGATCCTCCTCCTGGAGGGGGACCTGGCGGCCACACATCCCCGGGCGGCGTTCGCGCTCCTGCAAGCGCTCCGGCGCGGCGGGCGCCTCGTGACCCTGGGATGGAGCCCGACCCGCATGAGCCGCCTGGCGGCCGCGCACCTCACGCTGCCTCCCGGCGACCCTCTGCGCCCCCTGTGCGAGCTGCTGGACACCCTCCGGGGCGGAGGGGACGCTCCCCCCGTGGGTGCGCAGGCCTCGGTTCCGGAGGTGGCCTCGTGGCTGGCCGCTTCGCGCCGGCCGGCGCTGGTCCTGGGCTTCCCGCAGGTCGAAGCGACCGTCCTCGAGGCGGCCGCCTCCCTCCTGGTCCAGGCGTTGCGGGAGGCCGGGACCCGGGACGACGGCCGGACCGTGACGCTGGTGCCCCTTCCGGTGCGCGCCAACTCCCGGGGAGCCCGTGAGATGGGCGCCGCCCCCCACCTCCTCCCGGGATGCCGGGCCCTGGGCGACCCCGGGGCGCGGGACAGGCTCACGAAGGCCTGGGGCCGAGAGCCCTGCCGGGAGCAGGGGCTTTCCGCAGCGGACATGCTGGGCGCCGTGCAGGGGCTCGTGGTCGTCTCGGAGGATCCCGTGGTTTCGGCCCCATCTCCGTCGCGGGCGCTGCACGGCCTGAAGGGGCTGGACTCCCTCGTGGTCCTGGACTCCTACCTCACGCCCACCGCCCTGGCGGCCCGCGTGGTCCTCCCCGTCGCGGCGTTCGGGGAGGGATGGGGGACGCTCACCAACCTCGAGGGGAGGGTGCAGTGCTGGCGCCCCCTGGTCCGCCCGCCCGGCGAGGCCCGGGAGGGGTGGTCGGTGCTGGCGAAGCTGCTCGATGCGATGGGCGCCCCCGCCTCCTTCGGGACCTTCGAGGACGTCTTCGCGGCCGTCGGCAGGGCCGTTCCGGAGTACGCGCCCCTGGACCTCCGGGCGCTGCACGACGGCCCGGGCGCGCCCCTCGGGGCTCCGGTCTGGCCCCTCACGCCCCATCCGGCCTCGGAGCAGGCCGGGGCCCTCCCGGCGGACAACAGCCGCTGGGTGGTCCGCACGGACGGCGCCTTCGAGTGGGGCGACGACCCGCTGGTCGGGTCCTCGCCCACGCTGCGGCGGGACCCGGCGTCGTTCCGGAAGCTCCATCCCGATGGAGTGGTGTGGATCAGCCCGGAGGAGGCCAAGGCCCTGGGCATCCGGGAGGGGTGGAAGGTCCGGTTGCGCTCCTCCTCGGGAGAGGCGGAGGTCCCCGTGTCGCTCCGCCCGGGCCTGGGGCGGAGGCTGCTCCTCGTCCCCTTCACGTTCCGGGACGAGCTGTGGGAAGTGCTCGGCGGCGCGGAAGCCGCGGAAGTGGAGTTGAGCCGAACCTGACGTCCGGAACAGGACCGAAGAAGGGAGGCTGATTCGTGGAAGGCATGCCGGCCCGGATCCTGGGGAAGCGGGAGCTGGACTCCTGGGTGACCCGCCTCCTCGAGCGCGGAGAGGTCATCGCCCCGGTGCGGGGCCCTGCGGGGGACGAGGTCTTCGCCACCGTCGCCTCCCCGGGCGAGATCCTCTGGGACTTCGAGAACCCGCTGCTCCCCCCCAAGAGCTTCCTCCTGCCGCAGGTGGAGACGCTGGCCCGCATCCGGAAGGAGAACGGCCACCACCGCGTGGAGCCCGCCCGCGAGGAGGGCCCCAGGGTGCTCTTCAACCTCCGCAACTGCGACGTGGCCGGCCTGGCCTACCTGGAGGAGATGCACCGCCGCGACCTCCCCGACGAATCCGCCCTGCGCCGGGCCCGGGAGCTCACCCTCGTGAGCCTGGCGTGCACCACCCCCTGCCCCCCGGGGTTCTGCGTCTGCTGCGACGCGGGCCCCTTCCTCTCCGACCGCTTCGACCTCCAGCTCACCGACCTGGGGGAAGTGCTGTGGGTGGACGTGGGGAGCGGGAAGGGGCAGGCCCTCCTGGACCTCGCCCCGGCCCTGTTCCGGGACCCCACGGACGCCGAGGCGGCGCGCCGGCGGGCGGCGGAGAAGCAGGCGCTCGCCCTCTTCGGCGACGAGACGTGCCACTTCGGCTCCGCCATGCGCAGGATCTCCACCCGGCGCGTGGCCGAGGGGCTCTGGGAGGCCATGGCCCCGTGGTGCCTGGAGTGCGGCGGGTGCAACTTCGCCTGCCCCACCTGCTACTGCTTCAGCGTCTCCGACCGGGAAGACGGGGACGGCGGGTGGATCCGCGCCCGCACGTGGGATTCCTGCCAGTTCCCTGCCTTCACCATGGAGGCCTCGGGCCACAATCCCCGGGGCGCCCAGGAAGAGCGCATGAAGCGGCGCTTCCACCACAAGGTGAGCGCCCAGTACTTCAAGCGGGATGGCCGGGTCGGGTGCGTGGGATGCGGGCGGTGCATCAAGGTGTGCATGGGCACCACCGGCATGCCGGCCGTGGTGGAAGCCGTGCGCAAGGGCGTCTGGGCGGGAGGGCATGAGGCATGAACGAGCTGCTCATCCCCAGCGTCGCCACCATCGTCGGCGACAAGAGCGAGACCCCGGACACCCGGACCTTCGCGCTGCGCCTGCGCGACGGGTCCGACCAGGAGCGCTTCACCTTCAAGCCCGGCCAGTTCCTGGAGCTTTCGGTCTTCGGCGTCGGGGAGGCGCCCTTCTGCCTCGCGTCCAGCCCCACGCGCAAGGATACGGTGGAGGTGACGGTCCGCCGGTGCGGCCGGCTCACCGACGCGCTCCACACCCTGGGACCCGGTGACGAGGTGGGGCTGAGGGGCCCCTGCGGGAACGGGTTCGACGTCGAGGACGCGGTGGGCAAGGACCTGCTCTTCGTCGCGGGAGGGATCGGGCTCCCGCCGCTGCGGGGGCTGATCTGGAACGTCCTCGACCAGCGCGAGCGGTTCGGCCGCGTGACCATCCTGTACGGCGCCCGGACCCCCTCCGACCTGGTCTACAAGGACGAGTTGAAGGCGTGGGAGGAGCGCGGCGACGTCGAGCTCCGGCTGACCGTGGACCGGGGCGGGGCGGGGTGGACCGGGAACGTCGGCATGGTCCCCACCCTCTTCGACAAGGTGGCGCTCTCCCCCGCGTCCACCACGGCCTACGTCTGCGGCCCCCCCATCATGATCAAGTTCGTGGTGCAGGACCTGCTCATGAGGGGGTTCGCGGAGGACAGGGTGATCTCCACCCTGGAGCGGATGATGCAGTGCGGCGTGGGCAAGTGTAACCACTGCTGCGTGGGCCACATCTATCTGTGCCGCGACGGGCCGGTGTTCTCCTTCCGGGAGATCAAGGAGATGTGGGAATGAGCCTCGCCCGCGCAGAGGTTCCCTCCCCGGCCTCGGGGACCCTCGCCCAGGACCTCCGCGCCCGTCTCGCGGGACGCGTGGTGGTGATGGGGATCGGGAACCCGGACCGGGGGGACGACGGAGTCGGCCTCCTTGTCGCCGAGCTGCTCGCCGAGGGCCTGCCCGGCCGCACCCTCCCCGACGACCGCGCCCTGACCGTCCTCATGGCGGGAGAGGTGCCCGAGAGCTGGCTGGGCCCCGCCGCCGCAGCCCGCCCCGACGCCGTGCTCATGGTGGACGCGGTGGACATGGGCGCGGAGCCCGGCTGCGCGTCCCTCCTCGAGCCGGAGGACCTCCTGGGGGGGGCGACGTTCACGCACCGCACGCCCCTCGCCCTCCTTTCCAAGTTCCTGCGTCGAGAGACGGGTGCCGATATCCTCCTCCTGGCCATCCAGCCCCGCTCCGTGGAGTGGGGTGAGCCGATGAGCCCCGAGGTCCAGGAGGCAGCCCGGCACCTCGGTGACATCCTGGCCTCGGCCCTGCACAGGGAGGCCGCCGCATGCTGACGGCAGCGCTGGCGATGGTGATCGTGCTCCCGGTCCTGGGAGCGGTTTCCACCCGCTTCCTCGCCCCCAGGGGCGTCCGCGGCACCGCCGTCGCGGCATCCCTGGCCGCGGCGCTGATGGCCTGCTGGGCCGTCTGGGCGGGGTGGGCGACCCTCGGCGTCGGGAACCGGGCCGCTCTGTTCGACATGGCATGGCTCCCGGGCACGTCCGGATCGGGGCTGTTCGGCGTCCTCCTCGACCCGCTCGCCGCGGTGCTCCTCCTGGTGGTCACCGTCATCGGCTTCCTGACGGTGCTCTACTCCACCAGCTACCTCCGGGAGGGGAACCGGGACCACGCCGTGGGCCCCGAAGGCCAGGCGCGCTACTACTTCTGGCTCCTGGCCTTCATGGCCAGCATGGCCGGGGTGGCCCTGGCTCCCAACTTCCTCCAGCTCTTCGTCTTCTGGGAGCTCACCACGGTCTGCTCCTGGGCCCTCATCTCCTACTACCGGAGCGAGAAGAGCCTGCGGGCCGGGTTCAAGGCCCTGCTCATGACGCACTCCGGCGGGATCTTCTTCCTCCTGGCGATCCTGATCCTGTTCGCCAAGACGGGGTCCTTCGACTTCGACGCGCCGTCCCGGCTCGACGGGAGTCTCCGGTTCTGGGTCTACGGGTTCCTCATGGTGGCGGCCTGGGCCAAGGCGGCCCAGCTCCCCTTCCACACCTGGCTTCCCGACGCCATGGAGGCTCCCACCCCCATCAGCGCCTACCTCCACGCCGCCTCCATGGTGAAGGCCGGCGTGTTCCTCATGGCGCGGGCGGTGAGCGGGGGCTGGGCCATGCCCCCGGAGCTGGGCGCGCTCCTGGCGGTCATGGCGCTGGTGACCGTGCTGGTGGCGCTGTCCTTCTACTTCGTCCAGGACGACCTGAAGCGGCTCCTGGCCTACTCCACCATCGCTCACCTGGGCTACGTGCTCCTGGGCGTCGCCATGGGGGCCATGGGCTCGCAGGTGGGCTTCCAGGGAGGCGTGCTCCACATCCTCTGCCACGGCTTCGGGAAGGCCACGCTCTTCATGTGCGCCGGCGCGGTGGCGTACGCCACCGGAACCCGCAGCATATCGGCTTTGAGTGGGTTGGCGAAGACCATGCCCCTCACCGCCGCCGCGTTCTTCGTGGGTGTCCTGGCGGTCACGGGAATCCCGCCGTTCTCCTGCTTCTGGAGCAAGTTCATGATCCTGGCCGGGGCCATGCGTGTCCCCGGCCCCCTGGGCCCCACGATCCTGGTGCTGCTGCTGGCCGAGAGCCTCGTGGCCTTCGGGTGGATGCTCCACGTGGGCCAGAAGGTCTTCTTCGGGGCGCCGACGGAGGCCGCCCTGATGGCCAAGGACCCGCCCGGGACCATGAAGTGGACGCTGGTGGCGCTGATGGCAGGGTCCCTGCTGGTCCCCCTGGTCGGGATCCCCCTCGTGCACATGATCGGAGGGTGAGGACATGACCACCGTCGTCCTCCTGGAGTTGGCCGTCCTCCTTCTCGTGGCGGGCGCCGTGGTGTCCCTGGCGCTGGCGCGGAGCCTCCGGGCCGCCGGGTGGACGGCCGTGGCGGCGGTCGGCGCCTCGGGCCTGCTCGTCTGGATCGTGGTCGTGCGCACGCTGTCGTCCGGGCCGGACCCGGAGGCCACCCTGGCGAGCATTCCGTCCATCGGTGCCGCGCTCACGGTCCATGTGGATGCGCTCAGCGCCGTCTTCCTGGCCACCGTGGCCACCATCGCGTTCCTGTGCACGCTCTTCTCCGTGGAGTACATGACACGCTTCACGGCCGACGGCGTGGCCAAGTACTACCCCGTGCTGCAGCTCCTCATCGCCGGCATCGTCGGCGTGGTGGCGACCTCCGACTTCTTCTTCTTCCTCGTCTTCTGGGAGGTCATGACGCTGACCTCCTTCTTCCTCGTCATCTACGAAGGGGGAAGCCCGGTCTGCCAGAAGGCGGGGCTCAAGTACTTCGTCGTCAACCAGGGCGCGGCATTGGCCATGCTCGCCGCCGGCCTGATCCTGTGGCGGGTGTCCGGCTCGTTCCACTTCGGGGCTCTCCGGGACGCCCTGGGACAGCTCCTCGAGACCCGCCCGGCCGTGGCCCACCTGGCGCTCCTCCTCCTCTTCCTGGGCTTCGCCACCAAAGCCGGCATCCTGCCCATGGGGAGCTGGCTCCCGGACGCGTATCCGGCAGCCCCGGGCGGCGCCGCGGCGTTCTTCGGCGGAGCCATGACGAAGCTGGGCGTCTACGGCCTGCTGCGGGCCTTTCTCGTCTTCCTGCCGCTGTCGGGCGCGACGGTGGTGTGGGGGTGGGTCATCGCCGCCGCCGGCCTGGGGAGCCTCTTCGTCGGCACGCTCATGGCGCTGAAGCAGGACGATGTGAAGCGGCTCATGTCGTTCCACGCCATCGGGCAGATGGGGTACATGTTCCTCGCCATCGGGTTCGGGATGGTGCTCCTCGCCACCGATCCGTTCCTGGCGGCCCTCGGCCTGCTGGGCGGCATCTTCCATGTCCTGAACAACGCGCTCTACAAGTCGGGGCTCTTCCTGACCGCCGCGGCGGTGGAGTACCGGACCGGAGAGCGCAGCCTGGCCGCTCTTCCCGGGGGCCTGGGGGCGTACATGGCCGTGACCGCGGGGTGCGCCGTGGTCGCGTCCCTGGCCATCGCCGGCGTGCCGCCCCTGAACGGCTTCTCCAGCAAGTGGCTCATCTACGCCACCGGGATCCTGGGCGCCAAGGAATCCACGCTCCTGCCGGTGGCGACGCTCGCGGCCATGTTCATCTCGCTGGTGACGCTGGCCTCCTTCCTCAAGTACCTGGGCGGGACGTTCCTGGGCGTGCCCAGGAAGAACGACCCGCCGCGTGAGGTCTCCGTCTCCATGCAGCTGCCGCAGATCGTCCTGGCCCTGGCGTGCCTGGCGTTCGGGCTCTTCCCGGCGGTCCCGCTCGGGTTCGTGCATCAGGCCGTGGCGTCGCTTCCCTCCGCCTCGGGAGTCCCGGCGCTCGGCGCCCTCCTGGGCGACGGGTCCGGCCTGGGCGTGGCCCGCGCCGGCGTGGAGATGGCCATCTGGGCTCCCCTGCCCGTGGCCGCCGTCCTGGTGCTCCTGGGCCTCTTCTGCTACCGGGGCATCCAGCGGGCCGGGGACGCTCCGATCCGGGAGGTGCAGGTCTGGACGTGCGGCGAGGAGGTGCGGCCGGAGGAGTACCGCTATCCCCCGGGGAGCTTCTACCGCCCCTTCAAGGAGGCCTTCAGCGGCATCTACCCCAAGGCCGCCTGGCGTCCCCCGCCCTTCCCCGTTCCGCTCCGCCGGATCCTGGATCCCGACGCCTGGCTCTATCTGCCCCTGGTCAGGGGCGTGGAGCGGGCGGCGCGGGGCGTCAGCCGCACCCACGTGGGCGTGCCCCAGGTCTATCTCCTCTGGATGGTCGTGGGGGTGGTAGCCGTGGTGGCCATCCTGCTCCTCGCGGGGAGCTGAGGAAGAGACCATGACGAGCGACGGGTTTGCCCCCCAGGTCCTGAAGGCCGTCGGCGACGGGCTCGGCGCGGGGCTCCTCCAGGGGAAAGCGCTGGAGCCGGACCTCCTCTGGCTCCAGGTGGACCCGGCACACGTCCGGCCCGCCACCCGGATCCTCACCGAGGAGATGGGAGGCAGGTTCCTGGTCACGGTGGGGATCGACCAGCGTTCCCACGGCCGGGGATACGGGATCGTCCACCTCTTCTCCTTCGACACCAGGAACCTGTTCGCGGCCATGGACTGCGACGTGGCCGAGGGCGACGAGCGCATCGAGTCCATCACGCCGCTCATCCCGGGGGCCAGCTGGTCGGAGCGCGAGTTCCAGGATCTCATCGGCGTGACGGCCGAGGGGCTCCCGGACCCCAGGCGCCTCGTCCTCCCCGACGACTGGCCGGAGGGGATGCACCCCCTCCGGAAGGACTTCCCGTACAACTACCGGCCGCCGGGGGTGGAGGGCATGGCCCCGCCCCCGACGGACGCTCCCGAGGGATCGAGCGTCCTCCCCATGGGCCCCTTCTTCCCCGTGCTCGAGGAGCCCGCGTCGTTCCGGCTCTTCGTGGAAGGGGAGACCGTCGTCGGCTGCGACTACCGCGGCTTCTACAACCACCGCGGCATCGAGAAGCTCGGGGACAGCGTCCTCACCTACGACAAGATCCCCTTCCTGGCGGAGCGGATCTGCGGGATCTGCGGATTCATCCACTCCACGTGCTACTGCCAGGCCGTGGAGAAGGCCATCGATCTGGAGGTGCCCCAGCGGGCGAAGTGCCTGCGCTCCCTCATGCTCGAGCTGGAGCGCGTCCACTCCCACCTCCTCTGGCTCGGCATCGCGGGCCACATCCTCGGGTTCGACACCGTCCTCATGCAGAGCTGGCGCATCCGGGAGCCGGTGATGTGGCTCACCGAGATGATCAGCGGGAGCCGGAAGACCTACGGGATGAACATGGTGGGTGGGGTTCGCCGGGACGTCTCCCGCGAGGGAGCGGCCAAGATCCTCGAGGTCCTGGGGACCGTTCGGAAGGAGGTGGCGGAGGTGTACCACGCCATCGCCGGGGACGCCACCCTCCACGCCCGCACCCGCGGCGTGGGGACCCTCTCCGCGGAGAAGGCCCGGGACTTCTGCGTGGTGGGTCCGCCGGCTCGGGCTTCGGGCCTCCCCATCGACGCCCGTCTCGACCACCCCTACGCGGCCTACGACGTGTTCCCGCCCAAGCTGTGCACGCAGCCGGACGGGGACACCTGGGCCCGCGTCCTCGTGCGCATGGACGAGCTGGTGGACTCCATCCGCCTCGTCACGGAGATCGTGGCCCAGCTCCCGGAGGGGCCCATCCTGGCCAAGGTCGGGGAGATCCCCGAGGGTCGCATCGGCGTCTCCGCCGTGGAGGCTCCTCGCGGCGAGGCCATCCACTTCGTCGAGACGGGAGGGAAGGACCGGCCGTACCGCTGGCGTGTGCGGGCGCCCACCTTCCCCAACCTCCAGGCGGTGCCGGCGATGGTGACCGGCCAGACCATCGCCGACGTGCCCATCACCATCGGCAGCCTGGACCCGTGCTTCTCCTGCACCGAGCGCATGGAGGTCGTGGACCTGCGGGACGGGCGCCGCCGGATCTGGCGCCGCCAGGAAATCGAGGATCTGGCCCGGGGCTCGCTGGGGAGAGGAGGCCGGCCATGACACTCCGCCTGCTGAGCGTCCTCGTCCTCTGCGTCATGAACATCGCGCTCGCGCTCTTCCTCGCGACGCTGTACGAGGGGATCCTGCGCAAGCTCAAGGCGACGCTCCACTCCCGCATCGGGCCTCCGATCAACCAGCCGTTCCTGGACACGCTGAAGCTCCTGGGCAAGGAGGATCTGCGCACGGCGCGCGGCGTGCTCTACGGCGCGGCCCCCGCGCTCTCGCTGGCGTCGGTGCTCCTCCTGGCCACGCTGGTGCCCATGGGCGGCGCGCCCCCGCTGGGCTTCGCCGGAGACATCGTGGTGATCGTGTACGTGGCGGCGATCAGCGCCGTGCTCCTGATCCTCACGGGGTACGGCAGCGGAAGCCCGTACGCCTCCGTGGGCGGCTCCCGCGAGATGATGATGCTCCTCACGGTGGAGCCGGTGGTGGCGGTGGCCCTGGTGGTGGGCGCGATGAAAGCCGAGACGCTGTCGGCCGGCGGCATCCTGGCGTGGAACGCCGAGCACGGGCCGAGCCTCAGCATGATCCTGGCCGGTGTCACCCTCTTCCTGGCGGTGCAGGCCCAGGCGGGCAAGCTCCCCTTCGACATCCCCGACGCCGACCAGGAGATCATGGGCGGGCCGCTCATCGAGCAGAGCGGGCCGCGCCTGGCCCTCTTCAAGTGGACGCTGTGGGCGAAGCAGTTCCTCTTCGCCGTGCTCCTGGTGGAGCTCTTCTTCCCATGGCCCCGGGTGGGCATCCTGCCCGTGGACCTGGTGATCACGCTCGTCAAGGTCCTGGTGGTCCTGGTGCTCGTGGCGGTGGTGGACGTGGTCAACCCGCGGCTCCGGATCGATCAGGCCATGAGGTACTACCTCGGGGTGGCCTTTACCTCCCTGGCGGCCCTGGCCTTCGCGGTCATCGGCATGTAGGAGGTGCGCGGTGTTAGCTAGCAAGCTGCGGGAAGCGCTCATCTGCCTCCGCGCGGGGCGGGTCACGCTCCCTTACCCGTTCGAGCCCCATGACCCCGCCCCCGGGTTCCGGGGGAAGATCGTCGTGGACCCCGATCTCTGCTTCGGGTGCGGAGGGTGCGCCAACGCGTGCCCCGCCGGGGTCATCCTGATCCAGGATACCGCGCAGTTCACCCGCCGCCTGGAGTTCCAGTGGGCGCGGTGCACGTACTGCGGGCGCTGCGCGGAGGTGTGCCCGGAGGGGGCCATCCTCATGAGCCAGCAGTACGAGACGGCCACCGACTCCGCGCTCGACATGGTCCTCGCCCTCGAGGTGTTCATGGGGCCATGCCAGCGCTGTGGACGCTGCTTCCCGCCGGCCAACCCCCAGGAGCGCCTCTCCGTGCACGGCTTCCGCTTGGACGACGTGACCATCCGCCCCGGCGCCCTGGCGCCGGAGCCTCCCCCGCTGGCCGTGGGGGCCGGGGGGAACGGAGGGCACCCATGAGCGCTCTTCCCATCTCGGAGGAGCTGGTCCGCACCCTGAGCCTGACGGTGGTGATCACCTCGGTGCTCACCGTCGAGCTGCGGCACCTCAGGTTCTCGGCGATGGCCTACGTGGTGCAGGCGCTTCTCATCGTGGCCCTCCTGGTCAGCTACGCCACCGTGAACCATGCCCTGTACTGGTGGGCGGGAACGGCGCTCATCACCAAGGCCGTCCTGATACCGTGGTTCCTGTTCCGGTACATCCGGAGGACGCGGGAGATGGAGGAGCCGCCCCTGGTGGGGTTCGGCCCCTCCGTGATCGTGGCGGCGGTCCTCATGACCGGGTTCTACCGCCTCACGCACAGCCAGGTGGCGCTCCTGGCGCCTTCCGCCCTGGCCCAGGCGGAGGTGTTCCGCACGAACCTGGCGGTGGCCTCCACCGTGTTCGTCCTCGGGCTCTACTCCCTCCTCACGCGACGTGACGCGGTGAAGCTGGTCATCGCCCTCTGTCTGTTGGAGAACGGCGTCCACCTGAGCCTTGTGAGCCTCGCGCCCGGGCTCCCCGAGACCGCCCTGTTCGGGATCGCGTCGGAGGTGGTGGTGACGGTGTTCATCCTCCTGTACGTCATCGAGGGGGTGTACCGGGAGTTCGGCACCACGGACACCTTCCGCCTGCGGGAGCTGCAACGATGACCAGCCTCAGCGTCGTGGAGCTGCCGTCGGCCCTTCCTGCGGCCGTCTTCCTGGTTCCGGTGCTGGCCGGGTTCCTCGTGCTGGCCGGGGGGCGCCTCGGGCTTCGCTGGGGCCAGCTCGTGACCCTGCTGGCCTCCGGGGCCATGGCGGTCATGGGGCTCGCCATCGCCCGGTCGGTGTGGGGAGGCGCGGTGCTCACCGCCTGGGGGAACGAGCTCCGGGTGGACGCTCTGTCCGCGCTGGTGGTGCTCATCGTCTCCGTCGTCGGCTTCCTCGCGTGTGCCTACTCCGTCCGGTACATGGAGCACGCCACCGCCGGCGAAGGCCCCGGCCTCGTGAAGCGCGCCCACCGCATGCCGCTCTTCCACGCGCTGGTCCTCTGGTTCCTGGGGACCATGGCGTGGGCCGCCGTCACCAACAACATCATCATGCTCTGGGCGGCGGTGGAGGCCACCACCCTGAGCTCCGGTCTCCTGGTGGCGTTCTTCTGGGACCGCCGCGCCCTCGAGGCCGGCTACAAGTACATGATGCTCCTCACGGTGGGGATCACCTTCGCCCTCTTCGGGTGCGTGGTGGTCTACGCGGCCGCGGCGGCCACCGGGGCGTTGGGGGGCGGGGAGGCCCTCCTCATCAGCGAGGTGCGCGGCGTAGCCTGGATGATCCCCTCCGGGACCGCGCTCATCGCGGTGTCCATGCTGCTGATCGGGTTCGGCACCAAGGCGGGGCTCGCCCCCTTCCACCCCTGGCTCCCCGACGCCCACGCCGAAGCTCCCACGCCGGTGAGCGTCCTCCTGTCCGGGGTCATGATCAAGGTGGCGCTGTACGCCCTGGCGCGGACGGTGAGCATCTTCTTCCCGTCCCTCCCCGCCATCACCCTCTTCGCGGTGGGGATGGGTGTGTTCACCATGCTCCTCGGGGTGGTGCTGGCGCTGGTCCAGGAAGACCTGAAGCGGCTGCTGGCGTATTCTTCGGTGAGCCAGATGGGCTACATCCTCGCCGGCGTGGGCCTGGGGACCTACCTGGGAGCGTACGGCGGCCTCTTCCACCTGCTCAACCACGCCCTCTTCAAGTCCCTCCTCTTCATGTGCGTGGGGGCTGTGGTGTACGCCACCGGGACCCGCCGCATCGGAGAGCTGGGCGGGCTCGCCCGGGAGATGCCCGTGACCAGCGCCTGCTTCCTCGTGGGGGCCCTGGCCATCGCCGGCTTCCCGCCCTTCAACGGATTCATGAGCAAGCTGACCATCTACCTGGCCCTGGCCGATTCGGGGCTGTGGTGGGCCGTGGCCGTGGCGGTCTTCACCAGCGTGCTGACCATGGTCGCCCTCATCCGCCCGTTCTATCGCGTGTTCTGGGCCGTCCCGGCGGGTGCCGAGGCGCGGGGGGCGGCGGTCCGGGAGGTCCCGGCCTTCATGTGGGCCCCGATGGTCGTCCTTGCGGCCCTGTGCCTCCTCCTCGGGTTGGCTCCGGGGCTCGCCTACGGTCTCCTGCACCACGCCGCCGCGCTCCTGGCCGGCGCGGGAGGTTGAGCCATGCTGAAAGAGCTGTGCAGGAAGGCGTTCCCCAAGGCCCTGTGGGTGTACCACGCCAACACCGGGGCGTGCAACGGGTGCGACATCGAGGTCATCAACGTCCTCACCCCCTACTACGACGCGGAGCGCTTCGGCATCCGCCTCGTGGGCTCCCCCCGGCACGCCGACGTGATCCTCATCAGCGGTCCGGTGACCCGTCAGGTGGCCCCGGCGCTCAAGCGGCTCGTGGACGCGGTGCCGGACCCGAAGCTCGTCTTCGCCGTGGGCTCGTGCGCGGCGGGGGGCGGGGCCTGGTTCGACACGTACGCCACGCTGGGCGGAGCCGACAAGGTCATCCACGTGGACTACTTCATCCCCGGCTGTCCTCCCCGCCCGGAGGCCATCCTCTACGGGGTGGCGGTGGCGCTGGGACTCGTGCCGAAGCAGGTGGCCGCCGAAGCGATGAGGCAGGAGACCCTCGACGAGCTGGCCCAGGGTGCCACGCACCTGGGAGGGAACGCGCCATGAGCAACGGGAAGAAGATCCTCGTCGTGGACGACGACCGGGACCTGGTGGACATCCTCACCATGGTCCTGACCGGCAAGGCATACCAGGTGGTGCAGGCCTACGGCCCCCAGGAGGCCCTGGCCGCCGTGGACCGGGAGCATCCCGACCTGATCCTCCTGGACGTGATGATGCCCGAGGCGACGGAGGGCTTCCACGTGGTGTGGAACCTGCGGGGAAGGGACGATCCCTACTCCGCCACCGTCCCGATCATCATGCTCACGGCCATCCACCGGGAGACGCCGCTGCGCTTCTATCCCGACGCCCGCGACCATACGTACGGGGCCGGCGAGTACCTGGACGTGCAGGGGTTCGTGGACAAGCCCGTGGAGCCCGACGCTCTCCTGGCGGAGGTGGACCGGGTCCTCGCGGCCGCTCGCGGCCCCTGACGCCGTCTGAGCCATGGCGGACCAGCCTGCAACCGAGAGCCCCCAGGTACTTCCCGCCACCGAGGTCCTCGTCTGGCGCATAAGCTGGCTGGTGCGCCTGCGCTGGCTGGCCGTGGTGGGCTCCCTCCTCTTCATCGAGGTGGCTCGCCGCTTCCTCCCCATCCAGGTCGCGCTCCCCCAGCTCCTGGCGGTCCTCGCCCTCCTGGCCTCGTACAACCTCGGAGCCGAGCTCCTCCTGGCCCGGCTGCGCCGGGCCGCCGAGGAGCGCCTGGCGCACGGCCAGGCCGAATCCGCCGAGGGGTCTGTGGGGCGCCTGGCCCGCATCCTCCTCCCCAGGACGCCTCCAGGCATCGAGTACTACGACGCCCGCGCGGCGCAGGCGGCCGTCCTGGCCTCGGTGCAGATCGTCCTGGACCTCTGCTTCCTGGCGGCCATGCTCCACTTCGCCGGCGGCGTGGAGAACCCGCTCTGGGTCTTCGTCATCTTCCACGTCATCGTGGCCTCCATCCTGCTTTCCTGGCCCGCGACGTACGGGGTGGCCACGCTCGGCTTCCTGCTCATGGCCGCGGTGGCGTTCGGGGAGTGCTTCGGGGTCCTCGAGCACCACCCGCTGAATGCACACTGGCGGGCCGACGGCTACCTGGACCCGAGGCTGGTGGGAGCCCAGGTCTTCCTGCTTGGCGTTACCCTCTTCGTGGGCGCCTACCTGGCCAGCTCCATCGCCGGGCGGCTCCGGCGCCGGGAGTTGGACGTGGTGGTCCTCGCCCGCCACCTGGAGACGAAGAACTACCACCTGGAGGAGGCGTTCGACGAGCTCGCCGCGGCGGAGCACGCCAAGTCCCAATACATGAGGAAGGTGGCCCACGAGCTGCGCGTGCCGCTGGGCACCATCAAGACGGCGCTGAGCGTCGCGCTCAGGGTCGCCCCGGAGTCCATGGCCCAGCAGCCCCGGGAGCTCATCCAGAGGGCCGAGCGCAGGGCCGGCGACATGGCGGAGATGGTCCGGGAGCTCCTCTCCCTGTCCCTGGTCCGCGGCGCCGAGGCGCACCCCGAGGCGGTCCCCGTGGACCTGTGGGCGATCGCCCAGGAGATCCTGGACGAGATGGGGCCCCGGGCGGAGGAGGCCGGGATCGACCTCACCACCCACATCCCGGAGCCGCTGCCGCCGATCAGCGGAAGCCCCCAGGGGATGGGCGACCTCCTCCGGAACCTGGTGGGCAACGCGCTGCGCTACACCCCCTCGGGGGGACGTGTGGAGCTCCGGATCCAGCGGGTGGGGGACGAGATCCTCCTGGAGGTGGAGGACACGGGGATCGGGATCGCGGCAGCGGACAAGGACCGGGTCTTCGACGAGTTCTTCCGATCGTTCCACGCCCGCCAGATCGTCCCTGGCGGCTCCGGGCTGGGGCTCACCATCGTGAAGGCGGTGGTGGACCGGCACCGCGGGCACATCGCCGTGGAGAGCGAGGAGGGCAAGGGGACCTGCATGCGCGTGTGGCTGCCCACGGGGTGACCCGCACGCCTCCAGCCGGACCCCCGGACCCTCGCCTTCGGCGCGTCTTGCCGCACCCCTGGCGGCCCTCTACCGTGCCCTTGCGGCTCCCTCGCCGCGCACTCCTCACCCGGGACCCCACCATGAACCGTCGCGCCGTGCCGGCCCTCGGCCTCCTCCTCGCCGTCGCCGCCCTCCTCCCCGACCCCGCATCCGCCCAGACGGCGGCAGGATGGAACCGCTACCCTGCCATCTCCCCGGACGGCTCCGCGATCGTGTTCACGTACCAGGGGGACCTGTACCGTGTGCCCACCGCAGGAGGGACAGCCATACCCCTGACGTCCCACCCGGCCCACGACTTCATGCCGGTGTGGAGCGCCGACGGCCGGCACATCGCCTTCGCCAGCAACCGACACGGGAACTTCGACGTCTTCGTCATGCCCGCGGCGGGCGGCGAAGCGGTGCGCCTGACCCTCCACTCCGCCGACGAGCTCCCCTACGCCTTCGAGAGCGGCGACGGCGCCGTCCTCTTCGGCGCCGCCCGCCAGGACCTGGCCGAGCACCGCGGCTTCCCCACCGGCTCCCAGCCCGAGCTCTACCGCGTCCCGGTGGGCGGGGGGCGCGTGCGCCAGGTCCTCACCACCCCGGCCGAGCTGGTCCGTCCGGGCGGGAACGGGCGCTTCCTCCTCTACCAGGACAAGAAGGGCGGGGAGAACGAGTGGCGGAAGCACCACACCTCATCCATCGCCCGGGATATCTGGCTCTACGACACCGCCGCCGGGACGCACCGCAAGCTCACCACCTTCGCAGGGGAGGACCGCAACCCGGTCCCCACCCCCGACGGCCAGGCCTTCTACTACCTGAGCGAGGAGAGCGGGTCGTTCAACGTGCACCGCATGGCCCTCTCCGGAGGCGCCTCGGAGCGGATCACCACCTTCCAGGGCCCGCCGGTGCGCTTCCTGAGCATGGCCGGCGACGGCACCCTCGCGTTCAGCTGGGACGGCGAGATCTACACGAAGTCGGGCACGGCGGGGCCCCGGAAGGTCCCCGTCACGGTGCTGGCCGACGCCAAGGCCAACAACGAGCGCGTTGTCCCGGTCACCGGCGGCGCCACGGAGATGGCGCTCTCGCCCAGCGGGAAGGAGGTGGCGTTCGTCGCCCGGGGGGAGGTGTTCGTCACCTCCATCGAGGGCGGGATGACCAAGCAGGTCACCCGCACCCCCGAGCGCGAGGGCCAGATCGCGTTCTCTCCGGACGGAAGCGCCCTGGTGTACAGCGCCCAGCGGGACGGGCGGTGGGCCATCTACGAGGCGCGCCGAGCCCGCGCCGAGGAGCCGCACTTCTACGCCGCGACCCTGATCCAGGAGAAGGCGCTGATCCGCGACGCGCACGAGAACACCCAGCCGCTCTTCTCTCCCGACGGCAAGGAGCTGGCGTACGTCCAGGACAGGAACACGCTCCGGGTGCGCAACCTCCAGTCCGGGCAGGACCGTACGCTGCTCACCCAGGAGCACATCTTCTCCACCCGTGTGGGTGGCCAGTATTTCCGGTGGAGCCCCGACGGGAAGTCCATTCTCTTCGACTACTCCATCCCCGGGCTCGCTCCCGGCGAGGTGGGGCTGGTGGCGGCGGACGGCACCGCCCAGCCGCGCAACCTGACCCTGAGCGGCTTCCAGGACGGCCAGGGCGAGTGGGTCCTGGGCGGGAAGGCCCTCATCTGGCAGAGCAACCGGGACGGCCTGAAGTCGGTGGCCCAGTCCGGCGCCAGCCAGTCCGACGTCTACGCCATGTTCCTCACACAGGACGCCTGGGACCGCTTCCGGCTCACCAAGGAAGAGTACACGCTCCTCAAGGAGATGGAGGAGAAGAACCGCCCGAAGGGCGACACCGCCAAGGCCGACACCGCGAAGGGGGGCGCGCCGGTGGCGCTGGAGTTGGACGGCTCGGAGCTGAGGAAGGCACGCCTCACCATCCACTCGTCAGTCATGGGCGACGCGCTCCTCAGCAAGGACGGGGAGACGCTCTACTACCTGGCCCGCTTCGAGCGGGGGATGAACCTCTGGTCCACCGAGGTCCGCACTCGCGAGACCAAGATGGTGGCGGCGCTCAACGCCAATCGGGCCAGCATGGTCTGGGACAAGGACCAGAAGAGCATCTTCCTGCTCTCGGACGGGTCCATCTCCAAGGTGGACCCCTCGAGCGGGAAGCGGGACAACGTCACCATCCGCGGGGAGATGACGGCGGACCTGGCCGCCGAGCGGGCCCACGACTTCGAGCACGTGTGGACGCAGACCAAGGAGACGTTCTACACGGCGGGATACCACGGCGTGGACTGGGTCGGGATCAAGCCCGTGTACGAGAAGTACCTCCCCCACATCGGGAACGCGCACGAGTTCGCCGAGATGCTCAGCGAGATGCTCGGCGAGCTCAACATCAGCCACAGCGGCGCGCGCTACGCCGCCTCCGAGCCCACCGACGACGCCACTGCCTCCCTGGGCATCTTCTACGACCAGGCATGGGACGGCCCGGGGATCAAGGTCGTAGAGGTTATCCGCAACGGGCCGCTCGACAAGGCCGGGATGGACGTGCAGCCCGGGATGATCATCGAATCCGTGGACGGCGAGCCCATCGCCGCGGATGCCGATCCCGCCGCCTACCTGAACCGGAAGGCGGCGAAGCGGACGCTGCTGGTGGTGGCCGAGGGGAGCCGGAAGCGTGAGCTGGTGGTCACGCCCATCACCACGGCGCAGGAGGGACCGCTCCTCTACGACCGCTGGGTGCGCCGCAACCGGGAGGAGGTGGACCGCGTCAGCGGAGGCACGCTCGGCTACATCCACATCCCGGGGATGAGCGACGGAGCCTTCCGCACCGCCTTCGAGGAAGTGCTGGGACGCTTCCCGGACCGGGCGGGGCTGGTGGTGGACACCCGCTTCAACGGCGGTGGCGACCTGGTGGCGGACCTGGACATGTTCCTCACCGGCGAGCGCTTCTTCACCTACACCACCGACACCCGCGCCACCGGCTACGAGCCCAACTTCCGCTGGACCAAGCCCAGCGTGTCGCTCGCGGGCGAGGCCAACTACAGCGACGGCCACTGCTACGCCTACGTATACAAGGAGTTGAAGATCGGCCCGCTCGTCGGGATGCCCACGCCCGGGACGTGCACCTTCGCCGGGTGGGAGACGCTCCCCGACGGCACCCGTTGGGGCGTGCCCGGGATGGGGGTGAAGAACAACGCCGGCCGGTACCTGGAGAACCTGCAGACCGAGCCGGACATCCAGATCTTCAACGAGCAGGGCGTGGTGAGCCGAGGGCGCGATCAGCAGCTCGAGGCCGCGGTGGCCGAACTCCGGAAGCGGGTGCGTTAGGCCCGCGGGGGATCGGCCCGGCAGGTACGCGAGGGCCCGGGGGGCGGGACGCTCCCTGGGCCCTCGTTCCTATCCATGCCGCTCACCCTGGAAGATATTAACGTGTCGTATTATTATCATGTAGCGTAATTATTCCTGATATTAGTACACACCCCTCCCGCCACCCCGGTCATGATCCGCTTCCGCCTCTCCGAGATCCTGTCGCAGAAGGGATGGACACCGTACCGCCTGTCGCAGGTGACCGGGCTCACCCCTCCGACGGCCTATCGCCTGGCGGACCCGGACATGCGGTTCGGCCGGTTCACCGCCGATACGCTGGAACGGCTGTGCCGCGCGCTGGACGTGCAGCCCGGAGACCTGCTCGAGTGGGTCCCGGACGAGCGGGAGAACGGGTGATGCATCCCATCGCCCGCATCGCGTTCCTGGGAAACCACCTCCCGCGCCAGTGCGGGATCGCCACGTTCACCACCGACCTGAACGACGCCATCGGGACCGCGTTCCCCCGGCTCGACCGCATCGTCATGGCGATGAACGACGGCGGGCACCGATACACCTACCCGCCCCAGGTGCGCTTCGAGCTTCCCGACAACGACAGCGACGCGTACCTCCGTGCCGCCGACTTCCTCAATGTGAACACGGTGGACGTCCTCTCCGTGCAGCACGAGTACGGAATCTTCGGCGGCAAATCGGGAAGCCACCTCCTCGCGCTCCTGCGCGAGCTGCGCATGCCGGTGGTGAGCACCCTGCACACCATCCTTGGCGCGCCCAACGACAGCCAGCGCAAGGTCATGGAGGAGCTGGGCAGGCTCTCGGAACGCCTGGTGGTGATGAGCGAGCACGGCGCGGCCCTGCTCCGCGAGAACTACGGCGTGGACGGGGCCAGGATCGACGTGATCCCCCACGGCACCCCGGTCGTGCCCCCGGCCCAGGAAGCCAAGGAGCGCCTCGGGGTTCAGGGCCGCCCGGTGCTGCTCACCTTCGGCCTGCTGTCCCCCGACAAGGGCATCGAGTACGTACTCGACGCCCTGCCCCGGATCCTGAGCCGGTCGCCGGACGCCATCTACGTGGTCGTGGGTGCCACGCACCCGCACGTCCGGGCACACAGCGGCGAGACCTACCGGCTCGGTCTGGAGTCCCGGTCGCGAGAGCTCGGAGTGGAAGGGAGCGTGATCTTCCACGACCGGTTCGTGAGCGCGACGGAGCTGGCCGACTTCCTGGCCGCCGCGGACATCTGCGTCACGCCCTACCTCCAGCCGGAGCAGATCTCCTCGGGCGTGCTCGCCTACGCCGTGGGCTCGGGGAAGGCCGTCGTCTCCACGCCCTACCGGTACGCCACCGAGCTCCTCGCCGAGGGCCGGGGCATGCTGGTTCCGTATCGCGACCCCCAGGGCATCGCCGAGGCGGTGGCGGGCCTGCTCGGCGACGACTCCGCGCGCCGTGCCATGGCCGCGCTTGCAGGCGCATTTGGGCAGCGCATGGAGTGGCCCGCGGTGGCCCGGGCGTACCTGGCCAGTTTCGAGCGCGCCCGCGTGAGGCACGCGGAGGGGAGAAGGGCCTCGGTCGCGGCGCGCACGCTGGCCGCCCGGCCGGCCGGGCTCCCCGAGGTGGATCTCCGCCACCTGCAGCGCCTCACCGACGACACCGGCGTGCTCCAGCACGCCCAGTACAGCGTGCCGCGATACGACCACGGGTACTGCCTGGACGACAACGCGCGTGCGCTCCTGCTCATGGCCTCCGTCGAGGACGCGGGCACGGACGAGCGCGCCACCGTCGAGGCGTTGGCCGGCCGCTATCTCGCGTTCGTGGGCCACGCCTTCAACCCGGACACGGGGCGCTTCCGGAACTTCATGTCGTACGCCCGGACGTGGACGGAGGAGTGCGGATCGGAGGACAGCCACGGCCGGGCGATCTGGTCCCTGGGCACAGTGCTGGGGCGGTCCCAGACGCCGGGCACGCGGAGCCTGGCCGGCGACCTGTTCCACGGCGCGCTGCCCGCGGTGACCGGCTTCGCCAGCCCGCGCGCGTGGGCCTACGCGCTGCTGGGGATCGACCACTACCTGGGTGCGTTCCAGGGCGAGCGGCACGTGGAAGCCGCGGGCTCGCTCCTGGCGGAGCGCCTGCTGGACCTGCATGGACGCACGAGCGGACCCGACTGGTGCTGGTTCGAGGACTCCTTGACCTATGCCAACGCCCGGCTCTGCGAGGCGCTGATCGTGTCGGGGACGAGGCTGCAGCGGCGGCCCATGCTGGATGCCGGCATCGCGTCACTCGAGTGGCTCTTGTCCATCCAGCGCGCTTCCGAGGGAACCTTCGCTCCCGTGGGATCCAACGGCTTCCTCAAGCGGGGCGCGCTGCCGGCGCGGTTCGACCAGCAGCCCGTGGAGGCGTGCGGGTTCGTGTCGGCCTGCCTGTCCGCGCACCGCGCGACGGGAGACGCGAAGTGGGCCCGGCACGCCCGCTGGGCCTTCGATTGGTTCCTGGGCCACAACGCGCTCCACCGTTCGCTCTACGACCCGTCCACCGGAGGCTGCCGTGACGGCCTGCACGCCGAGCGCGTGAACCAGAATCAGGGCGCGGAGTCGACCATCTCGTTCCTGCAGGCTCTCCTCGACATGCGCGCGGCCCAGCTCGCCGTTGCCGTGAATCCCCCACCCCAGGCAACGGCCTCATGACCCACGCAAGCAGGTATGCGACGCTCCTCCACCGCCACGAAGGCAATCCCATCCTGACGGCGGCCGACTGGCCGTACCCCGTCCACACGGTCTTCAATCCCGGCGCCACCCTGCTCGAGGACGGCACCACCCTCCTGCTCTGTCGCGCCGAGGATCGCCGCGGCCACTCGCACCTGTGTGCCGCGCGCTCGGAGAACGGCATCGACGGGTGGCGCATCGACGAGACGCCGACGCTCTCCCCGGATCCCGAGGGCCATCCGGAGGAGCTCTGGGGCATCGAGGACCCGCGCATCACGTTCATCGATGAGTTGGGCAAGTACGCCGTGGCCTACACCGCCTTCAGCAAGAGCGGCCCGGGGGTCGCGCTCGCGCTCACCACGGACTTCAGGACCTTCGAGCGCCTCGGCCTGGCCATGCAGCCCGAGGACAAGGACGCCGCGCTGCTTCCCCGGCGCATCGACGGGAGCTTCGCGCTCCTGCACCGCCCCATGGCCGCCACGGGCGCCCATATCTGGATGTCCTTCTCGCCCGACCTGCGCGCCTGGGGGAACCACAAGCCGGTGCTACAGGCACGGAAGGGCGGGTGGTGGGACGCGAACAAGATCGGGCTCTCGACGCCCATGATCGAGACGCCGCGGGGATGGCTGATGCTCTACCACGGCGTGCGCCAGACCGCTTCGGGCGCGCTGTATCGGTTGGGCTTGGCGCTGTTCGATCTGACGCACCCGGACCAATGTCTCCTGCGCGGCGACGAGTGGATCTTCGGCCCCGAAGCCCCGTACGAGTGCGCCGGCGACGTGGGTCACGTCGCCTTCCCGTGCGGGTTCACCGTCGGCACGGACGGCGATACGCTCCACATCTACTACGGTGCCGCGGACACCAGCATCGCCCTGGCCACGGCGAGCGTCCGGGAGCTGCTCGCGTGGCTGGACGTGCACGGCCGCCCGGAGCCCTTCTAGAGGAGGGTCGAGGGAGGGCCTGAACGCCGCTTGCGCCCTACGCCCTCCCGCACCCGCGTCTACGCCTTCCGCAGGATCGCCCGCCCCTTCAGATAGTCATAACCCAGCAGGGCGATGGCGGTCGGCCACGTCACGAGGTGGATGGCCTTCCCTCCCAGGAGCACGAACCCCACCAGGAAGAGCGACGAGATCACCACGGTGAGCGTCGCGATGGGCGCGGCGAACTTCGAGTACTGGGCAAAGGAGATGCGCACGCCCTCCTTCTCGGCCAGCCCCACCGTCGTGACGTTCGCCGAAGCCCCCACCACCGTGGCGTTACCGCCGAGGCACGCGCCCAGCGAGAGGGCCCACCAGAGCACCTCGGTATCCCCAGGAAGGGTGGGAGCGAGCTGGTGGATGAGTGGGATGCTCACGGCCACGTAGGGGATGTTGTCGATGAACGCCGAGAGGATCGCCGACATCCAGCAGATGAGCAGCGCCGCGAAGATCAGCGTCCCGGCGTCGCTCAGGCCGAGCGTGGTCGAGACGGTGGAGATGGCCAGACCCATTCCCCTGGCGATCGAGGCGATGAGCCCGGTCTCGACGGCCGCGCCAACCACGATGAATAGGAACACGAAGAAGGAGAGCGTCGGCCACTCGATGTCCTTCTCCAGGACGCCCAGGATGCCATGCGAGCGCTCGTGTGCCGTGGGCTGGTGGTCCTTGAGGTAGAGCCAATCCTGGACGACGAGCGCCGCCGCTGCGCCGACCACGGCGGGGACCGCCGCCGCCATTCCCGTCATGGAGTGGGTCAGGAAGCCCACCAGGACGCCGGCGCAGATGGCGACCATCCACCGGAGGAGCGTGGGGTTGGAGAGCTCGACGTGCGCATGCACGCCCTCCGCCGGCGCCTCGGCCGCTGCGTACTCCGCCTTGTAGTACCGGCCCAGGTACCACTGGAGCGCCACCATCATGATGAGGATCGGGGCGGTGAGGTTCTCCACGAACGCCATGAAGCTGAGCGGTGCCCCGGAGCCGATCATGATGTTGGGCGGGTCGCCGATGAGGGTGGCGGTACCGCCGATGTTGGACGCCACCACCATGGGGAGCAGGATCGCCACCGGAGCCAGACCCATGCGCTTGGCCATCCCCGAGGCCATGGGGGTGACGAAGATCACCGTGGTCACATTGTCCAGGAAGGCCGACATCACGCCGGTGAACCACGCCACCAGGCGGGCCGCGGCCAGCGGGTACCCTCGGGTCCGCTCCAGCATGTGCCCCACGGCCCAGCCGAAGGCGCCCGTGGACTTGAGCACGCCGACGATGGTCATCATGCCGGCCAGGAGGAGGAGCACGTTGACGTCCAGCGCCCGAGCGGAGGCCTCGAACCCGATGAGCTTCCAGGGGGTGAGGTACGTCATGACCCACAGGAACGCGGCGCTCACCATGGCGATGAGGACGCGGTGCGCCGCCTCCCGGGCGAGCATGACGAAGAGGAGCACCACCACGACGGCCACGATGGCCTGGGACACCGGGTCCGTGGTGCTGGCGACCTCCCCCACCTCGGAAGCCAGCAGCGGGGCGGGCAGGAGGATGAGGGGGCCCAGGGACGCCCCGGCCCAGAAAGACGACTTCGGGAGGTGAAGGGACATGGACCAGGCCTCGAGGGGGGGTCGACGAGGGCCACCGGCTTGCTTTGGCCGGGACGGGCTCGGGGACTGCACCCGACGCTAAGCTGGCCTCCCAGGGGGGGCAACGGCACCCGTCTCCGCCGGCCCGCCCTCCCCACCCGCGAAACGGGATGTTTCCCGACTTGTTCCCTCCGACGGGGACCCGTACGTTAGCGGCAGGATCCTTGAGAAATCGGGCTCGTGAAGCCTCAGCGCGGAGGAGGAATAGACTATGCGTCGTGTGATCCCCACCGTATTGGCCCTGGCCTGGCTCGCCGCCTGCACCAAGGAGGCGCCCCCACCCGCGGAGGTGGACAACAGCGCGGCTCGGGCCGACTCCGTGGCGTTGGCGGCCGCGGCCTTCGATCCCACCGTCCTGGACACGGTCACCTGGAACACCGCTGAAGAGGCCCTCTCCCGTGGCGGCCTGGTCTTCCGCGTCAGCTGCAACAAGTGCCACGGCGTCACCGGGAACGGGGACGGCGACCTCGTCGCGGACGGTAAGTCCGCCAAGCCCCCGTCCTTCATCGCGGCCGACTGGAAGTACGCCGAGGACCCCATCGGGCTCCGCAAGGTGATCTTCTCTGGCAGCGCACAGGACATGCCCTACTGGGGCCTGGTGGGCCTCAAGTACCGGGACCTGGATGCGGTGGCTACGTACATCACCAGCTACCTGCGGCCGACCTTCGGCGAGCAGCCGACGACCACGCCCTGACCCCGGGCGGGGTTCCATGACAAAGGCGGCGACCCACCGCGGTGGGTCGCCGCCTTCTTCGTTCCGTTTGATCCCTGTGGTGCCGGGTGAGGGGGACTCCGCACCCGCGTCGGGCTTCCCCGGCTATGGGTTCCCGCCCGCCCCGCCTACGGGCGCGCCGGGCTTGATCAGCGGATAGAAGTAGATCGCTTCCTTGCCCCGGTAGTCGGCCATCCGGCCGAGCACGAAATCCTCGCCGATGTGGTGGACCTCCATGAGCGTCGGCATGGTGAGGTCGCCGAGGAAGCGCCCGTCACGGTCGAACACGGTCCACTTCTGGGGCTGGCCCAGCCCGAACCACTGGAAGGCCTTCACCCACAGGTTCCCCCCGTCGTCCACGACGATCTGGGCGTAGGCGGGAAAGCGCTCGGCGTACCGGAACGTCGCCACCACCGCCTGGGCGGCGGCCTCGTCCAGGCTGTCCTCCAGCTCCCCCACGGCGGAGTGCTCGAACGCGGTCCTGTCCACCTGCGTCACCTCCCCCGCCATGCGGTTCAACCTCACGATCCGGCGGGTGCTCCCGTCCAACGCCACTTCGCGGAGCTCGAAGCGGTCGCCGGGCCCGTACCAGAGGGTGGAGTCGCCCAGCGCCTCCACCCCCTCGGGGCCGAAGACGTAGAGCCCCTCCCCCCGGAGCACGGTCAGGTCCTCGAAGTCCCCCAGGGATCCCAGGGGCGCGGCGTCCATCCCGAAGGTCAGGAGTCGGACCCGGGTCCGCTCCACCTCTCCGGCCGTGGTGTCCAGCGGGAGGTAGACCTTCATGAGGATCGTGCCGTTCCCGAACGTTCCGGCCACGGTGGGCCTCGGGTCGGACGTCACGTCGGTGGACAGTGGCCGGGACCTCCGCGCCATGGACCCCGCAGAGTCGTAGACCGCCACCGTGAGGTCCATGAGCACCACCAGCAGAGAATCCCCGGGGAGCTCGTGGAGCAGGATGGGGCGCATGGGCTCCTGTTTCTCGTCCAGCGGCATGCCCAGGGTGTTCAGGTGGATGCCCGACGCGTCGTAGACGCGCACGTCGCCGAGCCCCGTGTTCGCCACGGCAATGCTTCCGGCGCCCAGGCGTATGGAATGACGGACACGGTAGAGTTGCTGGGTCTGGTCGAGAGGCACGTTCCCGACCTGGACGGCGGGCGACTGCGCGAGGCGCCACGCCGACTCCAGCGTCCACGCCCCCTGGGCCTCGTCGTTGTCCACGATCGTGATGCCGGCGCTGTCGGTGACGACCACCGCCTCCCGGGACGGCGGGGCGCCGCACCCAGCCGAAAGGGCGGCCACGCCCAGGAGGACGAGGCAGCGCGGGGAGAGGGTGCGGCGCCGGCGCAGCGCCCCGGATCGGTGGTTCGAGGATACGCTCATTGGTGGACCTCCTTGCGTCGGGTCTGGAAACCGAACCGTATTCGCGGGGAGTGGATGTGGCAAGCTCGGTGCGGGAATCGGTTGGGGGAACAGGCGATGGGGAGATCCCGTACCAATACCGTAGGGAGAAACCGTACAGAATATGGGCTTACGGCTCCCTTGACGCTCCGGGCCGGGCCCCTCAGGTTGTCGTGGCAGGCCTGACGGGTGCTCGCAGGCGGCGAAGCGAGAATGCATATTCACGCTTCGCCCAGATGCCCGTGGCGTCCGCATCGAGTGCGGAGGCTTAGGCCCTGAGGATCGAGCGCCACAGGCAAAGTGCACGAACGGAGGTTTTCCATGAATGCAGAGTCCCCAAGCGAGGTCGGCAGCCACGTGCACCACGAACTCCTGCCCACGCGGGACATCTCGGCGAAGCCCAGAGCGTTCTCGACGCTGCTGGCGACCCGGCCGCCCAAGCAGGGTAGGACCGTCGGCGCCACGCTGATCTCGACCGTCGTGCACGCGGCCCTCGTCGGCAGTGCAGTGTGGGTGACGATGAGCGCCGGCGACGAAGCAGCGAACGCCGAAGAGGTGGAGTTCGTCGAACTGGTGGAGGACGTGGCGCCGCCGCCACCGCCCCCGCCGCCGCCGGTGGACCAGCCCCAGATGCAGGACGTGGTCCGGGGCTTCCAGACGCTGTCGGTCCCCGACGTCGTGCCGCCCGACATCCCACCGCCCGGAGCCTTCACGATCTCGGAGGCCGACTTCACGGGTGAGGGGCTGGAGGGCGGCAGTGCAACCGGCAAGGACACGACCGTGGTGGTGGAGGTCAACAGGGAGGAGCCGGTCTTCACTCCCTACACCGTCGCCCCGGACCTGCGCAACCGTGAAGAGGTGGGGCGCGCCCTCGAGCGCGAGTACCCGCCGCTTCTGCGTGACGCGGGCATCGGTGGTACGGTCGTCGTGTATCTCTTCATCGATGAAGAGGGAGCGGTGCAGAACACGCGCGTGAACACGTCCAGCGGTCACACCTCGCTGGACGAGGCGGCGCTCCGGGTCGGGAGCGTCATGCGTTTCTCTGCCGCCATGAACCGGGACAAGAAGGTCCCGGTCTGGGTCTCGCTCCCGATCACGTTCCAGGTTCGCTGACCAACGCTTGCGCGGGAGCCGCACCGCCATCACCGAGACGTCCGCGGCAGTCTACCGGACGCGAAACACGCCTGAGGAGGGTCTTGGATTATGGGTCTGGATCTTATTGAGCTTTGGCACACGATGGGATGGTTCGCCAAGGGAATCGTGTACATGCTGGCGTTCATGTCTCTGTACTCCCTCACGATCGCCCTGCTTCGCTACTGGGACTTCCGCCGCTCGAAGAAGGCGACGCTGAAGTTCTCGCCCATCCTGGCCGAGGCGATGAGCAACATGGACATCGCCGCCGCCGCGCAGGCGGTTAGCGATCACAAGCACAGCCACATGGCCGGCGCTTTCCAGGGCATCTTCCAGTCACTGAAGTCCCACATGGATGACAAGTCCCTGACGGCCGTCGAGGTAGCGGCTTCCAGCCGCATGCTCGAGCTCAACAAGCTGGAGCAGGTCGCGCGCTTCCGCCGTGGGCTGGGCGTGCTGGCCACCGTCGGCGCCACCGCGCCCTTCGTCGGTCTGCTCGGCACCACCATGGGCGTCGTGAACGCCTTCACAGGAATGGCCGAGATGGGTTCCGGCGGCCTGGCGGCGATCTCCGCCGGTATCGCCGAGGCCCTCATCACCACCGCCTTCGGCCTGCTCGTGGCCGTCCCCGCGGTGTGGCTCTTCAACTTCTTCCAGAACCGGGTCGAGATGGTCGGGATGGAGATCGAGTACGGGAGCAAGGAGTTCCTGAACCTCCTCCTCGTCCTCGAGCAGCGCCTCGCCCGCGGCGACAAGATCGCGATGGCGTCCTCGCCGAAGGCGTAGGCCAACCAAGAGGGGGTGTACCCATGTCAATGGCCGCTGGAACGTCAGAGACCATGAGCGACATCAACGTCACGCCCATGGTGGACGTGATGCTGGTGCTGCTGATCATCTTCATGGTTGTGACGCCGACCATCATGGCCGGCTTCCAGGCCATGCTGCCCACGGGCGACAATCTGAAGGCACGCCCGGAAGAGGAAGGCAGAGTGGTCTTCGGGGTCGACGTCAGAGGGAATTACTATCTGGACAAGAAGCCGGTGGCGCGGGAGCAGGTCCCCGCAATGCTGGCCCAGGCGTTCCGTGAGAGGCCTCAGGACAAGGTGCTCTTCCTGAAGGCGGATGCGAATCTGCCCTACGAGGAGATCATCACGGTCATGAAGCTCGCCCGGGATGCCGGAGCCCGCGTGCTCGCGGCCGTATCCGAGGCCCGGGGTCCTGTGACCGACGAAGCACCGGGCGGGGGAGGCTGACCTATGTCGATGACGCAGAGTTCAAAGGGGTCGATGGCGGACATCAACATGACGCCGATGATCGACATCCTGCTGGTGCTGCTCGTGATCTTCATTCTCGCGCAGCCCATGCTTCAGCGGAGCATCGACATCCAGCTCCCCATCGAGAAGGAGGAGGAGGAGGAGCAGCAGGGTGACGCGGCCGTGATCGTTCTCGAGATCACGAACAGCGGCTCCTACTTCCTCAACACGGCTCCGGTCGCAAGGTCCGCCCTCCGGGCGCGTCTGGTCGAGGTCTACAGCGCGCGTCCCGACAAGGTGCTGTTCGTGAAGGCCGAGGGTGGCGTGTCTTACGGTACGGTGGTGGACGCCATGGACCTCGCCCGCGGCGCGGGCGTGGAAGTGGTGGGCGCCGTCATTCCGAAGGAAGGCTTCTGAGCCGAAGACGGACTCAACCGTCGCAGATCCTCAGGCCGGGCCCCTCTCCCCCCAGGAGAGGGGCCCGTTTGCTTTTCCGGCAGCGCCGAGCGCCCGCCCCGACTTGTACCCCCCCCTGGGCTGCCGTAGCTTACGCGTAGCGGGTTCCTTCGACCCGCGCCGTTCCTACTCTCGGGAGGACGCCCATGCGCCGCACCAGCATCACCCTGGCCGCCCTTGCATGGCTCGGTGCTTGCGGAGGGGAGGCTCCACCCCCACCGCCCGCCGAAGAGGCCCCACCGGCCATGACGCGGGCCGATTCCCTGGCCTTGGCGCTCGCGGCCTTCGACTCCACCGTCTACGACACGCTCCAATGGGCGAGCGAGGACGCCGCCGTCGAGCGGGGCGGCCTCGTGTACCGCGTCAGCTGCATGGCGTGCCACGGGGAGGGCGGGGCGGGAGGTCGCGGCTTCATCGTCGAGGGCGACACGCTGCGCCCGCCGTCCTTCACCAGCGCCGGCTGGGCCTTGGCGAACGACCCCGTCGGCCTCCGGCGCCGGATCTTCTCCGGGGCCATCCTCGGGATGCCGTACTGGGGTCTGGTGGGCATGACGGAGAAGGACGTGGACGCCGTGGCCCGCTACATCACCGGGGCGCTGCGCTAGCCGGCGCACCCAGTTGGTAGCACCACGTCGGAGCGGGAGGGGCCGCCGCCAGGCGTTCCCTCCCCGCTTCCGGCTTGCCCCCGGGGGCGCTTCGCCCTAGAGTCTCCCGTTGTCGCCTGGCCCGCTCGGCCATCACCCGCCTCTCTTCCAGGACCCCCCATGCGCATTGCGACCCGAAACACAGCCCTGCTGCTGCTCCTCGCATCCGCGGCCCTGTCCGCCTGCGGGAAGGAGCCCCCGCCGCCCGCCGAAGAGCCGGTGGAGGAGCCCGCGATCGATCCCATCTACGACGTGGAGAACGCCAACGCGCAGGCTCCGGAGGAGTTCAAGGTCCTCATGGAGACCTCCGCCGGCAACGTGGTCATCGCCGTCCACCGGGCCTGGGCGCCCGTCGGCGCCGACCGGTTCTACAACCTGGTGAAGGTCGGATACTACGACGACACGCGCATCTACCGCGTCGTGGCCGACTTCATGGCCCAGTGGGGCTTCAACGGTGAGCCCCGGGTGAGCGCGGTGTGGCGGAACTACCCCATCGCCGATGACCCGGTGGCCCACTCGAACACCCGCGGCACGGTGACGTTCGCCACCAGCGGTCCCAATGCCCGCACCACGCAGATGTTCATCAACTACGCCGACAACGCATTTCTCGACGAGTCGGGCTTCTCGCCCCTCGGCGAGGTCGTGGAGGGCATGGACGTGGCCGCGAAGTTCCACGCCGGCTACGGCGACGGGCCGCCCAAGGGACAGGGCCCCGACCAGCAGCAGATCTTCTCGTCCGGGAATGCCTATCTCGACGCCGGCTTCCCCGAGCTGACCAAGATCGTGAAGATGAGCATCCAGGAGACGCCGCCCGCCAGCTGAGTGCGGTCCATCCGGTACGGACGGCCCGCACGACCGGACGTCACCCGAAGCTGTCAGGCCCCCGAGGCCTGAAGAGAGATCGGCGCCGCCCCCGAGATGCGGAGGCGGCGCCGATTCTCTTTCACACCAGTCGCCGGGGTACCCGGCTGCCCGTCTCGCCCGGCGGTCCGGGCGGTCCGGACGGCCCGACCCGGCCTCAGCTCTTCAGCGCCACCAGCACCTCGTCCAGCATCTTCTTGGCGTCGCCGAACAGCATGCGGTTGTTCTCCTTGTAGAAGAGCGGGTTGTCCACGCCCGCGTAGCCCGACGCCATGCTGCGCTTCATGACGATGGACGTCTTGGCCTTCCACACTTCCAGCACGGGCATGCCGGCGATGGGGCTCGCCGGGTCGTCCTGCGCGCTGGGGTTCACGATGTCGTTGGCGCCGATCACCATGGCGACGTCGGTGGCGGGGAAGTCCTCGTTCAGCTCGTCCATCTCCATCACGATGTCGTAGGGCACCTTCGCCTCGGCCAGGAGCACGTTCATGTGGCCGGGCATGCGTCCCGCCACCGGGTGGATGCCGAAACGGACGTTCACGCCCTTCTCGCGCAGGTGCTTGGTGATTTCGTAGACCGTGTGCTGGGCCTGGGCCACCGCCATCCCGTAGCCCGGAACGATGATCACGTTCTTGGCTTCGCGCAGCAGCTCCGCCGTCTCCCCCGCGAGGATGTGTGAAACCTCGCCTGCCGGCAGGGCCCCGGCCGCGGCAGCGGGCGTGCCGCCCTCCGTGCCGAATCCGCCCGCGATCACGGCCAGGAACTTCCGGTTCATGGCCTGGCACATGATGTAGGAGAGGATGGCGCCGCTAGACCCGACCAGGGCGCCGGTGACGATGAGCAGGTCGTTGCTCAGCATGAAGCCGGTAGCCGCCGCGGCCCACCCGGAGTAGCTGTTCAGCATGGACACCACCACCGGCATGTCTGCGCCGCCGATGGCCATGACCATGTGCACCCCGAACGCCAGGGAGATCGCGGTCATCACGAACAACGGCAGCAAGCCCTCGGCCACCTCGTGCGTCTGGATGAACTGCCAGCCGAACCAGATGACCACCAGCAGCCCGGTGAGGTTCATCAGGTGCCGACCCGGGAGGGTCACGGGCTTCCCGCTGATCTTCCCGGCAAGCTTCCCGAAGGCGATCAGCGAGCCGGAGAAGGTCACGGCGCCGATGAGGATGCCGACATAGATCTCCACCTCGTGGATGGTCTTCTCGACACCGGTGAAGACGCCCGCCGCAGCGGGATCGATGTAGTTGGCGAAGCCCACCATGACGGCCGCGATGCCGACCAGCGAGTGCATGAGCGCGACCAGCTCGGGCATCTGCGTCATGCGCACCACGCGGGCCGCGTACAGGCCGATGCTGGCGCCCACGGCCAAGGCGCCGATGATCAACGGAAGACCTTGCGTGGTGACGTTCGGCCCGAAGACCGTGGCGAGCACCGCGATGATCATGCCGATGATGCCGTAGAGGTTTCCACGGCGAGAGGTCTCCGGATTCGACAGCCCACCCAGGCTCAGGATGAAGAGGATGGTGGCGCCGACGTAGGAGACGGTTACGAGTGTCGGTGACATGGGTCGTCTCCTCTATTTCCGGAACATTTCCAGCATGCGCTGGGTGACGGCGAATCCGCCGAACATGTTGATGGCCACGAGCGTGAGGCTCGTCACCGCGAGGCCCAGGATCCAGCCTACCGGGCGGTCCGCCACCCCCGTCAGGGGCGGCGCGACCTGCACCAGGGCGCCGATGGCGATGATGCTCGAGATGGCGTTGGTGACGCTCATGAGCGGCGTGTGCAGCGCGGGCGTCACGTTCCAGACCACCATGTAGCCGACGAAGCAGGCCAGCACGAACACGGTGAAGTGGGAGAGGAACGCCGGCGGCGCGAACGCGCCCATGAACCAGAAGAGCAGGCCGGCGCCGACCATCATCATCACCGTGGACTTGACCGGCATGGGGCCGCTCGCCGCGCCGTGCCCCTTCCCCTTGGCCGGTGCGGCCACTGCGGCCTTGGCCACCGGCGCCGGCGGTGCCGCCGACAGCTTGGGTGCCGGCGGCGGCCAGGTGACGGCCCCCTGCTTCACCACCGTGGTGCCTCGGATCACCTCGTCGTCCATGTTGACGTCGATGACGCCGTCCTTGGCCTTGCACAGCTCTTCGCTCAGGCGCAGCAGGTTGTTGGCGTAGAGCGTGCTCGCCTGCTTCGAGAGCCGGCTGGGGAGGTCGGCGTAGCCGATGATGGTGACACCGTGCTTGACCACCACCTTCCCGGGCTCGGTGAGCTCACAGTTGCCGCCCTGCTCCGCCGCCATGTCCACGATCACGCTGCCGGGCTTCATGGACTGCACCATCTCGGCGGTGATGAGGCGCGGGGCGGGCCTGCCCGGGATGAGGGCGGTGGTGATGATGATGTCCACGTCCTTCGCCTGCTTCGCGAACACCTCGCGCTGGGCCTTCTGGAACCCCTCGCTCATCACCTTGGCATAGCCGCCGACGCCGGTGCCTTCCTCCTCGTAGTCCACGCCGACGAACTCGCCGCCCATGGACTTGACCTGGTCCGCCACCTCGGGCCGGGTGTCGTTGGCACGCACGATCGCGCCCAGCCCCGCAGCCGTGCCGATGGCGGCGAGCCCCGCCACGCCGGCGCCGATAACGAATACCTTGGCGGGGGGGACCTTCCCCGCAGCGGTGATGGAGCCGGTGAAGAAGCGTCCGAAGTGATGCGCCGCCTCGATGACCGCGCGATAGCCGGCGATGTTCGCCATCGAGGAGAGCGCGTCGAGCTTCTGCGCCCGCGAGATGCGCGGCACGCTGTCCATGGCCAGCACGGTGGCCGCCTTGGCGGCCAGCTTCTGCATGAGCTCGGGGTTCTGCGCCGGCCAGATGAAGCTGACCAGGGTGCCCCCCTCACGCATCAGGCCGACTTCCTCGGCGCTGGGCCCCCGGACCTTGAAGACGATGTCCGATCCGGACCAGAGCTCCGCGGCGGTGGCGGCGATCTCCGCCCCGGCCGCCCGGTAGGCGTCGTCGCTGAAGTTCGCTGGATCTCCGGCGCCGGACTGGACGACGACCTTGAAGCCCAGCTTGATGAGCTTCTCGACGACCTCCGGCACGGTGGCGACGCGCTTCTCGTCGGCCGCCGTCTCTCGTGGTACGCCTATGACCTGAGGCATGGATTCCCCTTCTGTTGATGTTGCAGCGTGCACGCAGCGGGGGAGGGACCGCGGTTTCGCGCCCCGGGAAGATGGGAGGACGGGAACCGCAATGGAATGGCGCGCGAGCGGCGTGCGCGCCGCCGCGCGCCCGGAGCGCCGGATCCCGCCAGTTCTAGCTTGAAACATCGGGCGTGGAGACGGCGCCGCAGGGTCCCCGGACCCCCGACCCGCAGCGCCTCCTGTCGGGGGGCGGTACGCCTGCTAGCTTGGCTCAGCGCGAGGCGGCGGGCACGTGCCGCCGGCGCGCCCCCACAACCTCCGAGAGGCTCCTCGTCATGCTCCATTCCCGCCCCTTCGCCGCCCCGAGGAGGCTCCTCCTCGCCCTCTCCGTCGCGCTTCTGGCCGCGGCCCCCGGCCTGGCTGCCCAGGACGTCACCCTCACCACCGGCAAGCCGGAGGACGTGGGCCTGTCCCCCGCCATCCTCCAGGGCGGCGTCCAACTCTACCGCGACGCAGTGGCGAAAGGGGATCTGGTGGGCGCGGTGCTCCTGGTGGCCAAGGACGGCAAGGTGGTTCTCCACGAGGCGGTGGGGTGGCGGAACAAGGGGAAGAACCTCCCCATGGAGCGGAACACCATGTTCCGCATGGCATCGAACACCAAGCCCACCATCGCCACGGCCATCAGCATCCTGGTCGAGGAGGGCAAGCTCCGCTACGAGGACCCGGTGCGGAAGCACATCCCGTCCTTCGACAACTATCGGGGCGGGTTCATGCAGATCCGCCATCTGCTGAACCACACTTCCGGGTTCCGCATCAGCTCGCTCTTCCTGGAGCCCTACACCCAGACTTCGCCCGAGCATCCCGACGCGCCTACGCTCCAGCTCGAGGTGACCAAGTACGGCCCCGTGGGCGCCGAGGTGGTTCCCGGCACGTCGTACTCGTACTCCAACCCCGGCTTCAACACGCTGGGCGCCCTGGTGGAGATCGCGTCTGGGCAGTCGCTGGAGTCGTTCCTGGACCAGCGCATCTACACGCCCCTCGGCATGAACGACTCCTACAACCACGAGGTGGCCGAGAAGCTGGAGGGGAAGCTCTCCCGAATGGGCGCCGTCCACTACCAGCGCGACAGCGTGAGCGGCGAGTGGATCCCGGCGTGGCAGCCCGGCGACCCGCCCCAGGTCCCCTTCGTGCGCGCCTCCGGGGGGATGATTTCCACGGCCATGGACTATGCGGTCTTCTGCCAGATGTTCCTGAACGGCGGCATCTACGGCGGCAAGCGGATCCTCGAGGAGCGCACGGTGGAGCGCATGACCTCCGACTCGTACTACGCCGGCGGCGAATTCGACCCGGAGCGGGGCGCGCGCGTGGGGTACGGAATGGGATGGGCGGTGGACCGGGACGGGACCTTCTCCCATACGGGCTCCGACGGCACCGCTGCGTGGGTGGACCCGAACGAGGATCTCATCGTCCTCGTCCTGACGCAGACGCCCCGGGGGCGCAATCCCCGGGACAAGTTCTTCGAGTTGGTCCGCACCTCGATCCTGGAGACCCGCCCATGATCCGCCCGCGCGCTGCCTCCCTCCTCCTTACGCTGGCGGCGGCGCTCCTCTCCTTCGCGCCCCCTGCCCAGGCCCAGCAGGGCGGCCGCGTCCTGGAGGGGCGCACCCTCTTCAGCAAAGCCCTGAACCGGGAGTGGGCGTACACCATCTATCTCCCGCCGGACTACGAGCGGTCGGAGCGGGCGTACCCCGTGTTCTACCTCCTGCACGGGATGGGGGGCGAGCACACCAACTGGGCGCGCTACGGCGACGCCCAGATGACCGCCGACTCGCTCATCGCGGCCAGCGCGATGCCACCGGCCATCCTGGTCATGCCCGACGGGAAGAACTCCTCCTACGTGGACTCGGACCCCGCCACCGGCTACGGCGCCATGGAGACGGCCCTCGTCCAGGACCTGATCCCCCACATCGACGCCACGTACCGCACCATCCCGACCCGGCGCGCCCGGATGATCGGCGGGCTCTCCATGGGCGGGTACGGCGCCATCCACACCGCGTTCAAGCACCCCGAGCTGTTCGGGGCCGCGGCGACCCTCTCGGGCGGCATCTCGCGCACCCCACCTCAGCCCACCGAGCCGCCGAAGCCCCCGACGCCCTGGGGGATCCCCTTCGACGCCAAGAAGTGGCAGGCGGAGAGTCCCTTCACCTGGATCCCGTCGCTGAAGGAGAAGGTCAACGACTACCGGCTCCAGGTCTACATCGGCACGGGAGACGACGACGACGCCCGCATCGTCCAGGGCGCGGTGGACCTGTACAACGCGCTCCGGCTCGACTCGCTCCCCGCCGAGCTGCGCATCACCGACGGCGCCCACACCTGGGAGGTGTGGGACCGGGGCCTGAAGGAGGCGCTCATCTTCTTCTCCAACACGTTCCGGGCGCGGATACGGTAGGGTCGCGGCCCGGAGGCGCGCCAGCCACGTCAGGGCTTAGCCTCGACTCCAGACCGACAGCGGGCTGACCTCGGCGATGCGCCGGAAGTCCGCGTCCGTGGTGAGGATGCTGAGACCGTGGCGCAGGCACAGCGCCGCGAGGAGCGCATCGATGGTGCCGATCTGGATTCCACTGCGCCTGCACCGGTTCCGCAGCGCCGCCGCGTCGATGTGATCGCCGCGGTCCGGGGTCAGGAAGGGGAGCGCACGGAAGCGGCCCAGGATCGCCTCCCGCGCCCGGGGACCCGAGAACCCCTGCAGGATCTCCTGCAGGATCAGCCCGGTGGTGACCACCAGCTCACCGGACGCCAAGGCATCTCCGAGGGCTCGGACCTCGGGGAGGTCGGGGGGAGCGTCCCGACGCAGGGCGAGGGACCACACGCTGGTGTCCACCAGGAGACTCACCTCCGGGAACGCTCCGCCTTGTAGTCGTAAGCCGGGTCCCACTGCAGGCTGCGGAAGAGGTCGAGTAGATCCCGCTGCTCCCGGCGGGCGATGAACTCCTCGAGCGCCCGGGTGACCGCGGCCTTCTTGGTGTTCTCGCCGCTCACCGCCAGGGCCCGATCCAGGAGCTGCGGATCCAGATCCAGGTTCGTTGCCATGTGTGTACCTCCACACATTATCTTACACAGCACCCGTTGGCTTGGCCACTGGCTTCGGTGGCGTGGTTCGCACATCGTACGGTGCCATGTGAAAAAGAGCTTACATTTTCTACATAGCATGTCCATAATGTGGCGTGCAGCCCTATGCCCGCCTGGCGAGGGAGCCTGAAGGCTCCTACTTCCTTCTCGGCCCGCGCGGGACCGGGAAGTCCTTCCTCCTTTCCCGACGATACCCGGATGGCCTCCACCTCGACCTGCTCGACGCGGCACTGGAGCGGGAGCTCTCGGCGCGCCCCGAGCGCTTGGCCGACCTGGTCGCGCCGCATCCGCCGGACCGGGTCGTGGTCCTGGACGAGGTCCAGCGGGTTCCGGAGCTGCTGAACACCGTCCACCGCCTCATCGAGCGCGACCGCCGGCGCTTCGTGCTCTCCGGTTCCAGCGCCCGCAAGCTCCGGCGAGGTGGCAGCAACCTGCTCGGCGGGCGCGCGGCGATGACGACCCTCGGGCCCTTTCTGGCGGCGGAGCTGGGGGAGGACTTCTCGCTGGGCGACGCCGTGCGGGTCGGCCTGATCCCCCTGATCCTCGCGTCGCCGGAACCCGGACGCGCGCTGCGCGACTACGTGGGGCTCTTCGTGCGCGAAGAGGTGCGGGCCGAGGCGCTGGTCCGAAGCCACGGTGACTTCGCGCGCTTCCTCGAGGTCATCGCCTTCTCGCACGCTTCCCAGATCAGCGTCTCCGCGATCGCGCGCGACTGCGCGATCACCCGGCGCACCGCCGACGGCTATCTGGGGGTGCTCGAGGACCTGCTCCTGGGCACGCGGCTCCCCGTGTTCACGCGCCGCGCCGCACGGGCCATCGAGGCCCATCCGAAGTTCTACTACTTCGACGCAGGCCTCTATCAGTCGCTTCTCCCGGTGGGCCCGCTGGATCGACCCTCTGAGGTTGAGGGTGCGGCGCTGGAGGGCATCGTGCACCAGCACCTGAGCGCGTGGGCGTCCGCCGCGGGCGACCACTCGCTCTTCTTCTGGCGGACGCGGACCGGACTGGAGGTGGACTTCGTCCTCTATGGACCCCGGGAGTTCGTCGCCGTCGAGGTCAAGCGCCACAGCACGCTCAGGAGCAAAGAACTCAACGGGCTGCGCGCGTTCGGCTCGGACTACCCCGAGGCGAAGCGGTTCGTCCTCTTCGGCGGTCGGCGTCCGGAAGAGGTGGAAGGGATCCGGGTCCTCCCGGTGGCGGAGGCGCTGTGCGTTCCCTGAACTCTGACGCGGTTCTTCTCTAAACTATGTCGCCTCGGGGCGCGTCGATCAGGCTGCGGATTCCTCCTCCGGGGGGTTGGGGGTGGAGTCTTTGAGGTGGC
>DATIKQ010000020.1:0-59720 GCA_035477395.1 Longimicrobiales bacterium
TCCTCCGCGTGCGCCTCGGCTGGAAACCCCTGGCTGGCCCATGCCCGGGGGGAGCGCGCGAAGGCGCTGGCGGCGGACCTCGACCGGCTCTGCCCCGTCGTGGTGCACAACGCCACCGGGCAGCTGGTGGAGGCCCTGGTGGACCTCGACGGCGTGGACCGGAGCCTCGGGCTCCTGGCCGAGGGCCAGAGCGCCACCGTAGGCGTGGACTGCAGCGCCCGCCGCGTCAGCGCGAAGGGGATCTCCCAGAGCCTGGGGCTCGCCGAGGTGGCTCGCTACGCGAAGTCCGTCCCCCTGGACGCCACCAGCGAGACGAGCCTCCGCTTCACCTGGGCCGACCAGACCCGCTGGTAGGGGTAGGGCACCCTCGCACCACGCGGGAAGAGGTGGCGCCCGGGTTGACGCCCACCAGCGCCAACCCGAGCCTTGGGCGACATGGACGTCTCCCTCGCCTCCCTCCTCCGCCACCCCACCGTAGTCCGCGCCTCCGCGCTATGCCGCGATGCGGACGAGCGGACGCTCGCCTCACAGATCGAGCTCACCTCCATCCCGGCGCCACCCTTCGCAGAAACGGCCCGCGCGCGGCGCATGGCCGAACTCCTGGTCGAGGCGGGCGCCGTTGGCGTGCGCACGGACCAGGTGGGAAACGTGCTCGGCGACCTCCCCGCCGCCATCGGCGCGGCCCCGTCCGGCCGGGCGCCTCTCGTTCTCTCCGCCCACCTGGACACGGTGTTCGGGGCGGAGGTGCCCATCGAGGTGACCCGCGACGGGGATCTGCTCCGCGGCCCCGGGATCTCCGACGACGGGCGGGGTCTCGCCGTCGTGCTCGCCGTGGTCCGAGCGCTCCGCGAGACCCGCGTGCCGCTCGCCCGACCGGTCCTCGTGGCCGCCACCGTGGGAGAGGAGGGTCTGGGGGACCTCCGGGGTGCCCGCCACCTGGTGGGTCCCGGCGGCGAGGGGCACGGCGCGGCGGGTTTCATCTCCGTGGACGGAGGAGGCCTGGACCGGGTCGTGACCCGGGGGGTCGGCTCGCGGCGCTTCCGCGTGACCGTGCGGGGTACGGGCGGCCATTCGTGGCAGGACTGGGGGATCGGCAACCCCATCCACGCCCTGGCCGGCGCGGTCCAGCAACTGGCGTCCTCCGCGCTCCCGGCCGATCCACGGACCACCCTGACGGTAGCCCGGTGGGGCGGAGGCACGAGCATCAACGCCATCCCGCAGACGGCGTGGGTGGAGGTGGACGCGCGGAGCACGTCCGAGGAGGAGCTGGAGCGGCTGGAGGGTGCCCTCCGCTACGCGGTGGAGCGCGCCGTGGCAGCCGAGAGCGCATGCGCCTCCGGACCTCCCCTGGCGACCGAGTTCGAGCGTGTGGGGCGTCGCGCCGCCGGCGCTACCGACCCTGAGCACGCGCTGGTCCGCGCGGCAGTGGCGGCGACCGAATCGGTGGGGGTGAGGCCCGCGCTGGTGGCGTCCTCCACCGACGCGAACGCGGCCATGGCCGAAGGGATCCCCGCGCTCACGATGGGGGGCGGAGGCGAAGCGGGGTTCGCCCACACCACGGAGGAGTGGTATCGCAACGCCGGCGGTCCAGAGGGCGTGCTGCGCGCCCTCTGGACGGTGGTCGGGTACTGCGGGATCGAGCCCTAGCCCCCTTCCACCACGGAGTGGTCCGTCACCAGGAAGGTGCCGGACACGTGTCGCACCACGGCGTGCCCGCCCACCAGGGAGTGGCGGATGCGGGCGTGCTCCAGGACCGCGCCAGGCCCCACGACCGTGTCGCTGATCTCGCACTGCTCCGCCCGGGCGCCCTCCTCCAGGGTCACGTTGGGCCCGATGCGGCCGCCCCGCACCACCACGCCCGCCTCGAGGCGCACGGGCTCGATGATCTCGGCGTGCTCCACCACCGCCGAGGCGGCGATCCCGCCGTGGCGGGTCCGGAGCAGGTGGGCGTTGGTCTCGAGCAGCGTTTCGGGCTTGCCGGCGTCCCACCACCCCTCCACCGGTGCCGTGAAGATCCTGGATCCGTGGTCCACCATGTACTGGAACGCGTCGGTGAGGAAGAACTCACCGCCGGGCCCGGGAGGCGAGCTCAGGGTGTGGTGGATCCCCTGGAAGAGGAGCTTGTGATCGCGGATGTAGTAGAGGCCGATGTTCGCCAGCTTGGAGACGGGCTCCTTCGGCTTCTCCACGATGGACTCCATCGTCCCGTCGGCGCGGGTGATGATGACCCCGAAGCGCTGGTAGTCCTCCACCTCCTTGGCCCAGATGATCCCGCCGAAGTCGGCGCCCAGCGTCTTCACGAGACCGTAGTCCACCTCCAGCACGGCATCGGCGAAGACGATGAGCACCTCCTCATCCACGAAGGGTTCTGCCAGCGCCACCGCGCCGGCCGTCCCGTCCTGAACCTCCTGCAGCACGTAGTGCACCTTCAGGTCGGGGTACTCCCGTTCCATCCACTCCTGCACGGCGTCGCGGAGGTACCCGACGATGAACACCATCTCGTGGACGCCCACGGCGATGAGGTCGTCCAGGATGTAGGCCAACACCGGCTTCCCGGCAACCTTCAGGAGGGGCTTGGGAGTATGATGCGTGTGCGGCCGGAGGCGGGTGCCTTTGCCGGCCAATGGGATGATGGCTTTCATTTCACGTGGGGTGGGGAGGACGCGGATGGCTGGCAAACTATATTCCAGGCTGCAGCCCAGTGTAAACCGACCTGCCCCCAGCACCCCGGATCGGAGCCCTTCCATGCCCTCCCCACGCGCACTCCCCGCCCTCGCCCTCCTCGGCGTCCTGACCGCGTGCGGCGGCCAAGCCGTCGCAGCCCAGGCAGCCCCGCCTCCGGCGCCGGCGAGCCCCGCGTTCGTCGAGGTCAGCGGCTCGGCCACCGTGAGCGTGACGCCGGATCGCGTGCGCGCCTCCTTCGCGGTGGAGACCCAGGGCACCGACGCCGACCAGGCCGCGAGCCGCAACGCCCAGCTCATGGACGCGGTCATCCGGGCGGTGCGGGGCTCGGGCGTGGCCGGGGTGAAGGTGGAGACCTTCGGGTACAACCTCCGCCCCGACTACACGGTGACCGACGACCGGCCTATCCAGAGGCAGGTCATCGCCGGGTACACGGCGCTCAACAACGTCCGGGCCAGCGCCACGGACGTGGCGGCGGCCGGTCGCCTCATCGACGCGGCCATCCGGGCCGGCGCCAACCGGGTCTCGTCCCTGGCGTTCGAGGCGTCGGACACCGGCCCGGCCCGCCAGGAGGCCCTCACCCTGGCCGTCCGCGCGGCCACCGCCCAGGCCGAGACCATGGCCCGCGCGCTGGGCCGTGCCCTCGGTACTCCTCTGGAGGTGCGGGGCGGCTCCGAGCAGCCCTACCCACGCGCCGGGGGGGACATGATGTTTCGCGCCATGGAGGCCGCCGTTGACACCCCCATCGAGGCCGGAGACCTGACCGTGAGCGCCAGCGTGACCATCCGGTTCGCCCTCGGCGGAGCCCTGGAGGGCCGTTGAGCAAGGACCCCATCGCCACCGCCCGGGCGCGGGCACAGACCGATCCCCTCTCCCCCAACCCCCGGCTGAGGGGGCGCACGTACGCCATCCCCTTCGAGCGGGTGTGGGCCAACTCCCTGGCCGCCATCCAGGGCGAGCTCCCCCGCTGGAAGCTGCTCAGCCACGACGACCAGAAGGGCGTCATCCTGGCCGAGGCCCGCACCGCGATCCTCCGGCGGGACGTGGACATCCACGTCCGGATCGGCCTCGACGACAACGGCCAGACCCGGGTGGACGTGCGCACGGCGCTGCGCAGCGCCCATGGGGACCTGGGCTCCACCACCCGCCTCATCGCCGCCTTCCTCCATCACCTGGACCGCCGGCTCGCCGCGTCCCCCTCCCAGATCCTCGACCCCACCCGCCCGCCACGCTGGACGGCATGAAGCGCCTCCTGTCCCCTGCCCTCGTCGCGGGCGCTCTGCTCCTGGCCGGGTGCGGCGGCGCGGGGGACGAGCCCGCCGCGGAGCCGCAGGCGGAGGGGGCGGAAGACGCGGCGGCGAGCTTCCGGGGTCGGATCTACGAGCGGAACCTCGTGTTCATGTCGCTCTCGGAGGACAGCTCCTTCGTGGTCCCCTGGCTCATGTCCAGCCAGACCCGGCCGGGAAGCGTGCACCGCTCGGCCCGGGGTCTCGTGGCCCGCAGCGGCACCTGGGAGGAGTTCCACGACGATACTTGGGACACGCCCCCCACGCGAACGCCCTGGCGCATTCTCCCCCAAGGCAGCCTTCGGCTCCTGGTGGGGGAAGGCGACGCCGTGGAAGCGGTCATCTTCTCCCAGGGACAGCGCCAACTGGAGGTGGAGGTCACCGGGGGCCTGCTCATGGAGTGGACGGGAACCCGCGGGCAGGTGTACCGGCTGCACGACGGGGCCGCGTACCTCTCCGACCAACGCCTCCAGGGGCTCGTCCTCGACATGAGCCGGGTGCACGGAGCCGAGGAAGCGGCGCAGGGCGACTGGGCCTTCCTCGCCTCCGGGGACTCGCTGCAGGTGATCCTCGAGAACCCCGAGGCATCGGCGCCCAACTCCCCGGGAGCCTACCGCATCTGGGCGCGGCTGGAGTATCGGGACCTGCAGTGGCCTGCGGTGAGCGTGGATTGGGCCGACGTGAGCGCCTTCGAGCCTGCCCGCCAGGACATCCCCGTGTCCTGGACCATCAGCACCGACGACGGGGGCGTGGCGGGCGTGCTCCAGGTGCAGGCTGCCCACGTGGAGGCCGGCCAGGGGGCGGGGCCCCTTCTTCCCGTGGACGCCCTCTTCCTGGTGGTCGGCACCCTGCGCGTGGAAGGGCGCACGTATCCGGTGCACGGCCTCTTCCGGCACACCCGGCCGTGAGCCCCGACCTCATCCGGGACCTCATCGCCGTCGGGTTCGGCGCCCTCTCCGGGGGACTCACGAACCAGGTGGCCATCTGGATGCTCTTCCACCCGTACGAGCCCCCCCGGATCGGCCGTTGGAAGATCGGCTTCTTCCAGGGCGCGGTGCCCAAGAACCAGCCCCGCCTGGCCGCCGCCATCGGGCGCACGGTCGGGAACCGCCTCCTCACCGCCGAGGACCTGACGCGCACCTTCGCCCGCCCCGAATTCCGCCAGGCATTCGACCAGAAGCTCGGCGCGTTCGTGGACGAGGTCCTGACCAGGGAGAGGGGCACGCTCCGGGAGCTCCTCCCCCCCGCGGTGATCGCCGAGCTCGAGCCGATGATGGACGAGGTGGTGGAGCTCGTGGTGACGCGGGTGGACGAATACCTGGCGTCCGAGCGCTTCGAGGAAGCCATGGCGCGGCGGACCGGGGAGGTGGTGGCGCTGGTGGCCGATCAGCCGATCGGCGAGATGCTCACGCCCGCCCGGGAGGAGGCGCTGGAGGGCGCGTTGGAGGGGTGGCTCGAGGGAGCGGTGGAGAGCGAAGACCTCCACCGGGCCGTGGACGACTATCTGAGCCGGGGGGCGGAGCGGCTCCTGGCTCCCGGGCGCACGTTCGAGGACATCCTCCCCCGGGGATTGGTGGGCGCGGTGGAGAAGGCCATCGCCTCGTACCTCCCCCTCGCCATCGAGCGCCTCGGCAAGCTGCTCGAGGACGATGCGGCCCGCGCCCGCCTGGAGGCCACGGTCCACGACCTCCTGCACCGCTTCCTTCGGGACCTCAAGTTCCACCAGCGCGTGGTGGCCCGCCTCGTGATGACCGAGGACACGGTGGACAAGGTGCTGGACACCATCGAGCGCGAGGGCGCCGAGCGCCTCTCCGAGGTCCTCAAGGACCCGGCGGTGCAGGATGCCATGGCCCGTGGGGTCAACGAGGCCATCGTGGACTTCCTGCGCCGCCCGGTCAGCTCGGTGCTGGGCGAGGCGCAGGACCCGAGCGTGGCGGAGGCGCGCAGCACGCTGCTCGCCTGGGTCGTGGGGATGGCCCGGGACCCGGCGACCCGGGGCTTCGTGGTGGAGAAGCTCCGCGGCGCCATGGACAAGGCGGGCGACCGGACATGGGGCGAGGTCCTCGCGCGGGTTCCCCCCGAGCGGCTGGCGTCTTGGGTTGTGGCGGCCGCTCGGAGTGAGACCGCCGCCCGGACCTACCGGGAGGGAGCGGGTCGTCTGGCCGCCAAGCTCCTGGACCGGCCCATCGGCACCCCGGCCGCCTGGCTCCCCGCCGGCGCTCCCGCACGCATCGAGGCGGCGCTGGCCGACCCTCTGTGGGACTGGCTCCAGGCGCAGGTCCCGGACGTGGTGGAGCGCCTGGACGTGGCCCGGCGGGTGGAGCAGAAGGTGCTGGAGTTTCCGATGCCCAAGATGGAGGAGCTGGTCCGCAAGGTGACGGACCGGGAACTCAGGCTCATCGTGCGCCTAGGGTACGTGCTGGGCGCCATGGTCGGGCTCGTCCTCGTAACCGTCCAGCACCTGCTGCGCTGACCGCCTCCGGCCGTGGCCGGGCAGGTCCGGGAAGCCGACCGCGTCGCGCCTAGCGACGCCCGGGGCGCTCCACGCGGAAGCCCCGCCCGGCGCGCGAGACCCCCGTCCCGATGTGCCGCTGCGCCCAGGCCAGCGGCGTGAAGCGCCGCTTCACCTTCCGGGACTCGGGGAGGGGGTTGCGCATGGTGCGCTCCACGTCCTCCACCGACGGCGCGCGGCCGGGAAGACCGAGCCAGATCCCGAGGCCCAGCGCGGCGACGGCGCCCAGGATCAGGCCCAGCATGGGCGGGAGTGCGTCAGGCCTTCCCCACCGACTCCAGGAGCAGGAGCACGAGCCCCACGGAGAGGATGATGGCCACCGCGTTGGTCCCCACGGCCACCAGGCCGACGACCGTCCAGAAGACCAGGTGGGTGAAGAGGTATCCGCCGGGAACCAGTTCGCGCATGGCGATGGGGGCTGAGGGTCCGAAGGAGGGAAGGGGGGAATATGCGATGCGCAGAGAGGTCTGTCACCCCCGATGGCGCGCCCCGGGTCAGTCCGGCACGTCGTAGCGCCCAGGCCCCGTCTCCGTGTCCTCGACGCGCCTCCGGGCCTCGGCCAGATACCCGGGCTCGAGCCGGAGCAGGTTGCTGATCTTCCTCATCAGATAGTCCTCCTTCGAGGCGAGCGTCCCGTCGGAGTAGACCAGCCCCCACATGATCTCGGCCAGCACCACCTTCTGCCCAACGGAGTAGCTCTCGGCGATGAGGTTGGTGAACTGCCAGAGGTCCACGGCGTCGGTCCGGGCCTGGTTCGCCAACTCGAGGAGCCGGTCGGCGTCCGCAGCGTCGAGCCCCATGTGGCGCCGGATGGCTCCCTCCACATGGCCGCGCTCCCCGGCGGAGAAGTGATCGTCGGCGTACGCCAGCTCCAGGAGCAGAGCGCACGCCGCCAGCCGGACGTCCCTGGGGTTCGCCTTCTCGTCCCCGGCCGCCGGCATGGACGTGCTGAAGAAGCGCTTGATGGACTCGAGCATGTCGGCTCCCATGCGTGAAGAACTACAGCTCCAGCTTCTGCACCCGCCGCATCCCAGCCCAGAGGGGGAGGACCACTGCGGCGGCGGTGAGCGCCGCCGCCCCCGCCACGCCGAGGACCAGCGGCACCACGCTCACCTCGGCCTCGCCGCCCCGGAAGCGGGAGGCCAGGAAGAGGTAGACCGGCCAGGCCTCCAGGATGACCACCCCACCCAGGTAGGTCACGGCGGCCATCATGAAGAGAAGCCCGCCGAACGACGTGGGGATCTCGGCCACGTTCTCGGTCTCGTAGTTCGGATAGAGAGCCCCGAACCCGAGCGCCAGCGCCGTGAGCGCGCACGTCACGCCCACCATGGTGGCCGTGGTGAGGACCAGGATGAAGACCGTGGCGTCCAACACCAGATTGGTCACCACGATGAGGGGAAGCGCCACCAGGAGGAGGGGCACTGTTCCCACCCAGTACTTCGCCCAGAACAGCGTGCGCACGTCCAGCGGGGAGGAGCGCAGCAACCACATCATCCGCCCCTCCAGGGACATGGCGGGGAACACGAACCGGGCGGCGATGGCAGCGACTACGAACCCGGCCAACCCCAGGTTCAGGAACGACACGACGTTGATGAGGAAGAAGGACACCCGCTCCCCGGTGTAGAGGGGGAGCACCGTGATGTTGTAGACGTACACCGCGACCAGCACGCCCAGCAGGATGAGCTGCGACCACTGCGTCGTGTCCCGGAAGAAGACGCGGATCTCCTTCGCCACCAGCACGCGGGTGGAGATCCGGGCCCCGCCCAGGAAGCGGTCGAGGACCAGGGAGCGGATGCGCCCCTCCTTCCGCTCCGCGCCCTCCTGGGCCCGGGTGAAGCCCGCCTGGTACCAGCGCCCGTGCACCCACGCTCCCACGACGAAGAACGCCGCCGCCGTGCTCCACAGGAGGAGGAAGGGGAACCAGTCGAACACGCCGTTCAGCTGGGTGACGAGGGCCTCGGCGGCCCATTCGGACGGGAGCCACGGGGACGTGGGCGTCCTGAGCACGGTCACGAAGTCCACCAGGTCCCGGAACTCCTCGGGACGGACCAGCCGCTCGGGGCGCAGGAAGCGGAAGAGCGCCACGACGCCGGCAGCTGAGAGGAGCCCCACGAGCGCCAGCAGGTCCCTGGTGCGCCTGGCCGGGAAGACGTTCACGAGCAGGAGCGTGAGCGCGCTGCCGATCACCGCTGGCACGACGAGGAAGGGGATGACCGTGGCCACGGCCAGCGCGTAGTAGCGCCAGCCCGCCGAGTAGATGACCCCGTACGCCAGGAGGAGCGGGATGGCCAGCAGCGCCACCATCCAGGAGGAGGACACCATGGTCTCCACCAGCCGGGCCCCGTACACCTTCACGGGGTCCATGGGCGACGCCACCAGGAGCTCCAGGTCGTCGGACAGAAAGTAGGTGGACAGCGCCGTGATGACGTTGGACAGCACGAGGATCATCAGGAACGTCAGGAACGCCAGGCCGAGCAGCTTGCCCGCAAGCAGATCGCCGATCCCCTGCGTGCCCCGGAAGTACAGCAGCATCCGGTAGATCACCCCGAAGATCAGCGCCCAGAAGAAGAGCCCCACGAACCCCAGGAGCGCGGCCTTGAACACCCGGCCGTCGTCGGTGCGGGCGCGGTTGAGCTTGGAGCGGAGCTTCGGCCGGAGGAGCCAGAGCACCCCGGCGCGGACGGTGGTGGCCTGCTCGGTCACGGCTCGATGGCCTCGCGCAGGCTCTCGATGACGTGGGCCATGTCCTCGCTCCCGGTGACCTTGAGGAAGATCTCCTCCAGGTGGGCCCCGCCGGCATGGGCCTGCGCCCGGAGCTCCTCCATGGTGCCCAGCGCGATGATCCGCCCGCCGCTGATGATGGCGATGCGGTCGCAGAGGGCCTCCGCCACCTCCAGCGTGTGGGTGGAGAGGAACACCGTCCCCCCCTGGGCCACGAACGCGCGCAGCAGGTCCTTCAGGATCCGCGCAGAGCGGGGATCGAGGCCCACCATGGGCTCGTCCACCACGATGATCTCGGGCTGGTGGATGAGCGCAGAGCTGATGAGGATCTTCTGACGCATGCCGTGCGAGTAGCTCTCGATGAGTTCGTCCTTCCATGGCGCAAGCTGGAACAACTCCAGCAGGCGGTCGGCCCGGGCCTCGGCCTCGGGCCCCTCCTTGCCCCAGAGCCCGGACACGAACCGCAGGAACTCCCCCCCCGAGAGCTTCTCGTAGAGGAAGGGCCGGTCGGGCACGTAGCCGACCTTCATCTTCGTCCGGGCCGGATGCTCGTGGAGGTCGTCGCCGTCCACGAGGATCCGCCCCTCGCTCGGGCGCAGCACCCCGGCCACCATGCGGATGGTGGTGGTCTTCCCGGCCCCGTTGGGGCCGAGGAATCCGAAGATCTCGCCGCGGTGGACGTCCAGGTCGATGCCGGCCACGGCGGTGAACTTCCCGTAGCGCTTCACCACGCCCTGGAGCTGGAGCATCTCGGTGGCGGCGGTCTTGTCGGTCACGGACGTTGTTCCGGTGCTGGGTTGGTGGGGGTGGCTATCGCCGGTCCTGCTCCACGGCGACGGACTGCGAGAGCACTTCGATGTCCAGGTTCCCGATGAGGCGCACGATCTCGACCTGCTGTGCCAGCCCGCCCACCACGAACCGGATGTGGGCTGCGTCGGCGGGGTGCTGGCCGAAGGTCGGATCCACGGCCACCCACCCGCCCAGCCACACCTCCGGCCAGGCGTGGTAGTAGAACGCGCCGTCCACGTACACCAGCCCCACGGCGGTGCGCGCGGGGAGCCCCAGGGCCCGGGCCATGGCCACGTAGAGCACGGTGTGCTCGTTGCAGTCCCCCTGGAGCGTCTCCAGAACCTGGACGGCGTTGGGCACGGAGAAGGTGATGCGCTTCTCCAGCATGTTGTACACCGACACGGTGAGGCCGCGCGCCACTTCCTTGGGGTCCTGGCGCCACCGGGTCCGGCGCGCGGTGAGCTGCTGCGCTCGCTCGATGATCCGCCGGTCGTCGCTCTGGATGAGCGGCTCGGGCTCCAGCGCCTCCCGCAGGTCCATGCGCGGATAGGGAAGCTCGTAGCCCGGCTCGAGGGACGCCCAATCCTCCCGCCGCACGATGAGCGTGTCGCCCCGCAGCGTCTGGCGCCCCCCGTCGAGCTCGAAGCCGGCCAAGTCCACCCCGGTGAGCCGGAAGCGGATCTCCTCGTACTGCTCCACGTCGGCCAGCTCCACGTCGCTCTGCACCGCCGTGGCCAGGATGACGTCGCTCCCGGCGCCCGTGGCCTGCGTCAGGCGGGCGTCCTCCTGGGCCTGGCGCGCCAGCTCGTACTCGGTCTTCTCCATGGAGAACCCGAGAGGGCTCGACGCCTTCAGGATGCGGCCGTCCTCGTCGATCCAGCTCTCCACCTGGATGCCGCCGAACACCTCGGCCACCCGCCAGGCCGGGATGGAGTCCCAGTGGGCCGGGCTCCACCGTCCGGTGGCGGGGTCGAGGGCCGCGCTGTCCGGCACGATGAGGGTGTCGTGCTCGAGGACGCGCACCTCCACGGTCCTCGTCCCCATGCTCGTGGGATCGAACACCGGGAGGCGGATGCGGTCGCCCACCTCCAGCCCCCGCCCCATGGCAACGCGGATGGGCACCACCGAGGCGAACACCGGCGGCTGGGCCATGCGGAAGCTCAGGTGCTGCTCGCTCCCGGCGGAGCGGATGGTGACGGAGAGCGTGGTGTCGGCCCCCAGCGACCCCTCGGCCTCGAAGCGCCCCACCTCGCTGTCCAGGGAGAAGGTGAAGCTCTCCATGACCAGGGCGGGGCTGAGCTTCACCCGGGTGCGCGCCACGGCGACCCCGGTCTGCCCCAGGGCCGGGAGCTCGAGGGTCATGTAGTCGTCGAGCTCGAAGCCGTCGGGGAGCGTGTCCAGACGGGACGTGGCCTGGCCCACGGCGCGCCCGGCCATGGTCAGCGTATAGAAGTTCACGCCCGGCGCCAGCGAAAGGGCGGCCTCGGCCAGGCGGGTGAGCTCGGGCTGGAAGTACTCGCGGCGGACCTGCCAGCCGACCATGAAGAGCCACAGGACGACCATGGCCCCGCCCACGATCCTTCTAGGCAACATCCCTCCTCGCTCTCGTCGGCGTCGTGGGTCCGGCCGCTAGTTCTGCATGGGGAAGCGATCCCTGGTGAGCTCCTCCACCAGGTGCCTGAACACCCCCGCCTCGTACTCCCCCGTCACCACGATGGCGAGCTCCAGCGGAGGGTGCCCTTCGTCCAGGTGGTCCACCAGGATCTCCACCATGGCCCGCGCCGAGTCCTCGATGTCCATGTGCCCCACTCCCGCGCCCAGCGGGGGGAGCGCCAGGGACTCGAGCTCCCACTCCACCGCGCGTCGCAGCCCGTTCTTCAGCGCGCGCTGCACGGAGAGGGCGGACTCGGGCTCCTCTTCCGAGGCGGTGACGACATGGATGAGGAAGGAGGCGGCCAGGTCTCCGCCGGGGGTGATGAACGCGCCACCGATGGGGAGCGAGCCCATGTTACGCAGCCGCTCCTCAACCTTGGCCCCGGCCCCGAGGAGCACGTCGCGGGCACCGGCGGTGAGAGGTGTCAGGTCCGATCGGATGGGCAGGACCATGCCTTCCTGGCCCTGTGCCGTCAACTCCCCGATGACCACCCTGATCATGGCCGCTGCAGCTCCCTGGCCTTCCGGTACATGAGCGCCGCCTCCTCCGGAAGATGCTTCCGGTCGTAGAGGATGCCCAGGGTGTAGAAGGCCTTGTGGTTGCCCGGCTGGAGGGCGGAGGCCCGCTCCAGGGCGGCCATGGCCTCCTCCACCCGGCCCAGCCGGTTCAGCGCCTCCCCGCGGTAGAAGAACGCGGCGCCGTGCTCCGGCGCCTGTTCGCACACCCAGCTGAGCTCGGCCTCGGCCTGGGCGTAGAGCCCGCGGCGGAAGTGGAGGATGCCGACGCCGGCCCGGACTCCGACGTGCTCCGGAGCCAGGCGGAGCGCCTTGCGCAGCTCCGCCTCCCCGTCCTCGTAGCGCCCGAGGACGCCCAGCGCCGAGCCGCGGTTGACCAGAACGTCCAGGTTGTCGGGGTCGGCCTTGAGCGCCGCGTCGAACTGCTCCAGCGCCTGCTCGTGCAGGCCCATGGACTCCAGGAGCTCCCCCAGACCGTTGCGCGCCCGCACGTTGCCGGGGTTCTCCGCCAGGATCGCGCGGTACAGGTCCATCGCATCCTGGGCGCGCCCCGAGCCCGCCAGGTCCCTCGCCCGGTTGATGCGCTCGCCGGCGGGGGGCGCCTTGGGGGGCTCGCCGTCGCCCACCTCTTCGGCCACCATCTCGAAGACGACCGAGCGCCGGGACGGAAGGGACTCCGGTGCGGGCTCGGGCTCGGGCGCCACGTCGACCGTCGGCTCCGGCTCGGCCGCCGGCTCGGCCGCCGCCTCGGCCGTAGGCTCCGGCTCCGGTTCCGGTTCCGGTGCCGGTGCCGGTGCCGGTTCTGGTGCCGCGGCCGGCTCGTCCGGCGCCTCCCCCGCCATCCCCGCCAGCAGGTCTCCCTGCTCCGACGGACCCTCCGCGTCGGGCCTGCGCCACGCGTGGCGCTTGCTCTTGCGGCTCACCCGCGCGCCCCCGTCTCCTCGTGGACCCAGGCCAGGAAGGGCTCGTGAGCATCCTCCACCGCCAGGCAGAGCACCTCGGGAACCTCATAGGGGTGCAACGCGACCACGCGCTCGAGGAGCTCCGCCACGCGCGCCTCGGTCGTCTTCATGATGAGGAGGATCTCGGGGTCGTGCCTGAGCTCGCCCTGCCACCGGTAGACCGAGAGGACGCCGGGCACCAAGCTGACGCAGGCCGCGAGCCCCTCCGCGACCACCACCTCGGCGAGGGTGCGGGCCACGGTCTCGTCGGGCGCCGTGGCCAGGACCGTGCGGACGTCGGAGGGCACCCGAATTCCCCCTAGTGCCTTCCGAAGCCGTAGGCGTTGCCGCCGTAGAGCTCCTCGATGATGTCGCGGAACCGCTCCTGGACGACCTTGCGCTTCACCTTCAGCGTGGGCGTGAGCGCGCCGTTCCCGATGCTGAACTCGTCCTCGAGGAGCGCCACCTTCTTCGGGGTCTCGAAGGAGGCCAGCCCCTTCAGCTCGCGCTTCACTTCCGCCTCCATGTGGCGCTGGACGGCGGGGTTGGAGAGCAGGTCGCGCCGGTCGGCCCAGGCGATCCCCTGCTCACGCGCCCACGCCTCCAGACGGGAGAAGGCGGGCACCACGAGCACGGAGATGAACTTCCTCCGGTCGCCGATGAGGACGGCCTGCTCCACGAAGGGGTTCCCCTTGAGGCGGTTCTCGATGGGCTGGGGCGCGACGTTCTTCCCGCCGGCGGTGACGATGAGGTCCTTCTTGCGGTCCGTGATGCGCAGGAAGCCGTCCTCGTCCAGCTCGCCGATATCGCCCGTGTAGAACCACCCGTCGGCGTCGATGGCCTGAGCGGTGTCCTCGGGCCGGTTCCAGTACCCCTTCATCACCTGGGGGCCCCGCACCAGGATCTCGCCGTCCTCGGCGATGCGGATCTCCGTCCCCGGCACCGTCTTCCCCACCGAGCCGATGCGGAAGTGATCCTCGGTGTTCACGTTGGTGACCGGGCTGGTCTCGGTGAGGCCGTAGCCTTCCAGGATGGAGAGCCCGATGGAGTAGAAGAACCGGTTGAGCTCGGGAGCCAGCGGCGCGGAGCCGCTGACGAACCAGCGCATCCGCCCCCCCATGGCCGCGCGTACCTTGCTGAACACGAGGGAATCGGCGAGCCAGAACTGCATGGCCAACTGCCCCGTGGGCATGCGGCCCGCCAGGCGCAGTCCCGCGACCCTGTCGGCCACCCCCACCGCCCAATCGATGAGCTTCTTCTTCGCGCCCGTCGCCTGCATGACGGTGGAGTGGATCTTCTCGTAGACCCGCGGCACGGCGACGGCCACGGTGGGCCGCAGGGCTCTCATGTCCTCGATGGCGGTGGCCATGGCCCGGGCGTGGACGATGGGGACGCCCCGCAGGAAGAACAGATAATCCACCATCCGCTGCAGGATGTGCGACAGCGGCAGGAAGCTGACCGTGCTGTCCTGGGGGTCGATGTAGAGCACCGTGCTCGCCGCCATCACGTTGGACCCCACGTTGGCGTGGGTGAGCATCACGCCCTTGGGCTCACCGGTGGTGCCGGACGTGTAGAGGATGGTCGCGATGTCGCCGGGCTGCATCCGGAGCGCCCGCGCTCGGAACTCTCCAGGACCCCAAGCGGCCGCATGCGCGGCACCCTCGGCCATGAAGGCGGCCCAGGAGGTGACCCCGCCGGGGAGCTCCGCGGGGGGGTCGAACACCACCACCTGCACCTCGCGGCCGACCTGGGCGATGGCATCCAATGCCTTGGCCATCTGCCCCTTGTCGGGCACGAACACGATGCGCGCCCCCGAGTCCGCGAGCATGTAGGCGACCTGGGGAGCGGTCAACGTCGGGTAGATGGGCACGTCCACGACGCCCGCGCACAGACAGCCGTAGTCGGCCAGCGCCCACTCCAGGCGGTTCGGCGACATGATGGCCACGCGCTCGCCGCTCGCGATCCCGCGCGAGTCCAGCGCGCCTGCCACGCACTTTGCGCGTGCCAGGGTCTCGTTGAAGGAGGTGTACTCCACCTCCCGGGAGGGCAGGATGCGCCCGAACGCCGGCCGGTCACCGTAGGCGTCCACGGACTCGAAGAAGATCTCCGTGAGCGTCTTGATGACGGCGGGCCGCTCATCGCGCACGTAGGTGGGCTTGGCCATGCGTGGCAGCTCGCTGCGGTGGGGGGGGAGCGGCGCCCGCTAGGTCAGCTCGACGTGGATGTCGAGTTCCAGGTCGGGCCTCAGGGTGTGGAGCACGCTGCAGTACTTGTCCCTGGAGAGCTCCACGGCACGGTCCACCTTCGGGCGGTCGTCCTCCCGCGGTCCCCGAAGCCGGTAGGTCAAGCGGATGGCGTGGAAGCGCCGTGGCGGCTCCTCCACCCGGTCCGCCTCGATGAGGACGTCGAGGGCCTCCAGGGGCACCCTGGACTTCTCCAGGATCATGCGCACGTCCACACCCATGCACCCAGCAAGGGCCAGCAGGAGTGCCTGCGTGGGGGACGGTCCAGCCTTCCCGTCGCTGTCGAGGGCGATCTCCGGACCGCCGGGCGCGCCGCCGAGGAAGACGAGGCCGTCACCCCTCCAGCGCAGGCGGACCTCAGAAGTGCTCATGGGGCGGCGGCTCCAGGCTCCGGTCGTGGGCCTCGCCCCTGATCTGCGCGAGCGTGTTGCGCGCATGGGCGACGTGGTCGCTTGCCTCGGCACCGCCCGGCGCGTGCGCCAGGAACGCCTCGAGGTGCGGGATGGCCTCGTCGTGCTGCCCGGCCCGGACGAGGATGAAGGCGAGCCCGTAGTGCGCGCCCGATGCCCCGGGCTCCTTCTGGAGCACGTGCCGGTACGTCTTGGCGGCCTCGTCGGTCATCCCGATGCGCGTGTAGCAGATGGCGATCTGTTGCAGGATCAGCGTGTCGCCGGGCGCGTCCTTCAGGGCGAGGCGGAACGACGTGAGCGCCTCATGGGCTTTCCCCTCGCGCAGGAGGTCGGCGCCCTCGCGATAGTAGTCCACCCGGCGAGGGTCGTCTTCGCCGAAGAGCTTCTTCCAGAAGGCCATGCGCATCGGGGATGGAGGGCTCCCGGAGGCCGCCGGGAGGCGGGGCCGGGATCCTGGGAAGGTAGAGATGCGAAGGCGGTGCGCGCAACGGCCCGCGCGGCCACTCAACCCCTTGCCGCGACGACGGTTCCGCCCTCCGACGCGAGCACGTGGAGGCCGCCTCCGGCCAACACGGCCTCGGCGTCGTCGGGTGCGGTCGTGACCACGACGCGCGACAGGGGCGCCACCACCCGCGCCGCCTCCTCCAGCCAGCGCGCTCCCAGGGCTCCGTCCACCGCCACGCCACGGAGGGTGCGGCTGAAGAACGGGATCCCGGGGCGGGCTGCCATCCGGCTCACCCGGGGCGCCTCCGGCCAGAGTGCCATGTCCGCGTCCAGGGCCACCACCTCCACCCCCGGGATCCTGTCCGCGAGCGTGGCGGCGATCCGGGCCGCCGAACCCGTGAGGAGCAGCGTGCCCGGGCCCTCCGCCACGCCAAGGAGCGCCTGGAGGCGGTCCGCGGCGGTCGGGTCCGCAGGCGCCGGAGGCCCCGCGCGCCCGGCGGGGAGCTCCCCCCTGGGCGGGGCCCGCAGGTCCCCGAACCCGTCCCGTATGGGGAAGCCGTCGCGGCAGTTGGGGCACCCCAGCGTCCCGTCCCTCACCCGGCGCTCCTCCATGCGGTCGGCCAGAAGGATGAGCCCGAAGGCGGGGCCGCAACGGGGGCAGCTCAGGCGGTCGGTGAGGAGCAGGTGCATGGGAATGGGAGGTGGGTTGGCGGGAGCCGCCTCGGGCGCGGCGGCGTCCGCACCCGTCCCTTCTCAGTCCACCGGGGGCGTGCGCACCGCAGGAATCGGCGCGCCGGCGGGGCCGTACTGGGCCCACTGGGTGGGCGTCTCCCACACCCGAGTGTAGAGCAGCCCGCGCGCCTGGGGCTCCGGGAGGCGCTTCCTCAGCTCCTCCCAGAACCAGCGGGCCTGATTCTCGGCGCTGGTCTCCACGCCCTTGAACTCCGGGAGGTCGTTGAGGAGGGTGTGGTCCAGGTGGTCGGCCAGCGCGCGGAGCTCCCGCTTCAGGTCCACGAAGTCGAAGGCGATCCCGGCCTCGTTGAGCTCGGCGGTCTGCACCGCCGCCTCGACCACGTAACGGTGGCCGTGGAGGAACTCGCACTTCCCCTGGTAGTGGACCAGGAAGTGGGCCGAATCGTAGTGGGCCTGCACGGAGACGGTATAGACGCAGGGCTCGCTCATGGGACGATGCTCAGGCGCGCTCGATGGAGAGGAAGGGGATGCGGACGGACTCGGGTCGGGTGGCCACGAACAGGACGGCCTCCGCCACGTCGTCCGGGGAGAGCATGGCGGCCCGGTCCGGGAGCCCGGGATCCGAGTCGGGATCCAGGGTGTCCCACAGGGGCGTGTCGGTGGCGGCGGGCTCCAAGAGCGTGGCCCGTACCCCGGTGCCGCGCACCTCCTCGAGCAGGACCTCGTGGAACCCCCGGAGGCCGAACTTGGACGCCGAGTAGGCCGCGTTCCCGGGAAACGCCTTCCGCCCGGCCACGGACCCCACGTTGACGATGAGGCCGCTGCCCCGCTCCAGCATGGCCGGAAGAAGGGCCCGCGTGACGAGGAAGGCGCCCCGCAGGTTGACCGCGAGATGGTCGTCCAGGGACTTCACCGATTCCTCGGCGACCGGGGCCACGCCGAAGACCCCCGCGGCGCACACCACGAGGTCCGGCGGGCCGCCCAGCGTGTCCTGAAGCCGGTCGAGGACGTCCCACACCTCGACCTCGTCGGTGAGGTCGGCCACCAGTGGGACGCCTCCCGTGCGTGCGGCCACATCCGCCAACGCTCCTTCGGAGCGCGCCATGAGCCACACGCGTGCCCCCGCCTCGGCGAGGCGTTCGGCCACGCGTGCCCCGATCCCCCGGCTGGCCCCGGTGACCAGCGCGGTGCGGCCCTGCAGCGGCAGTTCGGACATCGCGTTCAGTAGAGGGGATGGTGGGGGGTGAGGGCCAGGCGGAGGAACTCGTCGCGGGTGCTCGCCTCCTCCATGAACGCACCCCGCACCGCGGACGTGATCGTCTTCGAGTTCTGCTTCTCCACGCCGCGCATCATCATGCAGAGGTGGTACGCCTCGATGACCACGCCCACGCCCTGGGGCTGGATGGTGTCCCAGATGGCCTGCGCGATCTGCTCGGTGAGGCGCTCCTGCACCTGGAAGCGGCGCGCGAAGACGTCCACGAGGCGGGCCGCCTTGGACAGCCCCATGATCTTCCCGTCGGGGATGTACGCCACGTGCGCCTTCCCGAAGAACGGGAGCAGGTGGTGCTCGCACATGGAGTACAGCTCGATGTCCTTCACCAGCACCATGTTGTGGTGGTGCTCCTCGAAGAGCGCACCCCCGATGGCGTCGGCGGGAGTCATGCGGTACCCCTGGGTGAGGAACTCCCAGGCCTTGCGGACCCGCTCCGGGGTCTTGGCCATCCCCTCGCGCTCGGGGTCGTCCCCGCAGCGGCGGATCATCTCGGCCACGAGATCCTCGAAGCGGACCTTCGAGAGATCGCTCCCACCCTTCTTGGCGCTCATGCGCTTCCCTCTCCCGTGTACTCCACGGAGTTGCGGGGCGTCTCGTGCAGCACGAGGCGCGCCAGGCGGATGCCCTTCGGCAGCGACCCCGCCATGCGGTTCCAGATGGCCACCACCAGGTTCTCGGTGGTGGGATTCACCCCCTCTAGCCAAGGAACTTCGAGGTTCAGGTTGCGGTGGTCCACGTCCTTGACCACCCGGGCCTCGAGGGCATCGCGGAGGAGCTTCAGGTCCATGACGTACCCGGTCTCGGGGTCCACGGGCCCCTCCACGGTGACGTCCATCTCGTAGTTGTGCCCGTGCCAGTTGGGGTTGGCGCAGGCCCCGAAGACCTCGGCGTTCCGCTCCCCTGGCCAGTCGTACCGGAAGAGCCGGTGGGCCGCGCAGAAGTGCACCCGGCGGGTCGCGCGAACGATGGGCATGTCGTCCTCCTGTGGTTCCCTCGACCAGGGACTCCGGCTACCCCGCCGGAGCCCCCACGGGTTCCGGTGGGACTGGCGGGTCGCAGAAGTGCGAAAGGGCCGGCGTCCGAAGACGCCGGCCCTCCCGCTGCGTACCGGAGGGGGTTTATTGAAGCCCGGGTCATAGTTCTGGTGACCTCCCCGCGCCTTCCGCCTTCCCCTCACGGGGCGTGGCGTCCAGCTCAGGAGTCAGTCCCGGCTTCAAGAACGTTGGCTCAATAAAGGATTCCTCCGGCACGCACCCCAATATACCGGGGCCGCGCCCCGGGGCCAAAGGGCGCCGGTGTGCAACCCGGCCTGCAACCTCGCGCCGCCGCCGGTGTAGCGTGAAGGCCATGCGACGGACTTGGAGGAGGATCCGACAGGCCCTGGGGGCCCCACTCTCGGCGCTCGTGCTGTTCGCGGGCGGCGCGGGTCCGTTGCTGGACGCGGCGGATCTCCTGGCCGAGACCCGGTTGACGAGCAGCGACAAGCCGGCGTCGGGCGGCTCCGGCCACGACCACCGGCTGTGCACCCAGATCGGGGCGAACCAGGCTATCCCTTCGCCCCAGAGCCTGTGCCCCGCCGCGTGGCCGACCCGCGCACGGGTCGCCACGATCCCGGTCCCTGCAGGCCCCCCCTCCCGGGCGCACGAAGCCTCCGCTCCCGCCCGCGCACCTCCTTCGCGCTGAGGATCCCCAGGCCCGTCCGGGCCCGTGGCAGGACCCCGCTCTCCCATGTCGGGAGGCGGGCACCGTGATCATCGTGCATGTGCCAAGGAGACCCTCCATGATCTCATCCGTCCGTCGCATCCGTTCGCCGTTGTGGGTAGCCGTCGTCGCATCGGCCCTCTCCGTGGCTCACCCGCTTGCGGCCCAGGAGCCCCCCGTCACGGCCCAGGATTCGCTGCGCGCGGAGCTGCGCCGGCTCCGCGCCGCCGCCGAGGCAGCGGCTGCAGCCGCGGCCCAGCCCACCTCGCCGGCCGCGCAGCAGGTCTCCGGCGGCGCGCGCGCCCTCCAGGCCCTGAACCCGGAGATCAGCGTCAACGCCGACATCTTCGCGCACCTGGATCCCGACCAGCCCGGAGCGGACAACTTCTTCGCCCGGGAGTTCGAGATCTCCCTCGTGTCCAACCTGGACCCCTTCTCCCGGGCCAAGGTCTTCATCGGCCGTCACATCGAGGGCGGGGAGATCGTGCCGTTCGGCGGCCACGGGCACGAGGGCGAAGAGGGTGAGGAGGAGGGCGGTCATGGCGGAGAGTTCGCCATCGAGGAGGGATACGTGGAGTGGGTGGGGCTGCCCGGCGGTCTGGGCCTGAAGCTCGGCCGGTTCTACCAGCAACTCGGACAGGTGAACCGCTGGCACCCGCACGCCTTCCTTTTCCAGTCCCGTCCGCTCCCTCACCTGGCAATCCTCGGAGAGGAGGGGCTCGGCCAGACCGGCGCGTCCCTCCGCTGGCTCGCCCCCTTCGGCGGAGCTGCTGGAACCTACGAGGCCACGGTGGAGGTGACGCGGAGCGAGAACGAGACACTCTTCGGCGCCGCCACCCGGCCCTCGGTGCTGGGGCACGTCAACGGCTTCTGGCAGATGGGCCGCGCCACGGATCTGGACCTGGGAGTGAGCTGGGTGAGGGGCCGGTACGAGGACGCGGAGCACGTCCTCGACCGGAACGTGTACAGCGCCGAGGCGTCGCTGACCTGGCGGCCTCCGGAGCGGGCCAAGTACCGCGGCTTCAACCTGCGCGGCGGCGTGCTCGTGCTGGACGGAGTGATCCACGAGGAGGACGACGAGGCCGGAGATGCCAGTGACGCGGAGGACCACGAGGAGGGGCCTCGAACCGCCCTGGGCTTCTGGACCTGGGGAGAGCTGCGCCTCAACCAGAGCTGGCTCGCCGGCGCGCGCTACGAGTGGACCGAGAATCCCGCCCATCCCGAGGAGTCGGCCTGGCTCTTCAGCCCCACGCTCACCTGGTGGCAGAGCGAGTACGTCCGGATCCGCGCCGAGTACGACCTGCTGGGGCGGACGGCGGAGTCGGGCAAGGGCCGCTTCCTCCTGCAGGTGACGTTCGCCATGGGCCCCCACAAGCACGAGTCCTACTGAGGAGGGCACGACGATGCTGACGACGACGCTGGTCCTGGCGGCCCTCCTTTCCGCTTCCGCACCCGCCGCGCCCCCTCCGGGCGCGCTCCCCTCCCCCGTGCGGGCTCCGGTGCGCGTGGTGGCCACGCTCCCGGTGTACGCGTCCCTCGCCAAGGAGATCGGTGGCGCCGAGGTCACGGTGATGTCCATCGCCGACCCCGGCGAGGACGCCCACTTCGTGCGTCCCAAGCCCAGCTTCGCGCTGGAGCTGAAGCGGGCGGACCTGTTCATCACCACCGGCCTCGACCTGGAGCTCTGGGTCCCCACGCTCCTGGACAAGGCCGGCAACCCCGACGTGCTGGAGGGCGGGCGCGGCTACGTCTCCGCCCACTCGGGGATCGTGCTCCTGGACATCCCCGCGGCGGCGGACCGCTCCGCCGGGGACGTGCACATCTACGGCAACCCGCATCTGCATACCGACCCGCTCCGGGCCCTCCAGATCGCGCGCAACATCGCCGCCGGGCTCGTCCGGGTGGCGCCCGACCGCCGGGGGGTGTGGGAGTCGAACCTCGCCTCCTTCGAGGACCGCCTGCACCGGCGCCTCTTCGGCGAGCGCCTCGTGGACGCCCTCGGGGGCCCCACGCTGGAGCGCCTCGCGCTCTCGGGCGGCCTCACCCGCTTCCTCGGCTCGCAGCAGCACCAGGGCCGCCCCTTGAGGGAGCTCGCCGGTGGCTGGCTCAAGCAAGCGGAGGCGCTGGAGGGGCAGCGCATCCTCTGCTACCACAAGAGTTGGGCCTACTTCGAGGAGCGCTTCGGCATCACCTGCGCGGAATACGTGGAGGTGAAGCCGGGGATCCCTCCCACCCCGCGGCACGTGGCCAGGCTGGTGGAGCTGATGAAGAACGGCGGCGTCCGCGTGCTCCTGGCGGAAACCTATTTCGACCGCACCAAGGTAGACGCCGTCGCCCAGCGCGGCGGCGCCACCGCCGTGGTGGTCCCGGTCCAGACCGGGGCGCGCCCCGCGGTGGGCGACTACTTTGGGCTGGTGGACGTGTGGGTGGGGAGCCTGGCCCGGGCCGTCGGCGCCGTGGCCCATCCCTGACGCCGGGGGGACGCGACCGTGCTCGAGCTGCTCCTGCCGCCCTTCTTCGCGGCGATGATCATCCTGCTGACGCACGCCTACTTCGGGCTGCACGTCATCCAGCGGGAGGTCATCTTCGTGGACCTGGCGTTGGCGCAGATCGCTGCGCTGGGGAGCACGGTGGCGTTCCTGATGGGCGCCCACCACGGCTCGGGGATGGCGTATGCGTTCTCCTTCGGCTTCACGCTCCTTGGCGCCCTCATCTTCTCCGTCACGCGCCTGGAGGAATCCCCCGTCCCCCAGGAGGCACTCATCGGGATCACCTTCGTCGTGGCGTCGGCGGCGGTGATCCTCCTCGCCAGCTTCTCTTCCGAGGGGACGGAATACGTGAAGGAGACGCTCACCGGATCCCTCATCTGGGTCACGTGGCCCACCGTGCTCAAGGTGGCGGTGTCCTACGGCGCCATCGGGCTCTTCCACTTCCTGATGCGCCGGACGATGCTGGCCATCACGTGGGCCCCGCAGCGCGTGCGCCATCTGAAGCTCTGGGACTTCGTGTTCTACGCCACGTTCGGCATCGCCATCACCTCGTCGGTGCAGATCGCCGGGGTGCTCATGGTGTTCAGCGTGCTCGTCGTCCCCGCCGTCGTGGCGTTCTTCTACGCGCGGCGATTCCGCTCGGCGCTGCTGCTGGCGTGGGCCTCGGGTGCCGCGGCCATCGTGGCCGGGCTGGGGATCTCCTTCACTTGGGACGTCACCACCGGACCGATGCTCGTGGTGAGCTTCGGCGCCGTCCTCCTCCTGGCGCTCCTCTTCCGCGGCCGCTTCGGCGTGCGCGTGCGCAGCCCGGAGGATCGTGGGCTGACGGTGGCGATGTTCGCCGAGGGCGTGGAGGGCTGAGGGACCTCAGCCGCCCCGGAAGGACCGAAGCACCTTCAGGTTGGCCAGGTCGGCCGCCACCGCGTCCTCCCCCTTGGGCGTCTCCAGGATCTTGGGAACCTCTCCGAGGCGCGCGTCGAGCATGATGCGCCGGAAGGGCTCGGGCCCCAGCGTCCCCGCTCCGATGCCCTCGTGCCGGTCCTTGTGCGACCCCAGGGGATGCTTGGAGTCGTTCATGTGGATGAGGCCCAGCCGGCTCCACCCCAGCGTGGCCTCGAAGGCCTTCCATACCCCCTCGTAGTCGCCCACCAGATCGTAGCCGGCCGCGTAGGCGTGGCAGGTGTCCACGCAGACCCCGACGCGGTGGCGCACGGAGCCGGGGATCTCCTCGAGGATGGCCGCCAGGCTCTCGAAGGAGCCGCCCACGCTGGTCCCGCTCCCGGCGGTGAGCTCCAGCAGCACCCGGGTGGGGCCCTCCCCCACCGCCTCGAGCGCCAGGGCGACGCCCTCCGCGTTGTGCCGGATCCCGGCCTCCGTTCTCCCGTCCGTGGCGTTGCCCGGGTGGGTCACGAGGAAGTCCAGCCCCAGCGCGGTGCAGCGGCGGAGCTCCGCCCCGAAGCTGGCCAGCGACCGGTCCCAGAGTGCCCGGTCGGGGGAGGAGAGGTTGATGAGGTAGGAGTCGTGGGCGCCGGCCACCCGGATGCCGTGGGTGGAGCGGGCCTCCCGGAAGGCCTCGGCGGTGGCCTCGTCCACCTTGGGCTCGGCCCAGCGGTTGGGCTGCTTGGTGAAGAGTTGGAGGCAGGCCGACTCAATGGCCCGGGCCCGCCCGGGGGCGTTGGCCAGCCCCCCTTCGGTGGAGACGTGGGCGCCCAGCTCGTCGTCCGGTCGTCGGTTCATCCCCCAAGGTGGGCACAATTTGCCGCGTCCGGAACCGCATGCCGGACCCGGAGCCCCGTCCGGGCCCATGCCCCGGGCGTATTCATGAGAACCTCAACCGCTTGCGTAATAGTGAGTTAGGCATTTCATCGGGGGCGTGGCAGACCCGGTCGCCAGCCATGGCACGGAGCTTGTCACGCTGCGTACGCGACGCCTTCTCCGGAAGGCGCAACGACGGCCCAGGGGGAACCATGCGTGTGGCGACGGACGGGTACATCGACATCCGGGACGAGCGGCGCGTCCGCACGCCGGGCTTCCACGACGACTCGGTGGAGCCCATGCCGGAGGGCGAGGCCCTGGCGTTCCTTCTCTCGCACAGCTTCCCGGGGCACCGGCGCATCGTCCGCTCCCTCTCGGTGGGTGAGCGCAGGCAGATCCGGCTGGCTGCCTGGGCCGACTCCGTGTCGGCGCGGATGGCATTGGTGGACAGGGTCTGGCGGGCCATCACCGAGCCGGCCATCCCGCCGGCGAGCCACCCGGGCCCCCAGCTGATCCAGGTGGTGCAGTTCGGCCACTGGGCCTGGCCCCTTTGCCTGGACGGCGCCACGACCATCGTGCTCCCCCACGGGGGGCTACCCACCAGCGAAGTGGAGGGAGCGCGCAAAGGCAACGTCCTGCGCCTCGACCGGAAGACAGCCTAGGATACGCCGGTCCCGGCGGCTTTGGGCCGCCCGGGGCCGGCTCGATGTGCCCACGCCCGATCAGGGCTGGGCCTCACGCCCTGGGGGGGGCGTGCCAAGCGGCGGCAGGCGCAAGCCTGCCGTCGCTATTTTTCGCCTGTGGTTCGTGTGGGGTCGGGCGCGGCCTCCTCGGGGGCGCGCTTCGCTACACGCGCTGCGCGCGTGAGTCCCACTCGGAGGCCGCGCCCGACCCCACCGGCGACCGTCGGGGCGTGCGGCGGCACGGCAGCGGCTACCACCCACCACGAGGCGGGAGAGCGACGGCGGGATCGCGGATGCCGTCGGACCACGAGGCGGAGCCGCGGCGGGGGTGGCGGACTTCGGGTGGCCGCGGGGGCGCTGCGCTGGCACCGCCGTTGCCAGGTGCACGTCCAGGTCCGCATATTTTATGGAAGATCGCATGAGAGCCGCTCCTTGCTGAGTCCTTCCACGTGTCCTCCTCGGCTCCGTGTCTGTGCCCGCGCGGAGCGTGCGCTCGAATTCTGATCGAGAGTGCAATCGAATCGGCCGAGCCGACGCGAGCGGAGCAGTCTCAGATGCCAGAAGCAGTCGCGAAGGGTCCACGGCACGCATCGGCGCCGAAAGCCCGGCGGACAGCTATCCCTGAGCCCAGCGGGCTGGCCGAGGACCGCCTGGCGATCGACGACCAAACCGCGAGCGACCTGGAGATCTTCGCTGCGAGAGGTGCAGGCCACAGCGTACAGGGCCTCCTGGGCCTGACGAAGACTGCTGGTGGGGGCGGCGTGTTGCGAGCGCGCATGACGCGGCCGTGGGCTTCCGCGGATAGGATCCGGGAGGTTCAGGCGTCGATCCGCTACATCATCGCTCACCGAGCCGCATTCAACTGCCTGCCCTCGGAACTCGTGGCGCACGGGGTTTCCGAGTATCTCTACGGTGGGCTGCCCGTGGAGGACAGCACGAACCCCTTGGTGGTCTTCATCGAGGCCTGGTCCGTCCGATTCGGAGAGTTCCGCTACTACACGCTCATCACACAAGGCGTGATCCGGGCTACCAGGATGATCCACGGCCTCCGGGGGATCCTGGACACCTCGAGCCTTCCGTCGCCGATCCCCGGAGAGATCGGCGTGCTCCTGCAGGAGATGCGTGACCTGCTGTCACGAAGGGCATTCGAGGGGCTGCCCTCGGTGGACTCATGGGATCTGCCCTTCTATACGATCTTCACCCTCGACCGGGACTATCGCGGTCAGGAGGGAGAGGCGCTTCGCCGCCTGCTTCGATTGGCGTACCGCGTCGATGCACTGGTCGCCATGGCGGATGCAACCATACAGTACGGACTGGTGATCCCCGAGGTCCTGGACGGCCCGGCGACCCTTGAAGCCGAGGGGCTGTTCAACCTCTTCATCCCCTATCCGGTGCCCGCCAGCATCCACCTGGGGCAGCAACACCACATGCTGTTCGTGACCGGCCCGAACATGGCCGGCAAGAGCACGTTCCTGCGTTCCCTCGGGGTGGCGCTCTATCTGGCACACCTGGGAATGGGCGTGCCCGCAACTCGCTTTCGTTTCACCCCGTGTCAGAGCCTCTTCGCTGCCCTCAACATCAGTGACGACATCCACAGCGGCGTGAGCTTTTTCCGCACGGAAGCCATGCGCATGAAGGCCGTCGCCGAGGCCATGAACGCCGGGACGAGAGTCGTGGCACTCGTGGATGAGCCCTTCAAGGGCACGAACATCAAGGATGCGGTGGATGCGTCGTGGCTCGTGCTGGATGCATTTGCCAGAGCCACGGACGGCCTGTTCGCCGTGTCGTCCCACCTGATCGAGCTTGGTGACGCCCTCCTGGCGACCGATCGCGTCATCTGTTGCCGCTTCGAGGCCGTGGAGTCCAAGGAGAACCTGGAATTCGACTTCATCTTGCGCAGCGGCATCTCCTCGCAGCGGCTCGGCATGCGGGTCCTGGAGCAGGAAGGCCTGGTGGCGCTCCTGCGAGACTCGACGGCTCGTCGCGTCCGGGCGTGAGGCCCGCGCGCATCGGCGACGCCGAGGATCCGGCGTGAGGTGCGCGCCGGCGCGATATGTAGAGGCAGCAGGAGTACGACATTCCCTCGGGGAGATGAACCGATCGCGGCTCAGTGCGTCGCATCTTCACCCGCACGCCCAACGATCCCACATCCAGGAGAGTCCCCCCCCCCCGCTATGGCAACTGTTTTTGCTTCATGAACTTCCCATACCCGAAGTGCATTGGGCCGTAATGCGGGTGCTTCCCGTGTGAGGGTGACGGAGAACTGAGCTCCCCTGCCTGCCGATGTGCCTGTCATTCCATGGGGTGGAGGTGGCTAATGGGTAGTAGAGAAGGTGCTTCGGTCGCGGTCACGGTGATCATGGTCGCCGTGGCCGCCGTTCTCACCGCTCAAAACGTGCGTCGGGCTTACTTCAGACCACCGGCAGAAGCTAGTGGTATCGTGGCCGATTGGCGCACGTACACCCAGGATGGTCAACGCACGGGACCCCCGGATGCCAGAGTGACCGTGATCGTCTTCAATGACTTTCAATGCCCGGTATGCCGGAGGCTATCGGAAGCGCTTGAAGCAGTCCGGGAAGCGCACCCACGATCAGTCGCCGTCGTGATGCGCCACTTCCCACTTCCTGGCCACCGACTCGCTCGAGCGGCGGCGCACGCTAGCATCTGCGCAGGGGACGTCGGTCGATTCGAGGCCATGTCACGGGTGCTTTTCACGGAAGGGGCCCTATCGTCAGACCCTCCATGGGCGTAACTTGCTTCGCGGGCTGGCATCTTGCAGGTGGAGGAGTTTGTGGAGTGCGTGAGCGCGGTTCGCACCGACTCGATCGTGGAGGCGGACCTGGCCGCAGCGACACGTCTCGGCGCCCCCGGGACTCCGACGGTGCTGGTGAACGGCGAGATGTACCTCGGTAACCCGTTCCGCTTCGCCGACATCGTGGAGCGGCATTTGGCTACAACGCCCCTCGAGGGGCCATCTTGATGCGGAACGCCCCGCCTTCACGTAGTAGATGGCATGTAGTGGATCAGCCCTGACCACGCGGTATCACATGGTGCCCGAGTCGCGAAGGAGGACGAACCATGCGTGACCTCTCCGTCTGTCTCTCCGTCTGTCTCTCCGTGCTATTGATCGCGTGTGGCCCCGGCGAGGATGAAGCACTCTCCCGCGACCGAGCCAACGGCGACACGGTGTTGCTGCTGGGAGAGCTGCCGGAAGTCGACATTGGAGGGCTTGGAGACGTCGCCGACACCCTGCTGATGATCGCTGCAGCAGCAACACGGCTTTCGTCCGGGGTCATTGTCGTGGCAGACCCCTATGCGCCGGCCGTACGCTATTTCGCACCGACCGGGGAACTGCTGCGTAGTGTTGGAAGGCGCGGTGACGGCCCGGGGGAATTCCAGGCCCCCTGGTGGCTTCGGCAATGCGGGCCCGATTCGGTATTTGTCTGGGACGCCTACCAAGGCCGCGTGACGGTGCTTGATGAGGTGGGTGCCTTGGTGCGGGAGTTCCAATTCGACAGCGAGCCGGCGCTGCTCGAGTGCTCTCGAAGTGGGGTCTTCGCCGCCATCGGCACCACGCAGAGCCCGCAGGCGCGACTGGGCACGCGTCTCTCAGGCCCGGTGATGGTGCTGGACCGGGATGGACAGGTCCTCCGTTCGTTCGATGAGATGCCGTACTTCGAAATCCGACCGATGGGGAGGGTCACCAGCCTTGCCATGTCAGACAGTTTCCTGTTCGTAGGTACGGGCGATTCGGCATTTGTGGAGGTTTACGACCCTCAGGTTGGCCGCGTTGGAGGCGTCGGTGTTGGGGAGGCATCTCGCAAGCCCACCGACCGACAGTATGACCGAGCGATTGAGGCGGCTGCTGCGCAGTTCTCTAATCACAGTGATCGGGAGTCGGCGAAGGCCATGCAGCGCCAGTTGTTTGCGAGTCCCCCTGATGAACTGCCGTCGTACTCCGCCCTGCAAGCCAGCTCGGACGGCGTGCTCTGGGCTGTGACGTCATTTCCCGGGGACTCGATTACGGTCCTGCAGGCTGTCAATGCAGTCGGGGACCTGCTCGGCAGCGTGAGGATCCCGATCGATCTCAAGATTTTTGAGATCGGGACTTGGTATGTGCTGGGTACGTATGAGACGGAACTTGGAGTACCGCATGTCGTGATGTACCGCATGGAACCACGAAGCTAGCCGTACTTGAAGTCCCTTCGCTGCCAACAACATCGAGTAAAACGTTGTTGACGGAAGGACTTGCTGGCTTCGGGGGTGAGGGAGTTCACCACCCGCCCACAATCACCTACTCCGGCAGCCCCGGCTCGGTCATCGCGCGCACGTCGAGCGCTTCGTCCACCTTCTCCGGCGGCAGCAGCCCCTCGCGGAGCACGATCTCGCGCACGCTCTTCTTCTCCTTCGCGGCGACCTTGGCCACCTCGGCCGCCTTGTCGTAGCCGATGTGGGGATTCAGCGCGGTCGCGATCGCCGGGTTCAGCTCGAGGAGCTCACGGCAGCGCGCTTCGTCGGCCTCGATGCCGAGCACGCACTTGTCGGCGAAGGCCCGGGCGGCGTGGGCCAGGAGCGTGATGGACTCGAGGAGGGAGTGGGCGAGCACCGGCATCATCACGTTCAGCTCGAAGTTCCCCCGGCTTCCGGCGACCGTGACGGTGACGTGGTTCCCCATGACCCGGGCGCAGACCATCATGAGCGCCTCGGCCATCACCGGGTTCACCTTCCCGGGCATGATGGACGAGCCCGGCTGGATGGCCGGCAGACGGAGCTCGGCAAGCCCGGACGTGGGGCCAGATCCCATCCAGCGCACGTCGTCCGCGATCTTCATCAGGCCCACGGCCAGCGCGTTCAGCGCCCCGGACGCGCTCACGGCCGCGTCCCTCGCGCCCTGGGCCTCGAAGTGGTCGTCGGCCTCGTGGAACGCGATCCCCGTGAGCTCGGAGATCTTGGCGATGGCCCGCCCGGGGAAGGTCGGGTCGGTGTTGATCCCCGTGCCCGTGGCCGTCCCTCCCAGCGCCAGCTCGGCCAGCTCGCCGGAGGCACGCCGCACCCGCTCCATCCCCTTCGTCACCTGGACGGCGTACCCCCGGAACTCCTGGCCGAGGCGCACTGGCGTGGCATCCATGAGGTGGGTCCGCCCCGACTTCAGCACGTGGTCGAAGGCCATGGCCTTCGCCGCCAGCGCTGCGTGGAGGTGCTGCAGGGACGGCAGCAACTCGCGCTCCATGGCCACCCTGGCCGCCACGTGGATGGCGGTGGGGATCACGTCGTTGGATGACTGCGCGAAGTTCACGTGGTCGTTCGGGTGGACCTTCTCCCCCAGGATCTGCGCGGCTCGGTGGGCGATGACCTCGTTGGCGTTCATGTTCGTGGACGTCCCCGACCCGGTCTGGTAGACGTCCACGACGAATTGGTCGTCCCAACGCCCGGCGATGATCTCTTCGGCGGCGGCCACCACGGCGCCCGCCACCGCCGGGTCCAGGTGCCCCAACTCGACGCTGGTCAGCGCCGCCGCCTTCTTGATCGTCCCCAGCGCTTCGATGAAGCGCCGGCCGAAGCGCTGGCCGCTGATGGGGAAGTTCTCCACCGCGCGCTGGGTCTGAGGACCGTAGAGCGCGTCGGCGGGGACCTTCATCTCGCCCAGCGAGTCCTTCTCCGTGCGATGGCCGTCGGACATGGTGCCCCTGGGGTGGCGGTGTGATCGGGTGCCGTCCTGCATGAAGAAGCTAACCGCGTCACGGGCCTTGCGGTCACATGCCCCCCATGGCACCCTGCCCCCGTCGCCCTCACCCCCGTGCACCCCGGCAAGAAGGCACCGTGAAGGAGATCTTCAACGCCGCGGCCGTAGCGCCGCTCCTCGCCCTGGTGCTCCTCTCCGGGTGCGAGTCGCCGGAGAGGTCGGCCCCCACGGAGGCGGAGAAGCCCTCGCTCCGCTTCCGCCCCGACGGCACCTTCGTCCTGGTCCACTTCACCGACGTCCAGGACGACCAGGACATCGACCCCCGCACGGTGCGGCTCATCGAGGCGGTGCTGGACGAGCACCGGCCGGACCTGGTGGTGTTCACCGGCGACAACGTCCGGGAGGGTCCCGAGACCCCCGCCGACGTCCGACGCGCGGTGGACGGCTTCACCGGCCCCGTGGAATCTCGAGGGATCTCCTGGGCGGTGACCTTCGGCAACCACGACGAGGACCACACGCCCGTGACCGGGATGGACGAGCCGGCGCTCCTGGACCACTACATGTCCTTCCCCCACAACCTGAACCGCCCCTCCCCTCCCGGCGTCCACGGGACGGGGAACGGGCACGTCCTGGTCCTCGGGTCGCAGGGGGACGCCCCCGCCTTCAACGTCTGGCTCCTGGACTCGGGTAGGTACGTCCCCGACACCATCGTGGCCCAGTCCGTGGAGGGCGACGGCCTGCGCACCTACGACTGGATCCGGCCCAGCCAGGTGGCGTGGTACGCCGCGACGTCGCTCGCTCTCGAGGAGCGTTGGGGCCGGAAGATCCCGGCGCTCATGTTCTTCCACATCCCCCTCCCCGAGTTCGCCCTGCTCTGGGAGCACGGGGAGAACCACGGCGTGACGGGCGAGAAGAACGAGAACGTGGCGGCCGGGGCGTTCAACAGCGGGCTCTTCGGCGCGGTCATGGACCGGGGCGACGTGGCCGGGATCTTCGTGGGCCACGACCACGTCAACGACTTCACGGGCGACTACTTCGGCGTGCGCCTGGGCTACTCGGCCAACGTGGGGTTCGGGACCTACGGCTTGGCGGGCAACGACAAGGACCGCCTGCGCGGCGCACGCGTCTTCCGCATCCGGGAGGACGACCCCCGGGCCTTCGAGACGTTCATGGTGTACGCCCGGGACTACGGCATCCGGTAGGAGGCCCGGGCGATCCAGTCCCGCAGCTCCTGCTCGTGCTGGCGGGTGGTGATGAGCGTGAGGAGGTCGCCGCTCTCCACGCGCGTGAACCCCCGGGGGACCACCACCCGGTCCCCCCGCCGGAGCAGCGCGATGAGGGCGTGCTCGGGGACGTGGATGTCCCGCACCGCGCGGTCGCACACGCCCCGGTGCTCCGGCGTCACGTGCAGCTCCACGTGCACCGACTCGAAGCGGCTCTCCGAGGGGAGTCCGCCGCTCCGGTCCACCAGGCGCTGGTGTTCGTCCGCGAGCTCCTTGTAGGCCCACATCATCTCGGTGCGCCGGAGCACGCCGGCCACTTTGCCTCCGTCGTGGGGATCCACCACGGGGATCTGGAAGACGTCCCGCTCGGTGAAGCGCCGGAACGCATGCCGGAGGGGCTCCTCGGGCGCACAGGTCACCACCGCCCGGGTCATGATGTCCGCCACCGTGCGGCCGCTCATCTCGCCCTCCACGATGGCCTGCTCCAGGTCCGTCACCGACACGATGCCGGCCATGCGCTCCTGGGCGTCCAGGACCACCCAGCTGTGGTTGCGGTCGCCGCGAGCGTGGGAGGCCAGCGCGTCCAGCGCCATGTCGGCGTGCACCGAGGGCACCTCCTCCGTCATGGCGTCGGCCACGAGGAGGATGTCCAGCGTGCCGAACTCCGTGCGGGGTGCCGTGAGGGCCCCGCGGCGGCGGAGCTTGATCGAGTAGATGGAGTCGGGATCGATGCGCGACGCCAGGAGCTGGGCCACCACCACCGCCAGCATGAGAGGCAGGATGATCCGGTAGTTGTCGGTCATCTCGAACAGGATGATGATGGCCGTCATGGGCGCGTGGGACGACGCGCCGAACACGGCCGCGGCCCCCACCAGCGCGTAGGCCCCCGGCGCGGCGGCGATCCCCGGGAGAAGCTGGCCCGCCGCCTTGCCGAACGCGCCCCCGGCCATGGCCCCGATGAAGAGGGCGGGCGCGAACACGCCCCCCGACCCCCCGGCCCCCAGCGTGATGGAGGTGGCGGCGATCTTCATGAACACCAGGGCCAGCATGAGCCCCGCCGACAAGGAGCCGGCAAGCGCCATCTCGACGCCTTCGTGCCCGACCCCGAAGAGCAACCCGCTCCCCAGCGTCCCCATGAGCCCCACCACCAGCCCTCCGGCCACCGCCTTCACCCAGATGGCCGTGTGCCACCGATCGAACCAGTCCTCCACGCCGTAGACGGCGCGCACGAAGAGGAGGGAGACGACGCCGGTGACGAGGCCCAGCAGGAGGTAGAGCCCCAGCTCCCAGCGGCTGACGAAGGTGAACACCTCCACCAGGCGGAAGGCCGGCTCGGGGCCCAGCACCGACTGCGCCACCGCCGTGGCGCTCACCGACGCCACCACCACCAGCCCGAAGGAGCGGGCGGCGAAGCTCCCCAGGATGACCTCCAGGCCGAAGAGCACGCCGGCCACCGGCGCGTTGAAGGTGGCGGCGATGGCGCCCGCCGAGCCGGCGGCCACCATGAGCTTGACCTGCTCGGACGAGAGGCCGGCGAACTGGGCCAGCGCGCTCCCGAGGGACGCGCCGATCTGGACGATGGGGCCCTCGCGGCCCACCGAGCCGCCGGAGCCGATGGAGATGGCGCTGGATACCGCCTTCGCGAACGCCACGCGCGGGCGGATCTTCCCGCCGCGCATGCGCACGGCGAACTGCACCTCCGCCACCCCGTGCCCCTTGGCCTCCTCCGCCCACCAGCGGAGGAGGTAGACCACGATCACCATCCCCACGGCGGGAGCGGCGATGGTCACGAGCCAGGGCGGCACGGGGAGCCCGTACGCGCTCCCCAGCGTGGTCCCCCGATCGAAGAAGAACCACTGGACGGCACGGATCATCCACCGCAGGGCGATGGCGCCCCCGCCCGCCACGACGCCCACGGCCACGGCCATGGCCAGCGGGGCCCAGGTCTCCGAGCGCTGGAGCGCCAGGCGGAGGGGCCGGAGGCGCACGGGGGCGTTCACGGCGCGACGCGCTCAGCCCTTCCGCGGTCGGCTGGGGCGCATCTCCACGCGACTGACGTGCGCCTCCTTCGGGTACTCGAGGAGCTGCATCGCGGCCAGCGCGCAGTCGTCGGCCTCCAGGCGCCAGTCCCGCCCTTCCTGCTGTGCCCGCCCGCCGAATTCGGTGTTCACGCTCCCGGGCATGACCAGGCTCACGCGCACCCCCGAGTGGCGCACGTCCAGCATCAGGGCCTCGGTCATCCCCAGGAGGCCGAACTTGCTGGCGTTGTATCCCGTTCCCCCGGCGAAGGCGTTCCGGCTGGCCAATGAGCCGATGTTGATGATCCACCCGTCGTCGTGCTCGGCCAGGTGCGGCAGCGCCGCCTTGGACAGGTAGAAGACGCCGCCCAGGTTCACGTCCACCTGCACCCGCCACTCCTCGACCGAGAGCTCCGAGATGGGCTTGAGGATCCCCAGCCCGGCGTTGTTCACGAGGATGTCCAGGCGCCCGAGCCTGCGGACCGTCTCCTCGACCAGGTGCGTGCACTGGAGCGGGTCGGCCACGTCGCAGGGGATGCCCACGACCGCCCCCTTCGCCGTCGCGGCCAGGCGCGCGGCGGTGGCCTCCACGGCCTTGGCGGTGCGTGCGCTCACCACCACCGACGCGCCCGCTTCCGACAGGCGCCGGGCGATGGCGAGCCCAATCCCCTTGGTGCCCCCCGTGACCAGGGCCACCTTCCCGGTGAGATCCGGCATGGCTGATCCTCCGTGCGTTCCCGGTGGAGCCGCGGGGCTGGCACAGGTGGCCCCGACGCGCTTATGAGTGTCCCATGATCCAGCCCGGAATTCAACGTGTGGCCCTGGTCACGGGGGGCGCAGTGCGCCTGGGGCGCGCCATCTCCATGGGGCTCGCCGAGGCCGGCTACGACCTCGTCGTCCACCACCGGTCCTCGGGAGATGCCGCCGCGGAGGTGGCCCGGGCGGTGGAGGGGCTCGGGCGGCGCTCCGTCGTGGTGCAGGCCGACCTCACCGACCCGGCGGCCCCCGACGCCGTGGTGGAGGCCGTGCGCGCCGCGTGCGGCCGCCTCGACCTCCTCGTGAACAGCGCCGCCGGCTTCGACGCCCGCCCGCTGCGTGAGGTGGACGCGGCAGCGTGGGACGGCGTCATGGACCTGAACGTGCGGGCGCCCCACCTCCTGGTGCGCGCGGCGGAGGGGATGCTGCGCGACGCGCGCGGGGCGGTCGTGAACGTGCTCGACCTCTCGGCGTTCCAGCCCTGGAGCGAGCATCCGGCCCACGCCGTGTCCAAGGCGGCCCTGGCCCAGCTCACGCGGGTGCAGGCGCGGGCTCTGGCGCCCGAGGTGCGCGTCAACGCCGTGGCGCCCGGCGCCGTGCTCCCTCCCGAGGACTATCCGGCGGAGCGCCTCGAGGCGCTCCGGACCCGCACCCCCCTGGGGACGCTGGGAACCCCCGAGGACGTCGTCCGTGCCGTGGTCTTCCTGGCCGGCGCCACGTTCGTCACCGGGCAGATCCTGGCGGTGGACGGCGGCCGGCTTCTGGGCCCGACGGGGCCACCGACGGCGGAGGGGTGAGGGACGCTCCCCGGTCCAGCGACAGGTCCTCCCAGGAGCAGGGATCCTCCAGCGGCTCCAGGTGCGTGGTCACCGTGGCGTTCGGCACCGCGGCGCGCACCTGGGCCTCGATCTCCTCGAGGAGCTCGTGCCCGCGCTGCACGGTCCACTCTCCGGGGACGAGGACGTGCATGGACACGAACCGACGGGAGCCGGACTGGCGGCTGCGCAGCGCGTGGAACTGGATACCGTCGGCCAGGTGGCTCTGGAGCACGCCCCGGATCGCCCGCTGCTCCTCGTCGGGGAGCGCCACGTCCATCAGGCCGGACACCGAGCGCTGCATGATGGCCACGCCCGTGCGCACGATGTTCGCGGCCACGACCAGCGCCACGATGGGGTCGAGGCGGCTCCATCCGGTGAGTGCCACCGCGCCGACGCCCACCACCACGCCGACGGACGTCCACACGTCGGTGAGCAGATGGCGGGCGTTGGACTCCAACGAGATGGACCCGTGCCGCTTCCCCGCCCTCAGGAGCACCAGGGCGACGGCCAGGTTCACGCCGGAGGCCACGACCGAGACGGCGAGGCCGAGGCCGACCTGCTCCAGGGGGCGCGGCTCCAGCAACCGCTGGACGGCCGCCACGCCGATGCTCGCCGCCGCCACGAGGATGAGCATCCCCTCCAGCACGCTGGAGAAGTACTCGGCCTTGCTGTGGCCGTAGGCGTGGTCCTCGTCCGCGGGCCGCGCGGCCACGGTGAGCATGGCCAGCGCCATGAGCGCCCCGGCCAGGTTGACCAGGGACTCCAGCGCGTCCGAAAGCAGCCCCACGGAGCCGGTGAGCCAGTACGCCACCGCCTTCAGTGCGATGGTCAGGACCGCGGCGGCCGCCGACAGCCAGGCGTAGCGGGTGAGGAATCTGCGGTCCATGGGGTCCGGAAGGGAGCGTCGTCGCGGAGCGCGTAGAGAACAATTATCGGGAATCGGAGGTGCCAACGGGAGCCGCCGCGCGCCGCGCCCGCCTTCCGCCTTGCCCCCTCCCCCCCCTTCACCTACCGTGGCGGCTCCACTCCCTGGAGGTCCCATGCCGTTCCGTGTCGTGGCATGCGACGTCGTGCCGCCGTCCGTCCGGGCGCCGCTGGCCCTCGCGTCGCTGCTCCTCGCCACCCCTGCCCTGTCGGGCCAGACGGGGTCCGCCCCCTCCGACACCCCCCTCGTCGCCCCCGGCGCCGCGCTGGAAAAGGTGTGGTGCTGCGGCGTCTTTCTCGAAGGGCCCGCCGCCGCCCCCGACGGCACCATCTACTTCACCGACGTCACCGGGAGCCACAACTACGTGGGGCGCCCCACGGAGATGCTGGGAGGCGTGATCCGCCGCTTCGACCCGAAGACGGAGGCCACCACCGTGTACCAGTCGCCCAGCGGGAACGCGACGGGGATCGACTTCGGACCCGACGGCTCCATGTACGTCACCTACGCCGCGAACCTGGGCACGCGCCTGGTGACGCGCACCGACATGGCTACGGGGCTCGGCTACGTGGTGGCGTACCGGTACCGCGGGCGCCCGTACAACTCGCCCAACGATCTGGCGGTGGACAGCCGAGGGCGGGTCTTCTTCTCCGACCCGCGCTACATCGGTGACGAGCCCATCGAGCAGCCGGTGCTGGGCGTGTACCGCGTGGACCCCGACGGATCTCCGCACCTTCTCACTGCCGACCTGGGCAAGCCCAACGGCGTGGCCCTCTCCCCCGACGAGAAGACCCTCTACGTGGCCAGCGTGGGGAAGTCGGAGACGGCGCCGCTGCCCGAGCCGGTGCCCACGAGGAGCGCGCTGGAGGCCATCACCGCCTACGACCTCCACGAGGACGGGTCGCTCACCTTTCGCAGAACGCTGGTGGACTTCATGGCGCCCCGGGGGAAGCCGGAGACCAACGGCCCCGACGGCATCGACACCGACACGAGCGGCAACATCTGGGCGACGCAGGGGAACTGGAAAGCGGTCGTCGCCTTCGACCCGGAAGGGAACGAGCTGGGCAGGATCCCCCTCCCCGAGGGCGCGGCCAACCTGGAGTTCGGCCGCGGCGAGGAGTCGGACGTGCTCTACATCACCGGGCGGACCGCGCTCTACCGGGTGAAGGTGAAGGCGCGGGGCTGGCACGTGGGGGAGCGCTGAAGCGGGGGGTGCGGCCTCGCGGTTGCCAGGTCACAGGGGCTCGACGTCGGTCCAGATCCGGTGGGTGGCGACCGCGCGGATCCTCTCTGCCATCGGGAACGTCTCCCGCCCAGCATGCAGCACGTCGATGCGGTCGAGGCGCAGGTCCTCGGCGGCGTCGAGGCCGAGCAGCGTGTGCAGGACCCCCGTATCCGCAACGTACACCTTGGGCGTCTTCACCTGGCGCTTGCGCAGGTTCTCGTGCCAGGGCCGAAGCTGTCGGACCACCAGCGCTGACGTCAGCGCATCCAGGTAGCGCCGCACGCTGGCGTCGGAAAAGGGATGACTTCACGCCCCTGGACGCTCAGGCGAAGGCGTCCATCACCGACCGGGCCCGGGTGTTCGCCACCACCGGGTACTGGGTGCCGGGAGCCCCGTCCGAGGACTGAGGACTCAGGAGAGAGCCACGTCAGCGGCCCCGGGCGGCGAACGGCTCGGCGCCGGGCGCCGCCTGGTAGGCGCGTACCTCCTCGAAGCCGGCCCACGCCCGGGCGGACACGCCCACCCCCGCCAGCACGAGGACGAGGCCCACCACGTCGAGGACGCGCCCCAGGCGGGAAACGGTCCTCATGGCCGCACCCAGCCCGTCGGCATCATCGGTTCATGAAGAGCACCGGCATGTAAGGCGTTCCGTCCTCGCCCCTGCCTCCCGGCCAGAACATGTCCGTCCTCCCGTCGCCGTTGGCATCCACCGGGAAGGTGTATGCCCCGTCGAGCTTGATCGAGGCGAAGGCCTGACCGGCGCCACGGTTGACGTATGCGTGGGCGTCGCCGCCGATCGTGGTCACGAGGATGTCCAGCCAGCCGTCGGCATTCATGTCGGTGAGGTAGCTCCGGCTGGGCCACACGTCGCGGCCCACCCATTGGTTGGGGGCAAGCTGCTCGGTCACGTTCTCGAAGCGCCAGTCCCCCCGGTTCAGGAGGACCTCGACCACGCCGTCCACGTAGGCCGGGCTGGCGGAGATCACCAGGTCCTGCCACCCGTCCCGGTCCAGGTCGGCGCAACGGGCGTCGATCACGTCCACGATCGGCTCGTAGCGAAGGGTCGGGAGCGCGCCTTGTGGCGCGTGCCGGAACGTCCCGAACCCGTCGTTCGTCAGGAAGAAGCTCCTCTTCTTCGCGCCCGTGTTGGCCCCGATGAAGAGGTCCGTGTCCCCGTCCCGGTCGAAGTCGCACGCCGCCCCCGACGTGAATTGGAAGTCCCCCGCAACCAGTTCGGCAGGCCAGCGCCGGGTGTCCGACACGAAGGAGCCGGCTCCGTTGTTGTAGTACAGCTCGTGGGTCTGGACCCCGAACATCCCGCCCCCGCTGCCGGAGAAAAGGTCCACGTCGCCGTCGCAGTCCCAGTCCCCCGAGGCCGAGGCGTGGGTGTACTGGTTGGGGCGCTGGGGGCTGAGGTGCGTCCCGGAGCGCTCGGCCATCTTCCCGCCGGGCTGGCTGAGGAGGAGTCGATCTTGCGCCCCGTCGAAGGGCTCCCAGTCCCACCCGTGGTCGGCCACGAAGAGGTCCACGACTCCGTCGCCGTTGAAGTCGCGCACCTCCACCTGCCTCGGGTTCTCCACGCTCACGGGGCCGGTGGTGAAGGCCCCGGGGTCCTCCACGAATCGTCCCCCGACGTTGCGCCAGAACTGGGCGCTCCCCCCGACGGGGAGGGGCGGGAAGTTGAAGCTGAACGCGACGATGTCCTCATCGCCGTCGCCGTCGAAGTCGCCGGTGGCCGGCTGATGGACCGGGTAGGACGGCGCGTTCCCGGTGAACATCCCCGGCGTTTCCACGAGGCGCACCTGGGGGCTCCCCACCGTCGGCCGGGTCGGGAGCCCGGTCGGCACCAGGCACCGGGCGTTGCGCTGGAGGTGCACCGTCGCCTTCACCGAGGCGCGCACCGTGTCCAGCCTCGCCTGGAGCGTGGCCTGGCCGGCGCGCCGGCTGGTGGCCAGGCCGTTCGCGCCGATCCGCAGGACGAGGGTGTCCGAGGTGGACCACTGGACGCTCGCGGCGGGAAGCACGTTCCCATAGGCGTCCTCGGCGACGGCGGCGAGACGCACCGTGTCGCCCCACGTGCCCGTGGACACCGAGTCGGGCGTGATCCGCAGGCGGGCCGCGGCCCCTGCGGCGGCCGTGGCGGAGAAGGTCACGGGCTGGAGCCCCGAGATGGCGGCCGTCACGGTGTTCGTTCCCGGCGTGGTCCCCAGGGTCCACGTCGTGCGGGCGTGGCCGCTGGCGTCACTGGTGGTGGAGCCCTGACCCACCGAGCCCCCGCCGCTCGCCACGGCCCAGGCCACCGCCGCCCCGGCGTAGGGCCGGCCCTGGGCGTCGGTGACGCGCACCATGAGAGAGTCCTTGAGGGTCGCTCCCACCACCCCGCTCTGCTGGTCGCCGGACGCGCGCGCCAGTGCCGCGGGCGTCGGCGGCGGATCAGCGCCGGGACCGGTGACCGATCCCTTGTCGGAGGAGCAGGCGGAGGAAACGACCAGGAGCAGCGGGAGGAGGCGGTGTGGGGCGTTGGTTCGGATCATGGCGGGGGCGACGGACAGGGGTTCGTGTGCGGCGCCGGGAGCGCCGGGAATGGGGTATGGCCCGCGTCAGGGATGCTGAACGGCCCAGAGGAACCCCGAGTCCCTTCGGAGAGTTCCACCCGCTCCTGGGCATCTCCGGTGGTCGGTGTCCCCCCCGCCAAGCCGAGCCGTCGGCCCCCCACCCGCGTGAAGCGTTCGCTGCGCGGAGTGCTGGCCATTCATGTGTTGACTGATGATCCTAAGCACCATGACCAATCACTCCCTCCCCCGCCTCCTCACCACCCCGGTCCAGCGCGTGGGAAGAGCGATGCCCGTGGTCGTCGTCACGGGTGCGCGGCAGACCGGCAAGAGCACGCTGGTCGGGGAGCTGCTGCCGGGGCGTCGGGCCTACCACACCCCGGACGACTTCGACGTGCGGGCGCCGGCGGAGCGCACGCCGGAGGAACCGGTGGCCCGCCCCGGACCCATGGTGCTCGCCGAGGTCCAGCGGACCCCTGCCCAGCGGACCCCCGGATCTCCTGTTGGCCGTGAAGCGCGCTCTGGATCGCGAGCGGCGCCCCGGGATCCTCCATCGAGAACCTCGTGGACTCCCGCAGTGTGGCAGGAGGAGGAGGCGATCCTCTCCACCGCCCCGCAGCCCCAGGACACGGCGGGCCTGGGCGCGCTTCGGGCCCGGCTACCGGGAGCGAAGATGCGGAGCTGCTCGTAGAGGAACGGGCGGTTCCCGCCGGCCCGGCGTAGAGCCTCTTCGAGGTCGAGCACCTAGTCGGCGGCCGGGGCCTCCCCGGGATGCTCCGCCTCGGCCGGAGTCGCGGGCGCGGAGCCCGGAAGCCAGCGGGAAAGGGTGCGCGCCAGGCGCTCCGGCGTGACCGGCTTGGCGAGGTGGTCGTCCATGCCCGCCTCGAGCGCGCGGGCGCGGTCCGTCTGGGTGGCGCTGGCGGTCAGCGCGACCGGGGGGATCGGGCGGTCGGCCCGGCTCCGGAGGAGCCTGGCGGCCTGATACCCGTCCAGGTGCGGCATGGCGCCGTCCAGGAGAACGAGGTCGAAGGCGCGGGCCTCCGCGGCCGCCACTGCGTCGGCGCCGTCCGGCACGGGCGTCACCTGGCACCCCATGCGCCGGAGGAGGTGCACGCCGAGCCGGAGGCTGATCTCGTCGTCGTCGGCCAGGAGGACCTTGGCCCCGCCGAAGTCGGGCACATCCGAGGTACCCGCCCCCCCGCGCCCCCCGCGCTCGGGGAGGAGGGCGTTGAGGAGCCTTGACTCGCGCACCGGCTTCGGGATCCACCCCTGGTACCCCACCTTGAGGAGGGACGGCACCATGCCCTCCAGCGCCGGGTCCAGAAGGGCCCAGAGCCGTGTCGGTGCCCCGCCCCCGGTTGCACGGGCGACGGCGAGCAGGTGCGCGGCGCCCTCACCCCCGTCCACCAGCACGACCTCCGGGAGCCCGGGACGCGCGCCGTGGGCCCCCGGCTCCGCGCCCGCATCCGCGGGAGAGCGGACCAGCACGCCCCCCTGCCCCTCGACGAGGGCGGCTAGGGAGGACGCGAGATGGCGGGAGCCCCCGACGAGCCCGAGCCGCACCCCTTCCAGGCAGCGGGGGGCGGTGCCGTCCGCTGCCGCCTCAAGGAAGGGAAGGCGGAAGGTGAAGATGGATCCGACCCCCAGCTCGCTCCGGGCGGTGACCTCCCCGTCCATGAGGCGGGCGAGCGTGCGCGCGATGGAGAGCCCGAGCCCCGTGCCGCCCTGAGCCCTCGCGCCGGTCACCTCCCCCTGCGTGAACTTCTCGAACATGGCCTCGACGCGGTCGGCGGGGATCCCCACCCCGGTGTCCTCGACCTCGATGCGGACCCCCCCGGGGGAGAGGCGCGTGACCCGTGCCGTCACGTGGCCCGAGTCGGTGAAACGGACGGCATTGGCGACGAGGTTCAGCACGACCTGCCTCACGCGGCCCGCGTCCCCCATGACCATCCGGGGGACGTCGGCGCCGTAGTCGAGAACCAGTTCGACCGGCTTCCCGGCCAGGCGCGGCGCCACCATCTCGACGACGTCCTCGAGGGCCTGGCGGAGGTCGAAAGGGGCGTTTTCCAGCTCGAGGCGCCCCGCTTCCACCTTGGCGTAGTCCAACAGGTCGTTGACGATCGCCAGCAGGCTCTCGGCGGAGCGCAGGACCACCTCCCCGTGGTCCCGTTGCTCGGGCCTCAGGTCGGACTCGAGCAGCAGCCGCGTGAACCCCATGATCCCGTGGATGGGGGTGCGGATCTCGTGGCTCATGTTGGCGAGGAAGTCGCCCTTGGCCCGAGAGGCCGCGCGGGCCTCATGCTCCGAGCGGCGGAACTCCCGCGTCCGCTCCTCCACCAGCGCCTCCAGGCGCGCGTTGTAGGCGGCGAGCTCGTCGTGGAGGATCCGGGTCTCGAGCGCCGCCCCGAGCCACGCCAGGACCGCCGAGAGCAGGCCCTGGGACACGGCGCTCTGGAACGAGTCGCCGCGGGAGCCGAGGAACATCCCGAGCACCCTCGACGGCGTCGCGACCACGTGGAGGACGACCCAGCGGCCGAGCTCCTCGCCGGGCATGACCACCGGCCGCCGCTGGTAGAGGCACCACGCGAAGACCCCGGACGCGCCCTGCCGGCGGATCTCCGCGGCCACGTCGGGCGCCCGCTCCGGGGGGTCGGACACGGCGACGCGGAAACCCAGCCCGTCCTCCTCCACGGAGGCGAAGGCCACCGCATCGAACTCGCCGACCCGCTTGAGCAGGGGGATCGCTTCCCGGAAGAGGTCCTTGGGAGGCCCCGAGCCTCCGGTCCGCCCCACGGGCGGGAATCCCAGCGATGCGGCCGAAGCCAGGGCATCGGTGACCCACCCGATGGCGTCCGGGTGCCATGCCAGGCGGGTCATGACATCCCCATGAAGCTGAGCGCGGCACTGAATTGCAGCTCGGCGTCCTCCACCACGGCAGGGAAGTCCTCGGCGTCCAGACCCAGGAGCTCCCAGGCCGCGGGATCGAACGGGGGCACCCGGAATTCCCCGGTCCCGCCGGGCCGGAGCGCATGGATCGCGACCTCCGCCATGTGCACCAGGGCCGCGTCGAGTGGGCAGTGTCCGGCTCGCGAAGGAACGTGGTGGTAGCCCACCGCCTCCTGGAAGGGCTCCGGCAGGTTCCACTGCCTCAGGAGCGCCTGACCTACCTTCGCGTGGTCGAAGCCCAGCAGGTCCGCCTCGCATTGGTGCAGGGGTCGCCCGGAGACGCGGGAGCGGACCAGGGCCTCCCGGGCCTCCTCGGGAGCGTGGGTGTAGAGGATCAGGTGGCCCACGTCGTGCATGACGCCCTCGGCGAAGTACCGCTCGATGTTGTGCTCCCCCCTCTTGGCGGCGAGGGCCCGGGCCAGGACCCCGCAGGCGAGGCTGTGCCTCCAGAACGAGTCCAGGTCCACGCTGTCGCGGGGGATCTGGTCGAACATGGCCATGACCGAGGTCGCCAGCGCGAGATCCTTGATCTGGGTGGTCCCCACCACCCGGACCGCGAGGGAGACCTCCCCCACGGGCCGGGGGAAGGCGAAGAACGCCGAGTTCACGATGCGGAGCAGGCGTCCGGTCAGCCCGGCGTCCTCCGCGATGACCCGCGCGATGTCGGCGGCGCTCGCGTGCGGGTGGGAGAGCACCTCCATCAGGCGCCCGTACACCAGCGGCGGGGAGGAGAGGCGGACGTGCCCCGACACCAGCTCCGTGGCGTTCATGGGCGGATCTCCTGCCCGGTCAAGAGCTCCCGAGCGCGGCGCTCCGCCGCGAGCCTCCGCAGGGCGTCGAGGAACGGGTGGGCCGGGCCCGCGTTCGCGAAGTGCTCCTCAACTTCCGCGGCGGCGCGGGCCAGGATCTCGGGAGGCACGGCGGCCTCGGCCTCCGGGACCTGGACGTCCCCCAGCACGTCGAGGAAGCCGACGCCCCAGAAGCGAAGGCTCTCCAGGGTGCGCGCCGTCAGCTCGCGCCCCGAGGAGAGCAGGAGTCGCCCCTGCCGGTCGCGCACGTCCTTCGCGAGGACCGCCCCCGGCGAGATGGCTTCGATGGGTATGCGTGCCATGAGGGTGCGGGTGCAGGGAGGGGTGTGCGTCACCCCAGATTATCGGTCGCGCGCGCCCCCCCCTTGAGGCACCGTGAGCGCCCGTCGGGTCAGCGGGCCAGGCCAGGCTCCGGGGGCACGACGTGGAAGGCTTCCACCCAGCCCGACTCCCCTCCGCGGAGGGCGATCTGGACCCACGCGCCGTGCTCGCCGCGGACCGTGACCGGAGTCCCCGGAGCGATCTCCCGGCCCGGGTCGGCCGCCCACGCCGGGTCCGGCCTCAGGCGGACCGGGCCCTCGACGACCACCGCGGCCTCGCGGACGGACGGAGCGAGCCAGGGCGCGGCGGAGAGCGCCGCCCCCAAAAGGAGGAAGGCACCGACCGGCGCGCTCACCCGCCGCGCGGCCGCCCCCCCGACGAGCCCGAGAAGGAGGGCGGCCCCGCCCGCCCCGCCCAGGGCGATCCCGGCCCTGCGGGCCTCCGCCGAGGTGAGCGGGAGGAAGGGCACGCCCGCGGGGGCCGCCCCCCCGGCGGCGGCGAGCGCGGCCCGGAGCGATGCATCCCGCGGGGCCCGGCGCACCCCCGCCAGGAGCGCCCACTCCCGCCACCCCTCGCCCGGGCGCGCCGTGCCGAACGCGGCGGCCAGCCGCAGCCAGCCCGAGGGGTCGTCCCGGTCGGCGGCCAGCGCGAGCAACGCGTCCCGCGCATCCGCCTCCCCGCGTGCGGTCGCGGAGCTCGGAGGCGGCGCGGCCCGCGCCCCTCGGGCGGGGCCCCCTCCCGCCGCCTGCGCGCCGGCGCGCAGGGGGGGCGCCGGCCCGCCCTCGGCGCCCGACCGGGCGGTGGGCCCCTCGCCGCCGACCCAGGGCGGCGTCCAGGAGAGACCAGCCCGCGCGGTCGCACCCGATCCGCCACCCGGCGCGTGCGCGGCGTCCCCGATCGGCCGTGCATCGAGGATCACCTCCTCCGACGCCACCTGCCCGAAGCCGCCCACCCAGGGATCGAAGAACGAGTAGATGACGGGGCCGATGCGCACCGGCGCCGCCTCGAGCGGTACCACGAGCCAGGTGAACGTCTTGACGCCCCCCACCACGCCGTCGCGCACCTCCACCATCGCCCGCTCGCCCACCGGGCGGAGTTCTCCCCCCCAGACGGGCCCGGGATCGGGTCGGGGGAGCGCCTGCACGTTCCCCGCGCCCGACACCTCCACGGTGAGGTATGCGGCCTCGCCCCAGGCCACCACGTTGGGCTCGACCCAGGCGGCCACCCTGAAGCGCCCGACGGCGCCGCTCCACCCGGGCGGCGCCCTCTGCCTCGGGACGGGGATCACCTCGACGGTCACGGGCGCCGTGGCGAGCTCCTCGGGCGGCACGTGGGAGGCGCCGCCCGCGCCGAGGCCGAAGCGGAGCCGGACCGGCTCGACCTGGAAGGTCCCTGCGTTGACGGGGAAGAAGGCGCGCATGAGCGTGTGGGCCTCCCCGACTCTCCCGCCCGACGCGGCGGGCACCGGCGGCGCGTAGGGCACGTCCACGGACCACGCGTCCCGCGCGGTCGGGGGGAAGAGCTCGGGGGCGCTGATGCGGGCCAGCGCCTCCGGCAGGAACGACGCGGTGGCGACCAGCGTGACCTGCTGCCCCTCGAAGACCCGCTCCGGGGTCACCCCGGCCTGCAGCGACACGAACCCGTTGTCGTCCTGCGTGGTGGTCGCGTAGCGCTCGAGGCGCGGGATCAGCTCGGGCCACGCCGGGTCGCCGTCGGCCTGGGTCATCCACCCCCGTCCGGGGGAAGCCACCCCCCAGCCGCTGGGACCGTACGGATTGCCCCACGGGGACGCGCCCCCGGGGTACGGGTACCCCTGCGGGTACGCCGAGCCCGGCGGGTACGGGGTCCCCTGCGGGTAGCCTGCTCCCGCGGAGGGCTGACCTCCCGGGGGGACGGCACCGCCGGGCGGAACCCCGTACGGCACCGCGACTCCCGGCGACCCGTACGGCGGATATCCCACCAGCGGATACGGCCGGTTCCCGGTGCGCCCCGACCCGGGTGGCGGCACGGCCCGGTCCTGCACCGGCACGTCCCTGTCGTCGGCCCGGCGCGGGGCGGACTCCGGCTCGGGGAGCACCGCCGCCGCCTCGGCCTGGACCCGGGGGACGTCCACCCACACGCTGTCCGTTCCGAAGACCGCCACGGCGCGCTCGGGCGACACCCTGCCGGCGGCGGTCGCCCGGAGGACGAAGTCCGTCTCGACCACCGCCACCGCGCCGGCGGGGCCCACGGACCAGGACGCCCGGTCCCGCACGCCTTCCACGGTGCCGCCCGGCGCTTCGAGGATCTCGACCGCGTCGGGCCGGGAGGCGCCCGTCACGCGCACCGTGACCACGAACGTCCCGCCCACCCGCACCTTCGCGGGCCGCACGCCCGCCGTCACGCCGGGTCCCTGGGCTCCGAGCGGGAGGGCCGCGACGGCGGCCACGACGGCCGCCGCGAAGCCCACGCCCACGACGCGCGCCACACTCCGGTTCACCATGGTGGCCCCCTCCGCTTCGTCGCTTCGCTGTGCGCCGCCCCGGGACCCGCGAGGATCCCGGCCGCGGCCCGCGTGCCTTCGCCGCTCCTCAGCGCGTCCAGGATTCGGCCGGCCTCGCTCGCGCTCATGCGGGCCGGTCCAGCCGACCCGGCCGGCTCCCCGCCCACGGGTGCTCGCGGAGCGCGTTCCGCGCCCTCCCCGTCCGCGCCGACTCTCTCGTCCGTGCCGTCCGTTCGACCGGCGTCCGGAGGTCCGACTTGGTCCCCGGACTCCCCGGCGATCCGGAGCGCGAGGGCCAGGTTCCGCCGGACCCCGGGTGTCCGGGTCCCGAGCCGGATGGCCTCCATCGCCGCGGCGACCGCGCTCCGCGCATGCTCCGTGCGGGGCTCCGGCTCCGCCCCCGCGGAAGCCTCGAGATGCGCCAGCGCCAGGTTGTGCCAGGCCCGCCGCACGAACTCCGGATCCGCGGACGCGGTCGCCTCCTGGAACGCCGCCGCCGCAGCGCGCGGGTCCTCCTGGGCGAGCCACCGCAGACCCTCGGCGTACGCGGCCCGCCCGGGGTCCCCCAACGCGGAGTCCACCCGCGCACCCGCCACGAGCACCACCGGGAACGCGACCGCCAGGGCCACGGGCAGGAGGCGCCCGGCGTTCACCGGGCCGCCCGCGCGGCGAGGCGTCCCACCGCGTCCTCGGCGAGCAGCGCGGCAAGGGCGAGCAGCGCGAACAGGGGCGGCCACGGGGAAGGTCTCCCCGGCCCCCGGGAGGCCCCCGGCGCCGCGGCGCCCCCGCCTCCGTCCGCGAGCGCCGCCAGCCCGGCGCCGTCGGCCGCGTCCACGACGCTCCCCCCCGTCCCGGCGGCGATGCGCCGGAGCACGTCGAGGCGCGCCCTCGTCACCCCGCCCTGAAATTCCGCGCCCGGCACGCCCGCACCCTCCTCCGTCCCCACGGAGACGGCGTGGACGACCACACCTCCGCTCACGGCCCGCTCCAGGGCCGCGGCGAGCGCGGCGTCCTCCTGGAAGCCCTCCCCGTCGCTGAGCAGGACCACGGCACCCCCATCCCCCGCCGCGTCCCCGGACGCGAGCACCTCGAGGGCGGCCTCGAGGCCGGCGGCCAGATCCGAACCCTGGGCGGTGACCGCCCCCGGGTCGAGACCGTCCAGGTGGAGCGCGACGAGCCCGAGGTCCCTCGTCGGCGGGACGAGCACGTAGGCGTACGCAGCGAAGGCGACCAGCCCGACCCTCCGATCCTCACGGCCGAGCGCGAGGCGCAGGGCGGCCCGGCGGGCCGCGCTCCACCGGTCCGGGCGGACGTCGCCGGCCGCCATCGAGAGCGACACGTCCGCCACCAGGACGAGGTCGGGAACGCCGCCCTCCGCCCCCGCCCCCCCTCCCCGGAGGCCGCCTGCGGTGGCCGCCGGGGACGACGGCTCTCCCTGCCGCGGCGCCAGCACGGAGAGAACGCCCAGCAGCGTAGCAGCCACGACGAGCGCGCTGCGGGGCCGCTCCGCACGCTCCAGGCCGGGAAGTCCGAGGGCGGCTCCGAGCCGCGCGAGCCGGCGGCGTCGGGCCAGGTCCACGCCGGCCACGGCCGCGGGGAGGAGCAGCGCCAGGAGCCACGCGCCGGAAGGAGGCCAGGTCATGGGATGGCACCCCACGGGCTCGCTCGCAGGGCCCGCTCGAGGCCCACCAGCGCCAGGGCGACCCAGACGAGCGGCGCCCCGGCCGGGACCTTGGACGTCCCGGCGCCCCCGGCCAGCGGTGCGCGCTCCAGCGCGTCGATCTCCCGGTACGCGCGGTCCAGGCCCGCCGCGTCCGCCACGGGGTGGTGCCGGCCCCCCCCGGCCTCGGCCACCGAGGCGAGGAGGCCGCCGGAGGCGCCGTCCCCGGAGACGTCCACCACGTGCACGCGGTGGCCGAGGGCTCCGGCCGCGCGCGCCGCCGTGACGGGGTCCAGGGCCCCCGCGTTCCCCTCCCCGTCCGTGACGAGGATCACGACCCGCGACGGCGCCTCGACGGCACGGAGGCGGTCCGAGGCCAGCCCCAGCGCCACGCCCAGGGCGGTGCCGTCGCCCAGGTCCCCGGGCGCCGCGGCGACCAGCGCCTGGCGAAGCCCCTCACGCCGGACCGAGGACGGGACGCGCACGACCGCATCCAGGCCGAACGTGACGAGCCCCACGGCGTCGGTCTCCCTCCCGTCGAGGAAGCGGAGGATCTCCGCGCGCGCCGCGTCCAGCTTCGTGCCTGCGCCCGGGATCGCCGTGGCCATCGAGGGGGAGACGTCCAGCACGATCATCAGGGCCGCGCCCGGCGGCCCGGTCACCGGCCCCGGGACGGTGCGGACGGGCGCCGCGGCCGCGAGGGTCAGCGCGGCCACCGCCCCCCAGCGGAGGACGATGGGGATGGCGTCCACCAGGGACGGGCCCGCGGCGCCGAAGCCTTCGGGCCACGGGCCGGGGACCTCGACGCCGCGCTCCCGGGCGCGGACGAGCCGGAGCGCGAGGGCGGCCACCAGCGGAGCGGCCAGGACGAGGGGCCAGGCGAACTCAACCACGGCACCTCCCCCCCGCCCGGTCCAGGGCATCGGCCGCGGCGCGCCCGACGTCGAGGACCTCCTCCGCCGGGGGCGCATACCGGCCGAACTTGACCGCGTCGGCGAGGAGGAGGGCCCTCTCCAGCGCCTCGTCGTCGAGGCGCCGGGCGGCCTCCTCGGCGGTGAGCGCGGGCCGGACCCCGGCGGCGCGCGACCTCGGGTGGGCCCGCAGTCGATCCGCGATCCGCACCGCCGTCTCGGCGGGCTCCTCGGCGGCGCCGACCAGGACGTCCCGCACCGTGGGACCTCCCTCCTCCACGGGGGCAGCGACGCCCTCCTCCGGCGGTTCGGCCCGCACGGGCCGCCGACTCCTGGCGAACCCCGCGAGGAGCGCCGCCGCCGCGACCGCGCCGAGCGCGCCGGGCCATGCCCGGCGCCCTGGGTCGAGGGGCCCCTCCGGGGGCGCGGGCGCACCGTCGTCCGCGCCGCCCGCGAGCGGAGACGACGCCTCGAACCTCGTCGCCCGCAGCGTGAGGACGGCGCCGGCGGGGCCGACGCGCTCCACGCGCAGGGCCGGGCCCCAACGCACCCCGGCGGCCCAGGCCACCAACGGCGCGGAGAAGGTCCAGGCGACCCCGGCCCCATCCGGAACGCGCACCGCCCTCCAGGCGCCGAAGCGCTCCACCGAGGGGCCCGCCCCCCCCGCGTCCGCGATGCGGAGGCGCACGCCCTCGGGGGCCCACACGACCACGGTCTCATGGGCGACCTCACCGGCCTCGGGGGCCGGGGGGCTGAGCATGCGATCGAGGACCCGCACGGCCGGGGCGGCCGGCCCGGGCCGACCGCCCTCGCTCGAGGGAGCGCCCTGGTCCGCCGCCACCCCCGCCAGCAGGATCGTCGTGGCCGGGACGACCGTCATCCAGGGGCTCACGCCCCCCTCCTGTGCCGCATCGCGAGCCCCGCGGCGAGCTGCGTGACCAGGTTCCCGTCGGGCGCGAGCTCCACGGGCGTCACCCCCGGCGCCCGGACCAACCCGCGCCAACGGGCCTCCCGCTCCTCTTCCGCACCCTCGAGGAGCCGCCGGGCCGCCGGGCCCGGGTCCACGACCCGGACCTCCCCCGACTCGGGATCGCGGATCCGCACCCGGCCCACGCTCGGGAGCGCACCCGGGCCCCGCGTCCGCACCCGCAGGAGAACGACGTCGTGCGCGCGGGCCATCCGGGCGAGCGCCGAGGCCGCGCGCATCCACTCTTCGGCCGGGAGGAGGAAGTCCGAGATCACCATGAGCAGGGTGCGGAACCGGAGCGTCCCCGCCAGGCGATCGCACGCCCTGGCCATCCCGGTGCCGTGCCCCGGAGGGAACGGCGCGTGGATCGCCGACAGGAGCCGCCGGAGGTGGCCCCGGCCGGAGCCGGGCTCGACCTCTCCGCCTACGCTCTCGGAGAACTGTAGGAGCGCGGTGGGGCGCGTCTGGCGGCACCCGGCCGCAGCGAGGGTGGCGGCGGTATCACGCGCCGCCCGGGCCGCGGAGGCGTGACCCCGCTTGAGGAGCGAAGCCGAGCGATCGAGGACGATCCTGAGCTCCACGGCCCGCTCCTCGATCCGCTCGCGCACGTGGGGCTTCCCCGCGCGCGCTGTCACCCTCCAGTCCAGGGACCGCACGTCGTCCCCGGGCACATAGGGGCGCAGCCCCGCAGGCTCCATGCCGTCGCCCCGGAATACGGAGGGAGACGCCCCCGCCAGGAGGGCGTCCGCCAGCCCGACCGCGTCGAGCTCGAGGCGGTCCAGTTCCGCTCCCGCCCCGCTCAAGGGACCTCCACCCTGTCGAGCACCGCGGCCACCACCTGCTCCGCGTCCACGCCGCGCACGCCCGCCTCGTAGGCCAGGATCACCCGGTGCCGCAGGACGTCGGGGGCGAGTACCTTCACGTCATCGGGGGTGGCGTAGTCGCGTCCGAGCAGCCAGGCCCGCGCGCGGGCCGAGGCGACCAACGCGAGCCCTGCCCGCGGGGACGCCCCGAGCGACACGAGACCGCGCATCTCCGCCGCGCCGACGGACGAGGGGTCGCGGGTCGCGCGCACGATCGCGAGGACGTAGCGCAGGAGTCCCTCCTCCACGCGCACGGCCCGCACCTCCCGCCGGGCGGCGACGACGTCCGCCGCCGTGGCGACCGGAGGAGGGGAGGGAGCCGCGGGGGCCAGCGCCCTCCGGAGCACGGTGAGCTCCGCGTCCGCGTCGGGATAGGCGACCCTCACCATCATCAGGAAGCGGTCGAGCTGAGCCTCGGCCAGCGGGTAGGTGCCGTGGTGCTCCAGCGGATTCTGGGTCGCCAGGACCATGAACGGCTCGGGCAGGGGGAGGGTGCGACCCCCGAGGGTGACCTGACCTTCCTCCATGGCCTCGAGGAGCGCCGACTGCACCTTGGCCGGGGCCCGGTTGATCTCGTCGGCGAGGACAAGATGAGAGAAGATGGGCCCGGGCGAGATGGCGAAGCCGCCGCCCTCCGGACGCAGCACCAGGGATCCGAGGATGTCGGCGGGGAGGAGGTCCGGCGTGAACTGGATGCGTCGGAAGTCGGCCTGGACGGCACGTGCCAGCGTCCGCACCAAGAGCGTCTTCGCGAGGCCGGGCACGCCCTCCAGGAGAACGTGGCCCCCGGCCAGCAGCGCCACGAGGACGCGCTCCACCACGTCCTCCTGCCCCACCACCGCCCCCTCCAGCGACCCCCGGAGCCGGCCGGCCAGCGGGGGGGACGGCGAAGCTGGGACCGCGGTCACGCTGGTCATCGTCGCCCCTCCCGGCTGGGCCACGGCGCCCGGCTAACGGAAGATCTCGTCGGCCAGCGCCTGACGGCTCTCGGCGTTGAAGTGCGATGCATGGGGGTCACACGTCACCGGACACGACGGCTCCCGCTCCGGCTGCGGCTCCCCGGCGGCGCCGTCGTCGCCCGTCAGCCACCGCAGGTCGAAGACGCGGCTCAACTCCACCATCCGTTGCTCGATGTCGAGCAGCACACCGTTGGCGTAGCCGAGCTGCTGCGAGGTGAGGTCCTGGAACTGGAGGAGGTTCATCATCGCGTGGAGTTCGTCCCGGAGCTGCTCGCGGACGTCGCCTTCCCCGTCCGTGTCCGCGGCGGCGGAGCCGCCCAGGCGGTCCACCAGGGCCAGCGCGCGGTCGAGCCCGTCCAGCATCCCCGTGGCCGCCATCTCCGTGGCCGACGACACCTCGGCCAGCTTCTCGTGCGTGCTCTGGAGCCGCTCCATGGCCGCCTGTTCCATGAGGCCCCGGCTGCGCCGCAGCGCTTCGACGACGCTGGTGATCTCGACGTACGTATTCACCAGGACCCACACGAGATCCCGCAGGCCCGCCCGCCGGCCCTCCAGGGTGCTCACCACGCGCTCGACGCGCTGTTGGCGGTCGCCCCCGGCCGCGCTCGGGGACCCCAGCCCGGAGAGCACGCTCTCCACCTGCCTCAAGGTGGCCTGGGAGTCCCTCAGGAGCTCCCGGCGGCGCACGGCCTCCGCGGGCGTCATGCGGCCCCCGCGCCCAGGACGACGTCGATCTTCTCTTTGAGCACCTGGGGGGTGAAAGGCTTGACGATGTAGTTGTTCACGCCCGCCTGGGCCGCCTGCACGATGTCCTCACGGACGCTGCGCGTGGTGACCATGATGATGGGCACCCTCTTGCCGTCCTCGCGCGACCGGAGCGCCCTGACGAAATCGAGGCCGCTCATGTTGGGCATGTTCCAGTCGGTGATGACGAAGTCCACGGAGGCGTCGAACGACTCCAGGGCCGACGTCCCGTCCCCGGCCTCCAGACACTCCAGGAAGCCGATGCGGTTGAGCGAATTGACGACGATGCGCCGCATGGTCGCAGAGTCGTCCACCACGAGGATCTTCATGCGTGCCTCCGCGGGTGCTTCCCGGACGTCACCGGGGCAGGTCCAGGTCGCCACTGGCAAGGAGGCGATGTGCCACCTCCTCGGCCACCGGGGGGTCATCGTAGAAGCCACCCGCGACCCTCTGTCGGAGGACCTCGAGGCGCTCCTCGGACAGGGCAGGGGCGGCCTCCGGGGCCCCCCGCGCCAGGGCGAGGCCTTCGGGCGACAGCCCGACGTGGTCCGCCCGCCCCGGCCTGCCCTCCTGGGCGGCCGGCTCCCACTGGGCCTTCCGGCCCTGGGCTCCCCCCCGCTCGGGGAGGGGCCGCACCAAATCGGAACCGATCTTGTGGATCGACATGCTCCTTGCCTCCTGTTCTGCCTTCCTGAACCGAGGTTCGGCACCTCACGGGGGGGACTTAACAGGTCGTCGCAGGGATCGTGGCGCCCGGCCACCCACGCCGGCGCGCCGGGACCCGGAGCGCGGCCGACGAGGCGCCCGGGCCTCAGAGCCTGAGGTCGACACCCGCCCCCGCGTCGGTAGCGGCGGGGGGGGCGTAGCCGCGGACGGTCCGTTGCCCCGCGACGGCCCGGCGCACGGACAGGGCCGTCTCCGCACGTAGCGCGTGCAGACCCGCCTGGATCCTCTCGCTGGTGCTCAGGGCGCCCCTGAGCAGGTGGGAGAGCTCGGTCGCGGCATCCCCGGAACCGTCGAGGGGAACGGCCGTCGTGAAAGCCGGACCGAGCTCTGCCTGGAGGACCGCCGCCCGGTCCAGCAGCGCCTCGGCCCCGTCTAGGTCGCCCGACTCCACGGCGGCCTCCTGCGCGGCCACCAGCTCGGCGTAGCGCTGGAATGCGGCGAGGCGCTCGCGCACGAGGGAGTCCCCCGCGTGGGCCACGCCACGTCGGCCGGTCGAGGGTGCCGCGGCACCCGCTCCGGCCCAGCCTGCCTCAGCGAAGGTGGATGGTCGCATCTCCCGATCTCCCTGGTTGCCCTCCCTGAGGTTTCGGCATGCCTCGGGGCAGGCTTGAGCGCGCCGATGGGGGAGCGCGGCCCTTCGGGCGGCCCCCGCCGCAGGGGACCCGGGGGAGCCGGTGGCCCGGGGGGGCACCGCCGCGTCAGCGACGGAGATCGATCAGCGAAGGGGACGTGACGGCCCGGGCATGGGCACCGGCGAGGTAGCCGTCCCGGCCGGCCGTGCGCTCGCGGGCGTTCCTGAGCGCACGGGCGGTGGCACCGCGGAGTTCCGAGAGGCGCTCCAGCACCACCTGATCCCTCTCCCGACAGACCTGGGCCAGCGCCCGCGCGCGAGCCCGGTCCTCGCCACGGAGGGGTCCGCTACGGCGCCCGGCCTCCTCGATCAGGCCGGCGACCTGCGCGCGTTCCAGGGCCAGCGCCTGGAAACCCTCGAGGTCGAGGTCCGGTCCGGTGAGGCACGCCTCCTGCCGCTCCAGGAGGGAGAGGTACCGGCGCCACCCCTCCAAGAGTCCGGACATCAGTGGCCGGAGCTCCGCCCCGCGTGGCCCATCGAGACCTGGCGGGCGGCCTCGTCCCAGGCCTCGTGCAGGCGGGCGATCAGGCCCACGAGGCGCTCGAGCCGGGCGCGGTCGAGGCTCCGACCGACCGCGAGGATCTCGGCGGCGAAGAAGCCGTACAGCCTGTCCAGTCGCCCTGCCAGCTCCCCCCCGGCCTCGAAGTCCAGGGAGCCCATCAGCCCGTACACCAGATCCAATGCCTTCTGGAGGCTCTGGCTCTTCCCCTCGATGTCCCCGGCGCCGATCTGCATGCCGGCACGCTTGAGGTGCCGGAGGATCCCCTCGTAGGTGAGGGGGACGAGGCGCTCCGGGGACGCGCTCAGGACCTCGTTGTCCAGATAAGCCTGGGGACGCTGCGGGCTGTACATCACGCTCCTCCTGGGACGGTACTCCTCACACCAAGTCTCGTCGCTCAACTGTCCCCACTTGAATTCCATCCGGCCAGCGTCCCGATCTGCGACGACAGCCACGCCGACTGGTTCTGTGCCTTGGCCATGGCCTGCTCCATCGCGGTGAAGCGCCGGATGAGCTCCGATCGGCGGGACTCGAGGCGCGCGTCGATCTCGTCCACGCGATCGTTCAGCGAGGCCACGCGATCGTCGAGCGCCGCCATGATCGCGGTGATGGACCCCTCGTCGGTGCCCAGGAGCGGCGTCAGAGCCAGATCGAGGAGAGACGCGATGCCGCGGCTGAACATCACCGTACCCGCCGTGAAGGTGGATTCGATCTCCACCATGATCCCCTCGGTGGCCCCTCCCTCCGCGCCCGTGAGGATCCGCCCCTGCCCCACGGCCGCGAGACCGGCGATGGTTCCGGCGATGTCCGTGCCCCGGAACTCGGTCCCGCTCGCCCCGAACCCCAGCTCGGAATCGGTACCGGGATTCCCGTAGGCGATGCTGAATCCCACGGTCGACCCGTAGTCCTGGTGAACCAACCGGAGCGCGCCGCCCACCAGCGAGGCGTCGATCCGCGCCGCGGCGCGCCCCTCCCGCGTCACCGCGGTGGAGAGATCCAGCGTGCCGGCCGCGAGGTCCGCGCTCAACGTCAACTCCAGGAGGCTCGATCCCGTGGCACTCGCGGTGACCAGGAACTTCCCGTCGCCACCGAGCTCCACCGTCGCGTCGCTCCCCACCGCGTTCTGGATCAGATCCTTCAACTGGCCGAGCGTCTGCGTGTCCTTGTCGGTGATCGTGAGCGTCTCGTAGAACGAGGTGCCGTCCGCGCGCGCCCCCGACACCGTGATCACGTCGCCGTCGGCGACGCCCGCGGACACGCCCGCCTGGAAGAGGGCCCCCCAGGTCGTGTCCTCGGTCGCGGCGGTCCCCCCCACGTCCGTGGTCAGGGCCGCGGACGAGGCGACAGTGTGGGCGAGGGGGGTTGCCAGTTCGGCCTGGACCGCCGCCAGCACTGCCGCGGCCGAAGCCCCGGTCGTCAGGGCGACGGAATAGCCCTTGCCCGTCCCCAGATCGGTGATCGTCAACGTGTCGTCCGCGGCCCCGAAGCCGTCCGCCAGGTTGGCGCTCCCCTGGGCGGACGCCTGCGCCGCCGCCGACGTGACCGCCACCGTATACGTGCCCGAAACCGAGGCGTCCGAGCTCCCTACGTAGCGCAGACCGGCCCCGGTGGCCGAGCCGTGCAGGCCGAAGAGCCGCCTCACCGCGGTGGGATCCGATTCGAGCGCGGCCTCGAGGGTGCTCTCGTCGAGCTCGAAGGTGCCGTCCCTCTGGATCGTGATCCCGAGGTCACCGAGGCGCGTCCAGGAGCCCCCCACACCGGTGGTGAGCACCGTCTGCACCGTGGACCGCAGCGAGGACAGCATCCCCCTCAGGGTGCTGTCGCCAGCGAGGGGCTTGGACGACCCCTTCCCCCCCGTGAACTGGTCGGTCACGAAGGTCGCGACCTCGTTGTACGCGCTCACCAGGGTCCGCACCGAGCTGACCACGGCGTCCACGTTCCGCGACACGGTGACCACGGTCGCTTCGGTGGTCGGCGCGGTGACGGACAGGCTGACGCCGGGGATCACGTCGCTGATGCTGTTCGTCGTGCTCGTGGCGTAGACCCCGTCCACCCGCACGGCCGCGTCCGCCCCCGCCACGATCCGGCGCTGACGGCCTACCGTGGTCGTCGCGAAGTCGCCGAAGTCGAGGGTGCCGCCGCCCTGGTTGTTCGCGACGATGCTCAGGGCCAGCCGGCTCGAGCCGCCGGTGAGGTCCGTGACGACCAGCTTGCCGTCCCCTCCGATCTCGACCCTCGCCTCGTCGTCGAAGCCGCCCGCGCCCTCGAGCGCGGTGATGAGGTCCCCCACCGTCCTCACTTCACCGGCGGCGGGATCTCCCACGCCGTCCACGGTGAGCGTCAGTGAGAACGCCGTACCGTCGCGCTTCGTGCCGGCGACCGTGAGCGTGTCCCCGATCTGGGGTCCTCCGTCGAGCGCGGTCAGGTCGGTGCTCGCGCTCGCGGGTGACCCTCCTGCGGTGAGGGCCGTCCCTGCGGTCAACTCCTGCGACACCGCCGACCGCCCCCGTTCGACCACGCCGAGCGCCTCCAGGACTCCGTTCGCGTCCACGACGGTCGTGGTACCGCTGATGTCGAGCCGGTAGGCGACCTCGCCGTCCACGGTGTCCGTGACCACCGCGGCCGACACACTGCTGCCCGCCAGTCCTGCCGCGTCGTTGATGGCCTGCGCGATCTCCTCCAGGTCGTCCGCGAGATCGACGGCCACGACGAACGTGCGCCCGGGCGGGCCGAGCGTCACGTTACCCGTGGCGGCGCCCGTGATCCCCAGGAGCGTGGACACGGCGGTGCCCTTCGCCATGAAGGCGTCACTCAGCCCTCCGTCGGAGGTGGCGTGCTTCAGGGCCGTGCTCGTGTCCGCGAAGCCGAGCGCCCGGGCCACCCCGTCGGGTCCGTCCACCAGGTCGATCCCCGCCGCCCCGGTGCGCTGGCTGGTGAGCACGAGTTGATGGCCGCCGCCGGAGCCGACCACGGAAGCCGTGACGCGCGTGGCGGCGGCCCCCGTGTTCGCCGCGTTCATGGCGTAGGCCACCTCGGAGAGCGAGTCGCCCGCGTCGACCGTGATCCCCGTCCCGTTGATCCAGAACTGCCCGGAGACGCCGAGGGCCTCCGAGGACGAGGCCACCACGTCACTCCCCAGCTTCTCGGCCGCCGCCAGGCTGAGCACCTCGACGGCGTAGGACCCCGGGGACGCGTCGGCCGACGCGGAGGCGCGCAGCCCGCTCCCCGCGATCGCCGTGGCGTAGACGTCGAAGCGCGATCCGTCCGCCAGCCCCTCTACCGCGGCCTGGACGGCCCCGAGCTTCTGCTGGACGGTGAGCCAGGCCGCCGAGCGCGTCTGCACCTTGGTGACCTGCGCCTCCACCAGGACGGCCCGCCTCCGCTCGACCTGGACGATCTGGTCCACCAGGTCACGCCACTGGATGCCGCTCGCCAGACCGCTGAACGATGCGATGGGATCGGTCGCCATGTCGCTTTCGGACTCCCCTGTCGGTCTCTCGGCACTCACCTACGCCCTGAGGATCGGCCGCCCGAGACGTCGACTTGAGGTCCCGGGGAACGGAAGCCGGCGCCGGGCCTGGGGCCCGGCGCCTCTTCCGTACGACCAGGGAGGAACCCCCCCCCGGGGTCACCGCAGGAGCTGCAGGATCCCCTGCGGGGCCTGGTTGGCCTGCGCCAGCATCGCCGTACCGGCCTGCTGGAGGATCTGCACCCGGCTGAACTCCGTCATCTCTGCCGCCATGTCGGCGTCGCGGATGGTGGACTCGGCCGCAGCGGTGTTCTCGACCGCGGTCTGCACGTTCTTGAAGGCGTACTCGAGCCGGTTCTGCGCGGCACCGATCTTGCCGACGGCCGTGTTCACCAACCCGATGGCCGTGTCGAGGTTCGCCAGCGCGGTCTGGGCGCCCGACTGCGTGGCCAGGGTGTCGGCACTGATGCCCAGCGTGGTCGAGTCCACGTCCACCGCGGTGAAGCTCACGAGGTCGAGCCCGCCGTACTGGGCGGAGGACGACACCATGAAGTCGCCGGACGCGGTGGCTGCCACCACGAGGTCGCCCGCGACGGTGGCGTCCGCGCCGGCGTCGTAGTTGGCGTCGAGCTTCAGGGTGATCCCGAACGCCGAGAACTCGACGTCCTGAGCGCCGTCGCTTCCGACCGCCACGCTCTGGCTCGTGCCGCCCTTGGCGATGGTGATCGTGCCCGCCGCGGCGTTGGTGACGGTGTACGTGCCGGCCGCGGTCCCGTTGATGTCCGCGCCGTACACGCTCGTGCCGGCAGCCAGGACGGTGCTGGCCCCGACGGCCGTGTTCACCTTGCTGCCGAACCCGCCGGCGAGCAGGGTCTGGCCGTTGAAGGTGGTCGTGCTGACGATCCGGTCGAGCTCGCTCCGCAGCGCGGTGAACTCGGCCTGCAGCTGGGTCTTCCCCGCCCCGTTGTCGGCACCGGACGATGCGGAGTTCGCCTGCGTCGCCAGCTCCTTCATCCGCTCGAGGATGCTGGAGATCTGGGTCGTCGCGCCCTCCATCACCTGCAGCATGGAGGTGGCCTGCTCGGCGTTGCGGCCGGCCTGGAGCATCGAGCGCACGTCGGCACGCAGCTTGTTCGCGATCCCGAGGCCGGCGGCGTCGTCGGCGGCCCTGTTGATCCGGAAGCCGGAGGAGAGCCGGCCGATCTGCTTGGCGGCGGCGGCGTTCGTCTGGCCCAGGACCCGCTGAGTGTTCAGCGACGAGACGTTGGTGTTGATGCGCATGGGGATCTCTCCTTCCATTGAGAGTGGATACCGGAGCTTCCTTGCTCCGTGGGGCGCGGGGCCCCTCGCGGTGACCGGCCCATTTCCGGCCGCTGAGGAGAGTATCGGTCGCACTCTCCGGAAGTTGAGCGGCGCACGCGCGGGCCCGTGATCGGGGCCCGCGGACGCCCACCCGGACGGCCGGTGCCGAGGGTGGTGCCGAGGGTATCGCGCGCCCCGCCGGGGCCGCTGTATACTCAGGGCCCCAGACATGCGAAGTCATTGTTCCGACGCTGGGGCTTCGAGGACGAGGCGGAGGTCGGTGCCAGGGTAGCAGGTGTCGTAGGAGTTGAGGAAGTGGCAGAGCTCGGCGAGCGCGCGATTGGAGCGCCCGTTGGCCATGCCGTGGAGGCGGACCCGGAGCGTGCCGGCGTCGGGGTCTGGTAGGATGTCGGCCGGTAGCTGAAAGACCTGCCGCAGGAAGG
>DATIKQ010000021.1:0-17580 GCA_035477395.1 Longimicrobiales bacterium
GACCGATATTCTCTTCACCGGAAAGGCCTCTTCTGTTGGAGCCGTGACTCTTCGCTGAACCACGCTAACTCCAACAAAGATAAGCCTTTCCGGTTCTTCGTTGTGGGCCACCCTCCACCATCACGCTTGGTGAGGGGCTAGCCTCCCGACTTCGCCAGCCCCAGCACCCCGTACGCCGCGCAGTCCACCCTGACGACCTGCCCCGGCTGCATCCCGTAGCGCGCCAGGTCACCCGGCACGTAGTCGCCGATCACCGTGTGGCGCACGAAGGTGGTGTCGCCCCGGAGCTCCGACTCCTCCCACGCCTGGGCGGCCTCGATGTGCCACTCGACACCGTTGGCCTGGTCCAGGAGGAGGACGGCGCACTCGCCCATCACGGGCCCCGAGCCCGGCTCGAGGCCGTATTGGAGGACCCGCAGCCGCGCCGGTGCGCCGGACACGGCGGGCAGTTCGAGCTCCGCGGCCTTCGCCACGTGCACGACGGGTGGCCCGGGCGAGGCCTCGTCCGCCGCTTCCCGGCACCCCCCGAGGACCGGAAGGGCCGCCAGGGCGAGCGCCCCGGCGGCCCTCCGGACCAGCCTCCCTGCGCGACGGCGACGCTGCGTGCTCAATCCCCGGCCACGCGCTCGGCGGGCCGCTCGGCCTCCAGCGACTCCGGGTCCGACATGGGCTGCCAGATCTGCACGGCGGGGAACGTGGTCAGGAACCACCGCACCGACGCCAGCCAGAGCCCCAGGAACATCAGGCTGATGAGGGGATGCCAGACGGTGAGGATCGGATCGCCCTCGTGCCACAGCGACGGCGCCACGAGCCCGTACCGCTCCAACCAGAGCCCGGTGAGGATCACCGTGGCGAAGCCGGCCAGGAGCGGGGGCTTCATCTTCGCCTTCCGGCCGATGAGGCCGGCGAAGGGGATGACGAAGCAGAGCAGGATGGTGACGACCGAGTACGTGCCCCATCCGTTCTCGGAGCGGTGGATGATCCACGCCTGCTCCCAGGGGAGCTTCCCGTACCAGATCACGATGTACTGGGAGAAGAAGAGGTACGTCCAGAACACGGTGAAGGCGAAGGCCAGCTTGCCCAGGTCGTGGCGCACCTGCAGTCCCACGCAGTGCTCCACGTCCTTGTGCTTCGTCCTCAGGTACAGGCTCCACAGGATGGTCGCGGCGATGCCACCCCAGAACCCGCCCATGAAGAACCAGGGCCCGAACATGGTGCTGAACCAGTGGGGCTCGAGGCTCATGGCCCAGTCGTAGGAGATGAAGCTCAGCGCCAGCGCGTACACCGCCGCGAACGCCGGCGCCATGGTGGTCATGACCTTGTAGCTCCGCACCTCCTCCTGCTCCTGGCCCAGCCAACCCTGCGTGAGCCGCTCGCGCCAGCTCTTCCGGCCCGCGTCGTCCAGTTCCGACTTGTCGGAGAGTCCCATGTCCGGGCGCAGCGCGAGGTACACGAACCAGAGCGCCATCCCGGTGAGCAGCCCCATCGCCAGCAGGTTGCGCACGATGAGGAAGGGGACGTTCAGGTACGCGGCCTTCTTCTGGACGACCGGATCGCTGGCCATCATCTCGATCCAGGGGAAGTACCCCTCCCGGAGCGTGAGCATGGGCAGCAGGAGCACGAACGCGACCGGGAGGAAGGCCACCATGGCCTGGCTCACCCGGCGCACCGACCAGTTCCACTTGGCCTTGGTGATCCAGGTGGCCACCGCGAGCAGCACCGCGCCGGCGGAAATGCTGGTGAAAAAGAGCCAGTTGCTGACGTACGAGATCCACGCGCTCTTCGGGTCCTGGGTGAGCCGGAGGAGGAAGCTCGCCAGCCCCACCGCGAACAGCGCCCCGAAGATGGCGTTGGCCCGCGGCGAGCGCGGGAGATAACGGACGGAGATTTCGCCGGGGAGGTGGATGTGTGCCATGTCAGTTTCCTCCCTGCGGCGCGGCCTGCGCCACGTTGCCGGCAGCGAGCTGCAGGCTCCGCACGTAGTTCACGATCTTCCAGCGGTCGTAGTGGGGGATGCGGAACCCGTAGGCGGGCATGAGCCCGCGTCCCACGCGGATCATGCCGTAGATGTACGGGTCGCCGTACCCGGCGACGATGGGGCCGCTCAGGTTGTAGGCCGCCACCGTGGGGTGCTTCCCGGCGATGATGGCCGTGGCGCCCACGCCGTCCACGCCGTGGCACACCGCGCAGTGCCGGAGATAGAGCACCTCGCCGCGGGCCATAGCCGCGGTGTCGCCCATGGCGACGGGGTTCACCAGGCTCTGCACCACGGCGTTCCCCGTGCCGATGGGCACCATGTCCACCTGGGTGAAGGGCACCACGTCCGCGCCGTCGGGCTCACCCAGGTTCACGGCGTTCGGACCGCTGGGGAAGTTCGAGGACGAGAACGACACCGAGCCCACCGGGGCCGGGCGCACGTTCTCGTAGGGATCGAACGCGCGCGAGTCGCGCATGCTCCGCCCGAAGATCGCGAACATGGCGTCGTCCAGCGGCTTGCACCCCGCCGCCGAGGCGAGAGCCAGCGCCGCCAGCGCCATCCGGACCGCGTTCGCGTTACGCATGGGCGGCCTCCGTGCTCTCCTGGAGTTGGGCGGGCTCGTGGGCCTTGAGGATCTTGCGCGCCGCCTCCACCCGCTCGGCTGGCGCGTCCACGTGCACGCCGTAGCGCCCGTTGCTGAACTCGGGATCGTAGATCACCGGCGGCCTCACGGCCGGGAGGCGGCTGAGGATGAATAGGCCGATGATCGTGGACAGTGCCCCGAACAGCACCGTCATCTCGAACGCGATCGGGACGAACGCCGGGATGGACACGTGGGGCTTCCCGCCCACAACGAGCGGCCAGTCCATGTTGGTCCAGATGGTGAAGGCAAAGCCGGTGGCGGTCCCGGTGAGTGCGCCCACGAGCGTGAACACCCGCACCGGGCTCTGACCGTATCCCAGGGCGGCTTCGATGTGGTGCTCGGGATAGGGCGCGTAGGCCTTGAGGCTCTTGAACCCCGCCTTGCGCAGCCCCTCGATGGCGTCCACCGCGCTGTCCAGGTACTCGTACGACGCGAGCAGGGAATGCATGGGCGCGCTCATCAGTGGGCCTCCTTGCGCTGCCTGCGCAGCGGCGGCGGGAGGACTTCCTTCAGCTCTGCGATGGCCACGGGCGGCAGCAGCCTCGTGAAGAGCAGGAACCAGAACCCGAACCATGCGAAGCTCCCGGCGAGCAGGCTCATCTCGAAGATGCTGGGCCGGTACACGCCCCACGCCCACGGCTCGTACTCGTGCGTGAGCGACGTCACGATGATGACCCACCGCTCGAACCACATCCCGATGTTGATGAAGATCGAGATGACGAAGAGCGCCGAGATGGAGTGCCGCACGCGCTTGAACCAGAGCAGCACCGGCACCATGCCGTTGCACACGAGCATGATCCAGGTGGCCCACCAGTACTGGCCGAAGAGCCGGTTCCAGAAGGAGCTCCGCTCGATCTCCTCGCCGCTGTACCACGCCATGAAGAACTCGGACAGATAGGCGTACAGCACGATCAGCGACGTCAGCATCACCAGCTTGGCGAGGGCGTCGAAGTGCTTGATGGTGAGGTAGGCCTCGAGCCCGAAGATCTTCCTCATGGGCACGGCCAGCGTGATCACCATGGCAACGCCGGAGAAGATGGCGCCGGCCACGAAGTACGGCGCGAAGATGGTGGCGTGCCACCCTGGCACGATGGACATGGCGAAGTCCCACGACACCACCGAGTGCACCGAGAGCACCAGCGGGGTGGCCAGCGCGGCGAGGAAGATGTACGCCTTGCCGAAGTGGTGCCACTGGGTGTCGGTGCCCCGCCAGCCGAGGGAGATGAGCGAGTAGAATTTCTTGCGGAGCCCGGTGGCCTGATCGCGCGCCGCCGCGATGTCGGGGATGCACCCCAGGAAGAAGAAGGTCGCCGACACCGTGAAGTACGTGGTCACCGCGAACACGTCCCACACCAGCGGCGACTTGAAGTTGGGCCACAGGAAGCGGGAGTTCGGGTAGGGGAACAGCCAGTAGCCAAGCCAGCCGCGCCCGAGGTGGATGAGCGGGAAGAGCCCCGCCGTCATCACCGCGAACACGGTCATGGCCTCCGCGAGCCTGTAGACCGACTGGCGCCAGGGGGCCCGGAACAGGAACAGGATGGCCGAGATGAGCGTCCCCGAGTGGGCGATGCCGACCCAGAACACGAAGGTGGTGATGTCCACTCCCCAGCCGGACGGGGAGTTCAGGCCCCACACCCCCAGGCCCCGATACAGCTGGTAGCCCCAGGTTCCGAAGAACAGCCCCACTCCGGCGCAGGCCAGGGCGAACAGGGCCCACCAGCCCTTCCCCGGCCGGGAGAGGATCTTCAGGACGTCGCGGTTGACGTCGGACAGGTGGTGGACGTCCGGATGGGTGAGCGCGCCGCGCTCCTTCGTGGCCGTCGCCATCACTGGTGCCCTCCGGAAGCCACCTCGTGGAAGGTGACCTTCTTCAGGTAGTTCACGCCGGGTTGGGTGTTGATGAGCGCGTCGAGCACCCGGTAGGTGCGCTCGCTCCGCACCACGTGGGAGATGCGCGAGTCGGGGTCGCGGAGGTTCCCGAAGACGATGGCCTCGGCGGGGCAGCTCTGCTGGCACGCGGTGACGATGTCACCGTCGCGGGGCACCTTGCCCCGCCCCTCCAGCACGGCGCGATTCTCGGCATCGCGGATGCGCTGCATGCACATGGAGCACTTCTCCATCACGCCGTTGGTGCGCACCGTGACGTCGGGGTTGAACTGCCAGTTCATGGGCTCCGGGACGTTCTCGTCCGAGTACCGATACCAATTGAAGACTCGGACCTTGTAAGGGCAGTTGTTCGCGCAGTAGCGCGTGCCCACGCAGCGGTTGTAGACCTGGGCGTTGACGCCCTCGGGCGTGTGGTATGTGGCGTACACCGGGCAGACGGGCTCGCAGGGCGCGTTCCCGCAGTGCTGGCACATCATGGGGAGGAAGCGTACGTCCACGTGGGACGCGTGGGTCGCGTCCACGTGCTCGTAGTAGCGCTCGATGCGCATCCAGTGGAGCTCGCGGCCCATGAGAACCTGGTCCTCGCCCGACCACGGAATGTTGTTCTCGGCCTGGCACGCGGTGACGCAGGCGCTGCACCCGGTGCACTTGTCCAGGTCGATGGCCATGCCCCAACGGGCCTTCGCCTCGGTGCCCGCATACTGGCCGTAGCGCGCCCCCTCCAGCGGGAAGGCCTCGGGCTTGCCGCCTCCGGCGTCCACCGGGACGAAGCCGCCCACGCCCTGGAGCTCCTTGAGGGGTCCGTGGCCGCCCTCCGTCCCGTGCTCCCCTGCCCCGTGGCCGAGGGCGGCGAGGGCCACCGCCGGCGCGATGGGCCGGTCGTGCTGACTGTCCGAGCCCTCGGTGGTCACCAGTCTCTGCCGGCGCCCCGTGGGCGTGAGCGTGACCTTGGTGGCCAGGGTGACCAACGCCCCTGACGGCTGCTCGGCCACCGCCGGCAGGAGCGCCATGGCGTTCGCGCCCTTCCCCGTGCCCCACCGGCCGAAGTCGGTGTGTCCGGCGCCCATGGCCACGGCTACCACGTCCTGCCGGATTCCCGGGTAGAGCCACACGGGGACCTCGACCGAGCCGTGGGGCGAAGCCACGGTGACGATGTCACCTTCGCGGATCCCCCGGGCCTCGGCGGCGGCGGGGTTCAGCTCGACCCACGAATGCCAGGCGATCTTGGACACCGGGTCGGGGAGCTCGAGCATCCAGGGGGAGTTGGCGAACTCGCCGGCGCCGAAGCGCGACGACGGATACACCACCAGGGTGAAGTCCCCATCGCCGTCCAGGGCTGGGGCCTCGAAGGACACCGCAGCCGCCGGCTCCAGGAGCCCGGCGGCCGCCCCCGCACCCTCCACCGGGTGCTCCGAGACGCCCTTCCGGAGCGCCTCACGCCACGCAGCCTCGAAGGCTACGGCGTCGGCCCCGTGCATCGCCTGGTGCGCGCCCCGCAGGTACTCGTAGAACGTGGCCCCGCCCAGGGCGTGCCCGAGCCGGGAGGCCACCGAGAGGAGCACGTCGCCGGTCTGCTTGGCGTCGAAGTGGGGGACCGCCTGCATCACCGGCTGCCGAAGCGCCATCACGCCGGGGTGCGGGGCCGAATCCCCCCATGACTCCAGAAAGTGGCGGTCCGGGAGGACGAGGTCGGCCAGCGCCGAGGTCTCGTCGGGTGCCGACGCGAACGAGACCTTGAACCCCACCGCGGCGACCGCCTCGGTGAAGCGCGAAGCCGCAGGAAGCGAGTACGCGGGGTTCGCGCCGTGCACCATGACCACGCCCGCCTGCCCGCCGGCCATGGCGGCGATGGCCGCTTCCATGTCGGCCCAGGGGCGGGTCGCGCCTACCGGCCCGCCCTGGAGGTGGAGCGTACGGCCCACGTTTCCCGCCACGTGGTTCAGCACCAGAGTGGCCAGGTGGGCCGCGGTGGCGCTGCGGTGGTGGGCGCCCACGCCGGGGCCCAGGGCCAGGCTGGGGCCTTCCGAGACGAAGCGCTGGGCCAGATCGCGGATGGTGTCCTCGCCGACCCCCGTCGCCTGCGCGGCGGCGCCCAGGTCGAAGGAGGAGAGGAGGGAGGCGTACGGCCCGGCGTCGGCCCCGGAGGCCACCAGCACCGCAGCCATGCCCAGGGCGAGAGCCGCCTCCGAGCCGGGCCTGATGGGGATCCACTCGTCGGCGTTGAGCCCCGTGAGGGAGAGCCGGGGACCGGCGTACACGAAGTGCCCCTTGGTGCCGTGCTCGTCCACCGCGCTCATGCGCGCGAAGCCCCGGTGGTATTCCACGGGCGACGGGCCGCTCTCCAGGAAGTCGTCCCCGAAGGAGACGAGGAAGCGGGCTCCGGCCAGCTCGTAGCGCGGGAGCGCGTCCGTCCCGAAGGCACGACGCATCGCCTCGCGCAGCGGTGCGTCTGAGAGGGCGTCGTACTGCACTCTCCTGCCGCCCACGGCGCCGAGGAACGCGTCGGCGAGCGCCGACATGCTCGGGCCCATGGCCCCGGCGATGAACAGGACGTTCCCCGCCGCGCCCTGGACGCGCTGGGCCAGCAACGCCTCCGCCTCCTCCCAGGTGGCCGGGCGGAGCGTCCCGTTCTCCCGGATCATGGGGCCCCCGTACCGGTCCGGGTTGTAGAGATGCTGGAGCGTGGCGTGGCCCTTGCCGCAGAGCGCGCCCCCGGACACCGGATGGTTGGGGTTCCCCTCCACCTTCACCGCGCGCCCCTCGCGGGTGCGCACCCACATGCCGCACTGGGCCGCGCAGCCGTCGCACACCGTGGTGTACCAGCTGGCGACGCCCGGGGTGATGTCCTCGGGAGCCACCACGTAGGGGATGAGGCGCTCGACCTTCTGGGGAGAGCAGCCGGTGAGGGCCGCCCCGGCGCCGCTGGCGCCCAGGACCTTCAGGAAGTCCCGCCGCTTGATGCCGTCGGACATGATGGGCCGTCTCCTCTAGTAGTGGCAGACGGCGCAGTCGTCGGACGCGCCTTGCTTGCGGTGGCAGTCGATGCACCAGCCCATGTTCTTGCCTCCCCAGAGGGGGTCGGGCGCCGCGATCACGTCCATGGTCTGCACCTCCCCGTGGCACTGCTGACACTGCAGCCCCGCGTTGATGTGCATCATGTGCGGGTAGTGGGCGTGATCGGGGGTCTTGTAGATCCTCACCCAGGGGATCGGCTGCTTGTCGGTCCAGTACTTCATCAGCTTGGCCACTTCCTCGGGCTTGTTGGCGCCGGGGATGACCTGGTGGCACCCCACGCACAGGTCCACGGAGGGGAGGCCGGCGTCCACCGACCGCTCCGCGGAGAAGTGGCAATACTGGCAGTCCATGGCCATCTGCCCCGGCTCGGTCCCCGCGTGGGTGTTGTGGGGGAACGCGATGGGCTGTGGGGCGACGAAGGCCACCGCGCCCCCGGGGGCCGCCGCCTGCTGGGCGTCCTGAGCCTGGATGAAGGCGAGGCTGGCGAGCGCCATCGCGCCCGCCGCGCCTCCGACGAGCCAGTGCTTTCTCATTCGACGCTGAGCTCCTGGAGCGAGCCGCGCCCGGGGCCCCGGGCGCCTTGTATGGATGCGTTGCCGACCCGGTGGAAGGAAGCGGGAACGGGCCGTTGAATCGCCGGGGAATATGGGGGATGAACCTACCCGCCGACCCGGGGTGGGGTCAAGGCGATCGGCCTTGTGGGATAAGGAACCGCGAGGGGCTCCCCGGGTTCTATTTCGGGCTGGGCCCAGGCCGCCGGACGACGGGCCCCGGGGAGCCCTCCGGGCCCCCTCCTTCACCCCACCCACCGATGCCCGAGACCGACGCCGTGCCAGGGGATGCCCGTCCCCCGCTGGAGCTCCTCGACCGCCTGGTCCAGGAGGTGGAGACCGTCTTCCACGGGAAGCGCGAGGTGGTCCGTCTGGCCCTCGCGGCCCTCCTCGCCCGGGGGCATGTCCTGTTCGAGGACGTACCTGGGGTGGGGAAGACCACCCTGGCCCACGCCCTGGCGCGGGCCCTGGGCGTCGACTTCCGGCGCATCCAGTTCACCTCGGACCTGCTTCCGTCCGACGTCCTGGGCGTCTCGGTCTACCGGCCCCAGACCGGGGCGTTCGAGACGCGGCTGGGCCCCATCTTCGCGAACGTGATCCTGGCGGACGAGATCAACCGGGCTCCCCCCCGCACCCAGAGCGGCCTCCTCGAGGCCATGCAGGAGGGCCGCGTCACCATCGACAACGCCACCCACGACCTCCCCCGGCCGTTCCTGGTGATGGCGACGCAGAACCCGCTGGAGCACCACGGGACCTACCCGCTCCCGGAGAGCCAACTGGACCGGTTCCTCATGCGGATCACCATCGGCTACCCGGGGCCCGAGGCCGAGAGGCGCATCCTCATGGAGTCGTCTGACGACGGGCCGGCGATGGACCGTGTGCGCCCCGTCCTCACGCCCACCCAGGTGCTCCTCCTCCAGGAGCGCGTCGAGCAGGTGGAGGCCGACCCAGCGATCGTGGACTACCTCATGGCCATCGTGGAGCGCACGCGGGCCACCCCCCGCCTGCGCATGGGCGTCTCCCCCCGGGGTGGCGTGGGGCTCTTCCGCGCGGCACGGGCGTTCGCGCTGGTCCAGGGGCGCACGTACATGATCCCCGACGACGTCCGGGAGCTGGCGGTCCCCTGCCTCGCCCACCGCATCCTGCCCACCGGGACTTCCGGGGCCACCCTGGACGCCCACGATCAGGCCGCCCAGATCCTCGAAGGGATCCTCGAGGAGGTCGAGGCCCCGCTGTGAAGCAGCCCGTGGAGCCCGAGGCCACGGCTTGAGGGGCTCCCGACTCCTCGCGGTCCGGGGGCTCGGCCTGGGTCGCCGGGTGTGGTCCCGGATCGGCGAGATGCGGCGGCAGCTCCGGGCGTGGCGGCGCATCAGCTTCACGGCGGGTGGAGCCCTGTTCACCGCCGGAGCCTTCGCCGTGGGCTTCGCGGCCATGAACACCGGCAACAACCTCCTCTTCCTCCTCCTCGGCGCCATGCTGGGCATCATCACCGTGAGCGGCTGGCTCTCCGAGCAGGCCATCCGGGCGGTGCGCGTCGAGCGCCTCCTCCCCCGGGCGGTCACCGCCGGGCAGGAGCTGCGCATCGCCTACGAGGTGGCCAACCACAAGAGGCGCCTCCCGAGCATGGCCGTGGAGATCCTGGATGGGGAACTCCCCGGGCGGGCCTTCCTCCCCTACGTGGCGGCCGGCAGCACGACCCGGACCCGGTCCGTGAACACGCTGGAGCGCAGGGGCGTCTACCCCCTCCTGACCGTGACGCTGTCCACCTCGTTCCCCTTCGGCATGTTCCGCAAGGAGCGCGATCTGGACGTGCCCGGCGAGATCGTGGTCTGGCCCCGGACGGACCGACCCGTGCCCGTGACGTCCCAGGGCGGGGGGCGCGTGCCCCGCTCCGGCGCGGGCGCCCAGGGCCCCCACGGCCACCGGGGGGAGTACCGGAGCCTGAGGGCCTACCGCGCCGGCGACGACCCCCGCGACATCCACTGGCGCTCCTCCGCACGGCTCCGGGACCCGGTGCTGCGGGAGTACGAGCGCGACGGAGCGGAGACGCGCTGGATCTGCCTCGACCTGGCGTCCGCCCCGGGGGATCCCGCGGAGGTCGCCGTGGAGGCCGCCGCCTCGCTGGCGGCTCAGGCCATGGCCGAAGGCCGCAGCTTCGCCCTCGTGGCCGGCCCCACCGTCGTGGACCCGGGCGAGGGCGCAGGGCAGCTGGAGCGGGTCCTGGACGTCCTCGCCCGGGTGTCCTTCAGCCCCGGAGCCCCACTCCCCGACCCTCCGGTGGACCCCGGGTCGTGCATCCTCGTGTCGGTGGACGGAGCCCCCGGGTTCGGGGACGCGGTGGTGGTCGGCCGACACGCATGAACCTCCGCGTCCTCCACCGCCGCCTCGCCGTCCTCATGGCCATGGCCGGGCTGCTCGCCTTCGCCGGAGGCGCCGGGGTGGAGCCGGTCTCCGCCCTCCTCGCCGCAGCCGCCCTCGTGCTCGCGCTCCTCTGGCAACCCGGCCGGGAGCTCTCCGCCCGCATCGAGCGCGTCTGGCTCCCCCTGGTCATCCTCCTCGTGGGCCGGGCGCTCCTGCACGTGTTCGTCATCCGCGACGACGTGGTCGTCCCGGTCGTGGACCTCATCCTCCTGCTCCTGGCGGCCGAGTCGCTCCGCACCCTGGACGCGCCCAACGACTTCCGCCTCTACGCCCTCTCCTTCGCGCTCCTTCTGGCCGCCACGGCCTACCGGCCCGGCGTCCTCTTCCTGGTGGCCTTCGTGGCCTTCGTGGGGCTCGCCACGATGGGGCTCATGGTCGGACACCTGCGCCGGGCTGCCGAGAGGCACGGGGTGCGGGAGATCCCCCTGGGCCGGCCCCTGGTCTGGACCACCACGGGGCTGACCGGTGTGATCTTGCTGGTGGCGGCCGCGGTCTTCGTCGTCTTCCCGCGGGTGTCCAGCGGATGGGCCGGACGCGGGGAGACCCTGGCCACCTCCATCGCCGGCTTCAGCGACCAGGTCTCCCTCGGCGGGCACGGCTCCACGATCCTCGGGAACCCCCAGATCGTCCTCCGCGTGGAGTTCCCGGGCGGCCTCCCGCAGGGTCATCAGGGGCTCCACTGGAGGGGGCGCTCCTACGACCGCTTCGACGGGGCCCGGTGGACCCGCTCCCGGGGAATGCCTCCCTCCGGCGGACCGACCCGCTGGTACCGGGACCGCTGGCGCGCCCCCAGGCTGGAGCAGAGGATCTACGGAGCGCCGCTGGACGTGCGCGTCCTGTTCGCCCTCCACCCGGTGCTCGACGTGGATCCCCAGAACGGGATCCAGCCCCTCTTCGACAACGCCGGCGACTTCCTCTACTGGGGCTCCGTCGCCCCGGCGTACACCGCATGGTCCCCAGGTGCCATCCCCCCGGCGGAGGAGCTGCGCGCGGTGGAGGCGGGATACGCGCCACCGGGACGCTACTTCCTCCAGCTTCCCGAGCTGGACCCCAGGATCCCGGCGTTGGCCGACTCCCTCACGGCCGGGCTTCCCACCCGCTACGACCGGGTGATGGCCGTGCAGGGCCACCTCCGCTCCTTCGCGTATACGAGGGAGCTCCCGGCGTCCGCCCGGGAGACGTCGTTGGAGCACTTCCTCTTCCAGCGCCGTGCCGGCCACTGCGAGTACTTCTCCACCGCCATGGTGGTCCTGCTGCGCGCCGCCGGCATCGAGGCCCGCAACGTGAACGGGTTCCTCGGCGGCGAGTGGAACGACTTCGGCGGCTACCTCGCCGTGACCCAGAACCAGGCCCACTCCTGGGTCGAGGCATGGTTCCCCGACTACGGGTGGGTCACGTTCGACCCCACGCCCGCCGGAGCCGGCGGCGGCGGGGGCTCGGAGGCGTGGTTCTGGCCCGGGCGGATCTTCTTCGACGGGCTCCAGCACCGCTGGAACAAGTGGGTGCTGGACTACAACCTGGAAACCCAGGGAGGGCTCTTCGAGCGCTGGTCCGGCCTCCTGGGGAGCCCGCGCGTCGAGCAGGTCGTGGAGCGGACCTCCGGCGCCGGAAGCCGCTCCTTCCGGGGTCCCATCCTGTTCGCCGCGCTGCTCCTGGCCGGCTTCTTGTGGGCACGGAGGCACAGGCGCCTCGTTCCGCGGGAGGCCCGGATCTACCTGCGGCTCCGCGAGGCGTGCGAGCGCGGCGGCGTGACCGTGAGCCCCGGGCTCACGCCCCTCGCCCTGGTGTCCCGAGTGCGGAACCAGCGTGCGGCCGCCGCTGGCGCCGCGGCGCGGGTCGTAGACGTTTATCTTCGTGCACGGTACGGACGACAGAGCCTGGACGAGGCGGAGCTTCGCGCCATGGCCAGGGCCCTGAAGGAGGCTCGCCGCAGCCTCGGGGCGAAGGCGTGAGGAGGAGCGCGGAATGAACGGAGTGCCCAAGGGGCCCACCGGCCTGTGGGGAGGCCGCCCGGTGCCGGCGCAGGGCGAGCGTCAGCGTCTGGACATCGGTCCTCTCACCATGTGGTTGCACGCCGAGGACGGTGAGCTCTGGATCGCCTACTCCCGGTCACCGGACGGGCGAGAGCCGGACCGCTCCCTCCCCGACGGCGCCCCGTGGAGCCGGTGGGCGCTCCCGGAGGGGCAGCGCCACCTGCACCTGTCCCCCGTGTTCCCCGACCGCCCTCTGGTGGTGAAGCCGGAGCACGCTTTCTCGCTGATGCGCCGGGCGAGCGCGCGCATCTACGTGCGCATCCCGGTGTGGGTCCGGGTGGAGATCACGGACGAGCCGGGCGGGCGGCGCGCCCTCCTCACCGAGATTCCGACCGTGACGCTCTCCGAGACCTGGTGGGGTGACTTCCGCGACGGCGAGATGGCCTACTGGCTGACGACGACGGGGCGCAGGAAGCTCACGCCCGATCTCTTCGACGCACACCAGGTCATCAGCGCGGTGCAGCTGGACAACCTCTCGGAAGACGACCTGCAGGTGGAGAAGCTCTCCCTGAGGGTCGAGCACCTCAGCGTCTACGAGAAGGACGGCTGGCTCTGGGCCGAGGAGGTCCGGGTGGAGTACCACGGCGACGACGACGGCACCGAGATCCACATGGACGACAACGCGCCGCCCGAGGCGGCCGGCGCCCGCGAGATCTCGCCGGCCCGGATGCAGGGACGTTCCTTCAAGGCCCGGACCTTCGCGCGCCTGCGCGCGCTCTCCGGGTGGGGAGGTTGAGCATGCTCACCATGGCCATGGCATTCCAGCAGGCCCAGGAGGCGGCCCCCGGCGGCTTCGACCTCGACCGCCTGCTCGCGGAGCCCGGACCCCTCATCCGGGCCGCGCTCCTCCTGTTCGTGGGGATCCCAGCCGTATGGGTCCTGTCGCGCTGGTTGCGCGCGCACATCTCGGGACGCTACAACGCGCAGAAGGGGCTGGTGGTCCACAAGCTGGTCTTCTGGCCTCTCGCGCTCATCATCGCCGTTTCGGTCCTGAAGGAGCTCGGGTTCAGCCTCGCCCCGCTCCTGGGCGCGGCGGGGATCCTGGGCATCGCCATCGGCTTCGCCTCGCAGACGTCGGTCTCGAACATCATCAGCGGCTTCTTCCTCCTCGGGGAAGAGCCTTTCAAGGTCGGGGACACCATCCAGGTGGGCGACATGGAGGGAGTCGTGCTCACCATCGACATGCTCTCCGTGAAGGTGCGCACGTTCGACAACCGGATGGTGCGCATCCCCAACGAGACGCTCGTGAAGTCCCAGTTCACCAACGTCACCTACTTCCCCATCCGCCGGGTGGACGTGCCGGTGGGCGTCGCATACAGGGAGGACATCGGCCGGGTCCGGCAGATCCTCCTCGAGGTGGCGAGAGACAACCCCAACGTGCTCATGGAGCCGGAGCCGCTGGTCATCTTCCAGGGCTTCGGGGGATCCTCCGTCGACTTCAAACTCGCGGTGTGGGTGCGGCAGGACTCGTACCTGTTGGTGAGGAATGGGATCGCCGAGGACGTCAAGAAGAGGCTCGACGCCGAGGGGATCGAGATCCCCTTCCCCCACGTGTCCCTCTACGCAGGAACGGAGACCGGACCCCTCCCCATCCGCCTCGTGAAGGAGGATGACGCATGAGCGAAGCGACCCGCGGCGTGCACCTGGCCACACTGGCCCACGGGGGACGCATCTGGGACGCGTACCTCGAGTTCGACGACGAGGCGTCGCTGAGGGACTACCGGGCGCGGGTGCGCTTCTCGTCCCCCGAGGCCGACCGCTTCTACCGGACCACGGTGATCATCATCGAGCCCAGCTACGAGGAGGCGGTCCACCACGCCCGAGGGCTGGAGGAGCGCCAACTCCAGGCGCTGCTCAGGTCGGTGCTGCCGGAGGAGGAACAGGCGTAGCACGAAGGCTCGCCTAGTCGGGGGCGTGCCCCCGGGGCGTTGGAGCCCTGCGGGCGAGGGCCCGGCGCAGGTTCGAGACCATGTGGGTGTGAGCGGCCGGCGCGGGTCGTCCGGAGGGGGACATCGGCGCCGGGAAGTGGTCGGCCCGGCGCCGCTAAGCAAGGCCCATAGCTGCGAGGACGACGTAGCGCGAGGCAAGTAGGCCGAGCGGTCCCCCAAAGGACACCCGCGCCCGCCGCGCTCGACCCACGAGCCTCGTCACTCGTACCGCAGCGCATGCATCGGATCCGTCCGCGACGCTCTCACCGCCGGCACGTATCCCGCCCCCAGCGCCACCACCGCCAGGAGCAGCGTCACCCCGACCATCACCCACGGGTCGTTGCCTTCCAGTCCGAACAGGAGCGATTGGGCGGCCTTGCCGAGCGCCAGGGCGGCCAGGATGCCCAGGACCCCACCCACCACGAACATCCGGGTGACCTGCATGAGCACCATGCTCCGGACCTTTCCGGAGCCGGCCCCCAGCGCCATGCGGAGGCCGAACTCGCGGGTGCGCTGCGCCACGGTGAACGCGAGCACGCCGTACAGCCCGACGGCGGCCAGCAGCGTGGCCAGGGCCGCGAAAGCGGCAGCCAGCGTGCTGATGACCCGGTCCAGGAAGACGTTCTCCTTCACCTGCTGGTCCAGCGTCTTGAGCTCCTCAAGGGGGAGGTCGGGATCCAGTCGCTCGAACACCTCCGGGATCGTCTTCAGGAGCTGCTCGGGCGGGAGTGACGTGCGCACGTAGAAGTTGATCCAGCCGAGGCGCTCGTCCTGCCGGTACGGTGCGAAGAAGAGCGGCGGCACCTCCTGCTTCACCTCGCTGTACTTCGCGTCCTTCACCACGCCCACGATCTGCATGTCGAGCTCGGCGTCCTCCGAGCCGGGGTCGGCGCTCATGAACTTCCCCACCGCCTGCCTCGGATCCAGGTTGAACTTCCGAGCGAAGGCCTCGTTGATGATGGCGACCTTGGGCGCGCCCGGGCCGTCCGACACGTCGAACTCGCGGCCGCCCAGCACGGGAATCCCCAGCGTGCTGAAGTAGGCCGGCCCGATCTCGTTGAAGCGGGAGTTGGAATCGATGTCGGGTCCGCGCTGGAAGCCCTCCACGGCCACGTCGGTGCCCCAGTTGCTCCCTCCCAGCACCGGAATCAGCGCCGCCGTGACCCCCGTCACCCCGGGAATGGCGGCCAGCTCCGCCTCCGCCCGCTCGAAGAGCGCCAGGGTGCGCTCGGGCTCGTAGCCGTTCAGCACAGGCGAGACGCCGAACGCCACCACGTTCTCCGGGTCCAGCCCGAGATCCACACGGCTCACGTTGACCACGCTCTTGATGAAGAGCCCAGCGGCCACCAAGAGCGCCATGGAGAGTGCGATCTGCGCCGTCACCAGCGAGGTGCGGAAGCGGGACGCGGCGCGGGCCCCCGACGGCTGGCCGGAGCTGCTCTTGAGCATCGTCACGAGGTCGGCGCGCGACGCATGCAGCGCCGGGTAGAACCCGAAAAGGAACCCGGTGCCCAGCGCCAGCACCCCGGTGAAGGCGATGGCCGCGGGGCTGATCTCCAGCTCCAGCCCGGCGGAGGCGAAGGGAGGAAGAAGCGAGCCGATGAGCGTCAGCGTCCAATGGGCTACGAAAAGGCTCGCCACCCCACCCATGAGCGCCATCAGCACGGACTCGGTGAGGAGCTGGCGGATGAGGCTGCCTCGGCTTGCGCCCAGGGAGCCTCGGATGGCCATCTCCTGGCTCCGGCCCGCGCCCCGAGCCAGGAGCAGGTTCGCCACGTTGGCGCAGGCGATGAGAAGCACCAGCCCGGTGATCCCGAGGAGGATCCTGAGCGGGGTCTCCACTTCCCTGTGGACGCCGCTCTGGCCGCGGTACCCCGGCTCCAGGAGGAGCTTCCGGGCCTTGAACCGGGTGAGGGTGGCCTCGCTCATCCCCTCCTGGAGGGGGGCCTCCACCTCGTTGATGATCGCCGAATAGGTGGCGTTGACCTCCCGGTCCGCCTGCTCCCGGGAGACGCCGGGCTTCAGGCGCGCGAAGACGTAGGCCCAGTAGTCGCGGCGGTTCTCCCACCGGTTCCAGCCGCGCTCCATCTCCCCGCGCATGGCGATGGGAACGAAGACGTCCGGACTGGACCCCAGCGTCGTCCCCTCGAACCCCCGCGCCGCCACGCCCACGATGGTCATGGGGTGGCCGTTCAGGATGAGCGTCTGGTTCAGGACGGTCGGGTCGTTCCCGAGTCGGCTCTCCCAGTACGTGTGGGAGAGGACCACCACGGGATGCGCGCCCGGGTTCACGTCGTCGGACTCGCCGAACACCCTCCCCAGCGCGGGCTGGACGCCGAGGAGCGGGAAGTAGGAGCCCGAGACCAGGAGCCCCTCGGCGCTCAGCGTCTTCCCCTCGAAGGAGAGGTTGGCGCCGAAGAGCCGGTGCGCGGCCATTCCTGCGAAGGGACCGCCCGCCTTCTCGAGGTCGCGGAACATCGCGTGGCTGAAGACGGCCTCGCAGTCGCCGGCCTGATTGCACGACTGGGACCCCGGCTTCGGCCCCGGCGCCGACAGGTTCACGAGCCGGTCCGGCTCCTGCACCGGGAGCGAGCGCAGGAGCATCTCGTCGAACACCGAGAAGATGGCCGCGTTCGCGCCGATCCCCAGCGCCAGCGACAGCACGGCCACTGCCGTGAGGAACGGTGACTTCATCAGCGTCCGCACCGCCAGCCTCAATCCGCCCATCCCGCCCCCCCACGTACGTGGGCCTCACCCCCGGCGCCTCCGCCCCGGTTCCGCAGCCCCATCCAAGGTCGCACGATCCCCGCGCGCCCTTCTCTGTAGGTAAGGACGCAATCTCGCCGCGGATGGTTGCAGAGCTCAGGAAATGCTGGTCGGGGCCCGTGAGAAACGCCCCCGGCCCGAAGGGCCCCGGGGGCGCTCCATGAAGGCGGACATCGGCGCCGGGGGTCGGACGACCCGGCGCCGCTAAGCGAGGCCCCTAGCCCCTCACCAAGCGTGATGGTGGAGGGTGGCCCACAACGAAGAACCGGAAAGGCTTATCTTTGTTGGAGTTAGCGTGGTTCAGCGAAGAGTCACGGCTCCAACAGAAGAGGCCTTTCCGGTGAAGAGAATATCGGTC
>DATIKQ010000022.1:0-14058 GCA_035477395.1 Longimicrobiales bacterium
TGTTCGTCAGGTCCGCGGTTCGCCTCCGGCTTCCTTCAGATCCCCCCTCGCGGCGGGCACCCTTGCCCTTGGCTATCCGGTTCCGACTGCTACGGCCCGTTTGAGACTCTCACTCCAGATCCAGGGCATGCCTGGCACACAGCGAAGCGCCTCCGCCCGGGAGGGCGGAGGCGCTTCGGACTTCGGCTCGGGACGTCGGGTCAGCGCGCCTTCTTGCGCTTCTTCGGCTTCCGAGCCTGGTTGGGATGCTCCAGATGGGCCCACGTCTCACCACGCCGGAGCATATACACCGTGGACGGGGACACGCCCATGCGACGGGCCCACTCGGCGCCCGGGGTTCCCCACCGGTCGGCGTCCTCGTTCCAGTCGTCCAGGATCTTGCGGGCCTGGGCTTCAGTGAGCTCGGCGTGGGGGGAATTGGAGCCCCTCAGCCAAACGTTCGATCCATACCAGCGGTCCACCCTCTGCACCGGACCACCCAGCCTCCGCCCCGTGTGCCCCAGGCAGTAATGGCGCACCTGGTCCACGGAGAAGGAGGAGTACATGCGGGCGATCTCGGCGTATAGGTAGCCCTCCTCGGCCAGTCTCCGCCACTTGAGGACGAGACCAGCATCAGGTTTGGGCATAATCACCCTCCTGGGGGATTGTTTGATCGCGCCTACCCTTCGCCATGGAATATACATTCCATTCCCCTGAACTGTCTCCCCATTGGCCGCTTCGGCGCGCGCGGAGCCCACGGGCCCGCCGCATGGAGCCCCAAGTGCCTCAGCGCGACTACATCCTCCGGGTCATCGAGCAGCTCGGCGCGGCCCTGGCGTCGCTGCGCCGCCGCATCCTGGGCCGCCAGGAGGAATCCGGGGCGCTCCAGGGCGAGCTGACGAGGCTGGCGGGACAGGCAGGCTTCGATCTGGAGCTGCTCCGGGCGCTCTCGGGGGAGACCCTGCACATGCTGGTGTCCCCCACCGGAGAGGTGGAGCCTGCGCGCTGCTGGCTCATGGCCGAGCTCCTCTACCTCGACGGGCTCCAGGCCCTCGCGGAGGAGCGCGCGGACGACGCGCAGGCGAGCCTCGGGAAGGCGCGACTCCTCTTCGGCCTCGTCGAGCCAGGAGGCGGGATGCTTGTCGGCTTCCCCGAGGCGGCCGAGCGCGGCCGGGAGATCGAGGTGATCCTGGAGAGGCGCTAGGGCCGCAGGCGGTGCGCGAACCTCTGGCGGAACTTCGCCACCTTCGGCGCCACCACCGCCTCGCAGTAGGGCTGGTAGGGGTTCCGTCGGAAGTACTCGCGGTGGTGGTCCTCCGCCGGCCAGAACGTGTCGAGCGCGGCCACCTCGGTCACGATGGGCGCGTCCCAGATCGCCTGTGCTCCGAGCTCGGCCACGGCGGCCAGCGCCTCGGCGCGCTGCGCCTCCGAGTGATGGAAGATCACCGAGCGGTACTGGGTCCCCACGTCGTGCCCCTGCCGGTCACGGGTCGTGGGGTCGTGGATGGCGAAGAAGATCTCCAGCACGTCACGGTAGGGAACGACCGCAGGGTCGAACGCCACCTGCACCACCTCCGCGTGCCCGGTTGCGCCCCCGCACACCTGCTCGTACGTGGGGTCGGGCACCGTGCCGCCGGCGTAGCCGGAGCGCACCGAGGCCACGCCCTCCACCCGCTCGTACACCGCCTCGAGGCACCAGAAGCAGCCGCCCCCCAGCGTCGCCAGCTCGAGTCCCGCTCCGTCCGCCATGCCCGTCTCCGAGGTTCGTGCCCGTCCAGGATGCGATGGATGCTCGGGACCCGAACCCCCGGGGGCCGGCGGCGTTCCCGCGCGTCAGCGCCCGCTGCGCTTCGCCATGACCACCACCATCAGCACGGCGAACAGGCCCAGTACGGCCGCCACCATGGGCACCGTACCCTGGGGCATCTGGCCCTGGTTCGCGGCCAGGAAGGCGAACAGACCCCCCGCGACCACGGCGGCTGCCACCCCGACGGCGATGCGGAGGTCCGGGGAGCCCTTCCTGGAGGAGCTCTCCACGGCCATGCGGACGGCCGCGCGCACCTCCGGACCCGTCACGGCGGGATGGTGCTTCTCGTACTCCTCGATGACGCGCCCCAGGAGTGCGGCGAGCTCCCTGGTGCGGGGCGAGGGCGGGCTGGGGGGCGGCGGAATGAACACGTAGAGCATTTCGACCTCCTCTGCCCCGGAATACGATCCGGGCGCGGGGGTTCTTCGGCCGCCGGAGGCCCCGGCGGAGGCGCGGCCCTACGGCCCCGCCACGAACTCCAATTCCAGCTCGCCGCAGAGCGCCCGGTACCCCACCCGGGGATAGAGGGCGTTGGAGGTGGGGTTGGCCAGGTCCGTGTACAGGGCGCAGAAGCGCGCCCCCCGGTCCAGCAGGAGCTGGCTCAGCGCCGCGGTGAGCGCGCCCGCGTACCCCCTCCCCTCTTCTCCGGGGGGTGTACACGTAGCCGATGCGCACGCCGTGGCGCGCCCGCCCGGCCACCATGGCCATGCACACCGGGGCCCTATCCTCCTCCCACAGCCAGAGGTCGCCCCGCTCCACCCACCCGGCCCGGACGTCGGGGGAGGTGCGGAAGACGGCGCCCGCGTCCTCGGCGAAACCCTCCCCCCACGCCCCCCCCGACCGCCCAGGCCGCCTCGGCCGGCCCCCTCACCCCTGGGAGGCTCCCGTAGCGCCGGGCCATCACCTCCGCCACGCCGGCGGCTCCCGCCACCGGCAGGCGGGTCAGGCAGAGCTTGTGCGGCGGCGTACGGAAGGCACACCCCACCACCTCCCCCTCCTCCTCCACGGTGGCGAAGAGGTATCCATCGCCTCCCCCCAGGGGCGGGGGGTCCCCCAGGGCGCCGGCCACGCTCAGCGTGAGGTTGCGCTCGTCCTCCCGGCGCATGAGCCACCCCTCGGCCCGGCGCAGGAACGCCCGGGCGTCGGGGTGGCCTACGACCGGTCCTGGGCTCACGCGCGCGCCGAGACCAACACGTCGGCGATGATCGCGAGCGCCGCGTCCACGTCGGCCGGCCCAACGTCCAGGTGCATCACCGCGCGCACCCCGTGGTGCCCGCCGGGGAGCATGTGCAGCCCCCGCGCGTAGCACGCGTCCACGAACGCATTGGCGCTCATGGCGGTCACCTCGTAGCGGACGATGTTGGACTGTACGCGCTCCAGATCCACGCGCAGCCCGTCCAACTCCGCCACGGCCTCGGCGAAGCGGCGGGCCTCGCGGTGGTCGTCGGCGAGCCGGGCGCGGTGGTGCTCCAGGGCGTGCAGGGCGCCCGCGGCGATGATTCCCGCCTGGCGCACGCCCCCGCCGTACATCTTCCGGTAGCGACGGGCCTTCTCGATGAACCTTCTGCTCCCTACCAGGGCCGACCCCACCGGCGCCCCGAGCCCCTTGCTGAAGCAGACGCTCAGCGAGTCGAAGGGCTCGGCGATCGTCGCCTCGGGGATGCCCATGGCGACGGCCGCGTGCCAGATGCGCGCTCCGTCCATGTGCATCGCGAGGCCGTGCTCCTGCGCTGCCCGGGCCACGTCCCGGATGGCGTCCAGGGGCCACACCCCTCCCCCGCCCGCGTTGTGCGTGTCCTCGATGCACACCACGCGAGGCAGTGGCGAGTGGTGTGGGACCTGGAACGGGTGCTCGACGCCCACCGCGGCGCGCACGTCGTCACCGCCGAAGACGCCGAAGCGTCCCTGCACGCGCCACACGGTGACGCCGGCGAGGGCCGCCGCCGCGCCGCCCTCGTTGATGACCATGTGGGAGGCGCCGTCCATGATGGCCATATCGCCGGGATCGGTGTGGGTCTTCAGCCCCACCTGGTTCGACATGGTCCCGGAGGGCACGTAGAGCGCATCCTCCTTGCCCAGGATCTCGGCGGTGCGGGCCTCCAGCGCCTCGACGGTGGGGTCCTCCTGGTACACGTCGTCGCCCACGGGGGCCGCGGCCATGGCCTCGCGCATGGCCGGGGTGGGCTTGGTGACGGTGTCGCTTCGCAGATCGATCACGGACGTTCCTCCTGGAAACGTGCGGAAGGCTCCATCGGGCACGGGAGGGACACTGCCGCCGAACCCGAAGCTGCGCAACCGAGGAGCTTGACCCCGGGAATGGGGCGAATAACCTTGGTCCGCGTTGGCAACGGGGCAGAGTCCGACATCGCGCAGGGCACCATGAGCCCTGCTTCATTCAGGAGCTGACCATGAATCGCAGATCTTCCACGTTCGCGCTTCTCGTCGCCGCCTCGCTGGTAGGCGCGTGTGGGGGCGGTGAGCCCCAGGAGCAGGCCGCACCCCAGGAAGCGGCGCAGGCCGCACCGGCAGTGGACCCCGCCAGCCCCCTCTTCACACCCGCGACGCTCACCGAGTCGGCGCCCGAGACGTACCGCGTGCGCTTCGAGACGTCCGCGGGCGCCATCGTCGTCCAGGTCAACAAGGCCTGGGCGCCCAACGGCGCCGACCGCTTCTACAACCTGGTGAAGAACGGCTACTACGACGACACCCGCTTCTACCGCGTGGTGGAGGGGTTCATGGCCCAGTTCGGCCTGAAGGGGATCAACGCCATCGACCAGGCGTGGAGGGACGCCTCCTTCCCGGACGATCCGTTCACCCAGTCCAACAAGCGGGGCACGATCACCTTCGCCCACGCCGGACCCAACACCCGCACCACCCAGGTGTTCTTCAACTTCAAGGACAACACGCACCTGGACGAGAGCGGGTTCACGCCGTTCGGCGAGGTCGTCGAGGGCCTCGACATCATGGACAAGATCTACGCCGGCTACGGTGAGCTCCCGCCCGCGGGGAAGGGCCCGGACTACGCCAAGGCGTGGGTGCAGGGCAATGCCTACCTCGACGAGAATTTCCCCGAGATGACCAAGGTGCTCAGCGCGACGCTGGAATCGGCTGGCGCCTGACGTCGTGCAGAGGGTGTCGGGCCCCGGCGGGAGATCGTACCCGCCGGGGCCCGATGTCGTATCATAGAAGATGACCTGGTCCATCCAGCTCTCCCTCTGGGGGCTGCCGCCCCTTCTCGCCATCCTGCTTGTGCTGAACGACGGGCTCTTCCTGTGGCCCCGCCGCAGGGAGGCAGGCACACCCGTCCTGCTGGCGCTCGCCGCCGCCGTGGGGGTGTGGGCCCTGCTGGACCTGATCGCCATCTCCAGCGCGTCGCTGGCGGTGAAGGTGGCCACCACGCGGCTCGAGTACGCTCCGGCCGCGCTCGCGGCGTTGGCCTGGCTGGGTTTCGCGCTGGTCCACGCCTCGCGGAAGAAGGACCTGAGCCGGTGGCCCATGGTCCTCCTCTACGCCCTGGCCGCCGCCTCGGCGGGGATCGCCCTCGGGTCCGACGAGCCCCGCCTCCTCATCCAGGACGCCCGCCTCGTGGATCTGGGAGGCGTCATGGGCCTGGAGATCCGCCACGGCCCCGTCCATTGGATGACGCTGGGGGTGCGCTTCACCGCCGTGCTGGGCGCCACCGTCGTGCTCTCCCGCCACCTCGCCCGCATCCCCGGGGGGCGGAACGGGGTCGCGTGGGCCGGGGCTGCGGGGGTGGTGGCGTTGGCGCCCTCCCTCGTCCAGGGCGTGGCCATGCGGAGCGCGGAGTGGGTGGACCTCTCGTCCGCGGGCTTCGCGCTGGGGGGCACCCTACTGTTCCGCGGGCTCATGCGCGACCGCCTCCTGCACCTGGGGCCCGTGGACCGCGACCTGGTGCTGAGCGAACTCCAGGATCCCATCGTGGTGCTGGACGGGCGGGGACGCATGGTGGACGTGAACGCAGCGGCTCGGAAGGAGTTGGGGCTTACGCCCTACGGAGACGTCCCGGTGATCATTGGGACGCTCTGGGCCTCCGGCGCCGCTCCGCCCGGCGCCCCGGCTCCCTACGTGATCCTCGAGGACGGACAGGGGGAGAAGCGCACGTACGAGGTGACACTCACGCGCCTCGACGATCCGGAGGTGCGCGGCCGCGCCGCCTTGCTTCTCCGCGACGTGACCGTAAAGGAGCGCATGCAGCGCGAGCTGGAGCGGGCCTACGCCGATCTGGAGCGGCTGGCTCGCACCGATCCGCTCACCGGCCTGGCCAACCGAAGGGACTTCATGGAGCGGCTGGAGCAGGAGGTGGAGCGGTCGGACCGGTACGTGCGCCCTCTCTCGCTGGTGTCCCTCGACCTCGACCACTTCAAGTCGGTGAACGACACGCACGGGCATGCCGCCGGCGACGAGGTGCTGCGTGAGGCGGCCCGGGCGCTCCGCTCCGTGTGCCGCGACGTGGACCTGGCCGCCAGGATGGGTGGCGAGGAGCTGGCGCTCCTCCTGCCCGAGACCGACGCGGCCGGCGCGCGCATCGTCGCCGAGCGCGTCCGGGAGCGCATCGCTGGTGCCGCGCACCGCTCCCCGTCGGGGCAGGCGTTCCGCGTCACCGCCAGCCTGGGTGTGGCCACGGCCCGTACCGGGGCCTCCGGGGAAGCGCTCCTCCAGGCCGCCGACGAGGCCCTGTACCGGGCGAAGGGCGCGGGACGTAACCAGGTCGTGCTGGGCCGCTGACGCCGGCCGCTCAGCGTCCGGTTGTCCCCTCCGTTCCGCCCTCCCGGGCCACCAGGGCCCGGCCCAGGAACGCGAACGCCAGCAGGACCACGCCGGTGATCCACGCCCCTGCGGAGAACTCGGTGGGGCCCTGGATCGCCAACCAGATCCCCCCGGACACGAGCAGGGCGCACAGCACGGCGAACATCCTCATCCCGTAGAGGAACACGAACGGCAGGTAATGCGCGCCCAGCACCACCATGAACGCCGGATAGAACCACTCGAGGCGGTACAGGGCGGCGGCGCCCACCACGGGGAGCGAGAGGGGAAGAGTGAAGGCCACCTGCATCCCCAGCCCCTGGAGTGGGTTCTCCTTCGACAACGCCCCCCGGTGCCCGAGCAGCCTGAGCCCGAGCTGGGTCAGCGGGAAGATGAAGAAGCCGCCCACCACCAACACGGTGATGGCCTGGCGGGGGGTGCCCCACGTGGCCAGGACGGCCGATGCGAGCCAGAGCGTGCCCGAGACGAGCTGGCCCATGAAGCCGCCGAGGAAAGCGGCGCGGACCTCGCGTTGGGCGTCGGCGACGTGCATGCGTGCTCCTTGGCCGAGGTGCGTGAGCGGGGAACCACGAACGGAGAGGATACGGACGCGCGCCAGGTTCCTTCAGGGGTCGAGCGCGGTGGGCGGCAGACGGGGCACGTCCCCCATCTCCCCCACCGCCCGCTCGGCCACGGCCAGCACCACCTCTGCGGCGAACTCCTCGGCGAGGAGCACGTCGGCGCGGCGGAGGCCGAGAAGGAGCTCCGCCGGGTGGTCGAGCTTGAGGCCGCCCTCCCCTGCCACCTCTTCGAACGCCCGCAGGTCGGCGGCGCGGAGCACGAGGGATGGTCCCTTCCACGGCGCCCACCGGCGCCGTCGCACCGCGGCGCCGGCGACCCCGGCGAGGGGGACGACGAGCTCGCGCACCGCCTCCAGTTCTTCGTCGGAGCGCACGTCCATGGCGCCCATGTGCTCGGTGCGCCGGGCCAGCCGCCACTGGACCACCAGCCGGTCCCCGTCCAGCCGGAGCAATCCGTGGACCACCTCCGTGGTGGAGGTGACGCTCCCACCCCTGAACTCGTCCTGGCCCCGCCTCAGGTGGAAGGGCACCGAGGCCTGCCGGGTCATGGGCGCCCTCCCGACCAGGGGCCGCTCATCCCTTCCCTCTACGGGGCCGGGAAGACTCCAGCGTCCGCCCCTTCCACGCCCACCACTTGAGCAACTCCGGGTCGCGTGCCTGCATGGAGGCGTAGTACACTGCGCAGCGGAACGCGTACAGGACGCACGGATCCTGGTGGTGGCCCCGCAGCTCGATGAGCCTGGCGTACATGCGCTCGGGGTCGGCACCCCGGAGGTCGGGCACGTCCGCGTACCCCAGGTCCCGGAGGTCCTGGGCCAGGCTGGGGCCGATCCCCGGGATGGACTCGAGCCCCTCGCGCGGCTTCAGACTCATGTCACCCCACCTCCCCACTCGTCCGTGTCTTCACCTGCGTTGCCACCCCTCCTCCACACGGGTCGCCGCACCCTTCCAGAGGTCGCACCTTAGGCAGGGGTCGCCGCGCGAGCAAGCACCTCGACGGCCGGGTTCGCCTCGGGCGCCGGCCGAGGCTACTCTAGAATGGACACGGCCGACTCCGGAGGCGCCCATGACCAAGCTCGCGTTGCTTCCTTCCCTGGTGACCCTGCTGCTGACGGCAGCCTGCTCGCCGCCCCCACCGCCACCGCCGGACCTCGATGCCGAGCTCGCGGCCCTGCACGCCGCCGCGAGCGCGTACCACGAGGCCGCCACCGCCAAGGACGCCGCCCGTGTGGTGGCGTTGTACGACGAGGGCGCCGTCATGGTGCCGCCCAACGTCGACCTGGTGGACGGCCTCCAGGGCGTGAGGGGCTACCCCTTCGGCTTCATCAACACGCCCGGCGTGGAGCTGCACTTCGAGATCGTCCGCTCCGAGATCTCGGCCACCGCCGACATGGGTTGGACGCTCGCGCTGGGGGACATCACGATCAACCGCCCGGACGGGACGGTCGGCTCGGACCTCATCCGCGACTTCCACGTGTGGAAGAAGCAGGCCGACGGCTCGTGGAAGGTGGTTGCGGACATCTGGAACTCGGGGATCCCGCTCAGTCCACGATGAAGAGCGTCGCGCCGCCCTCGGTGCGCGACCGGTGGGGCGCGACGCCCGACGACACCTGATAGCTCGTGCCCGGCCCGAGCCGATGGACGCTTCCGTCCTTCAGCTCGGTGACGAGCTCGCCGTCGAGCACCAGGAGCACGTGGCCCCGGCTGCACCAGTGGTCGGCCAGGTAGCCTGCGGAGTAGCGCACCATGCGGACCCGGATGTTGCCCTTCTCGAAGGTCCGCCACCAGGCCGTCCCGGTCTCGCCCGGGTGCTCGGTCTCGGGCACCTGGCTCCAGTCCGTGGTGCCGAACGGCACCGACTCGATCTGCATGCGGACGCTCCCCGCCGAAGTGGACGTTCCATCACCCAGGCATCATGCCCCCGCCGGGCCGAGCGCAGCAAGCCGCTCGCTCCTGCGAGCCATGATCCCCACACCCCCTTACATTTCCAGGGAGATCGGCGCACCCCCACGCGCCGCGTGCCTTCCCTGATCCCGGCTCTGCCGCTTCGCGCCGCGGATCGCACCGGAGGGATGTCATGAACGAGATACCCGGCCGCCACCCCCCCTCCCGACCGAAGCGTCCTGCCACGGCCAACATCCGAACCGACGGCACGCCTGCCTCGCTCGCCCAGGCCATCAAGGACAACCTGTTCTACCTGCTGGGGCGGGTGCCGCGCACGGCCACGCGCAACGACTGGTACATGGCCGTGGCGTACACCATCCGGGACCGGGTCCTCCACCGCTGGATGAGCACCATCGAGACGGTGATGACCTCGAAGGCGAAGTCGGTCAGCTACCTCTCGGCCGAGTTCCTCATCGGACCCCAGCTGGGGAGCCACCTGGTGAGCCTGGGGATCCTGGACGAGGCGAGGGAGGCGGTGGCGCAACTCGGACAGAACCTGGAGGACCTGCTCGAGCAGGAGGAGGAGCCGGGGCTGGGTAACGGCGGCCTGGGCAGGCTGGCGGCCTGCTTCCTCGATTCCCTCGCCACCCTCGAGGTGCTGGGGACCGGGTACGGCATCCGCTACGAGTTCGGCATCTTCGACCAGGGGATCCGCGACGGCTGGCAGGTCGAGGAGACCGACAAGTGGCTCCGCCTCGGGAGCCCCTGGGAGATCCCCCGCCCCGAGATCGCCTATTCGGTGGGCTTCGAGGGGCACACCGAGCACTGGACCGACCCCGACGGGCGCCTCCGGGTGCGCTGGGTTCCGGGACGCGCGGTCCGGGGCATCGCCTCCGACCTGGCCGTGCCCGGCTACAAGGTCAACACGGTCAACCTGCTTCGCTTGTGGAAGGCCGAGGCCGCGGAGTCCTTCGACTTCCAGGCCTTCAACGTCGGGGACTACTACGGCGCCGTGGAGGACAAGGTCGCCTCCGAGAACATCTCCAAGGTGCTCTACCCCAACGACGAGAGCATGGCGGGAAAGCGCCTGCGCCTCGAGCAGCAGTACTTCTTCGTGTCGTGCTCCCTCCAGGACATGATGCGGGTGCACCTGCGGCGAGGAAACCGCCTCGAGGACTTCCCCAACGTCTACGCCGTCCAATTGAACGACACCCACCCCTCCATCGCCGTCGCCGAGATGATGCGCGTGCTCATGGACGAGCACGGGCTCGAGTGGGCACCTGCGTGGGATGTGACGCAGCACACGTTCGGATACACCAACCACACCCTTCTCCCGGAGGCCCTGGAGAAGTGGCCCCTGCCGCTCTTCGGCAGCCTCCTGCCCCGCCACCTGGAGATCATCTTCGAGATCAACCGGCGCTTCCTCGACGACCTGCGCGAGCGCTTCCCCGGGGACGAGGACCGGGTGCGGCGCATGTCCATCATCGACGAGGCAGGGGACCGGTATGTACGCATGGCGCACCTGGCCAGCGTCGGCAGCCACGCCATCAACGGCGTCGCCGCGCTCCACACGGAGCTGCTGAAGCAGGACGTGCTCCGCGACTTCTTCCAGGTGTATCCCGGGAAGTTCCTGAACGTGACCAACGGTGTCACGCCCCGGCGCTGGGTGGTCTACAGCAACCCGAAGCTGGCCGACCTCATCACCGACCGCATCGGCGACGGCTGGGTCAGCGACATGGAGCACCAGATCCGGATGCTGGGGCGCTTCGCGATGCAGCGGGGCTTCCGCAGCGAGTGGAGGGCCATCAAGCGGGAGAACAAGGTAAAGCTGGCCGCCATCATCGAGGCCCAGACCGGCGTGGCGGTGGACCCGGACTCGCTCTTCGACATCCAGGTGAAGCGCATCCACGAGTACAAGCGACAGCACCTGAATGCGCTCCACGTCGTCACCCTGTACAACCGGATCAAGCAGAACCCACAGGCCGACGTGGTGCCCCGGACGGTCATCGTCGCCGGGAAGGCGGCGCCCGGCTACTTCATGGCCAAGCTCATCATCAAGCTCATCAACTCGGTGGCCGCGGTGGTGAACGACGACCCTGACGTGGCGGGGCGCCTCAAGGTGGTCTTCCTGCCGGACTTCAACGTGAAGCGCGCCCATGCCGTCTACCCGGCGGCGGACCTCTCCGAGCAGATCTCCACGGCGGGAAAGGAGGCGTCGGGCACCGGAAACATGAAGTTCTCCATGAACGGGGCGCTGACCATCGGCACGCTGGACGGGGCCAACGTGGAGATACGCGAGGCCGTGGGGGCGGAGAACTTCTTCCTCTTCGGCCTCAGCACCGAGGAGGTGCAGGCGCTCTGGCGGACGGGCTACCACCCCGGCGTGTACGCCGACGGCGACGGCGAGCTCCGCGCCGTGCTGGACCTCATCGCCTCAGGGGCGTTCTCGCCCTCCGATCCCGGCCTGTTCCTGCCGCTGGTGAACTCGCTCCTCTACCACGACCCCTTCATGCTCATGGCGGACTACCGGTCCTACATCGAGTGCCAGGAGCGGGTGAGCGCCGCGTACCGGGATCCCGAGGAGTGGACGCGCATGTCCATTCTGAACGTGGCGCGCATCGGGCGCTTCTCCTCGGACCGCTCCATCCGGGAGTACTGCGAGAAGATCTGGAACGTGCAGCCGGTGCCGATCCGGATGGACTGACGGCTACCGGCCGTCCTCGGGCGGCCCGAACTCCTCCCGGTAGTCGGCGATGGCCGCCGACACGACGGCCTCGGCGTGGGCACGCCCGTAGGGCTCGCCCACCGAGACCCGGTGGTCTCCGGAGCGCGGGAGCTTGTAGGTGGCGAAATAGTGGAGGAGTCGGTCCACCAGCGCCGAGGGGACCTCGCTCACGTCGGTGAGCTCGCCGTAGATGGGGTCCTCCTGCAGCACGGCCAGGATCTTGTCGTCCGCCTCGGTGCCGTCGAGCATCGGTAGCCCGCCCACCACCCTGGCGCGCAGGAGCACCTCCGCGCGTCGGATGGGGCGCTCGCTGAGCACGCAGATGTCCAGGGGATCGAGGTCGCCGCGGGCGGCGCCGGGCATGAGTGCCGCCACGGACGCACCCGAGTAGGTCTGCGGGATGAAGCCGTAGATGGAAGGCGGCAGCGAGGACGTCCGTTGCGCCCGGTCCACCTTCAGGTATCCGGTCGCCTTGTCCACCTCGTACTTCACGAGGTCGAAGGGCGTGATCTCCACGAACGCATGGACGACGGAAGGCGGGATGGGCCCCGGGCTCAGGCCGTGCCAGGGATGGGGCCGCCACTTGGCGAACGACTTGTCCAAGGCGCCTCGAGATCGGTTGGAGGGTCGGGACAGGACGGAGGCCCGTCACACCCCTGGATGATCGCCGGGTTCCGTGGGGAGGGGCAACCTGGACGCCTGGGCCCTGGCGAGAAGACCTCCCCGGAACGCGAGCGCGTCACCGATCAGCGCTCGAGCCACCGCTCCATCAAGACGAAGTCCTGTCCGTGCCAGTGGCGCTCGAGCTCACAGACCACACGAAAGCCCGCTCGCTCCAGGCACGCGATGGACCGGACGTTCTCGCTCCTGGCGTCGCACCAGACCTTCCAGTACCCGCGCTCCCGAGCCAGGTCGAGCACCCGCTCCAACAACCGGCGGGAGATGCCGCGCCCACGAGCCGTGGGCACGACGCCGTACCAGCACAGCCAGAGCAGCCCGTCGTCGTGTCGGGTGATGGCGAATCCCCGGACGGCGCCGCCGTCCACGGCGACGACGACGTTGCGAGGGTCGGCCTGGACCAGCTCCCGCAAGCAGGCGACGGTGTATCGCTCCAGCTCACAGCGGCGAGCCTGATCGTTGTAGACCTCCAGCGGCTCCACCACGGAGCAGAAGGCCTCGCGCACCAAGGGCAAGTCCTCCGGACCGGCGACCCGCGGCTCGAGCATCTCCCCCGGCACCCCTTCGGCAAGTTCACCTCGACAGGGCATGATGGCGCCCGTAGAGTCGGAGCTGCAAGACGCTCGGTCCACCACCTCAAGGACGTCACACGCCCATGTCTTCGCTTTCCGAGCTTCAGAGGACCCGCTGAACGGGAACGGCCGAGCGGTGGCTGGATCCCCTCGGCTACCATGTGATCCGGAGCGATTGCACCATCGCGGTGGACCCATGCGTTGCCGCCCCCTGGGCCGACGCCTTGGGCCTCTTCCATGCGCGGGGGGAGTATCGGCCGCACATGGACTGGCATTGGCGCATCGGCTTGAGTTTGCGCACACCCACGGACGAGCTGGTATTGCAGATGGCCAACGTCGCTCCCTGGGGAGAGGAGGTGCGGGCCGTCCGGATGACGTGCCGGCGCCGATGATCCTCGTTCTCCCGCCAAGCGCTCCTGGCCAAGGTCCATGCCGCCGCCCGTTGACTTGCCCGGGGCTTTCCGCGACCGTTCTGCGTCGGCCCCGAAGTGGGGTGCTCAGGCAATTCTCGAGGCGGCGGTCTCCTGGTGGGAGATCGGCGCCTCTTTCGTAAGCGGCCATGCGGCCGCACGTCGCGCGGACAGTCCGCGCAATACACAGCAGTCGGTACGTACGCGTCAACGTGGCCTCCGACTCGCAAAAAAACCAAGGAGCGCACAGATGCGTACCAAGGGAACCGTGAAGTGGTTCAACGATCAGAAGGGCTTCGGATTCATCACGCCGGCGGACGGGAGCAAGGACTGCTTCGTCCACCACAGCGCCATCCAGGCGGCTGGCTTCAAGACGCTGGCTGAGGGCGCGGCTGTCGAGTTCGACATCGTGCAGGGCGCCAAGGGCCCCGCGGCCGAGAACGTCATCGCCGTGTAGTCCAGCTCTGCCTCTGCGGACCCTCGAGGGCCGCCGCGCGGAAGCGCGGCGGCCCTCGTTCGTTGTGTGCCAGGCATGTCCCGTATCTGGAGTGAGAGTCTCAAACGGGCCGTAGCAGTCGGAACCGGATAGCCAAGGGCAAGGGTGCCCGCCGCGAGGGGGGATCTGAAGGAAGCCGGAGGCGAACCGCGGACCTGACGA
>DATIKQ010000023.1:0-48380 GCA_035477395.1 Longimicrobiales bacterium
AGCACCCGGGCGAGCACTTCCGCGTCTTCCCCCTGTCCAACTGGACGGAGCTGGACGTGTGGCAGTACGTGGCGGCGGAGCAAGTGGAGATGCCGTCGCTGTATTTCTCGCACCGGCGGGAGGTGGTGCGTCGCGACGGCGCGCTGCTCGCGAGGTCGCCCTGGAACCGGCTCCTCCCCGGGGAGCGGTGGGAGGACATGCGCGTCCGTTTCCGCACCATCGGCGACGCCACCTGCACCGGCGCCACCGAGTCCACCGCTTCGACGGTGGAGGAGGTCATCGCCGAGGTGGCCGCATCGCGCCTCACCGAGCGGGGAGGCCGCCACGACGACAAGCACTCGGAAGCGGCCATGGAAGACCGCAAGCGGCAGGGGTACTTCTGATGGCGCCTGAGCGGACCGTGGACCTGCTGCGCTTCACGACGGCCGGCTCGGTGGACGACGGGAAGAGCACGCTCATCGGGCGGCTCCTCCACGACACCCGGTCCATCTTCGAGGACCAGATGGAGGCGGTGGAGGAGGCCAGCCGGCGACGCGGCGAGGCGCAGGTGAACCTGGCGCTCCTCACCGACGGCCTCCGCGCCGAGCGTGAGCAGAACATCACCATCGACGTGGCGTACCGGTACTTCGCCACGCCCAGGCGCCGCTTCATCATCGCCGACACCCCGGGGCACATCCAGTACACGCGGAATATGGTCACCGGGGCGTCCACCGCGGAGCTCGCCATCGTGCTGGTGGACGCACGCAACGGCGCCACGACCCAGTCCAGGCGCCACGGGTTCATCGCATCGCTCCTGGGGATCCCCCACATCCTCGTGGCCGTGAACAAGATGGACCTCGTGGCGTGGTCCGAGGACGCCTACGAGGGGATCCGCGGGGAGCTCACCGACTTCGCGCAGAAGCTGGGCGTCGAGGACCTCACCTTCATCCCCATCTCGGCGCTCCTCGGGGACAACGTGGTGGAGAAGAGCGCGCGCATGCCCTGGTACGCTGGGAGCACGCTCCTGCACCACCTGGAGCACGTGAACGTGGGCGCGAGCCGCAACCTCGTGGACTTCCGCTTCCCGGTGCAGCTCGTGCTCCGCCCCCACCAGGACTATCGGGCATACGCGGGGCGGGTGGCGTCGGGGAGCATCCGCCCGGGCGAGGAAGTGCTGGCGCTCCCGTCGGGTCGCCGGACCCGGGTCCGCTCCGTGGACGTGGCCGGGAGCGCCGTGGCCGAGGCCGCCGCCGGGGAATCGGTGGCCCTCGCCCTCGAGGACGAGCTCGACGTGAGCCGGGGGGACATGCTCGTCCGCCCCCTCAACCTGCCGTCGGTGGGCCGCGAGCTCGACGCGACGCTGTGCTGGACCTCCGAGACCCCCATGAAGCCGGGGGCGCGCTACTGGCTGCGCCACACCACCCGGGAGGTGCGGGCGTTCGTGTCCCGCGTGGTCTACCGCATCGACATGGACACGCTCCACCGGGAGAAGGTGGACGGCTTCGCCCTCAACGACATCGGCCGCGTCCATCTCAGCACCACCGAGCCCCTGTTCTTCGACCGCTACGAGCTGAACCGGGAGACGGGGAGCTTCATCCTCGTGGACCCGCACACCAACGACACGGTGGCGGCGGGGATGATCCGGGGCGCGGTGCGCACGGAAGACGACCTTCCGGCGGTCGAGACGGCGCAGGCCCGCTCGGAGCGCAGGGCCTCGCCCGACGTCGCGTGGCACGATTGGAACATCCCCCTCGTGGAGCGGGAGGCGCGCAACCGGCACCCGGGAGCCGTCGTCTGGCTCACCGGCCTCCCCGCCTCGGGCAAGAGCACCATCGCCCGCGCCGTGGAGCGGCGGCTCTTCGACGCGGGGTGCCAGACCATGCTCCTGGACGGCGACCAGGTCCGTCACGGGCTCTCGGGGGACCTGGGGTTCGGCCCCGACGACCGGCGGGAGAACATCCGCCGCGCCGGAGAGGTCGCCGCGTTGTTCTTCCGCCAGGGGTGCATCACGCTGTGCACGTTCGTGTCTCCCTTCCAGGAGGACCGGGAGCGGGCCCGCGGCCTCGTGCCCGAGGGGCGCTTCGTCGAGGTCTTCGTGGACACGCCCCTGGAGGAGTGCGAGCGGCGCGACCCCAAGGGGCTCTATGCCCGTGCGCGGAGCGGCGACCTCGCCCACATGACCGGGATCTCCAGCCCCTACGAGGCCCCCGAGCGCCCGGAGATCCACGTCACCACCCTGGGGCGGAGCGCTGGGTCCATCGCGGACGAGATCGTGGAGGCGCTGAGGACTCGGGGGATCCTGGGGGCCTGACGCGGGTTCACCCGGGAGCGGCCGCACCCGGGAGCAGCCATGCCCTTCCCCGGTTCCGGGCGGGAGCCGACATTGGCAGGTACCGGCTGTCCCAGCCTCGGTTCCCATCCACGCGAGGACGCGGAGGACACCCTGCTCTACTTCGGACCCGAGACGTACGCGCCCCTGGCCTCCGTGCTCGCTGCGCTGACGGGCGTGATCATGATGTTCTGGCACCGCCTGGTGGGATGGGTGCGCCGCATCCTCCCGCGCCGTGGACGAAAGCCCGGGGATGACCGCTAGCGCGATGCGCTGCACCCGGGTCGTGGTGGTCGGGCTGGACGGTCTCGAGCCCTCCATCGTCGAAGCCATGATGGCCCGCGGCGAATGCCCCAACCTGGCCCGCCTGAGCCGGGAGGGAGGGTACCGCCGCCTGGCCACCACGCTCCCGGCGCAGACGCCCGTGGCCTGGTCCAGCTTCGCGGTGGGCGCCAACCCGGGCGCGCACGGCATCTTCGATTTCCTCACGCGGGACCCTGCCTCGCACCGCCCCCAGGTCGCGCTCTTCCGCTACGAGCAGAAGAGCCGCTTCCTCCCGCCCAGGGCCGTCAACCTCCGGGGGGGGAAGCCGGTGTGGACGTGGCTTTCCGAGGCCGGCGTGGAGAGCACGGTGCTGCGCCACCCGTGCACCTACCCGCCCGATGCGCCCCGGGGACGCATGCTGGCCGGGGTCGGCGTGCCGGACATCCGTGGGGGATTCGGCGCCACGTCCTGGATCACCGACGCCCCGGAAGGGCCCGGGCGGGACAGCGAGCACCTGGCGCAGGTCACCCCGGACCGGGACGGGCGCGCCACGCTCCACCTGCGGGGGCCGCGGGCGGGTGCGGAGGACGCCACCGCCGAGGTGCGGCTCCGCGTCCGTCCCGCCGCGGGGAGCGCCGAGGCGAGCGTTGAGCTCGCCGCCGAAGGAAGCGAGCCGCTCACGTTGGCCGAGGGGTGGTGGTCCGACTGGGTGCGCCTGCGCTTCAAGGTGGGCGCGCTCCAGCGGGTGCACGCCCAGGTTCGCTTCCACCTGGTGTCCGTCTCCCCGCTCCGCCTCCACGCCGGCCCGGTCCAGTTCGACCCCGACGAGCCCCTCTTCCCCATCAGCCATCCCTGGGACTACGCGGGCGAGCTGAGGCGCGGCGTGGGGCGGTTCCACACGCTGGGGATGGCCGAGGACCACACCGGGCTGAACAACGGCCGCATCACGGAGGACGCGTACCTCGCCCAGTGCGACGACGTGCTCCTTGAGCGGAAGGCGATGATGCACTACGAGCTCGCCCGCTTCGACCGGGGCTTCTTCTTCTGCCTGTTCGACACGCCTGACCGCATCCAGCACATGTTCTGGCGCTTCCGTGACCCGGCCCACCCGGCGCACCGCGGCGAGACGCCCCCGCCGGAGATGGCCCGGGTCATCGAGGACCACTACCGCGCCTGCGACGGGATCGTGGGAGAGGCGTGGGAGCACGCCGGCGACGACACCCTCTTCGTCGTCGCCAGCGACCACGGCTTCGCCGATTTCCGCCGGGCGTTCCACCTCAACGCCTGGCTGCACAGCCAGGGATACCTGGCCCTGAAGGGCGGCGTGGAGCCCGGCGAGGGCGCCGGGGATCTCTTCGAGCACGTGGACTGGACCCGCACCCGGGCGTACGCGTGCGGGCTCGCCGGCCTCTGGCTGAACCTGAAGGGCCGGGAGGAGGAGGGAGTCGTCCCGCCCGCCCACGCCGAGGCGCTCAAGGCCGAGATCGCCGCCCGCCTCGGCGGGCTCGCCGATCCGGAGCGGGGGGACCTGGCGGTGCGCCGGGTCGTCCGTAGGGAGGACGCCTATTCGGGCCCGCACGTGGAGCGGGCCCCCGACCTCCTGCTCTGCTGCGCGCCGGGGTACCGCATCTCGTCGGCGTCGGCCCTGGGCGGGGTGCCGGGACGGCTCTTCGAGGACAACCTGGAGCGCTGGTCCGGCGACCACGTCGTGGACCCTGCGGCGGTGCCCGGCGTCCTCTTCATGAACCGGCCCGTCGCCGCCCGGGCGCCGCGCGTGGTGGACATGGCGCCCACGATCCTCGGGGCCCTCGGGGCACCGGGGGGAGAGACCATGGAAGGGAGGCCGCTGCTGCCGTGAAGATCCTCGTCGTGGGACTCGACTGCGCCGCCCCCGAGCTCCTCCTGGGGGAGCCGCTCCCCAACATCCGCCGGCTCATGGAGGCGGGGGCGTACGGGCGACTGGAGAGCATCGTGCCGCCCATCACCGTGCCGGCGTGGATGAGCATGTCCACGAGCCGCGACCCCGGCGTGCTGGGGGTCTACGGGTTCCGCAACCGCGTGGACCACTCCTACGCCGGGATGCGCACCGCCGACTCCCGCTGGTTCCGCGCCCTCACCATGTGGGACCAGGTGGCCATCCAGGGTGGGCGCTCGGTGATCGTGGGCGTGCCCCCGTCGTACCCCCCGCGCCCGATCAACGGCGTGTCGGTGGGGTGCTTCCTCACCCCGGACACCGCCACGAGCACGTACACGCATCCGGCTTCGGCGGCCGAGCGCATCCGAGCGTGGGTCGGGGACTATCCCGTGGACGTGAAGGGCTTCCGCACCGAGGACAAGGACAAGCTCCACGCCGACGTCCTGACCATGACCCGCAAGCACTTCGAGGTGGTGCGCCGGCTCATGGTGGAGGAGCCCTGGGACTACTTCCACTTCGTCGAGATCGGCCTCGACCGCATCCACCACGGGTTCTGGAAGCACCACGACCCCAAGCACGTGCGCCACGATCCGTCGAACCCGTACAAGGACGTGGTCCGGGACTACTACCGGCTCCTGGACCACGAGATCGGCACGGTGATGGGGCTCCTCGACGCGGACACCCTCGTCCTCGTGGTGTCCGACCACGGGGCCCGCGCGCTGGACGGGGGGTTCTGCGTGAACGAGTGGCTGGCCGACCAGGGAGATCTGGCGCTCCGCTCCCGTCCCTCCACGCCTACGCCCTTCGAGGAGCTGGACGTGGACTGGGCCCGCACCAGGGCGTGGAGCTCGGGCGGATACTACGCCAGGGTGTTCCTCAACGTCCGCGGCCGCGAGCCCGAGGGGACCATCGCGCCCCAGGAGTACGGCGCGGTGCGTGACGAGCTGGCCGCGCGCCTGGAGGCCACGACCGATCCGGAGGGAAGGCCTCTGGGCACGAAGGTGTTCCGGCCGGAGGAGATCTACCGGCGCGTGGAGGGGATCGCCCCCGACCTCATCGTCCACTTCGGCGACCTGGCGTGGCGGGCGGTGGGCGGCGTGGGCTGGGGCGCCGTGCACGTGCAGGAGAACGACACCGGCCCCGACGACTGCAACCATGCCCAGTTCGGTGCCTTCGTCCTGGCCGGGCCGGGCGTGCCGGCGCTCGGGGAGCTGAAGGGCGCCAAGCTCCTGGACATTGCGCCTACACTGCTTGAACACGCGGGCTACGACGTCCCCGACGGGATGCAGGGGACGGCGCTCGTGCGCGCCGTCCCCGCCGACGGGGCGCCTCCGGGCGAGCAGGACGACGACGCGCTGGTGCGGGAGCGCCTCCGGGGGCTGGGGTACCTGGGATGAGGGCCTGGCGCGTCCTCCTTGCCGCCGTGGCCGCCGCCGTGTGGACCGGGTTGGCCGAGGTCGTCCCCCTCTCCCTCCAGCCGCGCATCGGGGTGATGGTGCGTCTGGGCGAGGAGTACGTGTGGATGGCGCCCCTGGGGAGCCTCCTCTTCTTCGGCGGAGCCGCCCTCTTTCTCCTGGCCCTCGGTCGCGTCCGCCCCGCCCTGAAGGAGAGGCCGGTGGTGGTGGGCACCTTCGCCGCGCTCGCCACGGCAGCCCTCCTCCCCGAGAAGATCCACCCCCTGGGCGTGCTCTTCCTCGCCGTGGGCGTGGGCGTGCAGGTGGGGCGCATGACCCGCAAGCCGCCGAAGCGACCCTGGCTCCTTCCCACCGCGGCCGCCGTCGGGGTGCTGCTGGTCCTGGGGATCACGCTGAAGGGCGAGACGGGACGGCAGGCGTGGCGGCGCTACTGGCTCGACTGGCTCCCGCCTGCGGCGCAGGGCGCACCCAACGTCCTCCTGCTCATCCTCGACACCGTGCGGGCCGCGAGCCTGGACCTGACCGGGGACGGAGCCGCGCCGGCCGGCGACTGGCCGGTGGTGGACGCGCCAAGAATGGAGGCCCTGGCCGCACGCTCCACGGTCTTCACCCGGGCCATCGCCCCCTCACCATGGACCCTGCCGTCGCACGCCAGCATGTTCACCGGCCGCTGGCCCACGGAGATCTGGGACGGCCCCCGTCCCGGCGCGGAGTGGAGCCAGGCCCTGGACACCCGCCACACCACGGTGGCCGAGGCGCTGGCCCGCCACGGGTACATGACCGGCGGGTTCGTGGGGAACCTCACCTACGCCACCGCCGAAACCGGGCTGGTGCGCGGGTTCCTGGAGTACCGCGACTACCCAATCTCCCTCGGGCAGACGCTGGCGAGCTGCGCCCTGGGGCGGCGCCTCACCGGCTACAGCAGGCTGCGACGCCTCCTGGGCTGGCACGAGCTGGTGAACCGGAAGGACGCAGGCAGGGTGGCCCGGGAGTTCCTGGACTGGCAGGCCGGGCTTCCCCCGAGGCCCTTCTTCGCCTTCCTGAACTTCTTCGACGCCCACGAGCCGTACTTCCCTCCGGACTCGGTGATCCGTGCCCTCCCGGCCGGCGCCCACTGGGACCGCTTCGACCACTACGCGGGCGTGCTCACGGGGGTCGGCGCCGGCCGCTCCCGGAAGTGGGAGATGAGCGAGCCCGAGCGCGCGGCACACGCCGCGGGGTACGCAACAGCCCTGGAGCGCATGGACCGGGAGGTGGGACGCATCCTCGACGAGCTGGAGGCCCGGGGCGTCCTGGACAACACCATCGTGGTCCTCCTCAGCGACCACGGTGAGCAGCTGGGCGAGCACGGGCTCTACAACCACGACAACAGCCTGTACCTCACCAGCCTCCACGTGCCCCTGCTCATCCACGACCCGACGCGCCCCGATGCGCCGAGCCGCGTGGACGAGGTGGTCACGCTGCGCGACGTGGGCGCCACCATCCTGGAGCTGGTGGGCGTGGACGCCACCGAGGCCGGCCTGGGCGGTGCGTCCCTCATGCGCTTCGCGAGGGCAGACAGCACCGTCATGGGCGGCGAGGCGGGCGCCGGAACAGCCGCCCCGGGTGGCGAGGCGGCGTTCTCCGTGCTCACGAAGGGGGCCGACAACGAGCCCTGGTACCCCGTCTCCCTGGGGCCCGTCATGTACTCGCTGGTGGACTCGGCGTGGCACTACGTGCGCAACGGCGACGGAAGCGAGGAGCTCTACTCCGTGACCGGCGACCCGGCCGAGCAGGAGAACCTCGCTCCCGATCCGTCCGTGGCGGCGGTGCTCGGAGACTTCCGGGCCCGGCTCCTCCCCCGGGCGCCGTGGCCGCCGCCGCCGCCCTCTACAGTCCTCGAATCCACACCACCATTCAGGAGGTCGCGATGACGGAGAGCACGAGCGCGGTGGCAGCCCCCGGCGGCGAGCCCAGGGGTTGGGTCCAGCGGGCCCTGGACAAGGTGGAGGTGGTGGGAAACAAGCTTCCCCAGCCGGTGACCCTGTTCGCCATCCTCGTGGGCCTGGTCCTGGTGGCCTCCTGGATCGCCGGGTCCCTGGGCCTGAAGGCGGTGCACCCGGGCAACGGCCAGGAGATCGCGGCTGTGAACCTGCTCAATGCAGCCGGGATCCGCCGGATCTTCACAGAGATGGTCACGGTGTTCGCCGCCTTCCCGCCCCTGGGGCTGGTGCTGGTGGTGATGCTGGGGATCGGCGTGGCGGAGCGGTCGGGGTTCATCGCCGCCGCTCTCAAGTCGTTCGTGGGCGGCGTGCCCCGGGTGGCCATCACCTTCTCCGTGGTCACCGCCGGGATGCTCTCCTCGGTGGCCGCCGACGCCGGGTACGTGGTGCTCATCCCCCTGGGCGCCGCCATCTTCGCCAGCATGGGGCGTCACCCCCTGGCCGGGCTGGCGGCTGCCTTCGCCGGCGTCTCCGGCGGCTTCGGGGCCAACCTCTTCCCCACCTCCCTCGACCCCCTGCTGGCGGGCTTCACCGAGCCGGCGGCCCAGATCCTGGACCCCACCTACACGGTGAACCCCATGTGCAACTGGTGGTTCATGGCAGCCTCGGTCCCGGTCCTGGCCGCAGTGGGCACCTTCGTCACCGAGCGGATCATCGAGCCCCGGCTGGGGGCGTGGGACGCTACCGGATCCGGGGTGGTGGAGGAGGGCGAGCTGAGCGCGCGGGAGCGGAAGGGGCTCCGGTGGGCCACCCTCTCCGTGGCGGCCATCCTCGTCTTCTTCACCGTGCTGGCGTGGCCGGCCTTCGGGATCTTCCACGACGCCGAGCAGGGCTTCGGCCCCCTGTACCGCAGCATCGTGCCCATCATGGCCATCCTCTTCTTCGTGCCCGGCCTGGTGTACGGCGTCGTCACCGGGTCCATCAAGGGGGACAAGCAGGTAGCGAAGATGACCGCTGAGTCCATGGGCACCATGGGCGGATACATCGTGCTCGCGTTCGCCGCCGCCCAGTTCGTGGCCTACTTCAACTGGTCCAACATCGGCCTCATCCTGGCCATCTTCGGCGCCGACGGGCTGAAGTCGGTGGGCTTCACCGGGATGCCCCTCCTGGTGTCCTTCATCATCGTGGCGTCCATCATCAACCTGGCCATCGGGAGCGCCTCGGCGAAGTGGGCCATCCTGGCCCCCATCTTCGTCCCCATGCTCATGCTCATGGGGTACTCCCCCGAGACCACCCAGGCGGCGTACCGCATCGGCGATTCCTACTCCAACATCCTCACGCCCCTCCTGCCGTACTTCCCCCTGGTGATCACGTTCGCGGCCAAGTACGTGAAGGAGGTGGGGATCGGCACCATCATCTCGCTCATGCTGCCGTTCTCCGTGGCCTTCGCCCTCGTCCGCATCCCCACGTTCGTGGCGTGGATCTGGCTGGGATGGCCCCTGGGTCTGGAGGCGCCCATCCACTACGTGCCCTGAGGCGCGGGGCGCGGAGGTACGGTCGCCGGGGGCCGGTCCGGAACGCTCGGGACCGGCCCCGTCCGGGGCGTCAGACCGACTCGATGATCCGGTTCAGCGTCGCGCTGGGGCGCAGCGCGGCGCCGGCCCTGGCCGGGTCGGGCATCCAGTAGCCGCCGATGTCCTGGGGCGAGCCCTGGGTTGCGTCGATCTCCCCCAGGATGCGCGCCTCGTTCGCAGACAGGGCCCCGGCCACAGGCGCGAAACGCTTCGCCAGGGCCGCGTCCCGGGTCTGCTCCGCCACGGCCTGCGCCCAGTAGAGCGTCAGGTAGAACGTGCTTCCCCTGTTGTCGAGCTCGTGCACCTTGGACGACGGCGAGCGGGCGTGCTCGAGGTACCGGGCCACCGCCTGGTCCAACGTGTCGGCCAGGACCAGGGCGCCCGGGTTCCCGAAACGCTCCCCTAGGTGCTGCAGCGAGGCCGCCAGCGCCATGTACTCGCCCAGCGAGTCCCAGCGCAGGTGCCCCTCCTGGGTGAACTGCTGCACGTGCTTGGGCGCCGAGCCGCCGGCGCCGGTCTCGAAGAGCCCGCCCCCGTTGAGCAGCGGCACGATGGAGAGCATGCGTGCGCTGGTGCCGATCTCGAGGATGGGGAAGAGGTCGGTGAGGTAGTCCCGGAGGATGTTGCCGGTCACCGCGATGGTGTCCGCGCCCCTGCGGATGCGCTCCAGCGAGAAGCCCATGGCCTCCAGCGGCGAGAGGATGCGGATGTCGAGCCCCTTCGTGTCGTGCTCCATCAGGTACGCCTCGACCTTCCGGACGAGCTCGGCGTCGTGGGCCCGGGCGCGGTCGAGCCAGAAGACCGCCGGCGAGCCGGTGGCACGCGCGCGGGTCACGGCCAGCTTCACCCAGTCGCGGATGGCCGTGTCCTTGGTCTGGCAGGCGCGCCAGATGTCGCCGGCTTCCACGGCGTGCTCCAGGAGCGTGCGGCCCCCGGCGTCCACCACGCGGACGGTCCCCGGCGCGGCGATCTCGAACGTCTTGTCGTGGGAGCCGTACTCCTCGGCCTTCTGCGCCATCAGGCCGACGTTGGGCACGCTCCCCATGGTGGCCGGATCGAACTGGCCGTGGGCCTGGCAGTCCCGTACCACGGCGTCGTACACGCCGGCGTAGCTCGAGTCGGGGATGACGGCCTTGGTGTCCTGGAGCTCGCCCTCGGCGTTCCACATGCGCCCCGAGTCGCGGATCATGGGCGGCATGGAGGCGTCGATGATGATGTCGCTCGGGACGTGCAGGTTGGTGATCCCCCGCCCGGAGTCCACCATGGCGAGGGCGGGACCGCTCCCGTACGCGGCCTGGATGTCCGCCTCGATGGGGCTCCGCTCCGTCTCGGGGAGCGCGGCGATCTTGGCCAGGAGGTCGCCGAGGCCGTTGTTGGCGTCCACGCCCAGCCGGGCCAGCACCGCAGCGTGCTTGCTGAACACGTCCTCGAAGAAGACGCGCACGGCGTGCCCGAAGATGATGGGGTCGGAGACCTTCATCATCGTCGCCTTCAGGTGGAGCGAGAAGAGCACGCCCCGGGCCCTGGCGTCCTGCGCCTGCTCGCGCAGGAACGCCACCAACGCCCTCTTGCTCATGAAGGTGGCGTCCAGCACCTCGCCGGCCTTCAGGGGGAGCGCGTCCTTCAGCACCGTGACCTTCCCGTCCGCCGCCACGTGCTCGAACCGGGCGATGGTCGCGTCCGGGAGCGTCACGGACTTCTCGTTGGCGCGGAAGTCGCCGGCACCCATGGTGGCGACGTGGGTCTTCGAGTCCGCGGGCCAGGCGCGCATGCGCGGCGGGTTCCTGCGCGCGAACTCCTTCACGGAGCGCGGAGCGCGCCGGTCCGCGTTGCCCTGCCGGAGCACCGGGTTCACCGCGCTCCCCTTCACCCTGTCGTAGCGCGCCTTCACGTCGCGCTCCCGGTCGTCCTTCGGGTCCTCCGGGTAGTCGGGAAGCGGGTACCCCTTCGCCTGGAGCTCGGCGATGCACGCCTTCAGCTGGGGCACCGACGCGCTCACGTTCGGGAGCTTGATGATGTTGGCCTCGGGGCTCTCCACCAGGCGCCCCAGCTCGGCGAGGTCGTCGCTGACCCGCCGGGCCTCGGGAAGCAGGTCGGCGAACAGCGCCAGCATCCGCCCGGCCACGGAGATGTCGCGGGACTCCACGGGCACCCCCGCCGCCCCGGCGAACGCCCGGATGACGGGGAGGAAGGCGTGGGTGGCCAGCGCCGGGGCTTCGTCGGTCCAGGTGTAGACGATGAAGGGTGACTTGCTCATGGCGTCGCTCGGGGTGGGAGTGCCGCAGGAAGAGCCGGTAAAGTAGCAGAACGGCGCGGGGCGGGTACCCGGAGCCCCCTGCAGACAGCAGCGCCGGCCGTGCCTTCGAAGGGCTACGTCATCTTGTCCGGGCGGCTACGTATCCCACGCCCCTGCACTGCGTGCCGCGACGTAGGGAAGCGCAGCGCCGCGCGTGGCATCGTCCTCCCGTGAGCACGAGCTCACCAAGAACCCTCGACGGAGAACGAGCCATGTCACGCGCCGCCCTGATCATCACAGCCGCCGCCCTCCTGGTGGGTGGCGCCCCCGCTTCCGCCCAGAGCCGCCCCGAGGTCCCCGCGGACCAGGCGGTCAAGAAGCTCCCCCGCCAGGGCCTGAACGGGCCCCGGTTCGGGTTCACCGCCTTCACCGGCGACGTGGCCGAGCAGCGCAGCAGCGCCGACCTGGAGCCCATCATGAGCCAGTTCGGCTGGCAGTTCGAGAACCAGGTCGTCTCCACCAACAGCGGAAACCGTGCCCTCCTGGAGGGGCTGGTGCTCCTGGGCGGGCTGGAGCAGGGGGAGTTCAACCTCTCCTTCGCCGGACTGGCCGGGTTCCGCACCGAGACGGGGGTGGAGTTCGGGGCCGGCCCCAACTTCAACTTCAACCGCGACTCGGAGGAGTGGACCACCTCCATGCTCGTCGCCGCCGGAGCCACCATGCCCTTCGGGGACGTCTACGTGCCCGTGAACGTGGCCATGGGATTGGCCAAGGGCGGCCCCAGGATCACGGCGCTCATGGGGTGGATCATCGGGTGAGGCGCCCGGGGGTCGCGCCACCCTGGCCGCCACCCCTGCCCAACGTCGGTGCCCGGGCTATGTTGGCGGGGCCGCCACCCTCCGGTGGCGGCCCCGTCGCATCGTGCCAGGATCCGCCATGCTCACCCCCCTCGCCTTCGCCCTCCTCCTCCAGGTTCCCCCCACGCCCGAGCTCGCCCCGGGGACGCAGTACGATCCCGCCATCCCCACGCTGGAGCAGGTGGCCGGGCACGCCATCACCGAGGCCCTCACCTGGCCGGAGCAGATCGTGTCGTACTTCCAGGCGCTGGCCGCGGCCGCGCCGGAGCGGACGCGCCTCCTCGACCTGGGGAAGAGCTGGCAGGGGCGCGCCATGGTCATGCTGGTCATCGGCTCGCCGGAGCGGATGGCGCGCCTGGACCGGGTGAAAGCCGACCTGAAGCGGCTGGCCGACCCCCGGGGCCTCGACCCCGCCGAGGCCGAGCGCCTGGTGCGCGAGCTCCCGGTGGTGTCGGCCATGATCCACAACGTCCACGGGAGCGAGCTCAGCGGCGGAGGCGCCGCCCTGGCCGAGGCGTACCACCTCCTGGCGGCCCGGGGCGACGCCACGGTGGACCTCATCCTCCGGGAGTCGTTGGTCCTCATCGACCCCCTGCAGAACCCCGACGGCCGCGCCCGCTTCCTCTTCCAGAACCAGCTGGGGGCGGCGCGCTGGCCCGACGCCGACCCCCTGGCCGCGGAGCGGGACGAGCCGTGGCCGGGCGGGCGGGGGAACCACTACCTCTTCGACCTGAACCGTGACTGGTTCGCCCAGACCCAACCCGAGACGCAGGGGCGCGTGGCGGCGCTCCTCGGCTTCATGCCCCACATCGTCTCCGATCTCCACGAGATGGGAGGGAACTCCACCTATTACTTCCCGCCCAACGCCGTGCCGGGCAACACGTGGACCACCGACGAGCAGCGCGCCCTGAGCGAGCTGCTCGGACAGGCCATGGCGGGAGAATTCGACGCGCGGGGATTCGCGTACTTCAACCGCGACACCTACGACGCCTTCTATCCCGGCTACGGCGTGTCGTGGCCCATGGCCCAGGGCGCCATCGGCGCCACGTACGAGATGGCGTCGGCTCGGGGCCTGGTCTACCGGCGCTCCGACGGCGATCTCCTCACCTACGGCGACGGGATCCTGCGCCACTTCACCGCGGCCCTGGCCACGCTCCGCGCGGCGGCGGAGAACCGCGAGCGCATCCTGCGCACGTTCCTGGAGTTCCGCAGGAGCGCCGTTGCCATGGGGCGGACCGGCCCACGGGAATACGTCCTCCACTCGTCCCACGACCCGGGGATGGCGGCACGCCTCGCCGAGACGCTGGTGGCCAACGGCATCGAGGTGTCCCGGGCCACGGGCCCGGTCCAGGTGGGAGACCGCACGCTGCCCGCCCGGGGAACGTACGTGGTGCCCATGGACCAGCCGGCGCATCGCCTGGTCCGGAACCTCCTGGACCGCCACACCCCCATGGACGAGGATTTCGTGGCCGAGCAGGTGGAACGCCGGGCCAACCGCGTGCGCGACCAGATCTACGACGTCACCGCGTGGAGCCTGCCGCTGCTGTGGGACGTGGAGCTCTTACTGGCGCTGCGCCCCACCGGGGCGTCCGTCGAGCCGATGCGCGGAACCCGTGCGTTGCGCGACGCCATGAGCCTCCCCGAGGCCGAGGTGGGGTACCTCATCCCCTGGAGCTCCAATGGAGCCGCAGCGGTCGCCGAGGTGCTCCGCTCCGGGATCCGGGTGCGCACGTCGGGCGGGAAGTTCGTGCTGCAGGGGCGGAGCTTCGGCGTGGGCACCGCCCTGGTCCGCACCTCCGAGAACGACGCCAACCTGGCGCGGCGCCTCGCCGCCATCGCTGCCAAGCACGGCGCCGAGATCGTCCCCGTGGATGACTCGTACGTGCGCGAGGGCACGAGCCTGGGGAGCGGCGGGAACCGCGCGCTCCGCGAGCCCCGGGTCCTCCTGGTCTGGGACCAGCCCGGCTCGTCCACGTCGGCGGGGTGGGCGCGCTACGTGCTGGAGCGGCGCTACGGCCAGCGGGTCTCGGCTGTGCGCGCCGCCGCGCTGGGTCGGGCCGTTCTGACGGACTACGACGTCATCGTCTTCCCCAGCGGGAGCTACGGCAGCGCGGTGGGCCAGCCCATGGTGGAGCGCCTGCAGGCGTGGATGCGGGACGGGGGCACGGTGGTGACCATGGCCGAATCCACGGCATGGGCCAGCCGAGCCGGACTCCTGGCCACCAAGGCCGAGCGGCGAGGCGGCCGAGCGGAGGGCACGCCGGCCCCGGCGAAGAAGACCCCGGAGCAGCCCGTGGACTACCTGGACGCCATCGCCCCCGCCGACGAGGCGCCGGAGGAGACCCCCGGCGCCATCCTCCGGGTGCTCCTGGACACGGACCACTGGCTGTCGGCAGGCACCGACGGCGACATCGGCGCCATGGTGGAAGGGAGTCGCATCTTCTCCCCCATCACGCTGGACGCCGGGACGAACGTGGGCCGGTACGCGGACGAGGACGGCCTCGTCCTCTCCGGGATCGTCTGGGACGACGCCCAGCCCCAGCTCGCCAACAAGGCGTTCCTCATCCACCAGCCCGTGGGGCGGGGACAGCTCGTCGCCTTCGCCGAGGACCCCACCTACCGGGCGTACGCGGAGACCACCGAGCTCCTCTTCATGAACGCGGTGCTGCTGGGGCCGGGGAGGTAGGACCGTGCCCGCCGGAACCCTCAACCCACCGGGAGATCCCATGACCCGTCATCCCAGGCTCACCCTCGCCGCCGGAGCGCTCACCGTCGGTGTCCTCTGCGCCGCGTGCGCCACCCCCTCGGCCCTTGCCACCCAGGCCGCCTCCGGCAGCCTCTACACCGCCCAGGTCCGCGACCACCGGGCCGTCCGGGACGCTCTCCGCTGGCTCGAGGACCACTACGAAGAACAGGTGGCGGAGTGGATCCGCATCACCGAGATCCCGGCCAAGTCCACCCACGAGCAGGCGCGGGGAGCCTACATCCGCGCCCAGATGGAGGCCTCGGGGCTGGAGGTCTCGGTGGACGACCTGGGCAACGTGGTCGGGATCCGCAGGGGAACGGGCGGCGGGAGCACCGTCGTCTTCGCAGCGCACATGGACACGGTCCACCCCCAGGACACCGACGTCTCCGTGAAGCGCGACGGCGACATCCTCCGCGCGCCGGGGATCTTCGACAACAGCTCTTCGGTGGCCAACATGCTCGCCACCATCCGGGCGCTGAACGCCGCAGGGGTTCGGACGGTGGGCGACCTGATCTTCATCGCGACGGTCCAGGAGGAGATCGGCCTGCGCGGGATGAACCACTGGCTCGAGTCGAACCCCGGGGTGGCGGACATGCTCGTCGCCATCGACGGCGGCGTGGGCTCCATCAACTACGGGGCGCTGGGGATCTACTGGACCCGCTACACCTTCCACGCCGAGGGCTCCCACACGAACACCAGCACGGGGAAGCCCCACCCGGTGCGCGCCCTCTCCGACGCGGTGCGCTCCATCTACGAGCTCCGCATCCCCGAGGGGCGGGGCGGCGCGGTCTACAACGCCGGCATGGTGGCTGGAGGGTTCGTCTTCAACGCCATCCCGCAGGACGTCTCGTTCACGATGGACCTGCGCTCCGTGAACCCCCAACTGCTGGACTCGCTGGACGCGGAGATCGAGGCGCGCGTGGCGCGCGCCGCCGAGGCCAACCGAGTGCGCTGGACAATGGAGCGGGAGCAGCAGAGCCCCGCCGGCGGCACCGAGGAGACGCTGGCCGACCGGGGCCGGCACCCCCTGGTGCTCACCGCCGTGGACGTCTACGGGGAGCTGGGGCTGGGGAATCGGACCGTGGCTTCGGGCTCGACCGACGCGAACACGGGCGTGATCCGGGGAATCCCGTCCATCGCCGTGGGGCGCGGGGTCGGCGGCGAGCAGCACACCCTCTCCGAGTGGGCGGACCGCGCGAGCGCGCTCCCCGCCACCAAGGCCATCGTGCTCCTCGCAGCGTCGCTCCCGGGCGTGGTGCCGGCGCTCATCCCGTAGGCTCGGCCCCCGCCTTCCGCCTCGGGATGTCGGCAGACAGTCGGCCGGCCGATCGGGGGCCTCGGGGCCGGTCCTCCGCGGGGCCGCGGGGAGTCTCGATGGTGGGGACCGCCCGGGGCACGCCTGCGGAAGCCCCGCTCGGGCGGAAGCCAGGAGCGCCGCACCCGCTCCAGATCCACGCCCGCCGGCGCTCAGCCTTCCAGCGCCTGCTTTGTGCTCATCGCCAACTTGATCCGGGTGCGGAGCCCGGTCTTCCTCATCGCGCTGCGGAGGTGGGTCTTGACCGTGTGGGTCGAAATGAAGAGCCGCGCCGCGATCTGCTTGTTGGCGAGCCCCTGACCGAGCAGAGCGACCACTTCCTGCTCCCGGAGCGTGAGGCTGACCTCCACCTTGGCGCGGACCGTCGGTCCAGGGGCATCATCATCGAGCTCGATCCCCTCGGCGGCGATCTGTACGAACAGGGGAGAAGTGAGCTCGTCGGGAAGGACATGCGCGCCGTCGGCCACGGATCGTACCGTATCCACGAGATCCTCGGCGGTCGCATCTTTGAGGACGAAGCCCGCCACCCCCGCTTTCACATAGTCGGCGATGTCCTCGTTCTGCTCCAGCAGGTCGGTGATGACCACGCTGGCCTCGGGGAGGGCGCGTCGCGTGGTGACCGCCGCCCGGAGTGAGAGCACCTCGTCGCGTCCGGCCTCGACGAGCACCACATCGGGCTGCTCCTCCGTGAGCATCGTGACGCTCAGCGTCGCCTCGGCCGAGACGACGGTGACGCCAGGCGTGGCGTCGAGGAGCGCGGCGTGCGCTTCGCGCGAAAGGCGGCTGTCGTCCACGAGGGCGACGAGGATCACATCTTCTGGCGGGGTATCGGTCATGTGGGCAATGATAGGCTGTTGCCCGGTGCAGTTCCATGGCCCCGGGCAGGAGCGGGGCGCGGGCCTCTCCCACCCGCGCCCCCTCGCTCACCCTTCCTTCAGGATCTCCTCCGCCCGCCTCCGTGCCTCCGCCACCAGGTCGTCGGCGCGCCGGTCCGCTTCCAGCACCACAGCGTTCGCCCTTTCGTCCGCTTCCTTGCGGATGCGATCGGCCGCGGCCCTCGCGGCGGCGCGCGCAACCGGGTTCGTCGCCCCGGCGAGGACCTGGTCGGCGAGACGGTCGGCCTCGGCGCGCAGGTCGTCCGCGAGCTGGCGCGCTTCGGCCCGGATCGCGGCGCCCCCCTCCTCCGCTTGCTGCATGATACTGTCGGCCCTGGCACGGGCCCGCCGGAGGGCATCCTCCTTCGTCGAGTCCGCAAGCTCCCGCGCCGCTCCGATGCGTTCCTCCACCGCCGCGCCAGCGTTCTGTCGGGCCCGATCCCCGGCCGACGTGACCAAACCCTGGAAGTCCGCCTCGACGGCCGGATCGGTGACGGTTCCGGCCAGGCCGACGCTCACCTCGATGGAGTCGGCCGCCTGAAGGTCGAGGCCGGCGCGCCCCGCCTCGGAGATCAGCCCCTGGATGGCCCGTTCGGCGCCTTCCCCAAGGGCGCCACGGGGAACCGCCAGGGTCAGCTTGTAGTCGAGGGTCTGGTCCACGCCGTTCGAGCCCGACACGGCCATGCGGAAGTCACCGACCCCCACCTGGAACGGCCGCACGTGCAGTCGCCCGTCCCGGATCTCGATGAAGGAGCTGATGGCCTGGAAGGTGGGGTTGGCCAACTGCGGCAGGCCGAGGACCTCACCAAGCCTCGCCAGGGCCGGAAAGCCCTCGAGGGAGAACGTGGTGGTCTGGAGCGAGCCGGTTCCGTTCAGCACGTCCAGAACCGGGGCCATGCCCTGCCCGAGCGCGCCGGCCAGGTCGAGCTGCGCGGAAAAGGCACCCCGCGTGAAGCCTGCCACAGGAGCGAGCATCCGTAGCGTCACGAAGGCGGCGGCCGCGCTGGGAATGTCGAGGCTGTCCAGCGCCACGCCCACGCGGAACGTCGGCTTGGCGGGGTCCAGCGTCTCGTAGAATCCGCTCACCCCGATCCCACCGCCGAGGGTCCGCATCGTGAAGTCGTCCAGCATCAGCCGGCGGTCCTTCAGACGCAGGCTCCCGTGCGCGTCGGCCATGTCGAGGGCGGCGAACGTCAGTCGGGCCACGGTTCCGTCCAACGCGAGATCCAGACCGGCCGGGACCGGGATGAGCTCGAAGTTCTCCTTGGACCTCCATTCGTCCAGGTCGACGCGCTGGCTGGTGAACGAAGCGCTCCCGCGCAGGTCCTCGCCCCGCAGGACGAAGGCCAGGACGTTGTCCACCGAGCCGGTCGCGTGGACATCGCTGCTGCCGAGCTGCATCTGGAGGGATCTCACCTCCACGCGCTGAGGCGAAAGCTCCAGGGTCGCCTCCCGCACGGCGATGGGCTGCGGCAGCTTTCCCGTGCGGACATTCACGTCGGTGATCACGACGTTTCCGCGGGCGGCGACCCGCTCGTAGCGGCGACCGTCGATGTCGGAGAGACGTGCCCGGAGCTCGGCGTCCGCGCGCACCACCCCCGTCAATTCCTCCACGTCGTCGAGCTTCACCGTGCGCGCCACGTCGGCCAGGTCCACGGCTCCCCGCACGCGCAGGTCCACGTCGGGATCCGAAACGGGCGTGCGCAGGGTCAACGACCCATGGATGGGTTCGTCACCGATGCGCAGATGGACCCCATCCAACCTCACGACCGTGCTGTCCACGTCTCCCCCCGGGTTGTCCAGGGCGAATCGGAGAGCGATGTCGCGCGCCGCCAGGGGAAGGTCCGGATAGCGGAACATGCCGTCGGTGACATCGGCGCTCATGGAGAAGGCGGGAAGCGCGTTCTCCCCCCATTCGCCGAGCACCCGGCCCTGGAGGGAGAACGAGCCGGACGTCTCCAGCGTCTCGAAGTCGTGGGCATACAGCACCGGCACCAGGGAGAGTGCCTGGGAGAAGGCCGTGCGGGGCGCCGTGAACGTCACGTCGAGCGCGACGTTTTCACCGGTCCGGGCTGCGCTCCCGGAGAAGTTCAGCACCAGCTCGTTGAGGCGTAGCTCGTTCTCCGCGAACGAGACACTCCGCCTTGTCATGTCCGCGTCCAGGTCGGCCACGAGGTCCAGCGCGACGCCTTCCAGATACGGCATCCCCGCAAAGCGCAGCGTCGTGGCGTCGGAGCGGGTCCGCGTCCGCACGACGAATCGCTCCTGGGAGAAGTCGCCGCCGAGGTCCATCTGAAGCCCCTCCATCGACGTATACAGTCCCGTCTGCGCATTCTCGAGCAAGAGGCTGCCGCCCCTGATCCCGAGACTGCGGAACTCGACGCTCAGGCTTCTCGACGAGGGCTCTGCCGAACCGGCCTTCGTGCTGCCTCCTCGGACGATATCCCAATTGCTCGCTCCGTCGGGGAGGACCCTCAGGTGCACGACCGGCTCCTCGAGTCGCACGGAACGGACGAGGAACGGTCCGGTGCCCCTCAGGCCCCGGATCAGGCTACCCGCGTCGAGCACGAGCCGGAAGCCCTTCATGGACACCAGCGTGTCCCCCGCGAAGGGCTCGGACCCCACGACGGTGAGGTGGTCCAGCCGGAGCGCCAGATTCGGGAAGTTCCTGAAGAACGTCAGCCCGACGCCGCTCCAGTCGACCTGGGCGTCGACGGCGCGCTCCACCTCCGTGTGGACCCGCGCCTCGATGCGGCCCTTGAAGAGGAACGGGAGACCGACGAGGGCCACCAGCGACAACCCGACGAGGGAGCCCGCGGCGACGAGTACCTTCTTCAACACGGTCATATGTCCTCAACCAATTGAGTGCCACTACCCGGTCCAGGGACCTCGTCCATCGGCCGTTCCCTCCACTCCACCCGCACTGCTCCCTTCCGTGGCTCCACCGCCGCGCCCCGGCGGCAGGTCCACTCCTTGGTGAACTCGGCACCCAGAAGCAGGATCCCGGCGCTGTAGTACACCCAGAGGAGCGCCACGGCGAGAGATCCGGCCGCACCATAGACGCTCGCGAGATCACTCCGACCCAGGTAGTATCCGATGGCGAGCTTGCCCGCGGTGAAGAGCACCCCCGTGAACACACCCCCCGCCAGAGCGTCACGCCATCGAATCACCGCGTCCGGCACGTTGCGCAGCATGGCGGTGAACAGACCGGTGACCACCAGCAACGACGCGATGGCGTCCGCTACCGGGAGGGCACCGGTCGCCAGCGCGGGCGGAGCGTAGTACCGGATGGCGTCGTGAAACACCGACAGCAACGTGCTCACCGTCACCAGCAGGAGGATCATCACGCCCACAACCAGGATCATGAACAGCGAGACGGCACGCTTGACCATGAACGTGCGGACGTCGCCGCGCCGGGGATCCGGTGCCACACCCCACGTCCTGTTCATCGCTCTCTGCAGCTGCACGAAGGCGCTCGTGGCACCGAAGGTCACGCCCACGAGGCCGAGAACCGCGGCGGGTCCGCTCAGATCGGGTCGCGACACGTTCTGCACCACTTCGATGATCTGCCCGGCGCTGCGGGTGCCCGCCAGCGACGTCACCTGGTCGAAGAGGAGGGTCTGAAGCTCTGCGGGAGCCAGGAACTTCCCGGCCAGAAGAGCGAGCAGGGCCAGGAGGGGCGGCATCGCGAAGACCGTGTAATAGGAGATGGCCGCCGCCATGAGCGGGCACTCGTCTCTCACGAAGCCGGTGACGATCCGCCAGGCCAGGTGGCCCGCCGCAGAGACCCTCCTCCTCATGGCCACCTCACCGCTACGATATCGGCGACCTGGACGAGCCACCGCTACACAGGATCCGGAGCGGAGCCCGCTACATAGGGAACCTGCGCGCCGGTCGTGACCACGGCCATCGCACGGTGGGGTGAGATCGTAGGCAGTCCTTCGGGGTGGCTGACGGGATCAGGGGTAATTCGAACGGACTACCCCGCGCGGGACGGCGGGCCTCGATGCAGGTCGCGCTGCGCGCGACGTCGTGGCTCATCACAGCGTATTCCCCGGTGGCGCTCCTTTCATACCAGGCCGCACCCCGAGCCCTCAGATCCAACCCCGCTCGCGTGCCAGGAGGCTCAATTGGACGCGGTTGGCGACGCCGAGCTTGGTGAACGCGCTGTGCAGGTGCAGCTTCACCGTGCTCTCCGCGATCCCGAGCTCCGACGCGACCCGTTTGTTCGACTTCCCCGACGCGACCTGGAGGACGATGTCCCTCTCCCGGGGCGTCAGCGCGTCCTCGGCCTTCGCCGGCGTCCGCGCCATGAGGTCCAGGGCCCTGGCGCTGAGCACGGGCGGGATCCAGCGCTCCCCCCGGGAGGCGGCCCGGATGGCATCCACGAGGACGGAGGCCGCCGATTCCTTGAGGACGATCCCTTCCACCGACAACTCCAGGCAGCGGCCGAGGGTCGCGTCGTCCATGGTCGCCGACAGGACGACCGTCGGCACCGTCAGCCCTCGTTCCAGGAGGCGCTCCCTGGCATCCAGCCCGCCGCAGCGGGGCATGGATGCATCCATCACCACGACGTCGGGGCGGTGTAGCGCCACGGCCTCCACGGCTTCCTCGCCGTCCCGGCAGAGCGCGACGACCTCGATGTCCGGCTCCAGGGCGAGGAGCGCCGTGAGCCCCTGCAGGACCACGGTGTGGTCGTCGGCGAGGACCAATCGAACCGTCATGAGGCGGGCTCCTCCCGTATCGGGAGCCACACGCAAACGGTCGCCCCGCCACGGGTGGAGAGGACGGAGAGGCGGCCCCCGGCGTCTGCCACCCGGTGCTTCAGGCTGAGGGGTCCCAGGCGCTTCTCCCTGAGCGCGTCCGCGTCGTAGTCCCCCAGGAAGGGGAACCCATGGCCGTCGTCGGCGATGCGGATGGTGATGTCGGGGCCGTCGCGACCGATCGTCACCGCCACGGTCCTGGCCAGCCCGTGGCGTGCGGCGTTCACCGTGGCTTCCTGGATGATGCGGAGGATGCGGCGGCCCATCTCGGCCGGGAGGCCGTCCTCGACATCGCCCTCCAGCGAGGTCGAGAGGCCCCAGATCGCTCGGACCCGGTCCAGCATGGCGGCGATGCGCCCGGCCAGGTTGTGGTCTCCGTCGGGCCAGAGCGGATCCTGACCTTTCACCTCGTCCACATAGAGCCGCATCTCCTGCTGCTCGGCGCGCACGGTCTCCCCCAGCGCCGAGAGGAGATCCTCCGCGGCGGTGGGATCCTGCCGGACGAGCCGCCGGGCCACGGCGATCTGCAGGCTGGCTCCCGTCAGCGTCTGGAGGATGCCGTCGTGGAGCTCCATCGCCGTCCGGAGCCGCAGCTCGGCCATCTCGTGGACCAGCACGGCCTCGGCCCGGCGCGCCTCGTCGGTCCGGTCCCGCCCCACGGCGTAGATGCGCCGTTGGGCACCCATGGACAACGACCAGCGCACGGAGGCGAAGCCCCCGCCCGCCTGGCGGATGCGGGCATCCAGGTTGAGGACGGGCCGGTCCCCACTCAGTTCGCGCAGACGTGCGAGGGCCAGCGCGCGATCCCCGGGGTGCACCATCCCCAACGCCCGCCGGCCGCTCAGCTCATCCGTGCGGAAACCCAGGAGGCACTCCGCCGACGGGCTGACGAGCAGGAAGCGCCCCCGGCCGTCCAGGATGGCCAACAGATCTTGGGAATGATCGGGACGCTTCAGGGGATGCCTCGGAGTCGGGGGTCGGGAGGGGGCCGTCGTCCAGGCTGGGGCGTGGGGCGGGCGTGATGGTACAGCCCGGAGTCAGGACGCGTCCAGGACCCGCCTCACCGCGGCGGCGGTGGCCTCCACGTCGGAGGCGCTCACGTCGAGGTGGGTGATGAGGCGGATGCGGCGGCCGCGAGGGGGATTCACGCGGACGCCCTCCTCGGCGAGCCGCTCGACGAACCGGCGCGCGTCCATGAGCGATTCGGGGATCTCGGCGTAGAGGATGTTCGTCTCCACCTCCTCCGGCGGCGGATCCAGCACGAGCCCCGCCTCCGCCAGGAGCACCGCGAGCCGCCGGGCGTGGGCATGATCCTCCGCCAGACGCTCCACCATCGTGTCGAGGGCGAGGATTCCCGCCGCGGCGAAGACGCCGGCCTGACGCATGCCTCCGCCCGCCACCTGGCGCCAACGGCGCGCCTGGGCGACGAAGTCCCTCCCCCCGAGAACCAGGGCGCCCACAGGGCACCCCAGCCCCTTGGTGAGGCACACCGTGATGCTGTCCACGGAAGCGGTGAGCTCCCGCACCGGCACCCCGAGCGCCACGGACGCATTGAAGATCCGCGCCCCGTCGAGATGCACCTTCAGCCCGAGCTCCCCCGCCCGCCCCGTCAGGGCCCGGGTCTGCTCCAGGGAGAGGCAGGTTCCGCCGGCGGCATTGTGCGTGTTCTCGAGGCACAGGAGCGTGGTGCGGGGATGGAGCACCGCGCTGGGGAAGACCGCCGCCGCGACCTGCTCGGGGGTGATGCGGCCGCGGATCCCCTGCACCGTGCGGGGGGTGAGCCCCCCGAAGGCGGCCACGGACCCGGCCTCGTTGTTGAAGATGTGCGACGACGTCTCGACGAGCACCGACTCCCCGCGCCTCGTGTGGGACAGTGCCGCGACCAGGTTGCCCATGGTGGCGCTGAAGACCAGCATCGCGGCCTCGCGCCCGAAGAGCGCCGCCGCCTTCTCCTCCAGCGCGATGACGGTGGGATCGTCCCGGTAGTAGTCGTCCCCCACCTCGGCCCGGGCCATGGCCTGGCGCATGGCGTCGGTGGGGCGGGTGACGGTGTCGCTGCGGAGATTGATCATGCGGCTCATGACCCCAGTCCTCGACCTCGGGGTGGTGTGCGCGGAGGCGGACTGATGATACCGGGGTGCTCGGGGATCCACCACGGCGAGCGGCAGTGCCCAGAGGGCTACCGCAGCAGGAACCCGTCCCTCAGCGGATCGTCGGGGTCCAGAAGCCACTCGCTCCTCCCGGTGATGTGGGCGCTCCCGCTCACCCTGGGGACGATCGCGTCGTGGGGGCCGATCCGCGTGGTGCCCACCACGCGGCCCCCGAAGGTGGTGCCCAGGATGCTCTCCACCACGATCTCCCGGCCCTCCGCCAGCTCGCCCCGGGCGTGGTGGAGCGCCAAACGGGCGCTCACGCCCGTCCCGGTGGGGCTCCGGTCCACCTCACCGTCGGCGAAGACGCACACGTTGCGGGAGTGGTGGGCGGGGTCGTGGGGCGGTCCCACGAAGATGGTCCCGTACAGGAACGACAGGTCCGCGTCGAGGGGATGCCGGGGCGGGTCCGCCGCCGCCACGGCGGCCTTGATGGCGCGACCCGCGTCGATGAGCCGCCCCACCTCGGCCGGAACCAGGTCGAGCCCCAGCGGCGGAGCGTCCACGAAGGCGTAGAACGCCCCGCCGAAGCCCAGGTCGTAGCGCACCGGCCCCATGCCGGGCACCTCCACCGAGCGGTCCAGCGCCGCCGCGAAGGAGGCCACGTTCACGAAGGACACCTCGACCACGCGCCCGTCCGCGACCGTTCCCCAGGCCTCCACGAAGCCAGCGGGCGTGTCGATCCCCACCCGGTTCTCCCCTTCCCGGCAGGGGAGGAGCCCCAGCTCGAGGAGCACGGTGGTCACGGCGATGATCCCGTGTCCGCACATGGTGCTGTACCCCTCATTGTGCGTGAACAGGACCCCGACGTCCGCGGCCGGCGTGACCGGGGGCACGAGGAGGCACCCGTACATGTCCGGATGCCCCCGGGGCTCCCACATGAGGGCGGTCCGGACGGCGTCGTGGCGGAGCCGGGCGTCCCTGCGTCGGGCCAGGATGGAATCTCCCCGGAGCTCTCCGAAGCCCTCCAGGATCACCCTGAGGGGCTCCCCTCCGGCGTGCGCGTCCACCGCCAGCACCCGGCGCCAGCCGGGGGGCGGCGACCAGGACCGTGCGGCCTCGGGCCAGCGCTTCACGGAACCTTCTCCTTGTCTCGGTGGTCTCTTCTTCGGAGATTGAGGTTTGGATGTTTCCGTACACACTATCGGTGACAAGCTATGTCCGACCAGCGAAACGGACCCGCCACGGACGTGGAGACCGCCCATTCCCCTGACCGGCTCTCCACCGAGGGCACTGCCTTAGAGTCCACCATGCCCGAGTCCCAGCCCTCCGCGCCGGGCGCCATGGAGTACGACTACACGAACTTCTACTTCGGCGCAGGCGACGATCCGTTCGCCCTCATGGGCCCCTTCGACGACTGGTGGAGTGCGGTCAAGCCGGGGGGGTACTACCTCTACGAGCTTCCCCTCCACAGCGCTCCATCCACCCGGGTGGACGTGGAGGACACGAAGACCCACGAGATCCGCAGGGGCCTGATCAACTTCGCGTCGTACAACTACCTGGGCCTGTCGTACCGGCCCGAGGTCAAGCAGGCCATCAAGGACGCCGCCGACCTCTACGGCGGCGGCGCTTCGGGCTCGCCCATCCTCAGCGGCACCACCGACCTGCACCGGCGCTTCGCCGAGGAGCTCGCCGCGTTCAAGAAGAAGGAAGCGGCGCTCATCTTCCCCACGGGCTACTCGGCCAACGTGGGGACCATCGCCGGGCTCATGCGCTCGGGCGACCTCATCGTCGCCGACCAGTACGCCCATGCGTCGGTGGTGGACGGCATGATCCTGTCGAAGGCGAACTCCCGGTTCTTCCGCCACAACAAGGTGGAGGACCTGAGCAGGAAGCTGGCCGACTTCCCGGGCAAGAAGCTCGTGGTGGTCGAGGGCGTGTACTCCATGGACGGCGACCAGCCGCCGCTCGCCGACATCGTGGAGGTGTGCCGCAAGCACGGCGCCCGCCTCATGATCGACGAGGCCCATTCTGCGTTCCTGTTCGGTAAGAACGGCCGCGGTGTGGTGGAGTCCCAGGGCATGGAGGACGAGGTGGACATCCACCTGGGGACGTTCTCCAAGAGCCTGGGCGGCCAGGGCGGGTACATCGCCGGCTCGGCCCAGATGGTGAACTACATCCGCGGCTTCTCCCGCTCCCGCTTCTTCTCCTGCGCCCTCTCGCCGGTGGTGGTGGCCGCGCTCAGGAAGGCACTGGAGCTGGCGCAAAAGGAGCCGGAGCTCCGCGCGAAGCTCTGGCACAACGTGGCGTTCATGATGAAGAAGCTGGCCGACCACGGCGTTCCCGTCGGGGACACCACGTCGCAGGTCATCCCCATCATGGTCCGCGACGACGCCCGCATCTTCCAGATGGCGGAAGAGGTGTTCCGCGGTGGCGTCTTCATCAACCCGGTGAAGTACCCCGCGGTGGGCAAGCACAAGTCCCGCTTCAGGATGTCCATCTCGGCCGCGCACACCGAGGAGGAGCTGGACCGGGGCGCCGACATCATCATCGGCGTCCTGAAGAGGTACGGAGTATGTCGGTAGGGAAGTACTGCTTCAGCACGGGAGTCAGCGCCTTTTTCGAGATGGCCACGGCGGACGCCCGGGGAGTGATCCCGGCGTATCTCCAGCCCATCGAGGTGAGGCACCAGCGGAGCGTGCTCACCGTCACCGCCTTCCTCTTCGAGGACAGCGTGGTGGGCCCCTACACCGAGCTCATGTTCGCCGTCGTGGTGCCGCCGATGGTGGAGGTGTGGGGGCATCACGCCAAGGCCGGGTTCTTCCCGTTCCTGGTCGCGACCAGCTCGGCGGAGGCTAGGCGGCTCCGCGCCGAGCGGTATCACTTCCCGTACGTGGACCAGGACATCGACGCCCAGTTCATCGAGACGCCGGAGCGGCTACGGGTGCGGGCGTGGGGGGGCGGCCAGCCCATCGTGGACTTCAGCGTCACCCAGGGTGCCTGGGAGTCCACCAGCCACCTCCTGCAGAGCTTCGCCGGGTGCGGCAAGGCGCGCTACCGCGCCAACGTGCAGATCAGTGGACGGTACACGGTCCACGAGAACGAGCGGGGGAGCATGATCCTCTACCCCCACGAACTCACCCGCGCGGTCCTTCCCAGCGAAGTGGCTCCGTATCCCTTCCGGGAGCACTGGCTCAAGAACGGCACCGAGGTCTTCCACTCCCTCGAGACCTTCTGAAGCAGGGGCCGCCCGAACCTGCCTGAAGCAGGGGCGGCCCGGACTCGTAGGGAGAGAGACCCGACGAAGCGTCCTCCATCCCTGCGAACCATGATCCGCCCCTCTCTCCTCGCCGCCCTCACCCTCGCTGCAGTCCTCGCGCCCCTCCGCCCCCTGGGCGCCCAGGCCACGCCCGCGCCCCAGGCGTTCCAGGGCGTGTGGACCGGCGTCCTGGAGGCAGGCGCCGCGAAGCTCCGGCTGGTCTTCCATGTCGCCGTGGGCGCCGGCGGGGTCCTGTCCGGCACCATGGACAGCCCGGACCAGGGCGCCGCTGGGATCCCAGCCACCTCGGTGACCGCCCAGGGCTCGACGCTCAGCTTCGCCGTCGCCAACCTCGGCATGACGTACGAGGGGACGCTCTCGGCCGACGGCACGCGCCTGGAAGGGACCTTCACCCAGGGACCGGCCCGACTCCCCCTGGCCCTTAGCCGCGGGGAGGCGCCTCCGCCCCCGGAGCGCCCGCAGCACCCCAAGCCACCCTTCCCCTACCGGGAGGAGGAGGTGCGCATCACCAACGCCGCGCCGGGCGTGGTGCTGGCAGGTACGCTCACGCTCCCCCAGGGCGCCGGACCCTTCCCCGGCGTGGTCCTCGTGACCGGGTCGGGGCCGCAGGACCGCGACGAGTCGCTCATGGGGCACAAGCCGTTCCTCGTGCTGGCGGACCATCTCACCCGCAAGGGGATCGCCGTCCTCCGCTACGACGACCGGGGCGTGGGGAAGTCCACGGGGAGCTTCTCCACCGCCACCTCCGAGGATTTCGCCGGCGACGCCCTGGCCGCGGTGGCCTTCCTCGGCGCGCGGCCGGAGGTGGGCCCGGTGGGGATCGCCGGACACTCGGAGGGCGGGCTCATCGGGCCCCTGGCGGCAGTGCGCTCCGACGACGTGGCCTTCGTGGTCATGCTCGCCGGACCGGGACTTCCCGGGGAGCAGATCCTCTATCTCCAGGGCAACCTCATCGCCCGCGCCGGAGGCGCTTCCGAGGCCCAGGCCGCCGCGGTCGGGGAGATGCAGCACGCGCTCCAGGAGACGGTCGCGACACTTCCCGCCGAGACGCGGCGCGAGATGGAGGACGAGCTGACCCCGGCCGCCGTGGAGGCCCAGGTCCGGCAGGTCAACTCGCCCTGGTTCCGGTTCTTCCTGACCTACGATCCCCGGCCCACGCTGGAAAAGGTCCGCGTTCCGGTCCTCGCCCTCAACGGGAGCCTGGACCTCCAGGTGCCTGCGGAGGCGAACCTCCGGGAAGTGGGCGAGGCGCTGAGGCGCGGGGGTAACGGCGACGTGACCACACGCCTCCTCCCCGGTCTGAACCACCTCTTCCAGACCGCGCGCACCGGCGGGCCGTCGGAATACGCCACCATCACCGAGACCATGAGCCCGACGGCCCTGGAGGCCGTGAGCTCGTGGATCCTGGAGCGCTTCGCCCCCCGGAGGTGAGCCATGAGCCCCAGCCGACGCATCATCGAGCCCTTCCGCATCAAGGTCGTGGAGCCCATCCGCATGACCACCGCCGAGGAGCGCATGGGCTACCTCCGCGACGCCGGGTACAACGTCTTCAAGCTGCGCGCGGAGGACGTGCTCATCGACCTCCTCACCGACTCGGGCACCTCGGCAATGAGCTCGGAGCAGTGGGCCGCCGTCATGCGCGGCGACGAGGCGTACGCCGGGAGCAAGTCCTGGTACCGCTTCGAGGCGGCGGTGAAGGACATCTTCGGGTTCAGCCACGTCATCCCCACGCACCAGGGCCGCGCCGCCGAGCGCATCCTGTTCTCCACGTTGTGCCGAGCTGGGCACGTCGTGCCCAGCAACACCCACTTCGACACCACCCGGGCGAACATCGAGGCCGCGGGGGCGGAGGCGGTGGACCTGCCCATCCCCGAAGGCCTGGTGCCCTCGCAGCTCCACCCGTTCAAGGGGAACATGGACGTGGGGGCGCTGGAGTCGCTCATCGCGCGGGTGGGACGGGAGCGGATTCCGATCTGCATGCTCACGGTGACGAACAACACGGGGGGCGGTCAGCCCGTGTCCATGGCCAACATCAAGGCGGTGAGCACGGTGTGCCGGCGGCACGGCATCCCCTTCTACCTGGACGCGTGCCGCTTCGCCGAGAATGCGTTCTTCATCAAGCTGCGGGAGGAGGGGTACGCAGGCGCGTCGGCCAAGCAGATCGCCCGCGAGATGTTCGCCCAGGCCGACGGCTGCACCATGTCGGCGAAGAAGGACGGCCTCGCCAACATCGGCGGCTTCCTGTGCACCAACGACGACGCGCTCTCCCGGCGGGAGGAGAACCTCCTCATCCTCACCGAGGGGTTCCCCACCTACGGAGGCATGGCCGGGCGGGACCTGGACGCCATCGCCGTGGGGCTGGAGGAGGTCCTCCACGAGGACTACCTCACCTACCGCATCGAGGTGTCACGCTACCTGGGCGAGCACCTCACCGCCGGAGGCATCCCCATCGTGCAGCCTCCCGGTGGGCACGCGGTCTACATCGACGCCGCCGCGTTCCTCCCCCACGTCCCGCCCCTGCAGTTCCCGGGACAGTCGGTGGTCGTCGAGCTGTACCTGGAGGGTGGGATCCGCGCCGTGGAGATCGGCACCGTGATGTTCGGACACCGCGACCCCGCCACCGGGCAGGACGTCCCGTCGAAGATGGAGTTGGTGCGCCTGGCCATTCCGCGCCGCGTGTACACCAAGAGCCAGATCGACTACCTGGTGGACGTGGCGCTGGACGTGTACCGGCGCCGGGACGCCATCGGCGGGTTCCGCTTCGTGGAGGAGGCGCCGGTGCTGCGCCACTTCACGGCGCGGTTCGAGCCGATGTACGAGCTCCGGGTGGGCGCGTAGCGGGCGACCGAGCCGGCCCACCTGTCACGGCGCCCCGCTGCCGCTCGTACTCTCGGCATGACACGGATCCTGACGGTCCTCGGTCTGCTCCTGGCGGCAGGAAGCGCCGGGTGCGACCGCGCGCCAACCGCTCCCGGAGCAGGTGACGAGCGCATCGACGTTCAGGTCACCGGTGGGATCGCGGCGGCGGACTACGCGTACCGGGTGCAAGAGGGAGCGGTCACGGGCGTCGCCTGCCGGCGCCTCTGCGACTTCGCCGCCGGCGACACGCTCCTGCTGCTGACCCCCGCACAGAGCCGCGCGCTGGCGGACGCCGTGGACGGCTCCGGGCTCCCCGCGTGGACGGGACCCGAGGACTCGGGAACCCAGTGCTGCGACCAGTTCCACTACCGGGTGACGTGGAGCTGGGAGGCTCGGGTCCGGACCTTCGGCGGCACGGAGGGGCTCCTCCCCGAGCCCTTCCGTGAGCTGGTCCGCACGCTCCAGCTCCTCCGTCGCGCCACCCCTCCTGTCGTCCTCTCCCAGGACACGGGGCTCCAGGGGTTCGCGGCCGACGCCCTCCATCTCCACGACGCCCGCGTCGAAGGAGGCGTCCTGGAAGTGGACGCGGGATGGTCGGGCGGGTGCACCGTCCACGACGTGGACGCCGTCGCGTGGACCGGCTGGATGGAGTCCTGGCCGGTGCAGGTGGGCGTGGCGGTGACCCACGACGCCCACGGCGACGCGTGCAAGGCGCTGGTGCGCCGCACGCTCCGCTTCGACCTGGAGCCGCTGCGCCGGGCCTACGCGGAGGCATACGGGGGCGGCCCGGCGACGCTGGTGCTGCAGGTGGGCGCGGCTGCGGGCGGCGAGGGCCGCTCGGTGCCGTTCGCGTTCTAGCAGGTCATTCCCCGGCCCTGGCCGATTCGGGCCAGCGCGGCCCAAGTTGCTTCCCGGGTGCGCGCCGGTATCCCCGTGCGCGACGCCGATGCATCTCGGACACGGGCAGACCCATGGATACGAACGGATGGCGCAGGCTGGTCTGGGCAGCTCTCCTCCTGGCGGCGTTCTCGGGGAGGACCCCGCCCTTGGCCGCGGTCCCGCTTCAACAGGGCAGCCCGCCGAGCGAGGACTCCCTCCCCGCCGCGGTGGGCAGGGTCTTCGAGCGGTGGCACCGGCCGGACTCCCCCGGCGCCGCGGTTCTCGTCCTACGGGACGGGGAAGTGGTCCACGCCGCAGGGTACGGGATGGCGGACCTGGAGCACGGCGTCCCCATCCGCACGACGTCGGTCTTCGACATCGCCTCGGTCTCCAAGCAGTTCGGGGCCATGGCGGTGGCGCTCCTGGAGGCGGAGGGGCGCCTCTCGCTGGACGACGAGGTGAGGAAGCACATCCCCGAGCTCCCGGACTTCGGCCACCCCATCACGATCCGGCACCTGATCCACCACACCAGCGGGATCAGGGACTGGCCGGCGACGCTGGGCATCGCGGGATGGGACTACCAGGACGTGATCTCGTTCCAGCAGATCCTCCGCATGGCCGTCGGCCAGCAGGAGCTCAACTTCGTCCCCGGAGCCGAGCACGCTTATTCCAACACCGGGTACAACCTCCTGGCCGAGATCGTCGCCCGGGTGAGCGGGGTCTCGTTCCGGGAGTTCTGCCAGGAGCGGATCTTCGGCCCCCTCGACATGACCCATACCCACGTCCACGACGACCACACCGAGGTCGTGCCGGACCGGGCGCACTCGTACCGCCCCGCCCCCAGAGGGGAGCACCGCTTGGTGTGGAACTCCCTCACGGCCCTGGGCTCCAGCTCCATCTTCACCACCGTCGAGGACCTGGCCAAGTGGGTGGGGAACTTCGAGAACCCCGTGGTGGGCGGGCCGGCGGTGATCCGCCGCATGCAGGAGCGCGGCGTCCTCGCCGGAGGCGACACCATCCCCTACGCCTGGGGGCAGAGTCTCGGCCGCTATCGGGGACTCGAAACGTGGAGCCACGGCGGCTCCTGGGCCGGGTACCGCACCACGCTGGTGCGTTTCCCGGCGCAGAGGTTCGCCGTCGTGATCCTGGGCAACACCGCCGAGATGAACCCCGCGCTCCTGGCGAACCGCATCGCGGACCTGTACCTCGCCGACATCTTCACCGAAGCCGCACCAGCTCCCTCCGAGCCTCCCCAGGCTCCCGCGACGGCCTGGCGGCCGTCGCCCGCCGAGCTGGAGGAGTACGTCGGCGAGTACGCGAGCGATGAGCTCCTCACCTCCTGGCGGTTCGAGGTCCGGGAGGACGGCCTCGTGGCGCGCCACTTCCGCACCGGGGACGTCCGGCTGAGGCCGCTGGAGAGGGACCGCTTCCAGGGCGGAGCGTTCGGAGAGGTCCGTTTCGTCAGGGACGCCGACGGAAGGGTCACGGCGTTCACCGCCAACCAGACGCGGGTCCGGGGACTCCGGTTCGTGCGATCCCGGTGAGACGAGCGAGGAGGATCCTGCCATGACCACCCGCGCGCCCCGCCTGCCCCGCGTTGCCCTCGTGCCCGTCCTCACCCTCGCGTTGGCGGCGGCCGGCTGCACCCCCCCCGACCCGGGACGCCCCGACTTCGAGGCGCGCGCGTACCTGCGCATCGTGGCCGCCGAGGACGCCCGCCCCACCGACGGACGCGACCTGGAGACGCTCCTCGCGGGACTCGCCGCCCCGTCCCCCCGCCTCCGCGCCGTGTCCGTGCGTGGCCTGGGGCGCCTCGAGAACCCTGCGCTGCTGGAGCCCATAGCGCCCCTCATGGGCGACCCGGACAGGGGCGTGCGCCGGGAGGCTGCGAACGCTCTCGCGCAGGCCGTGCATCGGGGCCCGGGCGACGCCGCCCTCCCCGTCCTCCTCGCCGCCGTGGAACGGGAGAGCGACCCCCTGGTGCTGGGCGCCCTGGCCCGCTCCCTGGGGCGGCTCCGCCTTGACGCCGGGGGCCGCGCCACCGTGGCCGGCGCCCTCGTGTCGCTGAGCCTCGGCCCCGAGGGGGACGCCCCGCCCTACCAGATGGAGGGCGCGGCCCTCGGGATGGCGTCGTGGGTCCGGGGCCTGGGCGACGCGCCCCGGCCTCCCCTGCTGCAGGACCGCCTGGCCGAGATGACCCGATACGGCCTGGGCGCCCCCGCCGGGGACGTGGGGGCCGCGCGGGTGCGTGCGCTGGCGGTGGGGGCCTGGGTCTCCGCGGAGACAGGTGCGGGGGACATGCGCGCCTTCCTCGCCGACGCGGCGCCCTCCGTCCGTCATGCGGCGGCGAGCCGGTTGGGGATGATCCCTCCCGCGCTCCGCGCCGAGCTGGCCGCGACGGCCCTGTCGGATCCCTCGCCCCAGGTGCGCCTCGAGGCGGTCCGCCGCGGGCTGGGAGCCGGCCCCACCACCACGGAGGCGTGCCGCCTCCTCGCAACGGCGGCCGAGGGCGACGCGGATGTCGGGGTACGCCTGACGGCCCTGGACGCCCTGGCCCTCCCCTGCCCCGACCGGGGGCCGCAGGAGGCCCTCCTCCGCCGCCTCGCGGACGCCGGGGCGGCGGCGGCGGCGACCGACTGGCACGTGGGCGCCCACGCCCTGGCGGCGCTGGCCGCGCTCGACGCCAGGAGCGCCCGGGCGCACCTCTCCGCGTGGGCCGCGCACCCGAGCTTCTTCGCACGGAGCTGGGCGGCGGTCGCCGCGACCCGGGCCGATGATGCGGATATCCTGCGTGCATTGACGGGCGATGCGCACCCGAACGTCCGCACCGAGGCGCTGCGGGGGCTGGCCGCGGTGCTGGGGCGCGACGCCGACGCCGAGCTTCTGGCCGCCCTGGGAGAGAGCGGCGACAACCAACTCCTCCTCACCGCAGCCGCACTCCTGGAAGGCACCGCGGAGCGGGCCTCCGCCGCCGAGGCGGCGCTCGGAGCGCTGGAGCGTATCTCCCGCCCCCGCTGGGAGACGCTCCGGGACGCCCGCATCGCGCTCCTGGGTCTGCTCCAAGTCACGGGAGACAGCACGTTGGTCCCGCGGGTGGATCCATGGCTCCGGGACTACGATCCCGTCGTGGCCGAGCGCGCCGCCGAAGCGCTGGCGAGCTGGACGGGAGCGGCGTGGACCCCCGCGCCGGAGCGTCTGCCCGGGCTTCCCCTACCCACCCCGGCGGAGCTTCGCGCAATGGAGGAGGGCACGGTGCTGCTCCGCATGGCCCGGGGCGGCGCCATCGAGATCCGCCTTCTACCGTGGCAGGCGCCGACCAACGCGGTTCGCTTCTTCCGGATGGTCGGCAGCGGCGCGCTGGACGGCCTCACGCTCCACCGCTGGGTGCCCAACTTCGTCATCCAGGGCGGGAGTCCGGGCGCCAACGAGTACGCGGGCCACGGCGCCTTCACGCGCGACGAGGTGGGGCTGGCCCAGAACTGGCGCGGAACGGTGGGGCTGTCCACCCGGGGCCGCGACACCGGTGACGGACAGATCTACGTGAACCTGGTGGACAACGTCCGCCTGGATCACGACTACACGGTCTTCGGGGTGGTGACGGCGGGGATGGAGGTGGCGGACCGGGTGCTGGAGGGCGACGTCATCGAGCGGGCCGAGGTGCGCCCCGGGCCCCAGCGCCGTTAGCGCCCGCCGGCCTGCGCCGCCGCCCGCGCGGCGGCCATGAGCGCCTCGAGCTCGTCAGGGTCCTTGGGGATCCCGGCCGAGAGCACGACGGGCTTGCCGTCGGTGACGAGCAGGTCGTCCTCGATGCGCACGCCCAGGTTCCACCAGCGCGGATCAACGTCGTCCGAGGGCGGGATGTAGATCCCCGGCTCGATCGTGACGACAGCGCCGGCCCTCAGCGCGCGGTACGATCCCACGTCGTGCACCTGCAACCCCAGGTAGTGGCTCGTGCCGTGGGGGAAGAAGCGGCGCAGGCCGGCCCAGTCCTCGGGCCCGCGGATGAGCCCGAGCTTCGCCAATCCCCTGGCCATCACCAGGGCTGCCGCCTCGCCCGGGGCGCCGAAGGAGGCCCCGGCCCTGACCGCCCCGATGGCCGCCTCCTGTGCCTCCAGAACGATCTCGTAGATCGCCCGCTGCTCCTTGGTGAAGCGGCCGTCCACGGGCACGGTGCGGGTGACGTCCGCGGTGTATCCCCGATAGGAGGCGCCCACGTCCATCACCACCAGGTCGCCTGCGCGGGTCACCCGGCGGTTGGTGTCGTAGTGGAGCAGCACCGAGTTCTCGGCGCTCCCCACGATGGACGGGAAGCCGGGGCGCTCGCTCCCCATCCGCCGGAACGTGTACTCGAGGACGGCCTCGATGTCGTACTCGGCCCACCCAGGTTCCATCGAGCCGATGGCCTCACGGAGCGCGGCCCCGGTTATGTCCACCGCGCGCTGGAGGAGGGCGATCTCCTCCGGGGTCTTCACCTCCCTCAGCCCGTCCAGCACCACTCCCAGGGTGACGTCGTCGAAGGCGCCCCCGTTCACCTGGGCCGCCTCGGCCACGGCGCCGATCTGCTCGGCGAGCGCGGTCTTGGGCGGGACGGCCTCCGGGAAGGGGAGGAGGAAGACCTTCCGTCCGGGCTGCGCCAGGATCGGCTCCACCAGGTCCCCGAAGCGGGTGTTCGGGAGCGCCGCCTCCACGCCCAGTTCCTGCTGCGCGCGCTCGGGCCCGAAGCGGCGGCCGAGCCAGATCTCGGTGTCGTGGTCCCGGGGAGGGACGAAGAGGATCTCGCGCACCGTTCCGCCCTGCAGATCCACGCCGTCGGGGGCGAGGAGGAGGGCCGAGCCCGGCTCCAGGCTCCCTGTCAGATAGTAGAGGTAGGGGTCCTGGATGTACTCCTTCACGTCGTCCAGCGCCCCGCCTGCCTCGGCGCCCCCCAGCACCACCGCCACGGAGCCCCGCGGGAGCGCAGCGAGGACCGTGTCGCGGCGCGCGCGGTGGAACTCGGGCGGCAGCAGGTCCCGGTCGTAGCGGACGGGTGCCTCGCGGGCGGCATGACCGTTCTTCGCCGGCGTGGACTGGGCGGACAGGCCGGGGGCCCACGCCGCGGCGAGGGCCAGCAGGAGCGGCAGGGCGCGGACGGGAAGGGCTCGGGGCATGGGCATGGTCGCAATCCTAACCCCGCGGAGCCCTTTCGATCCACCACCCCCGTGCCCACATTGCGGGAGGTGTCCCGTCCGGCCGGGCCGGAAGGGAGCGCCCAGGACCCACACCCCGGGAGGTCGCATGGATCGTCGAGGCTTCGTCACCACCGGAATGGCGGCCAGCCTGGCCGGCCTGGGCGGGCTGGGAAGCGCCGCCCCCCTGCTCGACCGCACTGGATTCTGGCGGGTGGGCAAGACCCTCGCCGACGGCACCGTCCGCCTCAGCTCCAACGAGAACCCCCTGGGCCTGGCGCCCTCCGCGCGGCAGGCGGTGGTGGACGCGATCGTGAACGCGAACCGCTATCCGGGCGAGTGGAGCGCGCCGGTGCAGGCCGCGATCGCCAAGCGCCTGGGCGTGGCCAACGAGAACGTGGTGCTCGGAGCCGGATCCACCGAGATCCTCCAGATGGCGGTGCAGGCCTTCCCGTCGCCGCGCGCGCCGCTGGTGCTGGCCGAGCCCACCTACGAGGACGTGCCGCGCTACCGGCGTCCCTTCGCCTACGAGATGATCACGGTCCCGCTCGGCGCGGGGATGGTCCACGACCTGGGCCGCATGCGCGAGGCCGCGGAGAAGGGCGGCCGCCCGGCGCTGGTCTACATCTGCAACCCCAACAACCCCACCGGGACGGTCACGCCTTCCCGGGAGGTGGACGCCTGGATCGCCGACGCCCCGGAGACCACCATGTTCCTGGTGGACGAGGCCTACTTCGAGTACGTCAACGACCCGGCGTACTGGACGGCGCTGAAGTGGGTGGGCTCCAAGCCCAACGTCATCGTCGCGCGCACCTTCTCGAAGATCTACGGAATGGCGGGGATACGCCTGGGCTACGGCGTGGCCCACCCCGACACCGCCGGCCGCCTGCGCGACTTCATCTGCGCCAACAACATCAACGTCCTGGCCAGCGCCGCCGCCACGGCCTCCATGGCCGACGAGGGGCTGGTGGCGCGGGGCGTGAAGGTCAACAGCGACGCCAAGGCCATCGCCGTCGGGACGCTGGACGACCTGGGGCTCGAGCACCTGCCGACCCAGACGAACTTCATCATGCACCGCATCAACGGCGACCTGCAGGCCTACATCGGCCGCATGCGCGAGCAGGGGATCCGCGTCGGGCGTCCGTTCCCGCCGATGACCGAGTGGAACCGGGTCTCCTTCGGCCTCCCCGATGAGATGGAGCGCTGGGCCGACGCGCTGCGCGGCATGCGGGCGGTGGGACACATCTGAGCGGAGAGGGCCACGTCGTGATCCGCGATTCACACAAGGGTCGCCGGGCGGCACGCCCGGCGACCCTCTGCGTTCCAGCCCTCGCCGCGCTCGCCGCACTGACGGTGCTGGCCGGCGCAGGCGCCCTCGCCGCCCAGACCCCACCCACCCCGGCCTCCGTCCTCGGCTTCGAGCCCGGCGCCGACTTCCGCCTGGCCACCTACGAGCAGTCGGTGGACTGGTTCACCCGCCTCGACGCCGCCTCCGACCGGGTGCGCATGCTCCGCGTGGGGAAGACCACGCTCGGGCGGGACTGGCACGTGGTGGTGATCTCTTCCGCGGAGAACCTGGCCTCCCTGGACCGCTGGAAGGAGATCGCCTCCCGCCTCGCCGACCCCCGCGGCCTCGACGACGCCGGGGCGCTGGCGCTGGCGCGGGAGGGTAAGGCGGTGGTGGACATCAGCGGCGGCCTCCACGCGTCCGAGGTGGCGGGCCCCTTGAGCGTCGTGACGCTGGCGTGGGAGTTGGCCACCAGCGAGGAGCCGCGCGTTCAGGCCATCCGCGAGAACGTGATCACGGTGCTCTGGCCATCGCTGAACCCCGACGGGCAGACGCTGGTCGCCGACTGGTACATGGAGCACGTGGGCACGCCGTACGAGACGTCGCCCATGCCCTGGCTCTACCAGGAGTACGTGGGGCACGACAACAACCGCGACGCGTACATGCTCAACATGATCGAGTCGCGGGTCGTGGAGCGGGTGTGGCGGGAGTGGGAGCCCCAGATCATCCACGTGCACCACCAGACGTCGCCCTTCCCTACGCGCATCTGGCTCCCGCCCTTCGCCGAGCCCATCGCGCCCCGGGCGCCGGCCATCATCTCGCGGACGGTGAACACCATCGGGATGGCCATGGCGCAGATGCTCGAGGCGCGCGGCCTCCCCGGCGCCACCCACATGGGCACGGGGTTCGACGCCTGGTACCCGGGCTACATCGACTACCTCCCGGTGCTCCAGAACCAGGCCTCGTTCTGGACGGAGACGGGGCTCTACCGCTACGCCACGCCCCACTTCTACACGCTGTCCGACTTCCCCGCGGACATGCGGGACCTGAGGGCGGGCTCTCTCTACTCCAGCCCCTGGGAGGGCGGCTGGTGGCGCCTCGGCGACGCCGTGCGCTACATGCACGTGGCCTCCCTGGGCGTGCTGGACTACGCCGCCAAGTACCGGGAGGACCTCCTCTACAACCGCTATCAGTCGGGTCGGGACGTGGTGGCCCGGTACCGCAAGGAGCCGCCCTACGCCTGGTTCATCCCCCCGGATCAGCGCGACCCGGTGGCGGCAGTCGAGTTGCTCCGCCGCCTGGCGTACAACGGAATCGAGGTCGCCCAGCTCTCCGCCCCCGTCACGCACGAGGGCCTCTCCTGGCCCACGGGCACCTGGGTGATCCCCATGGACCAGCCCTTCGCCGAGCTGGCCCGCCAACTCCTCGAGGTGCAGCGCTACCCCGACCTGCGCGAGTATCCCGAGGGGCCGCCGGAGCAGCCCTACGACGCCGCGGGGTGGACACTGGGCGCGCTCATGGGCGTGCGCGTGGTTGCGGCGACGCAGCCGCTGGCGCCCGAGGCGCGGGGAGCGATGCGCCCCCTCGCCGCCGAGGCGCTCTCCTGGGATGCCGCCACCGCCGAGGCTGCACCCTTCGACGCTGCACCCTTCGACGCGGCCCCCGGCGTCGGCTTCGACGACCACCCGGTGGCAGCGGCCATCCGCCCGCCCGCGGGGCGCGTCACCGGCTCCGGGCCCGCACTCCTGCTCGACCCGGCACAGAACAACAGCTTCCGCGCGCTCAACGCGGCGTGGGACGCGGGCGCTTCCGTGCGCTTCTCCGACTCCGACGGCGGTCGGTACGTCGTCACCGGGCTCGGCGACGGCACGGCGCGGAAGCTCGTGTCCGACCTGGCGCTCCGCGCCGCGCGCGGACCCGCCGCGGGCACGTCGCTCCCGCGTCCGCGCATCGGGCTGTACCGGCCCTGGACGGCGAGCATGGACGAGGGGTGGAGCCGCTGGGTGCTGGGGCGGTACGGCTTCGCGTTCTCCAGCCTCTACGACGCCGACGTGCGCGCCGGGGCTCTGGGCGAGCGGTACGACGTGGTCGTCCTCCCCTCCGAGCGCCCCTCGGCGCTGAAGGAGGGCCACGCGAAGGGAACCCTCCCGGAGCGCTACACCGGAGGCATGGGCGAGGAGGGCGTGCGCGCCCTCGACGACTTCGTCCGGCGCGGCGGAACGCTCGTGTGCATGAACCAGGCGAGCGACCTCTGCATCCGCGAGCTCCACCTGCCCGTCGTGAACGCCGTGGGAGGCCTCCCCCGGGACACCTTCTTCGCGGCCGGGTCCCTCCTCCGCGTGGAGACCGAGAGGACCCACCCGGTCATGGCCGGCATGCCCGCCGGGGCCGACGTCTTCTTCCAGCAGAGCCCCGCCTTCGACACCACCGAGGGGTTCGACGGCACCGTGCTGGCCTCCTACGCCGAGGCGGGCTCGCCTCTCCTGTCCGGCTACCTCCTCGGGGAGCAGCGCCTCCAGGGGAAGGCGGCCGCCCTGGACGTGCGACACGGCGACGGCCACGTCGTCCTCCTGGGGTTCCGGCCCCAGTGGCGGGGCCAGCCCTGGGGGAGCTTCCGGGTGCTCTTCAACAGCGTGCTGTTCCACGGCGCGGTGGCGCGGAGCGCGGGGGGCACGGGGGGCGGGCCATGACCGCTGTCTTTCGCCAAGGCAAGCGTCAAGCCTGACCCTGCTGTGCGCGCCGCATCGGCAGCGTCACGATCACAGTCGTCCCCTCGCCCGCAAGGCTCTCGATGCGCAGCGTGCCGCCGTGCGCCGCCGCGATCCGCTGCGCGATGGGAAGCCCGAGTCCCGTCCCTCCGGGCTTGGTGCTGTGAAGGACCGACCCTGCCTCGTTCAGCTCGCTCGAGTCCATGCCGGGACCATCGTCGCAGATCCGGACCGTGACCTGGCGGTCCGCCGAACGGATATCGGCCCACGCCCTCCCTCCCGGGCTCAGCGCCTGCGCCGCGTTCAGCAGGAGATTGAGGAACAACTGCTCCAGCGCGGCGGCATCGCCGTCCACCTCCACGGGCTCGAACTCCAGCGAGAGCGGCTCGAGCGTCGCTGAACTTGCCGCGAACGACGACTCGGCACCCGCCATCGCCCGGCGGAGCAGGACTGCGAGATCGACACGCACCATGGGGTTCTGCCCGCTCCGCGCCACGCGCAGGGCGCCGGTGACCGTGGCGTCGAGCCGCCGCACGGTGTCGAGCGTGCGCGTCACCAGCGGCGTAGCGGCGCTTTCCCCGGGAAGCTGCCGCACCGCGTGCTGAAGGTCGATGCGGATCGCCGTGAGCGCGTTCCGCACTTCGTGCGACAGCGAGGCAGCGAACTCGCCGACCGCGGCCAGCGCCCGCTGCTGGGACAGTTCCGCGAGCATCCGCCGCAGGCTCTCGGTCATGGCATTGAACGCCTCCGCGAGCCGGCCGATCTCGTCGCGACCGTGTACTTCGACGCTCCGCTGGAGATCTCCGGCGGCGACCGCTTCCGCCGCGGCGGCCATGCGCTCGAGCGACCCCGTCACGCGACGCGTGAGGATCGCGCTGACCAGGAGCGCCATGAGCGCCACGCCCATCAGCAGGCCGAGACCGAGGCGTGCGGCGCGCTCGAACGGTTCGACGAAGGGGGCCGAGGCCGCCGCCAGCACAAGACGCAGCGGCGGGGACTCGAGTGACCTCGTCACGACCTCCCACCCCGGCTGGGCGGCGGGCGTGAAAAGGTCCAGCGAGTCGGGCGCGGTGGAGAAGACCACCCCCCTCGCGTCGAGTACCGCGAGCACCGCGCCCGGCACACCGTACTGGCCGGAATCGGCGGCGAGAACCCCCGACAATCGGACGCGCACGTTGAGCGCACCCAGGATCCGTCCATCTTCGGACCGCACGGGCATCTCGACGGGGAACGTGGGCGGCTGGACGGCGGGCGCGCGTGCCGCGCCGCGGACAGGATCTGCCGATGAGCCTGTCTCGGGATCCTGGAAAGACCAACGCTCGAGGCCACTGCTGTCCACGTACCTGACGGACGGGATCCCGTCCCGGACGGCGGCGCAAAGCTGAACGAGATACGCCGAATCCGGCATTGCGAGTTCAGCTGCCGGCCCAGCCAGCGCCGCGCGCACGACGCTGTTGTTCGCGAGCAGCCGCATATCGCCGTCGCGCAAGCTCCACTTCCCTCGAGCGTCGGCCGCCATGGCGTCCACCGCCGCCTCGAGCTGGCCGCGCAGGAGCGCGCGGCCCGACCGGGCTGCCGTACCCGTGAGCCACCAGCCCACGACGGCGAGCGGCAGCACCGCCCCGAGCAGCACGATGAGCAGGAACTTCGCGCGCAGCGACGCCGCCCTCATTTGAGTCCGTACTTCTCGATCAGGCGGCTGAGCCTCGGGCGGGAGACGCCCAGCAGGTCGGCGGCGCGGCCCTTGTGGCCGCCGGAGATCTCGAGCACCCGGGCGACGTGTAGCTTCTCCAGCTCGACGAGCGAGAGGACGGGCGTCTCACCCACGTGACCGGGAGAGGACATCGACAGGTGCTCGGGCCGCACGACCCCGCCGGCCGCGACGACCACGGCGCGCATCAGGCAGTTCTCGAGTTCGCGCACGTTGCCGGGCCAGCCATGCTCCACAAGACGCTCGAGCGCCTCCGCGGACAGGACGACGGGAGGCCGCTCGAGGGCGGCGCTCGCCCGGCGCAGCATGTGCTCCGCGAGCAGCGGGATGTCGCCACACCGGTCGCGCAGCGGCGGGATCGTGATCTCCACGACGCGCAGGCGATAATACAGATCCTCCCGGAATCGCCGCTCCGAAACCATGTCCTCGAGGTTCTGATGCGTCGCGGCGGTGACGCGCGCTTCGGTCCGCTCCGCCTCCTCCGATCCCACGGGCTGGAACGTGCGATCCTGGAGGACGCGCAGGAGCTTCGTCTGGAACTCGAGCGACGTGTCGCCGATCTCGTCGAGGAAGACCGTCCCCTTGCCTGCGAGCGCGAAGCGGCCGCGGCGGTTGCCGATCGCTCCGGTGAAGGACCCGCGGACGTGGCCGAACAGCTCCGACTCGAGGAGCGTCGACGGCAGCGCGGCGCAGTTCACCGGAACGAACGGCTCCGCCGCCCACCTGGAGTGGGCGTGGATCGCACGCGCCACCAACTCCTTGCCGGTCCCGCTCTCGCCGCGGATGAGCACGGTGGCGTGGGTGGCGGCCGCCTGACCCACGAGCTTGTAGATGTCGATCATCCGCGGATCGTGTCCGACGAGTTCGTTGTCGGCACCGAGGGCGGGGCCGGCGTGCGGCCGGCGACGGGACTCGCGATCCTCGAGCACGCGGTCGAGCGTCTTCTGCAGGTCGTCCAGGTCCAACGGCTTGACGAGGAACTCGACCGCGCCGTGCTTCATCGCCTCGACGACCGTCGGCATGTCGTCGAACGCGGTCATCAGCACGATCGCGATGTCGGGCGCCCGCTCCCGGAGCAGGCGCAACAGCTCGAGCCCGCTCACGTCCGGCATCCGGACGTCGCTCACCACGACGTCCGGATGCGAGTGGGCGACAAGCCCCAGCGCCTCCTTCGCTCCCTCGGCGACGGCGACGGTGAACCCCGCCGTGGTCAGCGCGTCGTGCAGCGCCACGCGGATCGTGGCATCGTCGTCGACCACCAGGACGTGCTTGGTCATGCGTTACGATGCGTCATCGGCGGGGTGTGCGCGAGGGCGTGGAGGATTGCTCGGTGCCAACCAGGCCAGACCCATTGCAGGACGATCCGCATCAATGCGACGCCCCCCTCAGGGCCCGGACCGGGTCCACCCTGCAAGCCCACCGCGCCGGGGCCAGGCAGGCCAGGACGGAGACCACCGCCAGGGTCAGGGCCATCGCCCCCAGGGTGAGCGGCTCGGTGGGGGAGATGCCGAAGGTCACGGCCTGGAGGAACCGGCCCAGGACGAGGGCCGCCCCCGTCCCTCCCGCCACCCCCAGGAGGGTGAGGAGGGCGGCCCGGCCCAGGACCATGGACAGGATCCCGCGCGGTTCCGCCCCCAGCGCCATGCGGATCCCCATCTCCGCCGTCCGGGTCCGGACGCCGAAGGCGATGACGCCGAAGAGCCCCACCACCGCCACGACAAGGGCGACCAGCGCAAAGGAGCCCATCAGGAAGAGGACAAAGCGGGTGGGCCCCATGGACGATGAGACCCGTTCGGCGAGGAAGCGGGGCTGAAAGGGCTCCAGGGAAGGATCCACGGTCTGGACGGCCCGGCGAATCGAGGTGGCGAGGCCGTCCACCCCAGGCCGGGTCCGCAGCACGAAGGTCGCCGCCGCCCCGGGACTATTGGTCCCCAGGGGGAGGTGGATGGCTTCCAAGCTCTCGGCGTCGAAATCCCTCATGAGCATGGACTCCACCACACCCACCACCACCCCTTGCTGGGCGTTGGACCCGAAGAGGATCTGTTTCCCCACTGGATCCTCCCCGGGCCAGGCCATCCCCGCCAGCTTGGCGTCCACGATGACGGACGAGGAGGGGTCGGCATTCTCGGCCTCCGTGAAGAACCTGCCGGCCAGGAGACGGGTCCCCATAGTCTCGAAGTAGTCCGGGGTGGAGTAGACCACGTCACATCGCTCCGTCCCCCTGTCGAAGACCTCCTGGCTCCACCCCCAGGTAGCGTTGTTGACGGCGTCCCCCAGGGGAGGCATGCCGGTCCGGGCCACTCGTTCCACGCCGGGGATGGCCACCAGCTCCTCCTCCAGGCGGCGGTAGAGGACGCTGTAGGCGCCCGGATCATCCCAGTACTTCGGCCCCCAGGTGTTCAAATCGAAGGTGACCACCCCCTCGGGCTCGAATCCCAGATCGGTCCGGCTCAGGGCCGTGAGGGTCCGGACCATCACGGCGGCACCGGACAGGAGGACCATGGACAGGGCCAGCTCGCCGACCACAAGGAGATCCATCAGGCGACGCCGCCCCCTGGCCGTGGAGCCCCGGCTCTCCCGGTTGAGTTCCCGGGCCAGATCCAGCCGACTCCCGTAGTAGGCCGGCAGGAGCCCCGAGAGGACCACCGAGATCAGCGCCGCCCCCAGCGCGAAGAGGACGGCCCAGCCGTTCATCTCGATGCGGTTCATGAGGGGCACGGTCCGGGGGACCATGGCCTCCACCACCCGGATGGCGGCCCAGGCCAGACCCACGCCCAGGACGCCTCCTCCCAGCGCCAGAAGGAGACTCTCCCACAGCTTCTGCCCGAAGAGGCGGAGGCGTCCGCACCCCAGGGCCGACCGGACGGCGTCTTCCCCTGCCCTCACCCGGCCCCGGACCAGCTGGAGGTTGGCCACGTTGGCGCACACTAGGAGCATGAGGAAGGCCACTCCCCCCAACAGGACGAACACGCCGCTGCGGGTGCCCTCCGTGAGATCCTGTTGCAGGGAGTTCACCAGCACCTCGAGCTTCTCGGTCTCGTGGGCCGGATACTCGGCCCTGAGGCGGGCCGCCATGACGTCCATGGCGGCCTGGGCCTGGGCGTAGCTCACTCCCGGCTGAAGCCGCCCCAGGGCCAGGTAATACCGGGTTCCGGGCCCACCCCGGCGACCGGGGGCACTCAGGGCGGATTCCGTCAACGGCCCGAAGACCTCGGCGCTGGTGCCCTTGACCCACCGAGACCTCCGCTCGTGAAGGAGCTGGAAATCCGGGGGAAGAACCCCGATCACCCTGAAGCGCGTCCAGGCGACATCCAGGGACCGGCCCTCCAGGTTCGGGTCGCCGCCCAGGGCCCGCTGCCAGAGGCCGTAGCTGATGACCACCGCCCGTGGCGGCGGGGTGTCGTTCGGATCGTCGGCGGGAGGCCCCGTCTCGATGTCTTCCGGGACGAAGGTCCGGCCCACGACGGCCTCCACCCCCAGGACCCGGAAATAGTTGTACGTCACCTGAAGGTAGGAGGCCTGGGCGACCTGGTTCCCTTCCGTCCTCAGCGTCAGGTCCGAGACCGAGACGTGCCGGGCGGCGACGTCCTGGAAGATCCCGGTCGCCTGCCGCAGGTCCACCACGTCGAGACCACCGACGCCGACGCGTGGGCTTCCCGCGGTACGGTTCGAGACGTCCACCAGGCGGTCGGCCTCGGGATAGGAAAGCGGCCGCAGAAGGACCGCTTCGGTGACGCTGAGGACCACCGTGGTGGCCCCGATGCCGAGAGCCAGCGTCAGGACGGCAAAGAGCGTGAACTCCGGGTGTCTGCGAAGGGAGTGAAACGCGGCAGGGATGTCGCTCAGCATGGCTCCGCAGCCGTTACGATGCGTCATCGGCGCGGCGTGCCCGAGGGCGTGCCGGGGACGGCGCCGCGAAGGTCGATCAGCACGAGCGAGGTTGTCGTAGGCTCGGGTTGCACGCTGTACACCACCCATCGGCCGTCCGGAGAAGCGGACGGGGCGATCATGCTGAGTACTTGGGGACGCTTGCCGACCTCGGCGAAGACACTCGGTGCGTCGCCGTTGAGCGGTACACGATAGAGCGTGATGTCGCTTTCCCCGCTGCGCTGGCCGAAGACGAGCAGCGAGTTGTCGCCCGGCACGAACTCGGGGCGATACATCCAGGAGTGCATCTCGAACGGCAAGTCGAGCACCGTCCTGGCGCCGGTCTCGGTCGAGAACAGCTCGACCTGGTCAGGCGAGCCGAACAGCATCCCCGCGATCCACCGAAGATCCTTCGACACGACCGGGTGGATGAGCTGGGTCCCGGACGGCACGTCGGCGAGTCGGCGCATCGGCCCGGTGCCGAGGGGCTTGAGGAATGCCGCCGAGTCCGAACGGACGAACACGCTCGAGCCTCCGACGAACTGGAACGCAGAGAACTGGTACACGGTCATGCCGTGGATGATCGGCAGATCCAGCAGCTTGCGGCGTTGGCCGTTCACCGTCACCTCATCGAGGCTCGGGCTTACAGGGTCGATCCCCGTGCGGAAGGAAAACAGATCGATCGCCTGGCCATCCGTGCGCCACTGTCCGTTCCCGAAGACACCCGCCGGGTCTTCGAGAACCGAGCGATTTGTGCCGGCCACGACGTCGAGCAGCGACAGCCTGTGCCGGTCAGGACTCAGGAATGCCACGAAGCGTGAGTCCGGCGACCACCAACACCACACCCCCCACGTTCTCGCCGGCACATCGGTCTCTCGAAATACCCGTGGATTCGTGCCGTCGGCGTTCATGACGGCAAGTGACGCTCGACCGCCATCACGCACTCGGAAGGCGATCCGGTTGCCGTCAGGAGACCAGAGCGGATCGTCGTTGGACTCGCCGATGAGCGGCAGCCGTTTCGCGTTCCCGCCGCCGACCGGTCGCATCTCGAGCATCCGGTGATCCCTTTCGGTGACCCAGACGAGGGCGCTGTCGCCGAGGACCCGGTCGAACATGATCGGACCGACCGGGAGGGGGAAATGCCCGACCTCCCGGCCCGCCGTGTCGATGACCGTGCCCTGGCGACCGGCAGGTATCGGGTTCCCCACCGGCAACAGGACGAGGTGGCGTCGGTCCGCAGTCATGCCCGCAAGAAGCTCACGTCGTGAGCGGATCACCTCCGTCGTGCCATCATCAACGCGAATCCGGAGAATATCCATATCGCCGACGTAGATCGTCCTTCCGTCCACGCTCCAGTCGAAGAAGAACAGCCCGTTCGGAAACCGCGCAAGAACGCGCTCCGGACCGCCGGTCGCCGGCACGATCGAGAGGTTCACGGCTTCTCCGGAGTCGACGCCTACGAACGCGATCCACCTCCCGTCGACCGAGATCTGGACGGATATGCCGCCGGTGCCCGTTTTCACCTGCCCTACCGTAACGCGCTGGGCGGGCCCGCGCGCTCTTCCGGTGTTCGCGTCCACCGGCATCGCCCACACGTAGTTTCCTGACCCGCCGTCCCCCGCGCGCGCAAACGCGATCATGTCGCCCCTGGGCGACCATCTCAGCTCCTCCGCGCTGCCATCGGCGAGGTCCCACGACTGTCGGCTGGCGACATCGAACATCCGCAGGTTCGTCGAAGTGGCCTGCACGATGAACCGCCCGCTCGGCGACGTGCTCATACTCTGGCGGTCGTTTTCCCCAAACGAGGCGAGCGTTCGGAGGACGGGCGCCTGTTGCGCCGCAACGACAGATGAGTGAAGCGCGATCGCGCAGACGACGATCGGCACGAAGCGAAGACGAGACATGGCGATGATCTCCCGGAAGCCGTGACGAGGGCACCGCGTAGGCGGCGGCCGGCGGATGGGGGGCCGTCCGGCCCTGGAGAGAGTGACAACAAACGTGCCACCCGAGGCGCCGCGAGCAATGCGGTGTGGTTGCAGCACTTCCCTGAGGGTGAGCTGCCGCGCTTGGGGGCTGTGGTTGAACGGAGTGTTCAAAGACCGCGCGCAACGTGTTACCGGCGTGGGGCTCGATGCGGCGCGCCTCGGGAGGGCGCGGGAAGAGCGGAACGGTGGAATCCCCGCAGGGTGTGCTGCCTCATTGACCTGCCAGTGCATGATGGTAGAATTATGCCATATAGGCATCTTTCTACCACACCGCCCATGCCCCTCAACATCAAGAACGCCGACGTCGAGCGCCTCGTGGGTGAAGTGACGGCGCTCACCGGGGAGTCCAAGACCGAGG
>DATIKQ010000024.1:0-4208 GCA_035477395.1 Longimicrobiales bacterium
CCGCTTCCAGCTCGGCGCCGGCGATGGCCTGGCTCAAGGCTCGCTCGATGGCCGCGGTGTACGTCGCCGCACCCAGAGCGGCCCTGGCCCGATCCAGGAGCTCGCGGTCGATGTCGAGGGTGGTACGCATAGATCTCCACTTGGCGATCTGCACGATGATGCAGAACTATGCAGATCCACCGCCCGCGTGTCAACGGCCACTTGTCCAGGAAACCGGGACCGGTTCACCTCCATGGCCCCGGCCAGGGGCCGGGGCGGGGGCTGCCGTTCCTTCCGCTGAGTGAGTGCGGCGGCGCTTCACACCCACCGCGTCCCGCGCACACGCAGGCTAGTCCATCGAAGAGAGCATCTCGTGGACGTCCACGAGCACCAGGTTGCGGTCAGCCTCGGCGCGGGCACGCAGCCCCGCGGAGTAACCCGATCGGCTGTACAGCACCGTCGTGATCTCGCTGGAAAGCCTGAAGCCACCTTGCTCCAGCGCCGGGACCTTGTAGTCGACCAGGTCGCTCAGCATTCTCTCGCTGAGGGGTTTCGATGTCCACTTCGCCTCACCGACGAGCGTCACGCGGTTGCGGGCCGTGCCCACCACGTCGATCTCCTCGGTGCTGCGCTCACCGGACTGGCGCAAGCGGTTGAGCGAGTGACCCCACCAACGTCCCACGCGGGTTGCGGTGGCACCCAGGTGGGCGCGCACATGCTCGCGGCACAGGTCCTCGAATACTGGAGCGACGTGACCGGCCAGGTCCGGGGCGATCTCCCGGTCGAAGAGATCCCCGGGCGCCAGTCCTGCCTCGAGGTCGGTTTGGAACGGGAACACGAACCTGAACCAGAAGCGCAGGAACGGATCGCTGAGTGCCCAGTGGCTGCCGCGCTCGCTCGGCGATGCTCCGAAGGGCAGGTCCTTCCTGACCAGCCGGAGGTTCGCCAGCACCGAGAGGTACTTCGACAGGGGGCCGCTGCTGGTACGCAGCGCGGCCGCCATCTCGCCGATCTCCTTCTCTCCTGACGCCAACTGTTCGAGCACCGCGAAGTGCACCGCGGGTTCCCGCAACTCCTGGCCGACAATCGTGCGCCCCTCGTTCCACAGCGGGGCATCCGGGCACAGCATCTGATCACAGATCCGCGTGCGCAGGTCGCCCCCTGAAAGCGCTGCCAGATAGCGAGGCATTCCGCCGGCCACCGCGAACCTGACGAACCGCTTCTGGACATCGTCGCCGCGGCAGAACAGCTTCGCGTGACCGTACGACAGCGCGCGCAGCTCAAGCGGCACCAACCGGCCGTGCAGCGGACTGGCTTCGGACTGCAACGCCTCCATCTGGGCCACCGCTGAGCCACACAGCACCAGCTTCAGGCAAGAGCGATCACGCTCCTCCTCCATCACCGCCTGGATCGATGAGAGCGTCCGCTCGGCTTCGGTGCTTGTGGTTCCCAACAGCCATGGGAACTCGTCGATCACAGTCAGGACCTTCTGCTCGCGAGCCAGCCGGAACAGCACCCGGAACAGCGCCGCGACGTCCGGTAGGTCCGGCACGACCCCGTCCAGCGCCGGAGTGAGCTGATCCGCGAACCGAGCAAGCTGTGCTCCCTCGGCCAGACGCTCGGCCACGAGCAGCACGGCAGGCTTCCGGTGCGAGAAGCGGCGCAGCAGCCACGACTTCCCGACGCGCCGCCGCCCGTAGAGGTTGATCGGCATGCGCTCATCGCCGGCCCACCAGGCCTCCAGCCGGGCAAGCTCGGCGCCGCGGTCGATGAATTCGTCGACCCGTGGCCATTCGTAGGGAGGGATCGCCATGTGAATCTACGGATGAGTAGGCTACGGACGAGTAGATTATGTCTTCTGTCTGGGCGGCGGTCAAGCCCGGTGGTCGCCCCGGGGCAGCGCCCCCTGGCGGAACAGACATCATGGACGCTCACGCCCGGGCCAGGGGCCTGGGAAGGCCGCGGATGGTGGGCGTGGGGCCGGGGGGGGTACTCGGCCCGAGCCTGCGACTGCCAGCAGACCTACGCGGGGACCTCCACGTAGGCCGAGTAGCTATGGGGCTCGGGTACGTCGCACTCGTCGTCCCTGAGCCCGTCCAAGTGGAACCGGATCGCCTCGCGCATATTCCGTTCGACTGCGTCGCGGGTGGCCCCCGTGGACACGCATCCCGTCAAGTCGGGCGAATACGCCGAGTAGCCCGTTTCGGTCTCTTCAATGACGACCAGGTACCTCTTCATGCCTTGAGTCCCGCCTGCTTGAGGATGCTATTCAAGGTTCCCGCAGCCAGATCGTCGTTCATCGACCCCGGAATCGTCACAAGGCCCTTCTTCTCACGATGCTTGTATTGATGGTGCCCACCGCGGGTTCGCGCCAGATACCAGCCGTCCTCACGAAGCAGTCGCACCACCTCCCGGACCTTCACGCCCGCCCTCCTGATGTTCGAAACACCACTTCCTCCCGGAAGGTCCCAGCCATCGGCGAGTCGCCCGCCGCCGCTGCAGTGGCCCCGGGGGACGAATTGCCCCGGAACCGGTAGCCCCGACCGTGCTCGATGTTACGTGAGCACCCTGGTGCCGGTCCATGTCCGGTTGGGACGCCGACGGGTGTGGTGTGGGAGACGCACTCCTCCCCCGAGGCCCGCGAAGCGTAGATCGCGGCCACGCCGAGCTAGAGGCTCGACCGGACCCATTCCCGGAACCGCTCCAGGAGGGGCACAAGCTCTTCTGCGGGGCGTGTGCGTCCCCCAGCCACCTCAGCCTCGAGGCCCGCGAGCGTCAGGGCCTCCACTTGCGTCTCCACGAGGCTCCGCGCCCGGGAGCCCAGAACGTACGCACTCCACTCCGCCTCTTGCGCCTGCTGGGCCCATTCGGCCACGGCGACCAGGAAGGCATACGCGCTCGCCCAGGAGCGCCAGGGTGCGATCTCCTCGCCCCCGGCCGGGACCGACGCTCCCGCAGGCGCGGAGCCGAGAAGCCGGGCCCAGGGGTCCGGTTCAGCGCGGTAGGTGGTCGGACGCCCCGTCGACTGCACCACGAAGCCGGCCCGTGCCATCTCCTCCACCGCAGTCCGCACCGCACGATCCGTGTACGCCGTGGCGGAGACGATCTGCTTCACACTCCGAGGCCGCCCCCCGTCGGCGAGCAGAAAGGCCAGCACGTCGCCCTTGGACCCCACCCCGAACCCTGCTCGCAGCCGCAGCATCAACGCGGGCCCGGCCGTGAGTTGGATCGCTCCGAACGGCTTTCCCCTCGGGGCCGTCGACCCAGGGGACGGGGGGCGCGCCAGCGTCGTCCATCGCCGGTCACCGGCCGCGACGGCGTATCGGGCGAAATCGCCGATCCGCCTCTTCACCTCCGGGGAGAATCGGTCCGCGAGACTCCGTAGCCGCTGGACGCTCAGCAAGCGTGCGCCCTCGTGGGCCCACCCCTCCAGGACGTCCTCCAGACGGCGCTCCGCCCCGGCCATGGCCAGAGACACGAGAACCAGAGCTTCAGGGTCCACCAGGGCGCGGGGGTGCCACGCGCGGTCCGTCACCACCGACGCGCCGAGGCGGGCCCATTGTGCCCACGCCGCTTCCGTGGCCGTCTCCAGGGCCAGGGCCCCGATCCGCTTAGCGGTTGCCCCGGACATGGGCGAGCACCTCCAGCATCCCCGGCGGCAAGCCGTCGGCGGCCAGGAGTTCACCGGTGGCCCTGAACGCCGCCTCCAGGTCTGGTGGAGCCAATTCGTGCGGCATCGCGGTTCACCATCCACATATGTGCAGATAATCTACAACAGTGTTGAGGATAATCCCTGTTTCAACGAAACGCAACGACCGGCGGCAGTTCTCCCCCTGCTGCACGGTGACGGTGCCGCTCCTTCCTCACCCGCATGTGCACCCACACGAGAGCGTGCGCTCCCGGCGTGGGATCCTCGTCAGGCGCGCTCCCACTCGCTGCGCGATACCCCTGCCTGCTTCAACAGTCTCGACAGGAACTCGACACTGATGTCCCCGCCGTGGGGGTTTGGGACGCGGACGGTGCGATCGCCCCGGACCATGAACTGGTGCCTCCCTCCGGAGTAGGGACCGTCGAAGCCGAGGCGGCCCAACACCCGAACGAAGTCACGCCTGGCGATGGGCCCGAACGGCGGCACCTCAGCCGACTTTCCGGATGCGCAGCTCGATGCTGCCAGCCACCGGCAGAGAGAGGTTCCGGGACACCCGAAACAGCACCCACTCCTCCAGCAC
>DATIKQ010000025.1:0-80917 GCA_035477395.1 Longimicrobiales bacterium
CCAGGATCTCCCCGGGTGCCCAGAGGCGTCCGCCTCGGCGAGGGTGTCTACTTGTTCGTCCACCGGATCTGGAACTCCACCTCCTCGGCCTTCCCCTCCCGCTCATGCTCCACCGAGATCACGGCGTCGGAGGGGACCTGGATCCGCTCCCCACCCACCTGGATGGCGAAGCGCTTGTCGTTCTCGATGCAGTCGGCGAGGCGGCGGAGCTTGGAGACGAACTGCTTGGCGGTGTACGTGCGCTCGATGTCGCGGGCTTTCTTCTTGGGCATTTGAGTCGTGGGTTGGAGTTGCGCTGCTACCGATGACGGGTGCGATTCGGTGGAATCGGCTCCCTATACCCCGCCGAGATCCCTTCTGGCCTGGACGTCCGGCCGATGTCCCGGAGGGAACGGCATGGCGAAGAACGGAGCGACCTTCCCCATCTGCCGAAGGTACACCGCGAGCTGTCCCTTGTGGTGGACCTCGTGCTCCAGGAGGAACGTGAGCCACCAGCGCAGCGGAAGGCCGGGGGGCGCGTTGGGGTGGTCGCAGGGTGTGTCCAGGCCGGCGGGCGTGAGTGCGGCGAGGCGGGCCCCCATGCGAGCACGCACTTCCTCGAAATAGGCGCCGAGCGCTTCCTTCGACGGCATGGGCACGGGGAACCTGAGCAACTCCCGGTCCCACGCTCCTGCGAAGAGCCCGCGCTCGTGGAAGTCCTCGTTCTGGGCGATGTGGAGGAGTTGCTCGCCGCACGACATGGCCTCGGGCGTGGGCCTCCAGCCCAATTCCTCGTCGCTGAGGGCCTCGAGGAACTGCAGCGTCACCGCCCGGTGCCGCTCCCATCCGCCGACGATCATCTCGACCTCGGTCATGCTCCCCCTCCCTGTCCCGGAAGCTCCACGATCACCCTCGCCCCTCCCCCGGGCCGGTTCTCCGCCCGGGCCGTCCCGCCATGCGCCTCCGCCACCGCGCGCACGATGGCGAGGCCCAGTCCGGTCCCGCCGGCGGGCGCCGCGTGGCTGCGCGCCGGATCCTCTCGGTAGAAGCGCCGGAACGCCTGCTCCGGGTCCGCGAAGCCGGGCCCGGTGTCCGACACCTCCAGGCTGACGCCGTCGGGGCCCGCCGCCAGCGCGATCTCCACCGTCCCGCCGGCGGGGGTGAACCTGAGCGCGTTCTCCAGGAGATTCCAGGCCACCTGTCCCAGCAGCCCGGGATCGGCCACCGCCCACACGCCCTCGGCGCGGGGGTTCACGACCCGGACGCCGGCACCGGCGGCGCTCCCCTGGAGCCGCTCCACCACCCGGGCCACCACCGCCGCCGCGTCGCACGACTCGAGACGCGGCTCCAGCGCGCCCGAGTCGGAGCGGGCCAGCACCAGCAGGTCCTCGCCGATGCGCGAGAGGCGCACCACCTCCTCCAGCGTGCTGGCGAGCACCTGCCTGTACTCGTCCGGGGCGCGCTCCCGGCGCAGCGCCAGCTCCAGCTCCCCGCGCATGGCCGTGAGCGGCGAGCGGAGCTCGTGGCTGGCGTCGGCGGTGAAGCGCCGCTGGGCGTCGAACGCCCCCTGGATGCGCCCGAGCATGGTGTTGAGCACCTCCACCAGGCGGCGGTACTCGTGGTGGTCGGCGTACGCGTGGATGCGGCGGTCCAGCGACCCGCCCCCGATCTCCTCCGCCTGGTCGATGACCTCGTGGACCGGGCGCATGGCCCGCCCCGCCAGCCAGGACGAGCCCACGAAGGTCACGCCCGCCACCAGCGCGGTGAGGAGTCCGAGGAAGAGGGCCACCCGCGCCAGCATGTCGTTGCGCGACGACAGCGTAGCCGCCACCTGGAGCACGTGGCGCTGATGCAGGGACCCGTGCCGCTCCAGCGGATAGTAGAGCGTCCGCATGGGGACCCCGTGCCACTCCACCTCCGTCCACACCAGCTCGCCGTCGCCCGCCCTGGCCAGGTGCTCCCGATCCAGCGGGAGGTCGCTCGTCATGTACTGGCTCCGCAGCAGGCTCACGCCGTCGGCCTGCCACACCTGGGCGTAGCGCACGAGGTCACGGAGCGACGCGGCCTCGCCGGGGGTGAGTTCCCACTCGTGGAAGCGCATCTCCCCGGAGGGCGCATCCGTGAGGGACGCCGCCTGCACCGAGGCCACGTTCATGATGGAGGCGTCGATCTCCCGGTCGAGCGCCGAGCGCAGCGCCCAGAGCGTCACCGCGCCGAGGGCGCCCAGCCCCATGGCCATGCCGGCTGCGGCCCGCACGGCGAGCTGGAAGCGGAACGACCGGTTCACGCCCGGCCTCCGTCCCGCGGCGCCCTCACTCCGGACCACCCTTCCTGAACACGTAGCCCACCCCCCGCACCGTGTGCACCAGCGGGTCGCTCCCCGCGTCGCGGAGCTTGCGCCTGAGGTGCCCCACGTGGACGTCCACCACGTTGCTCATGGGGTCGAAGCGCAGGTCCCAGACCTTCTCCAGGAGCTCGGTGCGGCGCACCACGCGCTCCCGGTTCACCAGGAAGAAGTCCAGGAGCTGGAACTCCTTGGGGGTCAGGTCGAGGCGCTTCCCCGCCCGGAACGCGGCGTGCTTGGCCCGGTCCAGCTCCACGTCGTCGTAGAGCAGGCGGTCGAGGCGCGCCGCGCCCCCTCGGCGCAGGAGCGCCCGGATGCGCGCGAGGAGCTCGTCGAAGCCGAAGGGCTTGGCCAGGTAGTCGTCGGCGCCCGCATCCAGCCCCAGCACCACGTCCTCCCGCGCGTCCCGGGCGGTGAGCATGAGGGCGGGCACCGTCTTCTCCCGCGCGCGCAGATCCCGGATGATCTCCAGCCCCGACATCCCCGGGAGCATCACATCCAGGACGAGGAGATCGTAGTCGTACACGCGGGCGCGCAGGAGACCCCCGGGGCCGTCGTGGGCCACGTCCACGGAGTACCCCTCCTCCCGGAGCCCCTTCTCCAGGAAGCTGGCGACCTTCTTGTCGTCCTCCACCACGAGGATGCGCATGGGCCCTCCTGCAGTCGTCCGCGTCCGGACAAGATAGCGTCCCCGGCCGCCCCCACGACCCCGGAGCCGAGGCGGCTCCATGAAGGGATCTTCATGTCTCGTTCACCCGGGGTTCATGCCCCCGGCCCCACGCTTCCTGCGTGCCCCCCGGGGGGAACCACCCCGGCCCGTACTGCCCGGCTGCCCCGGGCGCTCGCGGCCTCCCCCGGGGCGCGCTCCCTCCCGACCCAAGGCACCGATGAACCGCTCTGCCCTCGCCGTGGCACTCCTCCTCCCCGCCATCGCCTGCGGAGAAGCGGACAGCCGCACCCCCGGACAGGCAGGCGAGGTTTCCGCGGAAACCTCGGCGGAAGCCCGGACCACCGCGCCGCTCCCCACCGTCCTCGTCTACAAGACCGAGTCGTGCGGCTGCTGCAACGCCTGGGTGGACCACCTCCGCGCCGCCGGGTTCACCGTGGACACCCGCAACGTGGTGGACCTCATGTCCGTCAAGCGCGACGCCGGGGTCCCGGCCTCCCATGCCTCGTGCCACACGGCGCTGGTGGACGGCTACGTGGTGGAGGGGCACGTCCCCGCGGACCAGATCGAGCGCCTCCTCGCCGAGCGCCCGGAGGTGGCGGGGCTCGCCGTGCCGGGGATGCCCGTGGGCTCCCCGGGGATGGAGGGGCCGGGAGCGAAGCCCTATCAGGTGTTGGCGTTCGGCCGGCAGGGTGAAAGCAGCGTCTACGCCACCGTGGACCCGCGCTGAGCGGACGCGCGCTTCGCGACCCGCGCCACCCGGAACGCGGAGGCCTCCCCTACATCTCCTTCAGCAGCCCCACCCTCAGCGCGAAGCGCACCAGCTCGGAGCGGTGGTTCAGCCCCAGCTTGTCCATGATCCGGGACCGGTACGTGTCCACCGTCTTCGGGCTGATGAAGAGCTTCTTGCCGATCTCCCGCGAGGAGTATCCCTCGGCGGTGAGCGCCAGAACCTCCTGCTCCCGCGTGCTCAGGTCGTGCAGCCCCGCGGTGTCGTCCGACTCCGACGCCTTGTAGCGCTGCAGCAGGAGCGTGGTGGCCTTGGGCGGAAGGTAGACCTCGCCCCGCGCCACCACCTTGATGGCCTCGATGAGGTCGTTGTCGGCGCTGGTCTTGGTCAGGTAGCCGCTCGCGCCCGCCTCCACCACCGGAACCAGGTACTCCTCCTCGGCGTGCACGGTGAGCACGAGGACCTTGGTGTCCAGCTCCAGGGCGGCGATGCGCCGCGTGGCCTCGAGGCCGTTGGACCCGGGCATGGAGAGGTCCATGACCACCACGTCGGGCTTGAGCTCCCGGACCCGGTCCACCGCCTCGTCGCCCGACGCCGCCTCGCCCACCACCACCATGCGGCCCTCGGCCTCGAGGAGCGCGCGGATCCCGGCGCGGAACATGGCGTGGTCGTCCACCAGGAGGATCTTCGTACCTTCAGGCATGGGGTGCCTCCACAGGGGAAGTAGGTAGCTCGATCCGGACGCGCGTGCCCTCCCCAGGGGTGCTGTCCACGAGAACGCGCCCTCCGAGCATCACGGCCCGCTCCTGCATCCCCACCAGCCCCAGCCCGGCGCCGTCGGCGGTCGCCTGGGCGGCGCGGAACCCGCGCCCCTCGTCCTCGACCACGGTGGCCACGCGCCCGTCGTGGACCCAGATGGTCACGCGGGCCCGGTCCGCCCCGGAGTGACGAAGCGCGTTGGAGAGGGATTCCTGGATGATGCGGTACAGGCAGAGCTTGGCCTCCTGGTCCAGGAGGTGCTCCACGGGCTCCATGTCCACCTCCACCTGGAACCCCGCCCCTTCCCAGAGGCCGCGGGTGTGCACCTGGAGCGCGGAGCGGAGCCCCACCTCCTCCAGCTCCGGCGGCCTCAGGCCCCGGGCGATGCGCTTCACCCCTTCGGCGGTCTCCAGGATCTGCTCGCGTAGCTCGGCCAGCCCGTGGGCGCGCCGGGCCTCGTCGAACTCCTTCCCGAGGAGGCGGACCTTGACCATCAGCGTGGCCAGCCGCTGGGCAGTGTCGTCGTGGAGCTCGCGGGCGATCCTCTGGCGCTCCTCCTCCACGGACCGGAGCGCGCCCTCGGAGAAGTCGCGTATGCGCTTGCGCTCGGTGATGTCCCGCACCGTGCAGATCACGCTCTCGTGCCCGCCCTGGCGCCAGGGGCTCAGGCTGATCTCCACCGGGAACTCGGTACCGTCCTTCTTCCGGGCGGTGAGCTCCAGGCCGGCTCCCATGGGACGGCTGTGGGGGTTGCGCTGATAGCGCTCCCGGTGCGCCACGTGGGCGCGCCGGAAGGCCTCGGGGAGGAGCATCTCCACCGCCTCCCCCAGGATCTCCTCCCGGGCGAACCCGAACAGGCCCTCCACCGCCGGGTTCACGTCGCGGACCACGCCCTGGCGGTCCACCACCATGATCCCGTCGGGGGCCGATTCGAAGACAGCCCGGTATTCCTCAGCGCTCAGCACGCCCTGAACAAGCTCCTTCCCCGCCTGGGGAGCACGGCACAAAGCTCTTGGGAGGTGTGGAGAAAAGCCCCACAGTCCCGGCGGCTAGTCTCCCACCAGGGGGGACGCATAGTCCCCGACAGCCCCCGAACCCCCCCCAGAGCAACAATTTATCGTAGTCGCCGGACCCCGCGAGTCCCGGCGAGAGGTCGTCGTGTGCGCCGGCGAACCCTAATTGTCGCCGTTCCATGGGACCCCCGTCCACCCTTTCACCCCGTTGGCCTGTGCCGGATCCGTCCTCCACGCCCCCCTCCAATCCGACGTCGGCCTTCGCCGACGCCATGGGCGGGCAGCTGGACAGGCTCGGAGCCGTCCCGAGCGCGCGGCCCCTCCTCCGCCTCTCGATCTTCTGGAAGATCTTCCTGGCCAACGTCGTGCTGGTGGCGCTGGCGACGGGGGTGGGCGGCGTCCTGGCGGTGGCCATGCACGGGGCCGAAGCCGGGACCATCGCGGTGACGGCGGTGGTCTCCGGCGGAGTGCTCATCCTCGTGGCCGTGGGGGTCAACGCCATCCTCGTCCGCCTCGCCCTCTGGCCGCTCGAGTCGCTGGAGGTCACCGCGCGCAGGGTGGGCTCGGGGGAGCTGGACGCGCGGGCCACCGACTCCCCCCTGGCCGACCCGGGCCTCCTCGGGGTCACGCGGGTCTTCAACCAGATGCTCGACTCCCTCTCCGCCCACCGGGCCCGCCAGCAGGAGCTCGCGCGCAGGGTGCTGGAGTCGGAGGAGCGCGAGCGCCAGCGCATCGCGCACGAGCTGTACTCCGGGACGGCGCAGACCCTCGCCGGCGTTCTCGTGCGTCTCCGCATCGCGGAGCGGCACCTCTCGAGCAGCGCGAACGATTCCATCCACGAGATCCGCGAAGAGGTGGTCAGCGCTCTCGAGGAGATCCGCGGAGTGGCCCGGCGGCTGCGCCCGCCGGAGCTGGACGAGCTGGGGGTGCGCGCGGCGCTGGAGGCCCACGCCCGTTCCATGACCGAGGGCAAGCGCATGGACGTCCGCTTCGACGGCGTCGTGCCGCCCCTGTCCAGGGAGTCGTCCCTGGCGCTCTTCCGCATCACGCAGGAAGCCATCACGAACGCCGTGCTCCACTCCGGGGCCGACGCCGTGACGGTGCGCTTCGCCGTCGAGGGAGGCAGCCTGGTCACGGAGGTGAGGGACGACGGGTGCGGGTTCGAGCCTTCCGCTGCCCTGACCCCCTCGGGCCAGAGCCTGGGCCTGTTCGGCATGCACGAGCGGGCAGGTTATGTTCAAGGAGAGTTGTCCCTGGAGTCAGGGCCGGGCCGCGGCACGCTCGTCAGGGTCGTTCTCCCCATCACCGCCACGCGGGGGCCCAGTCCCATGACCGGCACCGTGGACCGGCTGGTCGGGGGCCTGGTCCGGGAGAGCGAGCTCGCCGTGGCCGCACCCGCCGGGGGTCGCTCGACTCCCTTCTGACGGGAGAGGTCCGTGCGGAGCCCCTCCGCACCGACCCGACGTCGCAGCGCGGAGGAACCCATGTACCGCCTCGTCATGGTACCCCTGGACGGCTCGCGCTTCGCAGAGTCCGCCGTGCCCCTCGCCCTCTCCGTGAGCCGGCGCACGAAGGCGCCCATCCACCTCGTCACGGTCCAGGAGCCCATCCCGTCGTTCGCCTACGACGAGTGGGAGAACGCCGCCGAGGACTGGAGCCGGGCCTACCTGAACAACGCGGTGGAGCGCATCCGGCCCCTCGCCGGCGGCGAGGTCACCGCCACCCTCCTCGCCGGCCACGTGGCCGACGTGGTGGAGCAGGAGGCGGAGTCCCGCGGCGCCGACCTTGTGGTCATGGCCACCCATGGCCGGGGGGCGTTCTCCCGGGCGTGGCTGGGAAGCGTCGCCGACGCCTTCCTCCACCACACCCGCAGGCCCGTCCTCCTGGTCCGGCCGGAGGAAAGGGACGCCGAACCCGACCTGGGCGCCGACCCAGGCTTCGCGCGGATGATGGTCCCTCTGGACGGCACCGAGCTGTCGGAGAGCGTCCTGGAGCACGCCGTGTCGTTCGCGTCGCTCTTCGGAACCATCCTCCGCCTGGTGCGGGTGGTGCCGTACCCCATGCAGTTCACGAGCCCGTACCTGCCCCACACCATGCAGATGAACCAGCAGTTCGTCACCGGGTCCAGGGAGGCGGCCGAAGCCTACCTCGCGGCCCAGGCCGAGCGGCTGCGGGCGCGGGGCCAGTCGGTGGAGACGTCCGTGGTGGTGGTCGCGCAACCCGGCCACGGCCTGCTCAACGAGGTCACCGAGGCAGGCTGCGACCTCGTGGCCATGGCCACCCACGGCCGGGCGGGCCTCACCCGCGCCATCCTCGGGAGCACAGCCGACAAGGTGGTGCGCGGAAGCCACACTCCGGTTCTCCTCTACCGTCCCATGGAATGACGACACTCGTGCCGCGTCCCTCGATCCTCGCCCTGGCGTGCGCCATGGCCCTGCCCTGCGCCGCCGCTGCGCAGGGCACCCCGCAGACCCAGGCCGACGACTACACGCGCTACGAGCTGCAGGCGCCCGGCTCGGCCGCGTTCCGCATCTTCTACGACGTCTCGGCCACCACGCCCGGCGCTCCGTTCTACTACAACACCATCCGCGGCGGCGCGGAGGAGAAGGTGCACGGCGTCACCGACCTCCACACCGGAAGGCCCCTGGAGTGGCGCGTGGTGGAGGGGGCGTACGCCCGTGAGCACGGGCACCCCAGGGCCAGCACGGAAGGGCGTTACATCCAGGTCACGCTGGCCCGGCCCGTCCCCTTGGGCGGCCAGGGGCGCGTGCGCATCGACAAGACGTACGTGGACCCGCAGAGCTACTTCACCAACGGGAGCGACATCGTGTTCGCGCGCTCCCTGAGCATCCGGCGCAACGCGGTGGTCCTCCCTCCGGGATACGAGCTGGTGGCCGCCAACCACCCGGTACAGGTGGACACCGAGGGGGACGGACGCATCCGGGTGAGCTTCATGAACCCGGGGCCCGGGAGCGTCGACTTCGAGGTCCGCGCGCGCCCCCTCCCCTCGGGGACCCGCAACGTGCCCCGCGTGGAGAGCGGCGAGCCGGTGCCCACCACGGGAGGCGGCCCGCCGGTGCGCGCCCGGGTGACGTGGCGCTTCTCCGAGCGCGCCTTCGAGGACCGTGACATCACCTACTTCCTCCTGCAGCCCGAGACCAACTCCTTCCGCCTCTTCCACGACTACACGGAGAGCCGGCCGGGTATGGACCGGTACCTGAACGTCGTGCGCGCGGGGAGCCGCGCGTCGGATCCGGAGGCGTACAACCTGGACACCGGCGCGCGCCTCGAGGTGGAGCAGTTGAAGGGCGAGGAGATCGTGCGCAGGGGGATCCATATCGGTTCGGCCCCGGGCCCCGAGACGGAGGTGGTGGTCATCTGGTTCGAGCCGGTCGCGCCGGGCGCCTCCACGCGCTTGCGCATCTGGGAGACCTACACCGACCCGGGGCGCTACGTCCTCGCCGGCGACGAGCTCGTGTGGGACCGGGGATTCGGCCGGGCGCGCAACACGGTGGTCCTTCCGGAGGGGTGGTACCTCACCGCCAACGCCATCCCGGGCGTGGTGGACATGACGGAGGACGGCCGCGTGCGCATCCGCTACGAGAACCCCCGACCCGACGACATCCAGGTCTTCGCGAAGGCCCGCCGCAGGTAACGCCGGGCACTTCCCACCCGGCGAGGGGTGCTGCGATCTTCGTACGCCCTTTCCACCCTCCGCCTGACTCGGCCCCACCCGCGGTCGCTCCTTGGACCTCTTCATATGGGTCGGCTTCATCCTCCTGATCCTGAGCCTCCTGGCCCTGGACCTGGGGGTATTCAACCGGAAGGCCCACGCCCCCACGGTGGCGGAGGCGCTCTCGTGGAGCGCGTTCTGGATCCTGTTGGCGCTGTCCTTCAACGGCATCGTCTACTTCCTCTTCGAGAACAACTGGATCGGGGCGGGGCCGGCGTTCGAGGGAGACATCTCCGGCAAGCAGGCGTCGCTCGAGTTCTTCACCGGGTACGTGCTGGAGAAGTCCCTGTCGCTGGACAACATCTTCGTCATCGCGCTCATCTTCTCGTACTTCCGCGTCCCGCTGAAGTACCAGCACCGGGTTCTGTTCTGGGGCGTCCTGGGCGCGCTGATCATGCGCGGCCTGATGATCGGCGCGGGCGCGGTCCTGATCGCGAGGTTCTACTGGACCACCTACGTCTTCGGTGGCCTCCTGCTCCTCACCGCCGCGCGCATGCTGGTGGTGAGCCACGAGAACCTGGAGCCCGAGAAGAGCCCGCTGATCAAGCTCGCCCGGCGCCTCTTCCCGGTCACGAGCGGCATGAGGGAGGAGCACTTCTTCGTGCGCGAGGGGGGGCGATGGATCATGACGCCCCTCTTCCTGGTCCTGCTCATGGTGGAGGGGACGGACCTCCTGTTCGCGGTGGACTCCATACCCGCCATCTTCGCGGTCACCTCCGACCCCTTCCTGGTCTACACGTCCAACGTGTTCGCCATCCTGGGGCTGCGCTCCCTCTATTTCGCGCTGGCCCCCCTCCTGGCGTACTTCAGGTTCCTCAAGGCGAGCCTCGTCTTCGTGCTGGCCTTCGTCGGCGTGAAGATGCTGCTGGCGCACCATCACCCGGTGCCGGTCGCGGTGTCCCTCCCCGTCATCATCGGGATCCTCGGCGTGGGCGTGCTCGCCTCGGTGCTCTACCCGGAAGCGGACCCGGCCGAGCTGCGCTCTCCCATGGAGAGCGACATGGCCCGCTTCTTCCGGATCAGCCGCACCATCGCCATCCGGTGCGTGGCCCTCGTGTCCGGTGGGGGGCTCCTGGCGGCAGGGACCATCCTCATGGTGGTGCCCGGGCTGGGCGTGAAGACCATCCTGCTGGGTCTCGCCGTGCTCGCCTCCCAGTTCGTCTGGGCGAAGAGCCTCCTGGCGCGCGCGGAGGAGCGGTTCCACCCCAGCGGCGGCGACGGAACGGAACCGGACGGCCCCTCCGGCGGTTGAACTGTCTGTCGCTCCCCCTCCGAAGCCCAGGACGATCCATGCGCCTCACCCGCTCCGCCCTCCTCCTCGCGCTCCCGCTCGCTCTCTCCCTCGCCCCGAGCCCGGCCCGGGCCCAGGTCTTCGGGCAACCGTCCCCGACCGGGAGCAGCCGGGGATGGGCACCCGGATGGGCGGGCATCCGGGCCGGATGGGACTACAACGCGCAGGCGGCGGTCCTGGGCGCCCAGCTCCGGCTGCCGGCGATCCCGTCCGGGCACGCGGAGCTCGTTCCCAACGGCGACGTCACCTTCCTGGACGGCCTCCGCGAGTACCAGGCAGGCGTGGACGCGGTCGTCGTCAGCGGCGGGCGCCACGGAGGGGTGTACGGGGGCGTGGGCATGGCGTGGCGCAGCACCGTATGGGAGGAAGGCGGCCCCCGTGAGACCCGCAGCGCCCCGGTGACCGTGGTGGGTGTGCGCAGCGGCACCCTGGGGGGTGCGCCGTTCGGCACCCAGCTGGAGATGCGCTGGATCTGGCTCGACGGGCCCTTCAGGCCCCGCGTGCTGACGCTCGGGATCAACTTCCCCCTCTGGGGAGGGGGACGGAGCCGCTGAGGATCAGCCGCGCGTGACCCGGATGCCGACGTTGTCCGGGTCCAGGAGGTAGCCTTCCCCCGCGTCCCCCAGGAGCGCCTGCCGCGCGTTCTCGGAGGGGACCGCCAGCTCGAAGTACACGAGCCCCAGGCTCCCGTCGGGGGGTCTGGGAGCGCCCTGGCCGCCCCACACGTTCAGCCCCACGTGGTGATGGTAGCTCCCGGCCGCCGTGAACAGCGCCCCGGGGTAGGAGCGGGTGACCACGTCGAAGCCCAGCCGGCCCACGTAGAATTGCTCGGCCTCCTCGAGGGAGGAAACCCGCAGGTGGATGTGGCCCACCGTGGTTCCTTCGGGGAGATGGGGAGCCGGGCCCGGCGCCGCGACCAGGAGGCCCGGAAGGTCGAGGGGCTCGGTCGTCATGAAGACCTCCCCGTCCACGCCGTGCCACACGTCCCGGGAGCGGTCGGCGTAGAGCTCGATGCCGTTCCCCTCGGGATCGGCGAGGTACGCGGCCTCGCTGACGTTGTGGTCCCCGAACCCGCCGAACGCGTGCCCGGCTTTCTGCACGCGCCGGATGAGCGCGCCCAGGTCGGCTCGTGAGGGAAGGAGCAGCGCGAAGTGGAAGAGCCCCGTTGTGCCTGCGGGGCGCCTGGGCGCCGTGGGTTCTCCGTGGAGGACGACGAGGGGCTTGCCGTCGCTGGTCCCCAGGGCTGCGGTGGCTCCGTCCTCGGCGTGGAGCTGGAACCCGAGGACGTCCTCGTAGAACGCGACCTGCCGAGGCAGGTCGCGGACGCGCAGGTGCACGGCACCGATGCAGGTGTCCGGGGGGAGACGCCGTTGGGTCATGGGAGGCTGTATAATGGCCTCGAGCGGCCCCGCTCCGCCACCCCGTCCCGACGCGGCGTCACACGTCCCTCAACCGCCCCCGGTGGCCTCCGGTGGCTTCCGGGTCAGCACGACGAAGTCGCCCAGGTCCCTGTGCTCCTCGCCGTCCCACGCGTTGACGTCGGCCGCAGGCTGGAGGAAGACGACGAGCGTGCGGGTGCGGGGGCGGTAGTCGCGGATCCGCTCCGGGATCCCGGTGCCGCTCTCCACGTGGAACGACCCGACGCAGTGGACCACGAGTGCCCCCGGCCGGCTGTCCAGGGCCGCGGCCACCGCATGGCCCATGGCGGCGTCCCAGAGGGCCTGCGCCTGGAGGGCGTTGCCCATGCCGTGGTCCCTGGGCGGGCCCTGGGGCGCGGCGGCCGGGGGCGGAGCCGCCGGCATCGCGGCGGCCGGCGCCTGCGCCATCATCTCGGCCATCAGTGCGTTCCACTTCGCCGTGTACGCCTCCGAGGGCCCCGGGAACGGGAGGGGCGGGAGGAACGCCTTGGCCGTGGCCGGGAGCGGGTCCAGGGCAGCGGGTCCCAGGCGGCTCACCCGGTTCACGTAGCGCCGGGGGGCGTTGGCCGCCACGACCGGGAGCCCGTGTGCGCGGGCGAACTCCACCATGGGCCGGTAGTCGGTGTCGTACCGGTCCCAGGGGCGGGCGCTCCTCTTGAACTGGTCCTCGGTGATGAGCCCTGCCAGGTACTCGTCCAGGATGTACTGGACGTCGCGCTCGAACATCTCCAGGGAGAGCACGACCGGCCGCTTCGGGCCGCGTCCCTCCCCCACCGCGCCCATGCGCTCGGCGGCGCGCATGAAGAGCTCGGCCTCCACGCCGTGCCCCACCGCGTCGTCGTGGGTCTCGCCCACGAGGAGCGCGTCGGTCTCGTCCATGGCTTCGAACACGTCGGCGATGGAGCGCGCGCGCCCACGGTGGTCGTAGACGCGGAAGTCCACGCCCTCCACCACGGGCGCGGACGGCTGCGAGGCGTGCGGCGAGGCCGGGGCGGGGGGCTGCTGCGCCGCGCCGGTCGTGGGTGCGAGGCACAGGGCGGTGAGGCACGCAGCGGAGAGGCACGCGGCGGAGCGCGCGATGGCGGTGGGCAGGTTCCGCATGATCGCTACCGCGCCGCCGGCCAGCGGTTGTTCTCCCGCTTCACGTCCGGGAAGCGCTGCTCGGGGTCCAGCACCACCTCCGCCACCCGCCCCGGGCCCGACATCTGCACCCGCGCCGTGCGTCCCTGCCAGGCGCCCACGGGCACCATCTGGCGCGAGCGGGTCCCCGAGTCGGTGACGACCTCGATGATGGCGGGCATGGGGACCTCCCCCCGGTCCTCCAGGATGACGACGGCTCCGCCGCTCTCCTGCTCCACCCCGGCCACCGCCTGGTCGAGCACGCGGGTGGTGTACAGCCACGGGTGGAAGAACCAGTCCAGGTCCTGCTTCGCCACGTCCTCGAAGGTCCAGAACAGGTCCAGGGGCATGGGGTGCTTGTACTCCCACCTGCGGATGTAGGCGCGCATGGCCTCGTCGAAGACCGCCGGTCCGAGCACCGCGCGGAGCGCGCGGAACACCGTGGCGGGCTTCCCGTAGGCAGCCAGCCCCCGGTTCCCGAAGGGTCCCACCTCGTCGGTGGGGCGCATGGACGGGGTCTCGTCGTCAGTCCCCGCCACGCGCAGGTACCCGTTCATGGTGGCGAGCCCCGCGTCGGACCCGGGGAAGAACAGGTCGAAGGCCAGGTCCTCGGAGAGCGACGCGAACCCCTCGTCGATCCACGCGTGGTTGCGCTCGTCGGAGCCGGCCACCATGGGCCACCACATGTGGGCCAACTCGTGGGTGATGACCCCGTAGAGGCTCTCCGGCGTCCGCCCTCCCCCGATGATGGTGATCATGGGGTACTCCATGCCGCCCCCGATGACGCCCTCGTTCACCGTCATGTGCGGGTACGGGTAAGGGTACCAGATGGAGTGCGTCTCGATGGCGTGGCGGGCGAACTCTGCGGAGCGCTCCCAGTGCGGCCGGTCGGGGCGGTAGAGCGTGTAGATGCTCGAAGCGTGGGTGGTGCCGTCGTCGTTCCGGTATTCGGCCACGGTGCCGTCCCACACGTAGCGGTTCGAGGCGCCCCAGGCGAAGTCGCGGACGTTCTCGGCACGGAAGCGCCAGGTGAGCGTGCCGTCGGCGCCCCCCACGGCGGTGGCTCGCCCCGCCGCCACCTCGGCCTGGGACACGATGTGTGTGATGCGGTCCCGGGAGAGGGAGCCGAGCCGCTCCACCGCCTGCGGCGTGAGCACCTCCCCCGCGTTCTGCAGGACCCCCGTGGCGCTCACGAGCCAGCCGGCGGGCGCGGTGACCTCGACGTCGAAGTCGCCGTACTCGAGGTAGAACTCCCCGTTGCCCAGGTAGGGATCCCGGACCCACCCGCGCAGGTCGTAGTAGACGGCGACCTGGGGATACCACTGGGCCAGGTAGAACACCTCCTTCCCCTCCCGCCCCATGCGGAACGTCCCCTCGGGGACGAGGAAGCTCCAGGCGATCTCCAGCTCCGCCGTGCCCCCCGGAGGGAGGGGCCGCGGCAGGGGGAGGCTCTCCGAGGTGGAGAGCGACTCGCCGCCGGGCGTCAACGTCACCTCCGTCCCCTGCACCACGATGCGCTCCAGGTCGAACCCGCCCGTGACCGGGACCGCCCGGTTCCTCGGGTTCCCCGGCGCGAACACGTTCTGCGGGAGGTTGAGGGCGATCTGCGCGAGCGTGTCCGGGGAGTTGTTGACGTAGCGGATCCGCTCGTCGCCGCTCACCCGCAGCTCATCGGGATGGAGGCGGGTGCGGATGCGGTAGGACACGTGCTGCTGCCAGTACCGGGGACCGGGGGCGCCGGTGCGTGCACGCGTCCCCGCCTCCAGAGCCGCCAGGTGGCGGTGGGGGACGGGAAGCGTGTCGGACGGGACGACAGCGGCGAGGGCAGCGGCCAGGAGGAGCGGGAGCATGGGGTGCGGGGCGGAGGTGGCCTGAGCGCGATCCCGGGATCGCGGGATCCCGGGACATTGGGCCGGCCGGCCCCCGCCAGCAACCCTGCGGCCGGCGCGCCCCACCCTCTGATGGACCCTAGAGCGCCTCGAGCTCGCGCCGCGCCCGGTCCAGGATCTCGCGGATCTTCTCCGTCTCCTCGAGGTCGGCTCGGGCGGCGCACTTGAACGCCTCCTTGGTGAGGCGCCCCCACGCGCTCCAGATCTCGGCGGACTCGGGGCCCATCCTCGCGCCCCACTCCTTCCAGCCGCCGGCCCGCTTCCAGATGCGATCCACCGCTTCCTGGTTGAGCTTGAGCTCGTCGCGCCCGGCATCGGTGAGGTGGTAGACCTTCTTGCCCGCGTCCTCCTGGGAGCGGATGAGCCCTTCGTCCTCGAGCTGCTGGAGCACCGGATACACCGTGCCCGCGCTGGCCTGGTACATCCCCCCGGAGCGCTCCTCCAGCCGCTTCATGAGCTCGTAGCCGTGGGCGGGCCCGTCGCCGAGGAGGGAGAGGAGCGCCAGGCGGACCTCGCCCTGGCGGAAGAACGCCCGACGGGGCCCCCGACCCCCGTGCCCACCTCCGCTGCGGCCGTGGCCCCTCGGGCCGAAGCCGAAGTCCCAGTCGAAGATCCAGTCGAAGTCCCGGTTCATGCACCCGATCCCGATGACGCCCATGATCCCTCCCGCGCCCTGCGCAGCAACGTGCGTTAGTCTGTCAGTTATATCGTACGATATACTATACGTAGCGTCGGGCGCAAGACTTTCGTGCGGCGTCCTTTCGGCGGCCTTCCGGGGCGCGTTCAGCGCCCCTTCAGCTCCTCCAGCTCTTCGAGCGTGCGCGGCCAGTCGTCCCCCAGCAGCCGGGACAGCCCGCGGTCGGCGAGCACCTTACCGCCCGTCTGGCACGCCGCGCAGTAGTTGGTCTCCCTGTCGGCGTATCGGATGCGCTGGATGGGGGAGCCGCACAGCGGGCACGGCTCCCCGTACTTGCCGTGGGCGGCCATGGCCGGGTGGAATGCGGTGATCTTCTCGGGGAAGCCGTCGCCGCACTCCCGGCGCAGCCGCTCCGTCCACTCCGACAGCGAGCGCCGGGCCACCTCGTGGAGCCTTCGCGTCTGCTCCGGCGTCAGGCCGCGGGTGCGCTGGAGCGGGGAGAGCCCCGCGAACAGGAGGATCTCGTCGGAGTGGGCGTTGCCGATCCCCGAGAGCACCCGCGGGTCGGTGAGGGCGCGCTTCAGGGTGCGGTTCTCCCGGGTGAGGGCTTCGGTGAACGCCTCCAGGGTGGCGTCGAGGACCTCGAGGCCCCCGGTATCGAGCGCGGCCAACCCCGCCTCCCCCGCCACCACATGGAGCGAGGCGCGCTTGTGCGTGGCCTGCTCGGTGAGAAGGAGGGTTCCGTGCTCGAAGTCGAAGGCTCCGTGGGCGCCCTTCTTCGGCACCGCCGATCCGGGCCTCCTCCAGTGGAAGCGCCCGGAGATCATCAGATGGAAGACCAGGAGCAGATCCCCCTCCATCTCCCAGCACACGCGCTTGCCCAGGCGCCGGAAGTCCACCACCCGCCTCCCCACCGCCGCCGACAGAGGCGGCTCCACGGTCCGCAGGAGCGAGGGCGAGCGGAGCCGGATGCGCTCCAGCGTGCGGCCCTGGGCTACGCGGCGCAGGCCCTCCACGTACGCGGTGATCTCGGGGAGCTCGGGCATGGGCGGATGGTAGCGGGGAGGTCCCGGGGAGGCGAGGACGCCCCCCGCGCCGCCGCTCGTGGTCGTTGACTTCTCCCGGGGTGGCGGCGCAGCTTGGGCGCCTCCCGTCAGACCGGCCCAGGGGACGCACCCCTGTCCGGCCTTCCTCAACGACCCTCCCGACCGGAGTCCCTCATGCGGACCCTGCCCTGCGCCGCAGCCCTTGGCTTGGCTGTGCTCCTCGCGGCCCCCCTGGCGTCCCAGGACCTCAAGCGCCCCGAAGGGTGGAAGGTGCGCTTCGACCGCGCAGGATCCACCGAAGCCGAGCTCGAGACGTTCGTGTCCATGCCCCCGGGCTGGCACATCACCACGGGCCCCGCGGGGATCTTCTGGGACCCGGCGCTCTCCGCCATGGGGGAGTTCCGGGCCGAGATGGAGGTGTTCCTCTTCGACCCCCAGGGCAGGAGGGAGGCGTTCGGGATCTTCTTCGGCGGGAAGGACCTGGAGGGACCGGGCCAGGAGTACGCCTACTTCGTCGTGCGCGAGGGCGGCGAGTTCCTGGTGAAGCACCGCCGGGGCACGGACACGCCCACGCTGGTGGAGTGGACCGGGCACGACGCCATCGCCTCCTTCGCGGAGCGGGGAGACGACTCCACCGCGAAGAACGTGCTCACCGTGGAGGCGGGCGCCGACACCGTGCGCTTCCTCGTCAACGGCGCGGAGGTGGCCAAGCTCCCCCGCTCACGACTCCCCGTGGAGGGCGTGGTGGGGATCCGGGTGAACCACGCGCTGAACCTGCACGTGTCCCGGCCGGAGGTCACGCCGCTCGGCTGAGCCCCGGGTGCCTACCTGTCGCCCAGGTTCCGCGTGACCTTGATGTCGTCCTCGTTGCCCTGGACGCCGTCGGGCCCCGCTGACCCTACGGTGAAGCCCCTCCGGCCGGTCTGCAGGTAGTACAGGTTGCCCCAGGGATCTTCCGGAGCGCCGGTGAAGTCGCGATTGAGCCAGCTCTCCCAGCTGCTCGGGAACCCCTCGCCCCGGTTCACCCGCACCGCGAGCTGGTCGGCCATGGTATCCAGGCGGGTGGGTACCAGCTTGGCCTTGAACCGGTTCATGACCGGCGCAGCGGCCTCCATCACTTTCGCGCGGGTGCTCGGCACGGCCAGGGAGATGCCGGCGGCGAGGATGACGAGGAGGATGATCTTACCCAGCATGGCGCGTCGCTTCGTGGCGGAGGGATCGGGTAGCGGCCCTTCTAAGCTGACTTTGCCGGGGCCCCGGGGGCAACCTGTTCGGCAACGACGACCCTGTCGTGGGTCTTCCGCAGGGGGAGCTCGGGGATGCGCAGGGTCAGGACGAGCGCCGCCGCCATGACCAGCAACGCGACCACGTAGACCCGGTGCGCCGCGGCCGCGAACGCCTGGCGCACGCCCTCCCGCACCCGGGCAGACTCGGCCTCCCCGGCCCGGAGGGCTTCGCCGGAGAGCCTTCCCGCCGCCGCTGCCGCAGCCGGCGATCCCACACCCGGGTGCCCGCCCCCGCCCAGGGAGGCCAGCTCCCGGGCCACCGGCCCCGGCAGGTCCGGATGGGTGGCCAGCGCGGTGAGGGCGGGCCCGTCGGCCTCCCGCACCGCCCGCGACACCTCCCCGGCCAAGGCCGCGTAGGCGGCCCGCACCCGGTCGGAGAGGGCGGCGCCGCCGGTCGCCGCCATGCGCTCCACCGAACCGGCATCCCCGGCGCGCAGGGAAGCCGGGAGGTCGAGGGCGGCGAACGACGCGCCCAGCGTCGTCGCCAACACCAAGCCCATGACCGCCGCTCCCACCGTGGCGCCGATCTGCCGGAAGAATTGGCTGGCGCCTGTGGCCTGCCCCAGCCGGCGCAACTCCACCGCGTTCTGCACGGCCAGCGTGAGCAGGGGCATGGAAGGGCCCATCCCCAGCCCCGCGACCATCATCGTCAGCATCACCTGGGCGTAGGCGACGTCGGCGCCCATGATCGCCAGCACGCCCACCGCTCCGAGGACCAGAACGCCCCCGCCCACCACCAGGTCGCGCAGGTGCCCCGCCCGGGACACAATCTGTCCCGACACCGTGGAGCCCACCGTGAGCCCCAGCGTGTAGGGGATCATGGCGGCGCCGGCCCGGGTCGCCGACACGCCCAGCACGTTCACGAGGAAGAGCGGGAGGAAGATGACGATGGACATGAACGTGGCGCCGTAGAAGAACTGCGACGCGTTCACCCGCCGGAAGACCGCGTTCTCGAACAGGGAGAGATCCAGGATGGGGCTCCGCGCCTTCCCGGCACGGCGCCAGAACGCCACGAGAGAGGCCACGCCCACGCCGAAGAGCGCCCCCGAGAGGGCGGGCGCCTCGCGAGGATCGCGCTGCAGCGAGAGGACGAAGGGGACGAGCCCCGCGACGAGGAGGACGGCCCCGAGCATGTCGGGCCGCAGGCGCTCCCCGTGGGGCTCCAGGCGGGGCATCCTGCGTACGATGAACCAGAGCGCGAGGAGTCCCAGCGGCATGTTCACGTAGAACACCCACCGCCACCCCTCTACGCCGGGAATGAGCCCGCCGGCGTGGTCGGCGAGGAGGCCGCCCACCAGCGGCCCCAGCAACGACGCGATCCCCCACACGCCTCCCACCAGCCCCTGGTAGCGCCCCCGCTCAGCGGGTGTGTACAGGTCGGCGATGACGATGGCCGACATGGACATGAGCCCGGCGGCCCCCGCCCCCTGGATCGCGCGGAAGAGGACGAGCTGGCGCATGCCGTCGCCGAGGAGGGGGAGGGTGCCCACCTCCCCCGAGAGCCCGCACAGGAACGAGCCCGCCAGGAAGAGGGCCACCGCCCCGAGCTGCACGTGCTTGCGCGGGTAGGTGTCGGCCAGCTTGCCGTACAGCGGCACCAGCGCGGTGGAGGCCAGGAGGTACGCGGTGGCCACCCACGCGTACCGGCTCACGCCCTCCAGGTCCTCCACGATACGGGGGAGCGCGGTCGACACGATGGTCTGGTCCAGCGCCGCGAGGAAGAGCGCCAGCAGTATACCCGCCATGATCAGCGTCCGGTCACGGTCGGCGAGGGGCGAGGCGAAGGCGGCGGTGCGAGTCGTGGGCATGGCGCAGGATGATGAGGCCGGAGCCTCTCCGCTGGAAGCCCCCGCCGGAACGCCGAGGAGGCCGGACCCGGTCAGCGCCCGCTCGCCGGTACCCCGTCCTCGCGACCCCCCTCCTCGAAGGGCGCACTGTTCCCCGCGAGCCCCACCTCCCGCTCCACCCGGAGATCGCGGGTGAAGCTCCGGTCCCCGACGGTGAGCGTCACCCTGTACGTCCCCGGCGCGGCCATGGGCGCCACGCCGCCGGTGCCGCCGAAGCGGCGGAAGAGCGCGGTGAGGCCGCCGCCCGGGTTGATGAGCTCCGCGAGCGTGCGCATCTGGCCGTAGTCCATGGCCCCGGTCGTCGATCCGGGCGGGGTCTCGCCGGGGCGCGCCTGGAAGGCCTCGGGATCGCGCCCGGCGCCGGCGCCCATCCCGCTGAACATGGCGATGGCCGCGTCCCGGTCCACCGCGCCGGTGACGACGCCCAGCATGCGGTCGAGGAACATGGCGCTCCACCCGGCCTGCTTGAGCGAGTCCGCCACCACCTTGGCACGCCCGGCCACCCGGGCCTGCTCCTTCTTCTCCCAGGGCGACGGCTCCGCCGCCTTCGCCTGCTCGCCGCGGAAGTTCCACGTCACGCTGTGGAGCCCGGCCGTGGCGGGCCCGCTGAGCTTGCGGAACACGGTGCCGTCGGGCGCCGTGATGGTGATCTGCACCTGCGGGCTGCGCTGCATGGCGCGACCGCCTGGACCGCCGGGGCCTGCCGGGGCGGGCGGGCCCGCCAGGGCGGCTGCCGCGGGAGATCCTGCCGCCGCCGCGTCCGGCTTGGCCGGAGGCGCCGCCGCTGCCGCCGCTGCGGCCGCGTCGGCCAGCGCCTTCGCCGCGGCCGCACCCACGCAGTAGTGGATGCGCGCCTCCGAACCCGGCGTGGGGCGCTGGAACCACAGCTGTCCGGGCGACTCCCCGCCCACGGGCGCGTCGCCGAACTGGAAGCTCGGCGCGGGCTGGAACAGGTGCGCGTCGGACGCGAGGACCTGGAGGCCCCACTCCTGGAGCGGCGCGATGTCCACGATCCAGATGGAGCGCCCGTGGGTGGCCGCGATGAGCTCGCGGTCCCGCGGGTGGATCTCCAGGTCGTGGACCGGCGTCGTGGAGAGCCCGTTCATGAAGCGCTGCCACGACTGGCCACGGTCCGCGGACACGTAGGCGCCCACGTCGGTGCCCACGAAGAGGAGGTTCTCGTTCCTCGGGTCCTCCTTGATCACGTGGGCGAAGTCGGGGCCCCCGGTGGGGAGGTTGGCCACGAGGGACCGGAACGTCCGCCCGTCGTCGTCGGTGGCGAACACGTACGGCGTGTAGTCGCCGCGCCGGTGGTTGTCGAACGTCACGTAGAAGCGCCGGTCGCTGTGGCCGGACGCCTCGATGCGCGTCACGTACGTGCCCGCGGGCACCCCCTTGAACGCGGCGGTCAGCTCCTCCCAGTTCGCCCCGTCGTCCCTGGTGCGCCACACCCGCCCGTCGTCGGTGCCGGCGAAGATCCAGCCGGCGTGGAGCGGCGACTCCTCCAGCGCCACCACCGTGCCGAAGGTCTCGGCCCCGGTGACGTCGGGCGTGATTCCCCCGGTGGTCCTGGTGCTGATCCGGATCTTCTCCGGGTCGGCATAGCTCAGGTCCGGCGAGATGGGGCTCAGGTGATCGCCCCAGTTGGTGCTCTTCACCACGGCGCTCCCGCCGGCGTAGAACCAGCTCCTCTCGTGCACCGACTGGAAGAAGGGCGTGTTCCAGTTCCAGCGCAGGTCGTAGCGAGCCGAGTCCGCCGAGGCCCGCTTCCGCAGATCCTGGATGCGGGGGTCGCTCTCGGCCACGCCCTGATCCAGGAGGGTGACGACGGTGTCCTGGTAGGGGCGCCACACCGTCATCCAGTCCGGCTTCTGCAGGGTCTGGCGCTCCCCGGTCACGAGGTTGTTCCGTCCCATGGCCCCGCCCTGGGACTCACCCCAGGCGATGGCCGGGTCCATGGGGTCCTGGGCGCTGTAGAACCCGTCGCCCCCGTTGATCGTGAACCAGTGGTACTTGGTCAGCCCGCCCGAGGCGACGCGGCTGGGCGCGCACCAGGTGCCGTTGTCCTGGAGGCCGCCGCACACGCGGTACGGCGTGTCCATGTTGTAGCTGACGTCGTAGAACTGCCCGATGGCGAAGTGGTTCAGGACCACCCAGTTCCCGCCCCGGTCGAAGGAGATGGCCGCGCCGCCGTCGTTGCCCACGACGATCCGGTCCGGGTCGGCGGGATCGATCCACATGGCGTGGTGGTCCACGTGGACGTCGTTCGTGGTCTGGCCGTACGTCTTCCCGCCGTTGTCGGAGAAGTTGAGCGGGGTGGACGAGAAGTAGACGCGGTTCTCGTCCGCGGGGTCCACCCGCACCTGGGAGTAATAGAACGGGCGCACGTTCACGTCGTTCATCTTCTCCCAGGTCACGCCCTCGTCGGTGGAGCGGTACAGGCCGTTGCCGCCCTTGCCGTCGGCGTCCTTCTCCGCCTCCACCATGGCGTACAGGGTGTGGGGGTTGGACGGGGCGATGGCCAGGCCGATGCGCCCCTTGTTCGTGGTGGGGAAGCCGTTCCCCTCCACCTCCGCCCACGTGTCGCCGCCGTCGGTGCTCTTCCAGAGCGCGCTCCCGGGACCGCCGCTCTGCAGCGAGTACGGTGTGCGCACGCGCTCCCAGCTCGCCGCCCACACGATCTCGGGATGATGCGGGTGGAGGATCACGTCCACGAAGCCCGCCTTGTCGCCGACGGACTTCACCAGCTGCCAGGTGTCACCGCCGTCCCTGGTGCGGTAGAGGCCCCGCTCCGGGTTGCTGTTCCAGATGGCCCCGAGCGCAGCGACGTACACGAGGCTCGGGTCCGTGGGGTGGACCACGATCCGCCCGATGGTCTGGGTCTTCTCGAGCCCTTTGGAGGCCCACGTCTTCCCCCCGTCGGTGGACTTGAACACGCCGCCGCCGGGGGAGATGGAGTTGCGCGAGTCTTCCTCGCCGGTGCCGATCCAGACCTGGTTCGTGTCGGAGGGGGCGATGGACAGGTCGCCCATCGACACCACGCGCGGGTCGTTCCAGACGAGCTGAAAGGTGGTCCCGTTGTTCGTGGTCTTCCACACGCCGCCGGCGGCGGCGGCCACGTAGAAGGTCTTGGACGGACCTGGGATCCCCTCCACGTCGGAGACGCGGCCCGACATGTTCGTCGGCCCCACGGAGCGCCAGCGGAACTCGGAGAGGAGGGCCGAGTCCAGGAGCTGGGGGGCCTGGGCTGTGAGGACGGGGGCGTCGGCGGCGAGCGCCGTCAGCGCGACCAGCAGGGAGAACCGGCGCATGGTGGTGCGTCCTGCGAACGGGTGCGGGATGGCCGGCCGCGGAGAGGGTGCGGCCCGGCGCCCTCAAGGTAGGGGCGCGCCGGGCTCAGAACGAGAAGCGTATCCCCGCGTTGAACATCCTTCCCTCCAACGGGGCCCACGCGTCCGTGGTCCAGCGCCCCGACGGGGTCCGCGTTGGGCGCACCAGGGGGCTCCAGCGGGTCTGGCGGGCGTCGAGGAGGTTCTCGGCGTTCAGGAAGGCGCGCGCCGAGGCCCCGACGCGACGCTCGATCAGGAACCCCATCACCACGTACGGACGCGAGGTGCGCCGGTAGGGGTCGTCGTCCAGCTCCTGGTGCCCCGTGTAGTACAGTTCCACGCCGATCCTCCCCCACGCCTCGTCCTCCCACGCGCCCACCCCGCCCGCGGTGTGGCGGGGCGTCAGCGGGACCTCGCGCCGCACTCCACCCCGCGAAAGGGGCGCCAGCTCGGTGGCGCGGGTGTGGACGTACGTCGCGGTGACGTGGAACGGCTCGGCCTCCCAGCGCGCCAGGAGCTCCGCGCCCCACGCCCGGGCCGGCTCGGCCGCGTTGGTCAGAGCCAGCTCCCCGCCCGAGCGCTCCTCGGCGACCACGGGATCGCGGACCTCCGACGCGAAGAGGGTGGCGTTGAGCTCCCACGCGCCCGCGCGCCGGCCCACGTCCAGCGAGGCGCTCCGGCCCCGCTCCGCACGCAGGCTGTCCGGGAGGGGCCCGAGGCGGCGGAGCCCCACCGCCTCCACCTCCTCGGTGAACGGCGAGGGCGCGAACCATCCGCCCCCCGCCGAGGCGCGCACCGTCCACGGATCGAGGCGGACGAGCGCCGAGACCCGGGGGCTCACGAACGTGCCGTAGGTGCCGTGCCGGTCGGCGCGGGCGCTCGCCGCCAGGGAGACGGAGGACGAGAGGCGGACCTCGTCCTGCGCGAAGAGGGAGGGCACGACGTCGGTCCGGTCGAACCCGTCCACGTCGCGGCCGTGATAGGCCTCGGCCTGCACCGCTGCGCCCGCCACCCAGTCATGGGCGCCCCGGTGCCCGGCCGCGCTCGCTTCCGCGAAGCCTGTGACGTGCCGGTCCCGCTCCACCTCCCCGCTGAACGCATGCCGGTGGCGCTGGGCCGAGACGGCTCCCCGCACCCCCCAGACGCGCCCTCCGCCGTCGAAGGCCCGGGCCAGCACCCCCGCGTCCACGCGACGGGTGGAGATCTCCTCGGAGACCACCGCGCCGGAAGGGGTCATGGCCCCTTCCACGGTGCCCCCCTCGCGTTCCTCCGCCATCGCCCCGACGGTGGCCATGACGGATCGGCCGCGCCCGTCGTCCCAGAGGAGCCTCGGGCGCGCCAGGACACGCCGGAAGCCAGGGAGGTCGCTCCATCCGTCGTCGTCCACGTCCGCCTTCCCCTGCCCGTGGGCCCCGGCCAGGAGCGACCACCCCCACGGGCCCTCGGGGTCGTCGGCGAGCCAGAGCACGGCGTCGCCCCCTCCGAGCGTGGTGCCGTTGAGGAGGAGCTCCCGCGCCGTGTCGGGACGGCGCGAGATGAGGTTGACGACACCGCCCAGCGCGGAGGCGCCATAGAGCGCCGAGGCCGCACCCTTGATGACCTCGACCTGACCCAGGTCCATGGGCGGGATCTGCAGGGGGCCCAGCGCGCCCGTCTGCCCCCCGTGCAGCGGCAGCCCGTCGGCCAGCACGAGGGTGTATCGCCCCCGCATCCCCTGGATGCGCACGCTCGCCCCGCCCAGCGAAGGGGACGTGGGCTGCACCCTGAGCCCGGCCGTCTCGTTGAGGAGCATCGCGATGTCCCCGGGGGTCATGAGGAGCTTCTCCTCCACCTCCTCCCGCGGGACGACCTCGACGCGGAGCGGCTCGTCCTCGATGCGGCGCTCGGAGCGGGTGGAGACGACCAGGATCCCCTCCGCCTCCACCGCCTGCTCCTGGAGGGCCACGGTGAGGGACGTCTCCAGCCCGGCGCGCACCAACGCGTCCGCCTCCGCCCGCGCGAACCCGATGCGCTCGACGCGCACGGATACCGGGCCCGCGGGGAGCACGAGCACGGCGCGCCCGGATGCGTCCGTGAGGGCGCCGGCCCGACCGGATGTCACCGTCGCCCCCTCCACGCCGCGGCCCGAAGGGGAGACCGCGGTGACGACGAGGCGCCCGGTGCCCGTCTGCGCCCCCACCGGAGCGGGCGCGCGGGCCGCGAGCAGTCCGGCCAGGGCGAGGAGCGCCGCCGACGTCCGCGCCGGCCGGAGAAGCGTCACGCGCACAGCTGCCGCCCGACACAGGAAGAGCATCGCCACGATCATCCCGAAGGAGCCCGAGTTCCGCGAGCACCACCCCGAACAGGGGCTGCCCGCACGCCGCGGAGAAAGCCAGTACCTCGGCCAGGGCCCGTGGGATCCGCACGCCGAGCCGGGCGTGCTGGAGCGGAGGCGCGGGCCGGTGGGGTCTTCCCCCGGCCTCGCCCTCCCGGCCATCTTCCGCCGCGAGCTCCCATCCACCTCCCGCGTGCCGGTGCCGCCGATGCGCCCCTCCGACGCCCAGAACCCACGCGCCCCCTCCGAGGCGGGGGCGGCCGGCGATCCCGGCATGTCCCGCGGACGCCCGGCGGTCTTCCTGGATCGGGACGGCACCCTCGTGGACGACGTGGGCTTCGTGCGCTCCCCCGACCAGCTCCGCTGGTACCCCGACACGGTGCGGGCCCTGCGCCTGCTCGCGGATCGGTTCGCGCTCTTCCTGGTCACCAACCAGGTCGGGGTCGCCAGGGGGGAGCTGACCCACGAGGAGATGGACCGCGTGCACGGGCACCTGGTGGGCGAGCTGGCGCGCCAGGGCGTTCCCATCAGGGCGGTCTACGTCTGTCCCCACGACCGGGGTGAAGGGTGCGCCTGCGCCAAGCCCAACCCCCACTTCCTGGGGCGGGCGGCGGCCGAGCACGGCATCGACCTGGCCGGGTCGTTCGTCGTCGGCGACCATCCCAGCGACATGGAGTTCGCCCGGCGAGGCGGCGCGCGGGGGGTGTACGTCCTGTCGGGCCACGGCGAGCGCCACCGCAGCGACCTCACCGGCGCCGAAGCGGCGGTGGTGCCGGGGATCCTGGACGCCGCGCGCTGGATCCTGGCTCGGACCCACCCCGGGCCCTCGGCGCCGTCGGACGTGGCGCGGGCGGCGGAGGTCATCCGGCGTGGGGGCCTCGTCGCGTTCCCCACCGAGACGGTCTACGGGCTCGGGGCCGACGCCCTGAATCCGTCGGCCGTGGCCCGGATCTTCGAATGCAAGGGCCGACCGCGCTTCGACCCGCTCATCGTCCACCTCGCCGCGCCCGACGCCCTGGCCTCGGTGGCGGCCGAGGTGAGCGCCGCGGCCTCGGCGCTCGCCCGCCGGTTCTGGCCGGGACCCCTGACCCTGGTGCTGCCCAAGCGCGCCGAGGTGCCGGACATCACCACGGCGGGGCTCCCCACGGTGGCCGCCCGGGTCCCCGACCACCCCCTGGCCATCTCGCTGCTGGAGCAGGCCGGCGGGCCGGTGGCGGCCCCCAGCGCCAATCCCTTCGGCGCGGTGAGCCCCACGCGGGCCGAGCACGTCATCGAGCAGCTCGCCGGGGACGTGGACGTGATCCTGGACGGTGGGCCGTGCCGCGTGGGAGTGGAGTCCACCATCGTCGGGCTCGCCGGCGGGCGCCCCACGCTGCTTCGGGCCGGCGGGGTGCCCCAGGAGGACGTGGAGGCCGTCGTCGGCCCCCTGGGGCGTCCGCCCCGGCCGGGCGCCCGGCCCCTGGCTCCGGGCGGCCTGGCGTCCCACTACGCGCCGCGCACGCCCCTGGTTCTCCGGTCGCCGGCGTCGTTTCAGCCGCCGCCCGGCCGCGTGGGCCTGCTGGCGCTCCGCGAGCCTCCGAGCCGCTCCGGCTACACCGCCGTGGAGGTCCTGTCGCCGTCCGGGGACCTCCGGGAGGCCGCGGTGCGCCTGTTCGCAGCGCTGCGCCGGCTCGACGCCCGGGGCCTGGACCTCATCGTCGCCGAGCCGGTGAGCGAGAGCGGCCTCGGCAGGGCCATCCAGGACCGGCTCCGCCGCGGCGCCGAGCCGAGATGAGCGGCGGGGGGGAGCTCAGCCCTCGCGCCTCCTGAGCCGTGCCCACCCCAGATATGCCGGAACGCCGGCGGCGATGAGGAGCGTTCCGTAGAGGGCGTTGCGGGGGTTGGACACCACCGAGCTGACCACCACGAAGGCCGCCGCCGCCACGAAGAGGCCGGGGAGGAGGGGGTGCCACGGCGCCCGGAAGGTGCCGGAGGGCGCCGACGCGCCGGCGCCGGCGGGCGTCGCGGAGTTGGCGGGCGTCACGGAGCCGGCAGGCGTCACGGAGCCGGCAGGGTTCGCAGATGCAGCGTCACGTGCCCGGTACGCGAAGAGCGTCGCTGCGATGGCCCCGAAGAAGATCCAGTCCCCGAAGACCACCCAGTCCAGGAGCTGGCCGTAGGTGCCGGAGAGCACGAGCACGACGGCCCACGCCATCTGGATCCAGATCCCCACGGTGGGCGTCCGGGTGCGGGGGTCGAGGCGGGCGACGGAGGCGAAGAACACCCCGTCCGCGGCCATGGCCTGATAGACCCTGGGCACCGCCATGACGAACACGTTGAGGATCCCGAAGGTGGAGCACGCCACCCCCACGGCGATGGCCACCCCGCCCCACCTTCCGGCCGCGGCGCGGAGCACGTCGGCCGCCGGCGCCGTGCTCGCGGCCAGCCCCTGGGGGCCCAGCGCCACGAGGTACGCCGCGTTCGCCGACAGGTACACGGCGACCACGATCCCCACCCCGACCAGGAGCGCCAGGGGGAGCCTCCGCTCCGGGTCGCGGATCTCCTCGGCGATGTTGTTGGCGTGCTGCCATCCGCCGTACGCGAACAGCACGGCGACCAGCGCCGTGCCCATGGCCAGCACCATGGCCGCGGGCGACGTCGCGCCGGCTGGAGGCGCCCTGCCCACGGCGCCCGCCACCGCGCCCGCCTGCGCCGCACCCGCGCCTCCACCCAGCAGGAGCCAGACCCCCGCCGCCACGAGGAGCGCCAGCGCCGCCAGCTTCAGGAGCGTGAAGGTGTTCTGCACCCACGCGCCGAAGCGCACCCCTGCCGCGTTCACCGCCGACAGGAAGACGATCGCCGCCACCGCGAGCGGCTTGACCAGCGCATCCCCCGCGCCCGCCACGTCCACGGCGTAGCTGGCGAACGTGATGGCCACGGCGGCGATCCCGCCGGTGTTGATCACGAGGAGTTGGGTCCACCCGTAGAGGAACGCGGGGAGCGGGCCGAACGCGTCCCTCAGGTAGACGTATCCTCCCCCGGCCCGGGGGAGGCGCGCGCCCAGCTCGGCGAAGCAGAGCGCGCCCACCACGGCGATGGCACCCCCGAGCGCCCACGCCGCCAGCACCAGCGCCGACGTCCCCACCCGCTGCGCCACGATCGCCGGGTTGAGGAAGATGCCGGCGCCGACGACGGCGCCCACCACCACCATGATGGCGTCGAAGGTGCCCAGGCGGCGGTCGTACCCGGCGCCCCGGAGGGGCGTGGCCGGCGTCAGTCGGTTCCGCATGGCCGGCGAACATGGCACGCCGGGGCGCAGGGCGCGAGGGAGCGCGCCGGCCTCAGGCGCGCGGTGGTTGGCCACCGGGGGCAGCCGGATTACGTTCGTCCAGCCCATCGGGTGACCCCGGGTCAGGCCCAGCGAAGCGGTGATGGACGGCGCCTGAATCACCTCGGTCCTCCACCCGCGCCCCGGAGAGGAGGGAACATGTATACGCGCTACATCATCGACCCGAACGAAGGGATCGGCGCAAGCTCCGAGCCGGGCGCCTGTGTGCACGTCTTCGTGGCTCCGGACGAGCAGGAGAAGGCGAAGATCCTGGAGCAGTTCCGGCTGGACCGCTACGATCTGGACTCCGCCCTGGACGCGGATGAGGTGGCGCGCCTCGAGACGTCAGGGAGCGAGGCGTTCATCGTCTTGAAGGCGCCGCGGAACGCCCACGGGGCGGACCCCAGCCAACTGGGGGTCTACTCCGTCGGCATCATCCTGACGGAGAGCCAGCTGGCCTTCGTGTCGAGCGAGGAGGCGTTGGACTTCACGGCCCGGGAGTTCAGGCACGCCCGCGACCCCGCCGACGTCCTGCTCGCGGCGCTCCTGCGCACGATCCGCCACTATGTCGGGCACTTGCGCGTCATCAAGCAGATCAGCGCAGACCTGGAGAAGAAGATCACGATCTCCTTGGAGAACCGGTACCTCCTGCAGATGTTCGCGCTCGGGGAGAGCCTCATCTACTACAGCGACGCCATCGACGGGAATGGGGCGGTGCTCGCCAAGCTCCGCAACGCCGCCGGCCGCCTGGGCATCTCGGGTCCGCACCTCGAGCTGCTGGACGACATCATCCTGGAGAACAACCAGGCGTCCCAACAAGCGCATATCTACAGCTCTGTCCTCAGCGGGCTCATGGATGCTCGCGGCACCATCGTGAACAACAACATGAACGTGCTGCTCAAGAACCTCACGCTCATCAACGTCATCTTCCTGCCGCTCAATCTCATCGCGAGCATGGGGGGCATGTCGGAGTGGAGCATGATGACGCGAGGGACGGACTGGCGGCTCTCCTACAGCCTGTTCGCGGCCGGGATGGTGCTGTGCGGGTGGGTCACCTGGTTCCTCATGACGCACCTCATCGCGATCAACTCCGGAGAGCCCAGGCGGAAGCGCCGGCGGGTGAGATAGGGTGTGATCGCCGAGCATCGCACGCTCGAAGTGCGCACGCGAGGGAACGACCACGTCGTGGACCTCACGGCAAAGCTGCAGGCCGCCGTCGCCGACACGGGGGTCCGCACCGGGCAGGCCGCCCTCCTGGTCCACGGGTCCACCGCGTCGCTCACCACCCTGGAGTACGAGCCGGGGCTGGTGGAGCACGACCTCGCGGCCGCGCTGGAGCGGCTGGCGCCTCGCGACGGCCGCTACGAGCACGAGGAGACATGGCACGACGACAACGGCCACAGCCATGTGCGCGCGTCGCTGGTGGGACCTTCGCTCGCGCTCCCTGTCGTGGACGGCCGCATCCCGCTGGGGACGTGGCAGCAGGTGGTGCTGGTAGACTCGGACACCCGGCCGCGGACGCGCACGGTGCACGTCAGCGTGGTGGGGATCTGAGGCTCCCGGCCATGCTCCGACGCTCCGTCGCCCTTGCGTCCGTCGCCTTCCTGGCGGCCAGCGCTGCGCCTGCCCTGTCCCAGCAGAACCCCGAAGGCGGACGCGGCAACGGGCCCAGGACGCGCGTGTCGATCACGCCCACCCGCACGGCCGAGCCACCGGTGGTGGACGGCAGGCTGGACGACGAGGCGTGGGGCGCCGCGGCTCGCATCGCCGGCTTCGTCCAGCGCGAGCCCGTGGAGGGGAGCCCGGTCTCGGAGCGCACCGAGGTCCGGCTTCTCGTGGACGACAAGGCCCTCTACGTGGGGGCGTGGCTCCTCGACGCCGATCCCGACGGCGTCGTCCTGGGTGAGCGGATCCGCGACGCGGACCTGGAGCGGGGCGACTACTTCGGGATCATCCTGGACACGTACCGGGACCGGCAGAACGGGTTCATCTTCAGCACGAACCCGGCGGGGATCGAGTACGACGCCCAGGTCGTGAAGGAGGGAGAGGGCGGCGGCGTGTTCATGCAGGGCCAGAACCGCCAACAGGCCGGCGCCATGGGCGGGCTGAACGTGAACTGGGACGGGAGCTGGGAGGTGGCCACCTCCCGCGACGGCGAGGGGTGGTACGCCGAGATGCGCATCCCCTTCACCACGCTCCGGTACGGCTCGGGCAGCGAGCAGAGCTGGGGGATGAACCTGGTGCGCCGCATCCGCCGGCGGAACGAGGAGGCGTTCTGGTCGCCGGTGCCGCGCCAGTTCAACCTCATGCGCCTCTCCCAGGCCGGGGACCTCCAGGGCGTTCGTCCCCCCGCGCAGCGCTCGGGGACCGTCACCCCCTTCGTGCTGGGATCCGCCGAGCGATCCTGGGCCGTGACCGCGGTCGGCGGGGCGCCGCTGCGCTCGGTGCACACGGACTACCCGCGCGAGGTGGGCGGTGACGCCAAGCTCACCTTCGGCAGCATGACGCTGGACCTCACCGCGAACACCGACTTCGCCCAGGTGGAGGTGGACGAGCAGCGCACCAACCTCACCCGCTTCCCCCTCTTCTTCCCTGAGAAACGTCCGTTCTTCCTGGAGAACGCGGGGCTCTTCTCGGCGGGCACGCCCCAGGCGGCGGACCTGTTCTTCACCCGGCGCATCGGGATCAAGAACGGGACCCCGGTCCCCATCCTCGGCGGTGGGCGCCTGAGCGGAAAGGTGGCGGGCGTGGGCGTGGGCGTCATCCAGATCTTCACCGACGGAGTGGACGGGTTGGTGGAGGGGAACTCGTTCTCCGTGGCGCGGGTCAGCCGTGAGCTCCCCAACCGCTCCCGGCTGGGGGCCATCTTCGTGCAGCGGCGCGCCACCCACGACGGCTCCGACCACAACCGGACCTGGGGGGTGGACGGCAGGGTGGGGTTGGGCGAGGCGTGGACGGCGGACGGATGGCTGGCCCGCACCGAGACCCCCGGAATGGACGGGAGTGACACGGGGGCGGCTCTCCTCGTCACCCACACCAGCCGGCTCTGGCCCGGGCGCTTCCGCTTCATGCAGGTGGGGGAGGACTTCAACCCCGAGTTGGGCTTCACCGACCGGCGGGGGTACCGCATGGTGGAGCTGAACCAGGAGCGCATCTTCCGCTTCCCGGGCGTCCCCTGGCTCCGCGAGACCAACCCCCACGCCACGTACCGGCGCTACGAGGACCTGGACGGGTTCCTGGAGACCGCCTACCTGCACCTGGACTGGGAGCTGAAGTTCTCCGGAGGCGGCCGCTTCGGCCCGGAGGCGGACATGTACCAGGAGGGGCTGAGGGAGCCCTTCGAGGTCTCTCCGGGCGTGCTCGTCCCCGAGGGGTCGTACACGTGGTGGACCAACGCCTGGGACTACGGCTCCGACCCCTCGCGTCCGTTGTCGTTCCTCGGGAAGGCGGAGTTCGGCGGGTTCTACACCGGCCACAAGTACGGTGGGAACGTGACGTTCACGTACCGCCGGGGAGAGACGCTGTCGTCGTCGCTCCTGGTGGACCACAACATCGTGCGCCTCCCCCAGGGGGATTTCGAAACCACGCTCCTGGGCCTCCGGCTCGCGTACTTCTTCACCCCCAACGTCTTCGTCCAGTCGCTCTTCCAGTACTCGGACCAGGTCGACGTGTGGTCGGCGAACGTGCGCTTCGCGTGGCTGAGCACGGCGGGCACGGGGCTCTACGTGGTCTACAACGACTCCCGCAACGCGGAGCGCCTCGGGAACTTCGGCGAGCCCCTCCACCGGGGGTTGATCGTGAAGTACGCCAGGCAGCTCAGGCTCTTCTGATGAAGGCCGTCGTCCTCCGGCGCCAGGGCGGGCCCGGCGTGCTCTGCGTGGAGCAGATCGCCGACCCCGTCCCCAGCCCCGGCCAGGTTCTCGTGCGGGTGGAAGCGGTGGGGCTCAACTACGCCGAGGTCCTCTCGCGCAAGGGGCTCTACGCCTGGGCTCCGAAGCGGCCGTACGTGCTGGGCATGGAGGCCGCGGGCCGCATCCAGGCGGTGGGCGTGGGCGTGGATCCGTCCCGGCAGGGAGAGCGCGTGATGGTGGGTGCCAAGCATGGCGCCTACGCCGAGCTCATGGCCGTGGGCGAGGCCCAGGCGCTCCCTGCTCCCGAGGGGTGGTCGCTGGAGGAGCTGGCCGCGTTCCCCGTGAACTGGGCGACCGCCTGGGTGGGGCTCGTCGAGCTGGGTCGCCTGAGGCCGCCGGACCGGGTCCTGGTGACGGCGGCGGGCGGAGGCGTGGGCACCGCCGCCGTGCAGCTGGCGTCCCGCCACGGCTGCGAGGTGCTCGCGCTGGCCGGGAGCGACGCGAAGCTGGAACGGGTGCGCGCGCTGGGGGCCGCCTCCACCCTGAACTACCGCAGCGCCGGATGGCGCGCGGGCCTGGCCGCGCTCTCCGGATCGCGGGCCGTGGACGTGGCCCTGGAGATGGTGGGCGGCGATGTCTTCCGCGCCGTCACGGACACGCTCGCCCCCTTCGGCCGCGTGGTGGTGACCGGGTACGCCGAGCTCGACTACACGCTCTGGAATCCCCTCTCGTGGTGGCGCGCCTGGCGGGGGATGCCCCGCATGGGGCTGATGCGCATGCTGGAGCGCTCCAACGGCATGCTCTCCACCCACCTGGGCTACCTGCTCGCGGACCCGCCCCTCATGGCCCGCGTGTTCGGGGAGCTGGCGGCCTTCGTGGCGCACCACGGCCTACGCCCGCAGGTGGGGCACGTCCTCCCCTTCGAACGGGTCGCCGACGCCCACCGACTGATGGAGTCGCGGGAGAGCTACGGGAAGATCGTGCTGATCATATAGCTCGTGATCCGGGCGAGCGCACGAGGGGGGCCGGCGCGGTCGCGCCGGCCCCCCTCCCCTTCCCGGCTCCGCCTCGCGCTCGCGACGCGCTACCCCCGCTGCGCCTCGGCGAGGAAGGCGTCGAAGAGGGCCCGGGTCACCTTGCCGACCTTGCCGCTCCCGATGGGCCTCCCGTCCACCTGCACGCACGGCTTCACCTCGGTGAGGGTGCCGGTGTGGAAGGCCTCGTCGGCCTTGAACATCTCCGCCACCGTGATGGCCTTGTGCTCCACCTTGTATCCGAGACGCTCGCAGAGCTCCAGGACCACCTCACGGCAGATCCCGGGGAGGATCTGGTTGGAGGTGGGGTGGGTCACCACCGTCTCCCCGAAGACCGTGAAGAAGTTGTTCAGCGCCCCTTCGATGGCCATGCCGTCCCGCACGTAGACGATCTCGTCCACGCCGCTGTCCACGGCGGCCTGCTTCCCGAGGATGTTGGGGAGGAGCTGGATGGTCTTCACGTCCGCCCGTGCCCAGCGCTGGTCATGGACGGTGACCGCGGAGAACCCCTTCTCCCAGCGCTCCCTGGCGGGCCGGTGGTACTCCCCGGCGAACAGGTACACGGTCGGGGTGGGAGTGACGGCGGGGAACGCATGGGTCCGAGGCGCCACGCCACGGGTGACCTCGAGGTAGACGTAGGCCACCGGGGCCTTGACCAGATCGTTCTCCGCCAGGAGGCGGAGGTGCACCTCCTCCAGCTTCGCGGGATCGAGGTCGATGCGCAGCACGGAGAGCCCCTTCTGGGCACGGGCGACGTGCCGGGGCCAGCGGAAGAGCTTCCCGTGGTACGCTGCCGTCACCTCGTAGATGCCGTCACCGAAGAGGAACCCCCGGTCGTCCACGGAGATGAAGGCCTTTTCCTTCGGGATGTATTGGCCATTCAGGTACACGATGCTCATGGCTGTGACGTCCTCACTGTCGGGTGGTCGGGGCCCCCGGTTCGGGAGCTGGATTGACGAAAAGGGATTCGGGGTCCCTCCGCCACCCCGGAAGCTACGGGGCCGCCCCTCTGCGCCGTGCCCCGGCCCGCCAGCAGGTCGCCCATGCGCTCTGGCGTGAGCACCCCCAGGGACATGACCAGCTTGAACGCGTCCTCGACCGTCAGGTCGGTGTGGATCACGTCCTCTGCCGGCAGGAACTCGAGGAAGCCGGTGGTGGGGTTGGGGGTGGTGGGCACGAACACCGGGTGCCAGAAGGTCCCGTCGGCCTGGGTGAAGGTGTTGGTCAGGAACCCCACAGAGTGCATCCCCTTCCTGGGGAACTCCACGAGGGCCACCGACTTGAAGGCCGCGGAGTTGGGCTTCTGGAAGGCCGTCACCACCTGCTTGGGGGCACGGCAGACGACCTTCACGAAGGGGACGCGGAGGAGGACCTCCTCGCCGAGTTGCAGGACGCGCCGCCCCACCAGGTTGTGGGTCACCTCCCCGAGCGGGTAGATCCCCACCAGGGGGACCAGGGGCCACCACCCCCGACGTCATGCGGGAGCGTATCCGCCAAGCCGCACGCTTCATGGAGCGCCCACCCCACCGCCGAGGAAGTCCAGCACAGCGCCGAGCCAGGCGTCGGGCCGCTCCAGGTGGATGGCGTGCCCGGCGCCGGCGATCTGGACGAGCCGGGCGTCGGGGAGAAGCTCCACCATCCGGGTGCCGATGGCCGAGAACTTCCGGTCCAGCGCGCCCACCAGGACGAGGACGGGCACGCTCAGCCCCGGCAGCGATCCCCAGTAGGACGGAAGGGTGCCGGTGCCCAACCCGCGCAGCGCCGCCGCCAGCGAGCGCGGGTGGTTGAGGAGCCGTCGGGCGCGGTGCGTCGCCCTGGCGTCCGCGGGGAGGGCACCCTGGCTCTCGAACAGCTCCAACGCCTCCCAGCGCTCGACGAAGGCCTCGATCCCCTCCTTCTCGATGAACCGGGCCAGCGCCTCGTCGGAGGTCCTCCGCTCCGAGCGCTCCTCCTGGGTCTCGAGCCCCGGGGACGAGGACTCCAGGACCAGTCGACTCACCCGCTCGGGGTTACGCGCCGCGTAGGCGAGGGCGAAGCGCCCGCCCATGGAGTACCCCACCAGGTCCACCGGCTCTCCCTGGGAGAGAGCGCCGATCTCCGCCTCCACGGCCTCGAAGGTGAAGCGCCAGGGCGCTGCGTCGCCCGTGTGGCGCCCGTGGCCGGGAAGGTCCACGAGCACGGGCGGCCCCACCGCCGACGCCAACCCGTCGAGGACGGCGGAGCCCCACGTATGGGACGAGCCCGTGAACCCATGCAGGAGGAGCGTGCTCAGGGCTACCTCCCCCCAGGCCGCTTGGAGGGGCGCGGGAAGGGCGGCGGCGTCACCCGCTTCGTGCCGCCCTGGGCCTCCAGGAGCCGGAGCGCCTCCTGCACCGCACGCTCGAGCTGCGGGTCACGGCCGGCGGCCACCGACTTGGCGTCCAGCAGCACCTCGATGTCCGGCGGGACGCCCTCGTTCTCTGCCACGAACCGGTTGTTGATGGGGTCGAACACGGCGCTGTTCGGGGCCGTGAGGAAGCCCCCGTCCACCATCGGATAGTGCACCGAAGAGGCCACCAGGCCCCCCCAGGTGCGGGTCCCCACCAGGGGCCCGACCTTCTGCTGGCGGAACGCCCAGGGGAAGTAGTCGCCTCCCGAGCCCGCGAGCTCGTTGATGAGGAGCACCTTCGGTCCCAGCACCCCCTGCGGCAGGGTCATGGGGCGCCCGCCGGGAGCCTCGTTGGTGATGGCGGCCCGGAGGGTCCGGGTCATGTAGTCCACCATGTAGTCGTCGAGGAGCCCGCCGCCGTTGAAGCGCTCGTCGATGACGGCCCCCTCCCGGTCCTGCTGGGCGAAGAAGTAGCGGTTGAACGACACCACCCCGGGCTGACCGGTGTTGGGGATCCAGGCGTAGGCCAACCGCCCTCCGGAGAGCTCGTCCACCTTGCGACGATTGTCCTCCACCCATGCCCGCTGCCGGAGCGTGCCATCCGAGCGGAGCGGCTCCACCACCTCGGTCCACGCGCCGTCCATGGTGGGTCTGTCATTGAGGTGGATCACCGTCTGCCGGCCCGCGGTGCCGTCCAGCGCCTGATAGGGGTCCTCGTCGGCGGTGAGCTCCACGCCGTCCACCCCGACGAGGAACGTGCCCACCGACACCCGCATCCCGGGACGGTCCAGGGGCGCGGCGAGGCCGGGGTTCCAGCTCTCGAAGGTGTAGATGCGGGAGATGCGCCAGCGGCCCTCGGCCGCCTCGAAGTCGGCGCCCAGGAGCCCGACGCGCACCGTGTCCACCCCGGGGTGGTCGCCGCCACCGACGAAGCTGTGCCCCACGGACATCTCGCCGTTCACCTGGTCCAGGATGTAGTTCAGGTCCGAGCGGTGCCGCACATGCTCCACCAGGGGCTGGTAGCGGCGCCTCACGGCATTCCAGTCGTTGCCGTGCATCCCCGGGTCGTAGAAGAAATCCCTCTCGTAGCGCCACGCCTCGTCGAAGATCTGGCGCCACTCCTCGGCCCGGTCGAGCTGCGTGCGCAGCGCCACCGTGACGTTCCCACCGCTGGCCTCGGGGGGCTTCGCCGTCCCCACCACGCGCCACTGCTGGCCCGAGCGGAAGAGCATCTTCTCGCCGTCCCTGGACACGCTCACCGCGCTGGCGCCGCGCACGAAGACGTCGGCCTTGCGCTCGCTCACGCTGAACTTGTGCACCGTCATCCCGGGGGGCGCACCCTGCTGGGCCTCGCCGGCCTCGCCGACGAAGACCGTCCCCTTGGGACCTGCCAGCGTCATCTGGTAGTTCCGTACGGGCATGGGGAGCGCCAGGATGCGCCGCTCCACGCCGCCGAAGTCGATGCGGACCTGCACCGCCCCCGTGTCCGGCTTGGGCGCAGGTGGCGCGTTCTCCTCGTCGCTCTTGGGCGGGAAGGGCGTGCTGCCGTCCCCGCGGAGCACCAGCATGTACACGCCGTAGGTCGGATCGGCTTGCATGGCGCTGGTGTTGGCCCACCCCGATCCGAGCGCCACGTCGGTGCTGGCGAGGAAGTAGAGGTGCTTGCCGTCCCGGTCGAAGGACGGGGATTGGGCGTCGGCCATCGGATCGGTCAGGGGCGTCACCTCGCCGGACTCCGCCGACCACACCACCAGGCGGTGGAGGTTGTTCGGATAGCTCTTGGCGTAGGCGAGCCACTTCGAGTCCGGCGACCACGTGATCCCCAGGCCGCCGCGGTCCAGCACGGTGGACGCCGCGTCCGCGGTGCGCACGCTCTCCGCCGACACGTCCACCACGCGGATGCGCGCGTCGTCGTCCACGAACGCGATGTGCTTGCCGTCGGGGGACCAAGTGGTCTCCCAGGCCATCTTCGACTCTCCGATGGAGATGCGGCGCGGCTCACCGAGACCGTCCTGTGGCGCCACCAGGAGCTGGTATCCGTCGCCCGAGTCGCTGAACCAGGCGATCTCCTTCCCGTCGGGTGACCACACGGGCTGCCTGTCCGCGGCCCCCGAGCTCCGGGTCAGGTTGCGGGCGTTCCCGGACTCGACCGGAACCGTGAAGATCTCGCCCCGGGCCTCCATGAGCACACGCTTCCCGGTGGGGGACAGGGAGGCCGTGGTGACAGAGCGGCTCACGTCCTCCCACCGGGTCTCGGCCCAGGGGAAATCGCCCTGCACCTCGATGTCGAGGCGGCGTGTCTGCCCCGTGGCCGGGTCCATGGTGTGGATCCAGCCGTCCTGCTCCAGCACCAGGGCGCCGGGACCGCCTGACAGCCACTTCACCTCGGCATCGGTGAAGTGCGTGACCTGGGCGACGGCCTGCGTGGCCACGTCGTAGGTCCAGACGTTCATGGCCCAGTCCCGGTCCGAGACGAACCAGACTTTCCCGTCCACCCAGACCGGCCAGCGGTCCGTGGTGCGCTCGTTGGGGAGCCGCACCTCGTCCAGCGTGTTCAGGTCGAGGATGGTCAGGGGCGTGTTCTGCCCGCCCCGGTAGGAGCGCCACTCCCAGTCCCAGCGGTCCACCCGGTCCACAACCAGGCGCCGCCCGTCGGCGGAGAAGGACCCGTCGTGGGCCCACGGCGCCGGGAGGAGGGTGGAAGGGCCCCCGCCGGCGGACACCGTCCACAGGCGGTTGTAGCCCGTGGGCGCGGTCTCGCGGGAGGACGCGTAGAGGATCTTGGTCCCGTCCGGGGTCCATCCCCGTGCCTCCGACGGAGCCGGGTACCATGTCAGCCGGCGGGGCTCGCCCCCCTCTGCGGCCACCACGTAGACATCGGGGTTCCCACTCCGGTTCGACGTGAAGGCGATCCACATCCCGTCGGGTGAGAAGTGGGGATCGCTCTCCACCGCCGGGGTGCTGGTGAGCCTGCGCGCCAGCCCGCCGGCCCGGTCTGCGATCCAGAGGTCGCTCCCGTAGGTGAAGGCCACCTGCGTGGCGGAGAGCGTCGGCTGGCGGAGCAGACGGCTCTGGGCGCCGGAGGGCACCGGGACGAGGAAGCACAGCGCGGCCAGCGCGGCCGCGGACACGACGAACCGACGGGACATGACGGGCTCCAGGGGAGAGGGCCGGAGGGCGCACGCGGGCGCCCCGCAGGGCGATCCACAACGTCCTCCCCTACGTCGGGGCGCGCAAGGGCGTTTCCGCCCCGCGCACCCGGCCCGCCTCCGATTGCCGCCGGGCCGGGGTGGCAACAGAATTCGGGAGCCAACCACGGGAGCCGCATGCGCATCATCATCCATGACACCTACGAGTCCATGAGCCAATGGACCGCGCACACGATCGCGGCCAGGATCAACGCCTTCGGTCCCACGGGGAAGAGGCCCTTCGTGCTCGGGCTCCCCACCGGCGCATCCCCCATCGGCACGTACAAGCACATGGTGAACCTGCACCGGCAGGGGAAGGTGTCGTTCGAGCACGTGGTCACCTTCAACATGGACGAGTACGTGGGGCTGCCGGAGACGCACCCGGAGAGCTACCACTACTTCATGTGGCACCACCTCTTCGGCCACGTGGACGTCAACCCGGAGAACGTGAACATCCTGAACGGCAATGCCGCCGACCTGCATCGGGAGTGCGAGGACTTCGAGGCGCGCATCAGGGAGGTCGGCGGGATCCACCTGTTCCTCGGCGGCATCGGGGCCGACGGCCACATCGCGTTCAACGAGCCCGCGTCGTCCCTGTCGTCACGCACCCGAATCAAGACGCTCACCTTCGACACGCGCGTGGCCAATGCCCACTTCTTCGGCAACGATCCGCTCAAGGTCCCCAAGACCGCGCTCACCGTCGGGGTCGGCACGGTCATGGACGCGGACGAGGTGATCATCCTGGTGAGCGGTCACAGCAAGGCGCGCGCCCTCCAGAAGGTCGTCGAGGAGGGCGTCAACCACATGTGGACGGTCTCACAGCTTCAGCTGCACCGGCACGGCATGATCGTCTGCGACGAGGAGTCCACGGACGAGCTCAAGGTGGGCACGGTGAAGTACTTCAAGGACATCGAAGCCGAGAACCTGGCGCTGCCGCAGCTCTGACCTCGTCACCCCCCGCAGGGTCCCGCGTCCACGCCCTCCTCGGGGTCCCCGACTCCCACGCCTCCCGAGCCCTCCCTCCGCGCTCACCGCTCCGGGTTCGACTCCCAACTCCCGTACATGGGGTTCGGAAGGAGGAAGAAGCGGATCCCGAAGTCGATGAGGCGCGCCGGGTCGGCGTCGCGCAGCGCCTGGCTCCCTCCGGGGAAGTCCTGGATGTTGTCCCCCACCCAGGCCAGGACGCGCAGCGGCGGAAGCCCGGCATCCGAGGTACCCTCCTCGACAGCCCGGAAGCGGGTCTCCTTCTCCGACGGGCCCGGCTTCCTGCACAGCACCGCGTCGGCCTCGACGCCCACCGCGGCCAGGTTGCGCCGGGTGGCGTCGCACACGACCTCGTCCCGGTTGGTGACGATGGCGATGCGCCCGCCCAGCGCCTTCACCCTGCGCAGGAACGCCACGGCCCCGGGGAGGGCGGGGGCCACCTCCTCGCGCACCCACTCGTTCCACGACTCGTTCGTGAACCCCAGCCCCGCGCGGGCCCTCCGCAGCTGGTACGTGGAGTTGTCCAGCACCGTCTCGTCGGCGTCGAGGATGACGCCCCACGGCCCCTTCCCCTCGCCGGCGGCCACCTGGGCCGCCACGAGCCGGCCGGCCCACGCGTACACCTGTTCGTAGATGGCCCGGTGCTCGGCCGCGGTACGGTACCAGTGGACGGCGCCGGGAACCGGAGCCGGCCGAGCGGCCGTGGCGGCCTGCGTGGGAGCCGGGGCCGGCCCGGTGCGGGGAGGGGCCGAGCCGCGGCCGGCGCAGGCGCCCAGGATCATGACTGCGGCGCACGCGGCGCCGGGACGGAAGCGGAGGAGTCGATTCATGCAGACAGGCTGGGACGGCGGAGCGCCGAACACCAGCCCCCCGCTGTCCCGGAGCGACCTACGGCATCACCGCCAGCGCCGCCGCCGAGAGAGCGAGCGTGAGGAGCGTGACCGGAACCCCGACGCGCGCGTGGGTCCGCCAGTCCACCGTGATCCCGGCCGCGCGCGCCTGCTCCACGACGATGATGTTGGCGATGCTCCCGACGATGATGAGGTTTCCCGCCAGCGTGCTGGACAGCGCCAGGAGCGCGCCCAAGGTGTCGCCTTCCACCACCGGAAGGAGGAGCATGACGGCGGGGACGTTGGACACGGTGTTGGACAGGCCCACCGAGAGCGCGAAGAGCCAGCCGGGGTGGGCCGGATCCACGCCCCGTGCCTCCAGCGCCCCCACGGCGCGCTCAACCAGCCCCGTGTCGGCCAGCGCCCCGTTCACGACGAAGAGCCCCATGAAGAGCACCAGAAGCTGCCAGTCCACCAGGCCGAGCATGTCCCTGGAGTGGAACCGGCGGCTCGTGAGCACGATCCCCGCAGCGGCCAGCGCCACCAGCTCCCTCGGCCAGGGCGTGAAGAGGAAGCAGGCCATGGCAGCCGCGGCCAGCGCAAGTCCCTTGGCCGCCTGCCAGGTGTGGAAGTGGGGGATGAGGGGCACGCCCCCGAGCCCCGTCTCCCCGGGGTCGAGGCTCGCCGTCTCCCGCGTCGTCTCGGGAGCGCCCGGCCGTGCCCACCGTCCCCGGTACGAGCGAGCCACCACCCCCCACACCACCGCCAGCCCCAGCGCCGACGGAAGGGCGGCCCGCGCCAGGTAGCCCACGAACGAGAGCCCCAGCGCCTGCCCCACCAGGATGTTCTGGGGGTTCCCGACCAGCGTGGCCGCCGAGCCCACGTTCGCGGCGCACGCCACCGCCAGGAGGAAGGGGACCGGGTCCAGCTCCCGCTCCAGGCAGAGCGCCACCACCACCGGCGACACCGCGAGCGCCACGATGTCATTGGTGAACACGGCGGACAGCGTGCCCACCAGCGCCACGACCACCGCGAGGAGCCTGGGGGCCACGACGCCATGGGCGAGGTCGGTACTCCCTTCCGCACGGCGCCGCACCACCAGGCCTCCCACCCGCCGCGTGAGCGCAGCGTACACGCCGCCCATGCGCAGCTGCGCCGACAGGACCATCATGCCGAAGAGCAGCGCGAGGGTCGGCACGTCCACGTGCGCCACCGCCTGCTCCAGCGTCACCGCGCCGGAGACGAGGAGGGCGATGGCGCCCAGGAGCGCCAGGCCGGCGCGGTCCACCTGGAGGCGGGGAAGCTCGCCGAGGAACATCCCCAGGTAGACGACGGCGAAGACGGCGAGGACCATGCGCTACGCCGTCGTGCCCAGCACCGCCCGGGTCACCCTTCCCTCAACCCTGCTTGTGCGCGTACCCGATGCGCACCAACGCCTCCGTGATCACCTCCAGGGTGGACGGATCGTCGATGGTGGCGGGCATGGTGTACGCGTCGCCGTCGGCGATCTTCTTCATGGTTCCGCGCAGGACCTTGCCGGAGCGGGTCTTGGGGAGCTTGTCCACCACCACCACCTTCTTGAAGGCGGCCACCGGGCCGATGCGCTGCCGCACCAGCGCGACCAACTCCTTGACGATGTCCTCCTCGGGGCGGTCCACGCCCGCCTTCAGCACCACGAGGCCCACCGGCAGCTCGCCCTTGAGCTGGTCGGCGGCGCCGATGACGGCGCACTCGGCCACGTTGGGATGGGACGACAGGACCTCCTCCATCCCGCCGGTGGAGAGCCTGTGCCCGGCCACGTTGATGATGTCGTCGATGCGCGACATGATCCACAGGTAGCCGTCCTCGTCCTTGTACCCGGCGTCGCCGGTGAGGTAGGAGCCCTCCACGGTCTCGAGGTAGGAGCGCACGAACGCCTCGTCGTTCTGCCAGAGCGTGGGGAGGCAGCCCGGGGGCATGGGGAGGCGGATGACGATGGTGCCGATCTCGCCTGCAGGCTGCTCCTTCCCGTCGTGGTCCACCACGCGCACGTCGTAGCCCGGCACCGCGCACGTGGGAGAGCCGGCCTTCACGGGGAGCGCTCCCAGGCCCATGCAGTTGGCGGCGATGGCCCACCCGGTCTCGGTCTGCCACCAGTGGTCGATGACCGGGACCCCGAGGCGGGTCTGGGCCCAGACGAGCGTGTCCGGGTCACAGCGCTCCCCCGCCAGGAAGAGCGCCTTGAAGCCGGTGAGGTCGTATTGCCCCAGGAGCTTCCCCTCCGGGTCCTCGCGCTTGATGGCCCGGAACGCGGTGGGGGCGGTGAACATGACCTTCACCCTGTACTCGGAGATCACGCGCCAGAACGCCCCGGCGTCGGGGGTGCCCACCGGCTTGCCCTCGTACAGGAGGGTCGTGCACCCGTACAGCAGCGGGGCGTAGACGATGTAGGAGTGTCCCACCACCCAGCCCACGTCGGATGCAGCCCAGTACACGTCCCCGGGCTGCACGTCGTAGATGTGCTTCATGCTCCACGCCAGCGCCACGGCGTGCCCGCCGTGGTCGCGAACCACGCCCTTCGGGATCCCGGTCGTGCCGGAGGTATAGAGGATGTAGAGAGGATCCGTCGCCTTCACCGAGACGCACGCCGCAGGCTGGGCGCCGGCGACCGCATCGGCCCAGTCCAGGTCGCGCCCCGCCTGCAGCGTGGCCTGGGCCTGGGACCGCTGCAGGATGATGCAGTGCTCGGGCTTGTGGGCGGCGAGCTCGATGGCCTCGTCGAGGAGCGGCTTGTAGGGGATGACCTTGCTCCCCTCGATGCCGCACGACGCGGACACGATGATCCGCGGCTTGGCGTCGTTGATGCGGGTGGCCAGCTCCTTGGCGGCGAAGCCGCCGAACACCACCGAGTGGATGGCGCCGATGCGGGCGCACGCCAACATGGCCACCACCGCCTCGGGCACCATCGGCATGTAGACGATGACCCGGTCGCCCTTCACCACGCCCTGCGCGCGCAGGGCCCCGGCGAAGAGCGCCACGGCATCGCGGAGCTCGCGATAGGTGAAGGCCCTCTTGGTGTGGGTGACCGGGCTGTCGTAGATCAACGCCGCCTGGTCGGCCCGGCCGCCGTCCACGTGGCGGTCGAGGGCGTTGTGGCAGGTGTTCAGCTCGCCGCCGGCGAACCAGCGGTAGAACGGGGGGTTGGAGTCGTCCAGCACCCTGTCCCAGGGCCTGTCCCAGTCGATGGCCCGTGCCGCCTCGCCCCAGAAGCCCTCGGGATCCTCCTGGGAACGCCGGTAGGTCTCCATGTATGACATCGGTACCCCCTCATGAGTTCGATGATGCTGCGCACGTGCCTGCGACGGAGACAGAATACAGGGGATGTGCGGGCCCGTCGAATGCCCCGGGCACGCAGGTCGGCGCGGTTGGGGATTTCCCCCGCCCCGCCCCGGCCGTATGAATGGCTGACCGTGGGGCTCCACAGGAGGCATGGGCATGAGGATGTACATCGGGGGAGAGTGGATCGACGCCGGCGAGCGCATGGACGTGACCAGCCCGTTCGACGGATCCGTGGTGGACGTGGTGCCTCGCGCGGGCGCCGCGGAGGTGGAGCGCGCCCTCGCATCCGCCTCCAGGGGCGCGCCCGTCATGGCCGCGCTCCCCGCCCACGAGCGCTACCGCATCCTCGACCAGGCGGCGCGCCTCATGGAGGCCCGCCTGGAGGAGCTGGCCAGGACCATCACCCTGGAGGAGGGGAAGGCCATCGCCGAGGCGCGCGTGGAGGTCCAGCGGAGCTTTCAGACGCTGACCCTCTCCGCCGAGGAGGCCAAGCGACTCTATGGGGAGACGCTCCCCCTGGACGCCGCGCCGGGGGGCGCGGGCAAGATCGGCTTCACGCTGCGCGTCCCGTGCGGCGTGGTGGTCGCCATCTCCCCGTTCAACTTCCCGCTGAACCTGGTGTGCCACAAAGTCGGGCCCGCGCTGGCCGCGGGGAACGCGGTGGTGATCAAGCCGGCCAGTGACACGCCCCTGTCGGCGCTCAAGCTCGTCGAGATCCTCCTGGAGGCAGGCCTGCCGCCGGAGGGGGTCCAGTGCATTACCGGTCCCGGCGGCGAGCTGGGGCGGGCCCTGTGCGCCGACCCGCGGGTGAGGAAGATCACCTTCACCGGAAGCCGGGACGTCGGGGAGGCGATCTGCCGCATCGCGGGCCTGAAGAGGGTCACGATGGAGCTCGGCTCCAACTGCCCTCTGATCGTGATGTCCGATGCCGACCTGGAGAAGGCAGCCGCAGCGACGGCGGCCACGGGATACGTCAACGCCGGTCAGGTGTGCATCTCCACACAGCGGGTCCTGGTCCAGGACCACGTGTACGGGGACTTCCTCGACGCGCTCACGCCCCTGGTCGGGGCCATCCCCACCGGCGATCCCCTGGACGAGGGCGTGAAGATGGGGCCCATGATCCGCACCGCCGACGCCGAGCGCGTCGCGGCATGGATCGGCCAGGCCGTGGCGGGAGGCGCCCGGGTGGCGGTGGGAGGCGAGCGCTCCGGCAACCTGCACCAGCCCACCGTGGTGGCGGACGTGGCGCCGGGGATGCGCGTGTCGTGCGACGAGCTGTTCGGGCCGGCGGTGGCGGTCACCAGGTTCGACGACCTGTCCGGGGCCATCGCGCTGGCCAACGACACCCGCTACGGCCTGGCCGCCGGGATCTTCACCGAGAACCTGCGGTGGGCCATGGACTTCGCGCGCCGCGTGCACTCGGGCAACCTGCACGTCAATTGGGGTCCGGGATGGCGGGCGGACCTCATGCCCTACGGCGGGCTGAAGGAGAGCGGAATGGGGAAGGAGGGGCCGCGGTACGCCATCCACGAGATGACCGAGTTGAAGACCGTCGTACTCCACCTGGGTTGAGACCCGGAGCGCACATGACGATGCGATTGAAGTACCTCGCCGGCGGAGCGTGGCACGAGTCCCGCACCGAGGAGTGGGACACGATCACGAACAGCAGCACGGGCGAGGTCATGGCCGAGGCGCCCCACTGCACCGCCGACGAGGTGGACCGAGCCGTGGCCGCCGCCGTCGAGGCCTTCCCCGCCTGGCGCGACACGCCGCTCCCCCAGCGCGTGCAGGTGATGTTCCGCCTCAAGGAACGGCTGGACGCCAACCTGCACGAGCTCGCCGTGCTCCTCTCCACCGAGATGGGGAAGACGTACACCGAGGCGCGTGGCGACGTGCTCAAGGCCATCGAGGTGGTGGAGTTGGCGTGCGCGCTCCCGGTGACCATGCAGGGCGATTCGCTCATGAACGTGTCGCAGGGCTTCGACACCGTCACCTACAGGGAGCCCCTGGGGGTGTTCGCGGGGATCGTCCCCTGGAACTTCCCGGCCATGATCCCCATGGGGTGGATGATGCCCCTGGCCGTGACCACCGGTAACACCTTCGTGCTCAAGGCCGCGGACTTCGTCCCCCAGACCGCCATGCGCATGGCGCAGATGGCGCACGAGGCCGGGCTCCCGCCGGGTGTGCTGAACCTGGTCACCTGCTCGCCCCGGGAGTCGGAGAGGCTGGTCACCCACCCCGACGTGCGCGGCGTCACGTTCGTGGGATCGAGGAAGGTGGCCCGGCACGTGTACGCGACCGCCTCCGCGGCCGGCAAGCGCGTCCAGGCGCTCTCCGAGGCCAAGAACCACGCGCTCGTCCTGCGCGACGCGCCCATCCGGGCCACAGCCCAGCGGATCATCAACTCGGCGTTCGGGTGCGCCGGGGAGCGTTGCATGGCGCTCCCGGCCATCGCCGTGGAGGAGGTCGTCGCCGACGACCTCGTCGCGGCCATCGCCGAGCTGGCGTCGCAGCGCAGGATGGGCCCCGCGTGGGAGCCCGCGACCGAGCTGGGTCCGCTGGTGGACGCGAAGCACCTGGCCTTCGTCACCGACTGGATCGGGAGGTCGGTGGACGAGGGGGCGGAGCTCGTGCTGGACGGGCGGGGGGCGCAGGTGAAGGGGTACGAGGGCGGCTACTTCCTCGGCCCCACCCTCTTCGACCGCGTCACCCCCGAAATGTCGTGCGGCTGGCAGGAGGTCTTCGGGCCGGTGCTCTACGTCAAGCGCGTGGCCGGGTTCGAGGAGGGCATCGAGCTCATCAACGCCAGCGAGCTCGCCAACGGCGCCTCGGTCTTCACGCGCAGCGGCTGGCACGCGCGGGAGTTCGCCCGGCGCATCCACGCCGGCATGGTGGGCGTCAACGTGGGGATCCCGGTGCCCATCTCCGTGTTCCCGTTCAGCGGCCACAAGAACAGCTTCTTCGGCGACCTGCACGTCATGGGGCGAGACGGGGTGGCGTTCTTCACCGAGACCAAGGCGGTCACGAGCTACTGGTTCGACGCCGACGACCTGCGGGGCGACAAGGTGGGCACGTGGGAGGGGACGATCAGCCGCACCTGAGCGGCTCGTCACTTCCTGGACTTTTCGACCGTCGCCGGACTACTGTCTGGTAGTCCGGGGCGCTGGGGTTCATCCGCCTCCGGAAAGGAGCGTGGGACCATGTCCTCGAAGTGCTCGACCATCGGCCTGGTGTTCCTCGCGACGGTCGTCGGCGCCCTGCCCGTCTCCGCCCAGGGATCCCCGTGGCCGCGGCGCGTCCTGATCACCAACGACGATGGGTTCGACTCCCCGGCCACCATGGCCATGGCGCGCGCGTTCGCCGAGTTCGCCGAGGCCTACCTGATCGTTCCGAGCGAGGATCGGAGCTCGAGCTCCAACTTCGCCGCCTCGGCGCGGACGCTGCAGTTCGTTGTCGAACGACGAGACGTCGGAGGCGGGGTGAACGCCTGGGCCGTGGACGGCTACCCTGGCGACTGCATCTACTTCGCCTTGGCCGGCCCCCTGCACGACACGCGCCCGGACCTTGTGATCACCGGGATCAACACCGGATCGAACGTCGCCGACGCGTGGGTGGCGTCCGGCACCGTCGGCGCGGCGCGCATGGCCACCTACTACGGGGTGCCCGCCATCGCGCTCTCCGGCGTCGACAACGCCGACCCGGAGGCCGTGGCCGCCGTGGTGCGCTGGGTGGTGAAGCTGGCCCGGAGCGACGTCGCCCGGCAGCTGAAGCCCCCCCAGTACCTGACCGTGAGCTTCCCCGTCGGCCCGCCGTCCAGGATCACCGGCGTGGAGGTCACCGAGCACGCCCGCGGGCTGCGGACGTTCAGGGCGGAGCTCCTTCCGTCCGACGGCGTGGCGACTGGAAAGGAACGGTGGTCGTTCCAGGTCGTGCGCGACGCATTCCCCGCGCCGGCCGGCTCCGACGCGGAGCTCGTGGGTCAGGGGAAGATCGTCATCGTGCCCATGCGGGTCGACGAGGCCGACCCCGACATGAGCGCCTGGCTGAAGCAGAACAAGGGCCGGATCCCGGGCTGGTGAGCATCCACGGGCGACCCCGCACGCGTACGCGACCCCCACACCGCGTTTCGAGATGGGCCTGAGGGCCATGGTCCTCTTGTTCCGAGGCCCGGGCGTGGCTCTCCCATCCCTGGCCTTCGCCTTGACTGCGCTCCTCCTCATGGGCTGCGGCGTCGATCCGCCCAGCCCGGCAGGCCCCCCGCCGAAGTCCGTGGGCGTGTATGACTTCACAACCATCATTCCGTTCAGGACCGGGAGCATCAGCCTGAGCGGTGTCTTCGAGATCACGCCGGATACGGTGCTCCTCCTCATGGACAACGCCTCCTGTCAGGAGGTGCAGGGGAGCCTGAGCATCTTCATGTACCGGTGCGGGGGCGCCCCGATCCGGGACGTACTCTCGGTCTACGTGACCTTCGATCGGGCGAACCCGCACCTCTACTGCGGGGCCTCCGCCGAGCGCAGGACCCCGGTGGAACGGGAGGTCTGCTCCCGGTACATGGTCACGAAGGAGGGCCAGCGGGTCTGCATCCTCTGGCGGATCGAGACGACCTACGAGACGGAGCGGCGCAGCGCGCCGCTCCTGACCACGCGAAGGAGCACGGCATGGCGGTGAGCGGGCGCCCCGCCCGCCAGGTTGGTTTTCCCATCCCCGGGCTATAGCGTGGATGGGCGACCCGTCCGCATCCCCCACTGAAGCACAGGTGAATCATGCGCAAGGCATCGACTCTGCTCGGAACCGCGCTCCTCCTGGCGGCCGCGCCGATGGCCGCTGAGGGCCAGCTTCTCCTCGGGCCCACGCTGGCGTGGCACGACGACGCCGACCTCGGCATCGGCGCCACCGTCGGCTTCGAGCTCCCGGACGTCTCGGAGGGCGTCGGGTTCCTCGGGGACTTCATCATCTTCTTTCCCGACGGCATGGACTACTTCGAGCTCAACGGGAACCTCACCTACGACTTCCCCCTGGCCGAATCCACGGTCCTGCCCTTCGCGCTCGCGGGCCTGAACGTCGGCCGCGCCTCCGTGGACCTGGGCCCTCTCGGGGATGCCAGTGATACGGAAGTCAGCTTGAACCTCGGCGGTGGCATCGCCTTCGACGCGGGCTCCTTCCGACCGAAGGCCGGCGGGCGGTTCATCGTCGGGGACGGCACCTCGTTCGTACTGTTCATCACCTTGCCGTTCCGGGTAGGCGCCCCCTGAGGAGGAACCCGACCGCAACCCTGCTGTTCGGCCTCCTGGTCCCCTTCCAGGCGCCGCAGACACGGCCGGACTCGACCTACTCGAGCCCGGCCGTGCGTGCGCTGGTGGAGGCTGCTGCCGCCCGATACCGGGAGCCGGGCGCGGGTGTCGTGCCGTTCACGGCCCGCATCGAGTCGGAGATCGGCGTGCTCCTCCGACAGCCGAACGGAGAGGAGATCCTCACCGGCGTCGAGCAGATCGCCGGGCAGGTGACCTGGTCGGGCGGCGGGGATCTCGTCCAGTCCCTGACGGCGTACCGGAGCCGGTTCTCGGGCCCTGCGCTGTCCACCCTCACCTACATCCGGGGACCGTGGGTCGTGGCGCCTCTGGCAGGAGACCGCGTGCCCCTGGTACTCGCGGCCGACCCGCCTCCCCGCCCCGAAGGCGAGGACACGACCGCCCTCCGTCCGGCCACCGGCGTCGAGGCGACGGATGCGTCGGGGCGCCGCCGGGAGATGCCGTCCATGGTGAACCCCCTGGGGTCCGACCGGGCCGCGTATTACCGCTTCTCCGGGGGGGACACGGTCCTGACGCTGCGCCTTCCCACGCGGACCATTCCGGTGGTGCGCATCGCGGTGGAGCCGAGCGTGGTGAGCGCCGACGTCCTCCTCTTCCGCGGCGAGATCCACCTCGATGCGATCGCCCACGGCGTCGTGCGGCTCCGGGGCGAAGTGCTGGCGCGCGCCCGGCCGCGCCGGCTCCTGTCACGGGTCGTGCGCGCGACCATGGAGCCGCACCTCTTCCTCGACCTGGAGAACGAGCTCGGTGAACGCGGGGGATGGCTGCCGCACCGCCAGTGGATCGAGCTCGAAGCCGGGTCTCCCCTCACCGACGAGTCGGCCACCGTCCGGATCGTCACGGACTTCTCGGCGACCACGCCGGACAGCACGCCGTCCCCCGGCGCCGCCGGGAGCGGGCCCGGAGGGAAGCGCACGCTGCTGCGCCTCGAGGCGGACTCGACGGCACGGCGGATTGGCTGGCGGATGGAGCTCGGAGCGGCGACGGCGGAGCGCAGTCCGCTGGACCTGACCGACCTCCGCGCCCTCCGGCAGCGCCGGGGCGTGCGCTTCGGCACGCGGGCTCTCGCCCAGGCCGTGCGGTACGACCGGGTGGAGGGGCTCTTCACGGGCGGCGGACTGAGAGCCGGTGGCGGCGCAGGCGAAGCGGGGCCCTTCGCCGCTCTGCACGCCGGCTGGGCGTGGTCGGAGGGCACCGCCCGCGGCGGCGCGGAGGTGGGGGTGGCCGGCCGCGGGTGGCAGGCGGCCGTGGGGGCCGGGCGAGAGCTGGCCTCCACGAACGACTTTCCCCGTCCCTTCACCACGGGACCCACGATCTTCGGCGTGCTGGGGGCGGACGACCTCGACTACGTGGATCGGTATTCGACGGGGCTCCGGGCGTCGTTCGTCCATCGCCGTGGCGCCGCGATCCAGGGGGATGTGCAAGCCGTCCGGGACCGGGCGGCGAGCACGAACGTGGAGCGGGCGCCCTTGGGTAGCGCGTTCGAGCCCCTTCGGGCGACGGCCGACGGCGACTACGCCCGCATCGGCGTCACCGTGGCCTTCAGCCGCGGGAGCGGCGGCGAGTTCCTCACGCCGGGGTGGAGCGCCCAGCTCTCCTGGGAGATGGCGAGCGGCGACCTGGCATGGCAGCGCGTCGAAGGCTCGGTGAGGGCACGGCGGCAGCTCGGCCGCTGGTCCGGCTCGGGGGAGGCGTTCGGCGGCGTGGTGACGGCCGCCGACCCGCCCCCACAGGCCCTGTTCGAGATCGGCGGCTACACGAGCCGACTCCCCGGCTACCCCGTGAAGGCCTTCACGGGGGACCGCGCCGCCGTGGGCATGCTCGAGGCGGCGTACGCCCTTCCGCTGCTGGAGACCCCGATCCGGATCGGCCCCGTCTTCCTCCCTTCGCCGGCCCCCTCACCGCTCGCGCAGCTCTCGGCCGGGTGGACCGGAGCCTCCGGGGACGCGGCCTCCGTCCTGAGCGCGAACGGGTGGGAGCCGAGCGACGGCATCCGCGCGACCGCGTTCCTCGGTGTCCGGCTCTTCTCGGGGTTCGTGCGGGTCGGAGCCGCGAGACCCCTCGGTGAGCATGGGCGTTGGCGGTTCGAGGTCGGGGCCGGAGGGTGACGCCGCACCCGCCCGGCTTCGGCGCCCGGGCGGGTGCTCCCCCGGCCCCCCGGCTCACTCGTAAAGCAGGTACGGCTTGCTCTTCTCCGCGAACGCCTGCGCCTGTCGGTCCCAATCGTCGAGCAGGGCGCTCAGCGTGCCGGCCTCGAAGGCCGCCACCAGCTTGGTCGTGCCTGCGTGCCGCTCGATGGAGTACCCGGTGCCGCGATCGAACTCGGCGGACGAGAACTTGAAGTCGGCGGGGTGCAGCTTGCGGATCACGTCCATGAGCAGGAGCGAGGCGCGCAGCGGCCGGTAGCTCCTCCGGTCGGTCACCACCAGGCGGACACCGTGCACGGTCTGGCCCGGGTACTTGCGATAGCCCTGGGCGATGGGGTAGTCCCTCGCCTCGAAGCGGACGCCGGGCAGGTTCATCGCGTTCATGGCTGCGGCCACGTCGGCGGCCTTCATCCAGGGGGCGCCCACCTGCTCGAAAGGCATGTCGGAGCCGCGGGACTCGGCCACGTTCGTGGCCTCGAAGTACACGGTGCCGGGGTAGTGCACGGCGGTCTCGGCGCGGTAGATGTTGGGCGACGTCTTCACCCACGGGAGCCCGGTGTCCTCCAGCCACATGTTCCGCTTCCAGCCCCGCATGGGCACGACGATCAGCTCCGCGCCGACCTTCAGCTCCGCGTTGTAGAACCTCGCCAGCTCGCCCATGGTGAGACCGTGGCGGCTCGACACCGGGCCGATCCCGATGAAGTTCTCGAACCCAGGCTCCAGGACGTTGCCTTCGAAGATCTCGCCCGTGACCGGGTTGGGCCGGTCCAGCACCACGAACGGGATCCCCTTCTCCTTGCACGCCTGCATGGCCAGGAGCATGGTGGACTCGGTCGTGTACTGCCGCACGCCCAGGTCCTGCATGTCGTACAGCAGTGCGTCGAGCCCCTCGAGCATCTGCTGGGTGGGCGTGTTGTCGCCGCCGTAGATCGAGTACACGGGCAGCCCGGACGAGTCCCTCTCGTCGTTGACTTCTCCCCCCGGCGGGATGTCGCCGCGGATCCCGTGCTCGGCGGCGAAGAGCGCGACGAGCTGCACGTGGGGCGACGCCTTCAGAAGGTCGATGATGCTCCGGCCCTGGCGGTCCACGCCCGTCTGGTTCGTGATGAGGCCGAGCCGCTTTCCCACCAGCGCGGCGGGCGGGGATTCGAGGAACACCTCGATGCCCGGTACGACCGCGCCGGGGACGGACGTCTGGGCAGCCGACGGCAGCGCGGGCATCCCGGCGCACACGCACAGCGCGGTGATCTTCAGCGTATGATTCATGGAATCTCCAGGTGCGTGAGGAAGGCGGTGAATCGCCTCGATCGTGCCGGCGCCGAATCTGGGGGCTGGGCGCGTCGGAGGACCAGGGCCGCCCGTTCGGGGGAATCGACATTCTACCCCGTCAGGCGGCCTACCACCTCTCTTGCCCCAACCGCTCCACCGTGGGAAGCTTCATGCATGACCCCGCTGGAGCAGGAAATCGAGGCCATTCGGCGCATGACGCCCGCCCAGAAGCTGGACGTCATGCACGCCCTCATCCGACAGGCCTACGAGCTCAAGGCCGGCGCACTCCGTGCCCGCTGGCCGGGGATGTCGGAGCTGGAGGTGCGGGCGCGAACCCGGACCCTGGTCGGTGGTGACTGCCCCTGACCTGATCGGGCTCTTCATCGAGCCCCTGGAGCGGACGGGGATCCGGTACATGATCACCGGAGGCGTCGCGGCGGTGATCTATGGAGACCCCCGCTTCACCCGTGATATCGATCTCGTGCTGGAGCTGCAGGGCCGGGACATTCCCGCGCTGACGGCGGTGTTCCAGGGGGGTGAGTTCTACGTGCCACCGGTCGAGGCCCTGGGGGAGGAGGCCGCCCGGCCCCAGGGCGGGCATTTCAATGTCATCCACCGGGACACGGCCCTTCGCGCCGACATCTACCTGGTGGGCGATGACGCGCTGCATCGGTGGGCGTTCGAGCGCCGCCAGAGGATCCCGTTCGGGTCGATCCAGATCTGGGTGGCCCCCATGGAATACGTCATCCTCCGGAAGCTCCAGTACTACCGTGACTCAGGGTCGGACCGGCACCTCCGGGACATCGCGATGATGCTCCGGATCAGCGGGGATATGCTGGACCGGGACGCGCTCGCGACCTGGCTCTCCCGACTGGACCTGGCAGGGGTGTTCCTGGTTGCCGAGCGGTACACACCGGCGTAGCCGAGCGCAGCACGAGGCATCCCGTCCCACGCAGGAGGCCCCCTTGCCCCACATCCCCGCCTACGAGCGTGACTCCCGCCTGACCCGCCTCGAGACCGAGGTCGTGGCCACGGGTGAGGACCAGGGCCGCCCCTTCGTGGTGCTGGCCGACACCGTCCTCTACCCCGAGGGCGGCGGGCAGCCGCCCGACCACGGCACGGTGGGCGGGGTGGCGGTCGTGGACGTCCAGAAGGCCGAGGGCGGGATCCGGCACTACCTGGCCGGCGCTCCTCCGTCGGGCCGGGTCGCCGTGGAGCTGGACTGGGTGCGCCGCTTCGACCACATGCAGCAGCACACGGGCCAGCACCTGCTCACCGCGGTGGCCGACGTCCGGTTCGGGTGGCACACCGTCGCCTTCCACCTGGGGGATCGGATCTCGGACATCGAGCTGGACACGCCGGGCATCACGGCCGCCAGGTTCGTCGAGCTGGAGGACGCGGTGGCCGCCGAGATCCGCGCGGCGCGCCCCGTCACGGCCCGCAGGGTGAGCCCAGAGGAGTACGCGCGGCTGGAGGTCCGGTCCCGGGGCCTGCCCGAGGGGCACACGGGGGACATCCGCCTCGTCGACATCGCTGGAATCGACCTGAACACGTGCGGCGGGACCCACCTCGGCTCCACCGCGGAGATGGAGGCGCTGAAGCTCCTGGGGACCGAGTCGGTGCGGGGCGGCACCCGCCTGTTCTACGCCACCGGGGTGCGGCTCCGCCGCATCCTCGCCGCCCACCACGAGCGGAACGCCGAGCTGCGGGGTCTGCTGGGCACGTCCGACGAGGAGCTGGTGGCCCGGGTGGGCGCGAAGCTGGAGCAACTCAAGGACGCGGAGCGTGCCGCGCGGGACCTGGAGGAGGAGCTGGCCGCGGTGACGGCGGAGGCCCTCGCCGCCCGCCCCGGCGCCGTCCTCACGGCCCATTGGCCCCAGCGGGGGCTCCCCTTCCTCCAGCGCGTGGCCCGGGAGGCGGTGCGCCTGGCGCCGGACCGCGTGGTCTTCCTCACGTCCGGGGAGGGCGAGGAGGGTTCGTTCCTACTGGCCGCCGGCGAGCAGGCCGCGCTGGACGTGCCGGAGGTGGGCCGCAGGGTGGCGGAGCTCCTGGGCGGCCGGGGCGGCGGCTCGGGCCGCGTCTTCCAGGGGAAGGCGAGCCGGCTCTCCCGCAGGGAGGAGGCCGCCACGCTGCTGGGGAGCGGCGCTTAGCGGCGGAGGGCGGGATCGGCCGCGGTCGGGGCCTTCACGCGGACGAGCGAAGCGGCCGGAGACGCCACCTGGCATCCCCGGCCGCTTGTCATTCCCCGTGGCCGCCTCGTCCGTCGCGCGGAAGCGGCCCGGTGATTCCTACCGCCAGTCGATCCCGTCCGCCGAACGGCGGATGTTGAGCTTCATGCCCTCTTGCTGGCGCTGGTTGTTGGGGCGCCCGGTGAAGCCCAGGTACATCCGCTCGCCCAGCGCGGTGAGGATGGGGGAGACGGTGGTCTGGTCCTCGAGGATGACCTTGCCGCCCCAGTCGATCCCCTCGGACGAGCGCATGACGTTGAGCTTCATGTCACGCCCGGCCCAGGTGAGGAAGATCCGGCCGTCGAAGGTGGCCAGCCCCGGACCGACGTTGCTCCGCTCCTCCAGGATGACCTTGCCGCCCCAGTCGATCCCGTCGGAGGAGCGCATGACGTTGAGCTTGCCGTCACGCCCCGTCCAGGCCACGAACAAGCGGCCCTCCATCGACGTGAAGGCCGGGCGCTGCGCCGTCTGCTCCTCGAGCGTCACCTTGCCGCCCCAGTCGATGCCGTCCTGGGAGCGCATGATGTTGATCTTGTCGTCGCGCCCGCGCCACACGAGGTAGAGACGGCCCTCGAGGGCGACGAGCCCAGGGTCGGTGAGGCTCTGCTCCTCCATGGTGATCTTGCCGCCCCAGTCGATGCCGTCCTCGGAGCGCATGACGTTGATCTTGCCGTCACGCCCGGTCCAGGCCAGGAAGAGACGGTCGCCCAGGGACGCCAACGTGGGCGGATTGGCGGTGCGCTCCTCGAGGAGGATCTTGGCGCGGAAGTCGATCCCGTCCGACGACCGCATGACGTTGATCTTCGAGTCGCGACCGGTCCAGCTCAGGAAGATGTTGCTCCCCATCTGGGCCAGCGCGGGGCCGAAGTTGCTCTGCTCCTCCAGCACGACCTGCGCGGTCGCGGCGGCGGGAAGGGCAACCAGGACGGCCAGGGCGGCTGTCAGGGTGGATCGCACGTTTCGAGGAAGCATGTTCTCGAGCCTCGCTATCGCTCAGGGGGGGTCGGGTGGAAGTCGCCCTCGGGTCTCTTCGCAGCATCTTAGGCTGCGCCGGGCGGGCGGCAAGGTCAAGCTCCGGCGCCCGGGCCGGCGCCTGGAGCGCGGTCACGAGCCCCGGGGGCCCCGGGGGCTGCCTTGCCCGAACCCCGCGACCGGCCTACCGTGACGGTTTCCCCCGCGGACCGACCCCTCGTCGGAGATGCCCCCATGAGCGCTCCCCGCCGCGCGCCGTACTTCCTCCTCGTGGGCGCCCTGTGCGCAGCCGCCCTGTCCTCCTGGGCCTGCGTGGACCGGAGTGCGGAAACGGCGGAGGCCCTCACCGGCGACTGGGATTACTGGCGAATGCTGGGGGCCGCTCCCAACGGCGGATTCGAGGCGCGGCGCCGCTTCGGCTTCGCCCAGTTCCGGAGCATCGATCCCACCGCTGCCCGCCTGGAGCGGAGGGCCGGAGGCACGCTCGAGACGGTGGCGGGCATCTCCATCGACGACGATTCCGTGATCGTGGAGTTCGCCTCGGGCCGCTCCATCCGCGCCCTCGTGGCCGGCGACACCATCTCCGGCGTGCTGGTGCGGGACGGGGCCCCCGCAGACCGGGTCTGGTTCGTCCGGCGCGCGGCACCACCGACGTACGAACCCTACCACCCTCTTTGGTCGGGGCAGCTCTCCGACTCCATGTACCCTGTCGAGATCGACCCGGCGGTCCCCATGACCGCCCGCGACGGCACCACCCTCATGAGCTTCGTGGGCCGGCCGGTGGGCCAGGGCCCCTTCGGCGTGGTGATGGAGCGCACCCCCTACCTGCGCTTCGACACCGCAAACGCCGTGTTCTGGGCGTCGCGGGGCTACATCTACGTGAAGCAGGACGTGCGCGGGCGCGGCGGCTCCGGCGGCGTGCTGGACATGAACGCGCTGCAGGAGGAGGATGGCTACGACGCCGTGGAGTGGGCGGCGTCGCTCCCAAGAAGCAGCGGCAAGGTGGGGATGATCGGCCGCTCCAACCCCGGGCTCTACGCCTGGTACGCCGCCATCGCACAGCCGCCCCACCTGGCGGCCATCGCGCCGGTGGTGGCCACGGCCGACCCGCTCCGCCTGGTGCCGTACATCGACATGGTGTTCTCCCCCACCATCGTGCCCTGGCTCTGCTACACGGCTGTGAAGGAGACGCTCTCCGACCTGAGCGCCGTGGATCTCGTTCCCGCGTTCAACCACCTCCCTGTCATCGAGAGCGCCGAACGGGCCGGGTGCCCGCGGCCGAAGTTCTGGGACGACTGGTTCGACCACCAGCAGGACGACGACTACTGGCGCGCCCTCTCCATCGAGCGCCGGCTGAACCGCGTCCAGGTCCCCGTCCTGGGGATCGCCGGCTGGTACGACGACGCCCGGGGCAACATCCGCAACTACGTGGGGCTCGACACGCTGAATACACATCCCTTCCAGCGCGTGGTCATGGACCCCGGCGCCCACAAGGGGGTCGACTACGTGAACGGGGACTTCGGGCCCCAGGCGCGCCTGGACCACCGCGCGCTCCAGCTCCGCTGGTTCGACCGCTGGCTGAAGGGGATGGACAACGGGGTGGACAAGGAGCCTCCCCTGGACCTCTTCATCATGGGCGAGAACGTCTGGCGCCAGGAGAACGAGTGGCCCCTGGCGCGCACCGTGTTCACCCGCTTCTACCTCCACTCCGGCGGAGGGGCCAACACCACCGCCGGGGACGGCACGCTGGACACCATCCCCCCCGGCCCCGAGCCGGAGGACACGTTCACGTACGACCCGGCCGACCCCACGCCGTACCTGGTGGACGCCCGCGAGCTGGAGTTGAACATCAACGAGGACTACGCCGCCGTGCACGCGGCGCGCAGCGACGTCCTGTCCTACACCACCGCACCGTTCACGTCGGCCACCGAGATCACCGGGCCCATGACGGCCACCCTCTGGGCCGCTACCGACGCCAAGGACACCGACTGGAACGTGATGATCCTCCAGGTGAAGCCCGACGGGAGCGCCTGGCGCATCCAGGACGGCGTCATGCGGGCGCGCTTCCGCGAGGGCTTCGACCGCCCCACCCTGCTCACGCCCGGGGAGATCTACCGCTACGACATCGACGTCTGGTTCACGGCGCTGGTGGTCCCGCCCGGGGACAGGCTCCGCGTGGTGGTCTCCTCCGCGGCGTTCCCCAAGTACGACCGGAACCTGAACACGGGTGGCGACAACGAGCGCGACACGGCGTTCGTGCCGGCGCGCCAGCGCGTGCTCCACGACGCGGAGCACCCGTCCCACGTGACGCTGCCGATCATACCGCGCTGAAGGAGGCCGCGCGAGGCGCGGCAACTGGCCTGGAGGTGGCGGCGGGCGGGACGGGGTGAGTTCGCCTACCCGCCCATGGTGGCGCCCTGCGGGTCTCGGCAGCATGACCCAGGGTCTCCCACGAGCTTGACCCACCCCCGTGGGGGCCGTGGACCGGCATTCGGGACTGGGGTCGATTACGCTACTTCCTCCGCTCTTGGGGTGGGGGTGGGGCTTATTTTGCTCAGAAGACAGTGCCGCGGTGGTGTATTCGTAGTCGGTACACGCATCCCACAGATTCACAGATCCAGGGGCCGCCGCCGGCTCACCCGCTCCTCTTCTATGCACGGGTCGGGTGGATCCTCCGCGGGAGGCACAGGGATCCTCTGAGACCGCCCTCGCTGCGGCTCCAGTGCCGTCGGTCGGCCCCGGTTCCGGTGTTACCAGACCCAGCTCATCGAGAGCTCCCACCGGGTCCGCCGGCCTTCAGGAGCGAGTGGCAAGGTGACGTCGGTGTCCCGGGGCATGGCGCGCCCATAGTCCACCTCCACCGCGAGCCGCTCACCCTCGGCGCGGTTCCAGGCGAGCGTGACGCTGCCGGATGCGGCGCGCGACGGCGTGGCCTCGTACGAAAGACCCCGACCGACCCACGCGCTGTAGCGGTGCCCCAGGCTGGTGGGATCGGGGATCCCTCCCTCGGGCGTATGCCACGCCACCCCCCCACCGACTCCGATGGTGAAGGACCGTCCCACGTCCAGGGCACCCTCGACCGCCATCTCCGGGCGCCAGCTCCGCAGGGATGAGCCGACGCGCGCCAGGCGGTCGTGGCGGTCCCGTTCATCCCGGACGACGGAGGCGCGGAGCCCTGCTCGCCACCCTCCATCGGCTTGCAGACGCAGATCCAGCCAGGCCTCGAGGGCGCTCTCGCTGGCGTCGAAGACCGTGCCTTCCTCCTCGAGCCCGGCCCTCATCGCGTCGCCGCTCACGCGCGCCCAGCTGGCTCCGGCCACGAGCCCGGCGCGGCCTTCGCCCGGTACGCGCTCCATGGCCACGCCGGCCCGCCACCCCTGCGCGTCCCACCGGTCGGCAGGCGGGTCGTTGCTCGCCTGCTCCGTCTGCCGTTCCCCGAGCTTGCTGGCTTCGGCGAACGCGACCCACCGTGCGCCCGCTCTCTCGAGCTGAGCTGAGACCCCGGCCGACCCACCCTCCCGCTCGGCGCGCCGCGCGTAGCCTTGCCGCTCGGCCAACGCGAGCACGACCGGCTCCCCGTATCCGCTCACGAGGTACACGCTGGTCTGCGCCTGGCGGGTGGAGACCGACATCGCCTCGACCTGGGAAAGCCAGCGCGCGGAGGTGGCCAGCACCAGGGCTCCATCCAGGAGCGCCCAGGACAGGCCTGCCGAAGCTCCTGAGCGGGAGCCCCTTTGGGAACGCGGCACCTGGCTCACGTCGGTGCGTGTGTCCCAGCTCTGGTGGCCCAGCGCGAAGCCTGAGCTCCAGGCGCCGATCCTCCAGCCACCGGCCCCTTCCAGTCGCGCGAGCGTTCGCCCAACATCCGCCCCGCTTGAATCCGCGAAGAGGTGCGGGCTCATTCCATAGGGCTCGGCCAGGTCCGCCGGTGCACCGTCCGCGAGGGAAGTGCGAGCAACGGTCACGGACCCGACGACGCCGCCGGACGTTCCCAGGGGGCGCCATCCTTGGGCGGATGCGACGGTGCTCCGCACGCTGCCCGGATCCAAGGGTCGAGCGTATGCACCGTCCTCCCCGAAGAGCCCCGCCCGGAAGGCGGTGTAAGGTTTCCTCGCATCCTGGGGCAGGCCTGCCGGGTTCCCGGCGGTCCACGCTAGACCAGCCCGCGGGGCTGGCGCCACCAGCAGGTGCGGCATCCTCACGGTCGGCGCAGCCGGGCTGACAAGATCCGCGACAGGCGCGAGGGGGCTCCAGGCCCTCCACCAACCACCGTTGCCATCCTGCGGCGTCTGAGCATCCGCCGGGCCAGCCAGCGCTGCCACCACGGCGATGGCCACGAGGAGTCGAGCGCTGGCGAACCTGCAGCGACGGAAGGTGCGCAGGTGGGGCGTCATCCCGGGCCCCCAAGGAACGCGCGGGCCGGGACGGTCACCTCGAGGCCGAACCGCCGGCTCGCGTACAGCCGAGGTTGCACGTCCGACTCGATCTGATAGCCCCGTCGATCCAGGCTGTTGAAGGCCCAGAACGACAGACGGCCATCGAGCGGAAGCACCTTGCTCACCTGGATCCCCATCATCCAGTCGGCGGGCGTGCTGCGGAGCTCCACGAGCAGCCCGGACCGGGACGTGCGAAGATCGCTATACTCAATGTCTCCTCGGCGTTCCGACGCAACCGGGATCCGTTGGCCGTCTCGGGTCAGGTACCCGCTGAAGGAGAGCGTATCGGTGCCGCCCTCGTCCCACACCCGGTCGCTGATGTTGTGCTGGACCCAGCCCGTGATCACCAGCCCGATCTCGGGCTCCTGGTGGATAAGGCGGTACGTGGCGAGGGCGGTCCGCCCCGATCTACTCCGCTCCTCCCAATAGGGGATCCGCTGCTGCACCGGGCTGAGCTGGAACGCCTGGAAGCGCGTGGCTCCCCCGAAGTCCAAGTCGCTCTTCGTCTGTCGGCTCTCGGTCCACGACGCCTGGATCTGGGCACGAGTCCGGAGCGGGCGGACCTCCGGCAGGAGCGCCGTGACCTCGAGGCCCCGGGTGAGCACGTCGGTGTTGTTCGAAGGGCGTTCGACCAGGATGGGAACCGTGTCCTGTCTCGTGGCGGGCTCCATCAAGCGGGGCGGCTGGCCGGGCGCCGTGGGCGCGAGGTCGTACCGATCGCGGAGGAGGAAGGACGGCTCGGGCCGCAACCCCACAGCTCCCTGCATGCGCTCACGGTAGATGACCAGGCTGACGGCCGACCTGCCGAGCTCGATCTCAGCGCCCGCTTCGGCCTTCCTCGACATGGCGAAACCCACGTCGGGATTGCCAGGATCTTCGATGAACGTGGTGAGCACGGCCAGCCGTTCCCCTGGGTCGCTCGTGTAGTGGTTCACGTTCACCAGATCGTAGAACCGGGGAGCAGGGTAAAGGCTGCCCAATGCCGGGGTCTTGGCGACCTGCCCCCAACCGGCCAGGAGCCGGAGCCAGGACGCGGGGAAGAACTCGGCGTTGACCCGGGGCTGGAACGCCAGATCGCGGGCGCCGCTCGCCAGGGATCCACCGGAGTGCAGGACGTCCAAGCGCACCCCAGCCTGTACCCTCACCACACGGCCACCCGGGAGCGTTCGACTCATCAGGTCGTCCAGGTAGAGGCCCGTGGTGGCCACGGCGGGGATCTCGTCGAAGCGACGCGGCCGGTCGAACCCAGTGACGCCGTTGAAGCTGACCTGGGGTGGGTGCTCCATGTCGAAGCGGTAACCAGGCCCGCTGTTCCACTCCCGCCGGAGCTCGGCACCTGCCTTGAGGACGTGATCCCACCCAAAACGGGCCGCGGTCTGCTCCCCCTCCACTCGCCCGTACACCAGCCACGGGTCCCCTTCGAGGTGGAGCCGCGACAGGTACGAGCCCTGGATGAAGCGCCCCTGTGTGCGTCCTTCGGTCATCCGATCGGTGAAGGGCATCGCGCCGCTCGACTTCATCTCCTGGAGGTAGGAGCGCTGGCGATCGGACTGCGCCGCGAGCGTGAGGTTCAAGCGAGCCGATCCGTCGAGTCGCACGCCGACGCGACTGGAGAGCCGTATCCCACGATCCCGATGCCAGGAGGTGAATCGGCTGGCCTCCTCCTCGCGGAGCGCCCGCTCCTCCCGCACCTGGTAGGCGTCCAGCCGGGTGTCCACGAGCACACGCGCCTCGTCGCCGGAGCCGCGGGTACCCACCTCTGCTCGGTGGGCGAGCTGGAGGGAGAAGCGGGAGGCTACATCCTCGGTGATCCCGGGGGATACGAGATACCGGGTCACGTCCAGCGCCGCGCTGGCGGTCTGACCGGAGACAATCCGCCGTCCCGCCACGAGGCTGGCGTTCAGCGTTCGGGAGTCGAACTGGACCCCGATGTCGGGATCGACCACGCCGGCGCGTGTCTCGACCACGACTGCGCCCTGGGTCAGGTCGCCGTAGCGAGCCGACGGGACCCCACGGATGACCTCCACCCGGTCGATGGTGGAAGCGGGCAGCCGGCTCAGGTCTATCCCGCCCGCGGACGCTCCCACGAGCCCCGCAACCCCAGACGGCGCGGATTGGAGGTTCGCGTTGTTGGACAGCGGTACCCCGTCGAGAATCACCGCCGTCCCGAACGCGGCCAGCTCGCGGCTCTCCACGCTCGTGGTGGCAGCCGACCGCAGCGCGACCCGTTGACCGCTCTCGATGCTCGGGGGTGTCATGGCCACACCCGGAATGAAGCTGAGCACGTTGGCCAACGAGGTGGAGGGCTGGTGGGCCAGAGCTTCACGGCCGATGACGCTGGCCGTTCCCATCTCGCCCTTGGCTCGTCCTGCGGGGTCGGCAGTCACCACGATGCCCTCCATGAGCAGGGCCGACGTGGCAAGCGTGAAATCCTGGTTGAGCGTTCCCCCTGCAGGAACAGTCACCGGCACTCGGGCCGCCGCGTAGCCGATGAGCGTGGCGCGGATCACCTGGGGTCCTGCTGGGGCGCGGGGGATCCGGTACACTCCGGCGCTGTCGGTGGGGGTACGCAGTCTCGTGCCCTCCACCTCCACGGTGGCGTCACGGAGCGGCCTGCCGGACGTGATGTCCGTCACCCGCCCGGTGACCAGGCCCGCGGGGATGGCCTGTTGTTGAGCGATGATGGGGCAAGTAGCCACCAAGAGCGCCAGGGGAAGCCCAAACCAGACGGTGGCCAGGCTCCGGCAGGTGTCTACCCTGGTCACGGCACCCGCCCTGGAGATCTCGGGCCCATTCTCCAGTCCACTGCGCTCACGCCCGTCCTCTGGAGGTGGCGTCCGTCCGGCGACATCCTGCGGTGGGCGCTGAGGAGGTGCCCGTCGGCATGGAGGCGCGACGGCATCGCGAAACTCGTCAGCGCGTCGATCACTGGAGCCACCATGTTGCCGCATAGCCGATAATCCCTTGCGCGTTGCTGGCTGTCCCTGGTGAGCTGCGCGAGATCCAGAAGGCTCTCCCTCGGGAAGAGCGCGAACTCGAGTTGCAGGTTGAAGTCTCTCTCCAGTGACGCGACGTCCGGAACGTCCGCGATGAACGGCACATGAGAGCCAATACCCATGATTCGTCCCGTGGCCGTCCGGAGGGCCACCGCAAGCATGGTGCGGACGGCGGGGTTCATCGCCCGGCCCGGCCAAGAGAACTGGAAGTCCGCATGGCTGAGATCCGGTAGACCGGGATAGATCGCGGAATGATCGATGGCCTGCTCGGCCACCACCACGACTCCACCCGGACGGAGGGGATAGTCCCTGCCCCCCCCGGGAAAGCGCTGGAACGACTGGGCCCACACGCCCCGTGGATCGTCGCGCCAGATAGAGGTCTCGGTGCACGGCCACGATGCGATATCGATATCGACCTGGAACGCCCCCCCTAGGATCTTGCCGTCCAGATAGACCGTCGTGTCCGCGTTGTTGAACAGCTCGACGTAGTAGTGGAAGTCGTAGCTGTCGTCATCGCCTGTGGCCGCGAACGGTGGGTCGTGGTAGTGGAATTCGCTGATGACCAGTGAACCGGCCTCGTGCGGTCTCATTTCGACAGGAAGCACGTCGCCACGTCCCGCCCGGCTGCGCAGGCCGCCTGCGATCACGAGGGGCGCTTCGGCTCCTGCGTTGGTGCTGGTAAGGTCCTTCTCCACCGTGATCCAGTAGAGGGCCGCCGGCAACCCCGGAAACGCCAGACTACCTATCTGGTTCGTGACACCCAACGAGGTCGCCTCACTCTCGTCGCGGCGGACTCGCAGCAAGGCTCCAGGCACACCACCGCCGGGGGCCCACCCCAGGCGTCGAGCCAGACTGGTGTCGGATACCAGAGCCTTGACAGTGATGGCGTCGTCGACGCGCGGCTCCTCTGGTTGGAGGAGCACCACGTCGGGATCGCAAGCGGCACATGTAACCGCCACGATCATCCATCCGCCGGCCCAGCCGTGTCCATGCGCCCTCGGGGCGCGATGAGGGGTGGCCGCAGACTTGCTCCGGGCGGGCGGAAGGGCCGCCGCCCGCCCGGCCATCCCGCACGGGGTCACTTCTCAGCGCACATGCAGCACCAGGTGTGCACCATGCAGAACCCTTCACCACCGTTCAGCGGGAAAAGGGACAGGCACAGGTCGTAGCAGCTCCCCGTTTCGTCGCAGGGGCCGTACAAGCACTCCGATCCTTGCCCAGCCCACAGCTGCGCGGCTCCGAACATGAGGCCGACAACAACAAAGCCAGCCAGGAAGAGGGATCGCATCCGCCTGATCATGGTACTCCTCCTGCCTCGGTAGGTGATTCCTGGGGGGTACAGTGACTGGGGGTGGGGTGGTCATCGACGACCCTGGATTGGCGGCGACCGTGCAGCCGCCAACACCGAATCAACCGCCAAAGGAGACAGGTTGCCTGGCCACGCCAGCAGTACGCGCCCAGCCGAGTCCACCACCAGCGTTTGAGGCACGGCGTCTGCTCGCAGCAGGACCTTGTCGCGATCACTTGCCAGCAGAGCAGTCGGAAAGTTGAGCTGGTGCGCCCCGGCGTACGCCAGGGTCTCATCGAGGAGGTCGATGGACAGTCCGACAACCTCAGCATCTAGCTCTGAGGCCGCCTCTGCGACGGTTGCCCAGGCCGGCAGACCCGCCGCGCAGAATGTACAGGTGGTATTGTAGATAAGGAGGATCTGTCGTGTGCCTGCGTGGGGCGCCCCGATTACCGCAAGCTCACCGCTGAGCGTTGGGAGTTCTAACTTCGGGACGTACATGCCGGCCACCATGTACTGTTCCCGGATGCCGGCAGCCCGAGCGGCGGCACGCATCGCCCTCGCTTGCCACCCCAGGAGCACTACAAGTCCAGTCGCTGCCATGAGCGCAGCCAGGAGGACTACTCGCGATGGATCTCGGTTCGCCATGGGGAGAGAGGCCCTTGGGCGGGAACCGTGTGCGGACGGGAGTGCTTAATGGCAGTATGCCGAATGCCTTGACATCCGTCAAATGGTATCCTGCGAGGGAACGCGGGGGGCTCCACCCTTGAGAAGGAGGGGGCAGGTGTCAGGAGCACACGGAGGACCTCCCTGCGGAGCTCCGCTTAGCCGGAGGCACTTCTGAGGTGACCCCCAAGTTTGACCCAGCTACGATGAGAGACTCTGGGTGATTACCCGTACCCCCGCCTCGGGTCCACCGCCACCGCTATCACGGTGTGCTCGCAACTCACGCCAGGCTGCGTGCGACCGTTGTCGCCATCGGGCGCCCCGAGTCAGCGCCGCTAGTCGCGCCCATACCCAACATCCCCGCCGCCCCGGACGAGTCCCCCCGCCGTGCAAGCCCGGCCCGCATCCATTGGGCCGTGCTCCTCGCCCGCGGGCACCGACGCGAAGCGTTGGTCGCGAAGTCCTGCCCCTGCTGTGCTCCGGGCACCGCGCGAAGCGTGGTCGCGGATTGGAGTTCCTGTCCTTAGTTGTGACGACCCGGGTGCGGCCCAGGGCTCCGCGTAGGAAGACTGCGAGCTCGTGCGGAGCGGAGTCGCGGCGAAGGATCCGACGATAGAGACGCGCCTGGCCGCCAAACCGTGCACGGTGCTGGGTGGGCGCCACCATGCTTCCACGCATACGCCGACGTACACGGTCGGAGGCCGGCGGGCGTCTCTCGTGTGTCGCTATCGCCAGCTCTCTCATTGGAGGTGGGTCATGAACCGAACGGCAACGGCTGGTATCATGCTTACATCCCTCATGTTGGCGAGCGCCCCTGGCCTGCTTGGGCAGAGTCACGCCAGCAGTGCTGGCCAAAGTCTGAGCGCAACCGTGCCCACCATGGCGGTCTACCAGCTCGACATCTGGCTTCCCGAAGGCACCGTGGTTCGGTTGTCGATGCTGGAGGGCGGGAGCATTTCGCTGACCCCGGAACGACGCGGCCGCTTCGTCTTCACTGACCTGTCGGCGAAGGGACGGGGCGTAATCCAAGTCAGGTTCTGGCCGACCGACGGTCGCTTCCCTACCTCTGAGGTCCTGGATCTGCGAGGACGAGGTGCCGCCACACTCACCGTTGATCCCGAGGTCGAGGTGGAGCTGGTCTCAGTCGTGTCCGCCGCCAGGAGAACGGATCCCAGACCGGCTCCCTTCCGCTTCGCGAGATTGGCGCCGCCCCTATTCAACGAGTGCTGTGTCACAGCGTGCGGGATCACTGCTTGCGGGTGTAGCGTGATGTTCAACGAAGGCCCTTGCGCTGGATCCTGTTGCGAGACTCCTCCCTGTCCCCTGGAGACCTGCGGTTCCGAGCAGCCGCCGCAGGCGTTGTTTGGCGCCACCTTCGCGTTCGAAGACCGCTTTGGGTGCAAGAACATTCGCCGGGTGGACCTGGCTGTGGTGCGCAAGTTCAGCCAGCGGGAAGCAAGCGAACGGATCCCGGCCTTACTGGGTCAACAGGGTTGACTCTTGAGCCGCTCGCTACGGTACCTTCCTTGTGGGGCAGCAGCCGCATGGAGGCGGCTGCCCCACAAGACCCGTGACCACAGGGGGTTGTCTTGCGCCAGTCCTTCGGTGTTCTGGTCTTCGTTCTTGCACTAACACCCGCGTGTGGCAACGAGGGGGACGCGGATTTCTCCGTCATCACAAGGGACTCCGCGGGGATCACGATCATCGAGTATCAAGACGACCCCGTTCGGCAGGGATCCTACCGGGTCACTGCTGAAGTACCTGACCTCGAGTTGGGAAGCCGGATGGCTGCTGGGCCCGAGCTGTTCGATGACATCGCCGCAGCGTACTTTCTCGAAGGCGGGCAGACCGTTGTGGGGGAGCGGGGCACGGGCGAGCTTAGGCTCTTCGACGGCCGCGGTGCCCACTTGGCTACGCTTGGGGGTCGAGGTGGTGGGCCGGCCGAGTTCGAAATGCTCCAGACGTCGTTCAAGGGTCTTGCGGACACCGTCGTCGCTCTTGATGCTCGCGGGCCGAAGGTCGTCAAGTTCTCCTCAGGGAGGTTTGTCGGGTCAAGCGTGGTGGAACCGCCTGGGACCGCGGCACGTCTCCCGGTCGTCGTCGGGGCGTTCGACGACGGCAGCGTCCTTGCCACCGCCGTCGAACCGGGACCGTCAACCGGCAACCTCACCCGTCCGCAGGTTCAAGTCATCAGCTACTCGTCGTGGGGGGCTCGCCAAGCGGTGGTCGGGAGCTTCTTGGGACCGGAGCGCACTTCGGTCAAGAACGGCCCGGTTGTTACCAGCCACATCGTGCCATTGGGGAGATCTTCCTACATCCGTGCCTGGGGCGAGGGATTTGTGGCTGCTGACAACTACCTGTCGGAACTCCAGTTCTACACTCAGTCCGGTGCCTTGCGCAGCATCGTGCGTTGGCCCTCGAATCTGGACTCCGACGGTGGAGCAGGGCGTTTGCAGGCGTATGTGGACTCGGTGATCGAGACGGTCGAGGAAGGCCAGCGACCTGCCGTGCGGTCTATGCTGGAATCGCTTCCCCGATCTCCCGGCTATCCCGTCATCGACGGGATGATCGGGACCGATGACGGTTCCGTGTGGGTACGCACTTCAGCCACGGACGCCAACATCTGGTTGGACGTGGCACCACGTGACGGCATTCGCACCCGGGTCCACCTGCCCCCCTCGTTCCAGCCAACGGACATTCGCGAGGGCCGCGTGCTGGGCATTTGGCGTGACGCCCTTGGCGTCCAGTTCGTGCGCGCCTATCGGCTACAGCCACCGAGCGATTGAGCTTGGACACGAGGAACTCCTCGCGCGCCGGTGCTCTCTTCCAGACCCCATCGTGAACGGGCGGGATGATGGCAAGTCGTCCGCCAGCGGGCCTGAGACTGGAGACGCGCGAGACTCGCAGACCGTGCACGCCTGGAGCGGCTGCATCCTGCTTTCACGCGTACGCCGACGTACACGGTCGCAGGCCGGCGGGCGTCTCTTGTTTGTCGCTATCGCCAGCTCGCCGGCGGGGCCACGGCCGACGCGCTGCCACGGTGGCGTGGACAGATGTCTCCTTCCGATGGAGGTTCCATGTCGAAGTCGATCGCGAAGCTGCTGGGAGAAGTGATCCTCCTCGCCGTGCTCACCCCCGCAGCTCTTCATCTGACCGCCGGGCAGGCACGGGCGGGCACCAGGCGCGATTGTCCGAGCAACGAGTGTTGGGGCACGCAGCTCTGCACCTACTCCATGTTCAACGCGTGCTGCATGACCATGGGGGACTGCACTACCGAGTCCTGCTGGGGGGGTGAGGAACTGTGCGCAGGGTGACGCAGCACGCGCGGCGCACCGGCGCGGCCTTGCTCATCGCCCTGTCACCTCCGTCCGCAGTCGGTGCGCAGACAGCCCTGCAGTCTCTCGCCGCGCCGGTGTTCGACCTGGGCACGGCCGAAGGCCCGGAGCACCTCGCATTCGGGGAAGTCGCCGACGCTGCGGCATCGGCGGACGGGTCGCGCCTCTTCTTTCTCGATCGGATGCGTGGCCGGGTCTCGGTCTTCACCCGTGACGGTGAGTTCGTCACCGAAGCCGGCTCTCGCGGCCAGGGGCCCTCCGAGTTCATTCAGCCGCACGCGCTGACCGTGATGGGTTCGCGCATCTTCGTGCTCGATCGCGGTAAGATGCGCGTGGAGGTGCTGGCATTCGAGGGTGACTCGCTCCGCTTCGAAGGCGGCTTCCGAATGGCCTTCGATGCGGACGACCTCTGCGCGCTGCAGGGCCAGCTGTATTTCATGGCGTATGCGAACAGCCATGTGGTGCAGCGACTGTCGCCGGACGGTACGCCTATCTCCTCGTTCGGCGACCCCTTTCTGACCGATCCCGTGCTGGCGGACGCGACCGCGGTGGCCCACCTGCTGTGTGACGAGCGGAGCCAGTCGTTGTTGGTCGTGGGGAACCTCCTCCCGATCGTGCGGAGGTACGACCGGGAGGGTCGCCTTCGCTGGGAGACGACGCTCCCGGGATACACAGCCACGGTGATCGACCGCTCCGAGCGGGGTGGTGTCCGATACTCGAATCCTGGAACGTCCATCGCACCAGATCTGACAATTTCGGCGGCGCTCTTCGGCGACACCCTGTTCGTGCAGTTCGGCAAGGTGGCCTCCGGGATGGGCTCGTTGCAGGACGTGCTGGAGGTCAGAACGGTAGCCGTCGGCGTGGACACCGGCGAAACTGTGCCCGTTCGCGCGCGGGTTCCGAGGATCGACAAGGTCCTCGGGGATCTTGCAGTCTCCTATGCGAACGACCCCTACCCACGAATCCGCGGATATCGCATCCGCGGGTCGGGACGAACGCCATGAACCGGCTTCGTCAGGGCTTGGTCCTGGTGGTCTTCGGGGTGCTGCTGCCTGCCGGCACCTACCTGTGGGTGTCCGGGGGAGGGTTCGGGGGTGACCCGTTCGAGGGCTTGCCCGCCGACTCCATCCAGGCGCTCATCGCTGCCCGGGAGGCACGGGCGCTGTTACCGCGTGGAGAACTGAAGGTGGTGGTCGTGGTGGGACAGGAATGCACCGCGAGCCAGCTGCGCACCCTCAAGCGCGACATCAGGAAGATCCGCGGCTTGATTCAACCGCAGGCCGGGGACACGATGGACGTGCGCCTGGTCGGTGTTGCGGTCGCCTGGGACGCGCGGGCAGGGACGCGCATGCTGGAGGCCCTGGCCGAATTCGACGAGATCGTGTCGGGCGGGAATTGGCTGAACACAGCTACGGAAGCCCTGTTCTGGGACACCCGCCGCGCGGCACCGCCCGCGGTGCCGCAGGTGATCGTGCTGGCGCGCACGGTACAGCGCGGCAGGCAGGCAATCGAGGTGCTTGGTGAGAGGCGGGTGGGAGAGTTCGTGGGTGCCGAGGAGATCGGGCGCTGGGTGAACGCCGGGGCGCCCCTGCCGGCGCCCCGGCTCACCCATCCAGGGTAGTGCGGAGGCCGCGCAGCTCGAGCGTGCTCGCGATTACCGCGACGATCGCCGCGAGGAGCGCTGCGGCGGGAAGGCTCGGCGGGGATACGGGTGCCCCGGGCTGGAGCACCACCGCCGCGAGGCCGACGGTGGCCGCGGCGAGCGCGCCCGTGGCGAACGGCGCGGCGATTCGCTCCCACGTCCTCGTCGGCTCCCCGGTCGTGGCGTCTGGAAGCCGCGCCATGAGCCGATCGATCCAGGCCTCGGGGATCTCAGCGCCCTCGCGCAGGGCCTCGGCGAGCGTCTGCGCCGTGGCGAAGTCGGCGCGGCACTGCGCGCAGCCATCCAGATGCCGCAGGACCTCGGGAGCGAGAGGCGCCCCGGTCCTGGCGGCGTCGATGAGCGCATCGAGCTCTAGACAGTCGGTGTTCATGAGGGATCTCCCTGCGTCTTCCGGAGCCTGATCAGCCCCTTGTGGATCAGCGAGCGGACGGTGACCTGGGTGCACCCCATCAACTTGGCGGTCTCGTCGGGGCCATGACCGTGCCAGAGTCGCAGCAGGATGGCGAGTCGTTGCCGGGCGGTGAGTGGACGGAGGGCTGCGGCCAGGCGGGCACGGGTCTCGTGCCGCTCGGCGTCGTCCAGGGGGGTTGGCTGTTCGGCATGCGCATTAGGGCCGAGCTCGGTGAGGAGCCTCTGCGCGGCCCGCGTACGCACTCCGTTGGCGCGTACCCGACTGATGCACTTCCGCCGGGCCAAGGTGAGAAGCCACGCCAACAGCGGGCCGTCGCCCCGGTACGCGGAGCGCTTCACATACGCGCTGAGCCAGATGTCCTGGCAGAGATCGTCCAGTTCGTCTTCATCTCGTGCGAAGGACGCGGCCATGCCCCGTAACGCGGGACCGTGTTGCCGGACCAGCAGGCGAAAGTGGTCCGGGTCTCCGGCACGAAAGAGCGCCACCTCGGCGCGGGAGGGCGGCGCCAGCTTCATGTAGCCGGCGGTATGCCAGCAGACATCGGACGATGCCTCCGCGATGCAATGGCGAGCGCGAGGAGTGCTGCCACCCACGGAATCAGAGGCATCCAGGCAAAGAGCGCCCCGGAAGCCGACAGGTCGTGGCGCACGGCGGCCCCGGCCTGCCCCTCCGCGAGGATGAACACTGCGGCGCTCACAAGTCCGAGCGTCCAGAGTGCCCAACGGTAGCGGCGGCTCGACAAGGACCGGAGGCGCCGGCCGACGGCCCAGGCCAGGAGGCCGTTCAGCACGGTCAACCCCGCCAGCACGCCCCGGACGTGCCTCAGGTAGTCGAGCCAGTTCGGGGGAACCCGCAGGGGCTCGTCCGTCGAGAAGCTATATCGATCCGGCGGGTTGGCCCGGACGTAGGCGGCCTGGCGCGCCAGGTTCGCGGGCGTATCCGGACCGAAGGGGTGGAGTGCGAGCGCAGCCTCGGCGGGGTGGCGCTCAGCCAACCGGTATTCGACCCTCGGTGCGACTTCGGCCACGAGCAGGTACACCACGGTCGCTAGCACCGCCAGCGCGCCCAAGGCGCCTATCCCGGCACGCGGGCTCGCGCGAGCGATGAACGCTCCGCCGATGACCACCGCGAGGGCGATCGCTAGAGGAGCGCCCTGCACCAGAGACCATGTCAGGTCAACCACTGAGCGAAAAACCAATGAGGGGCGCTGAAGCAGCGCGACCACCAGGGGCACCAGGGAGAGGGCTCCCGCCCCTGCCACGGTGGCGGCGGTGGCTACTAACCACGCCGGCCAGGTGCGACCCTTGATCATCCGCAATCTTCGTCCCGAGAGCAGTTCGGGGTGAACCAGCAGCACTCCCTGCAGCAGTATGGCTCTTCGCTGGCGTCCGACTGGCAGCAGTCCCAGATGCCCTGAGGGAACTCGAGTTGGCCAGGCCAGTCCGCAATGAGCATGGCCGCGAGGCCGAGGTCCAGGATCAGCAAGGCGCCGAGGGTGAGGCGGTACATGGAGAACTCCTCAGTGTGGAGCGTTTGGACGGGAAAGGACAGTCACGGTCGCACGGGGTGGCTGGGCATCGAGCTGGGCTGCGATGGCGGAATCCAGCCGAGCAAGGTGGGCTCCGTGCGCGTCGAACCGTACCTGACCCGACCGATCCAGCAGGAACACCCACGGGGTGCGCGCTAGGATCGCGCGGCCGGTGGCGTTCTCGTCTCGCTGGGGGACTTCTCCAACCGCTGTGTTCCAGCCATGGGCATTGGCATACGTCATCGCGCCGGAAAGGTCGTCGGCGCTGATCGCGAGGACCTCGATGTCGGACCGCGCGCCGGCCGTCCAGCGCGCCCACTCGGGGGCCACGGTGGCGGTATGGGGGCAGGTAGGTGAGAAGATCAGGAGTGCCAGGAGCCGCTTGCCAGCCGCAGGTACGAGGCGCCGGACGCCGTTCGATACGGTCACGGTCACATCGGCGAACGTTGCGTCGCGAAGTGAATCACGAGGCCGAGTCCGCGCACGCTGGAAGATCGCGGTCGAAAGGATGACCGCCAGAAGGAAGAGGCCCGTGAGGGCTCCCCCTCGTCGAACACGTGCGAACATGGGCACCTCGTAAACGTCCTTATCGGCGCTTGCCACTTGGCGAGCGAGGGAGCATCGGCTCCCTCAGCATCAAGAGACGCCTGTCAGCCGGAAAGCGTGCACGGCCCCTGAGGTGACACCCGGATTGGGTCCAGTTACTCCCTGAATCCGTGGTTGTGAATCAGTGTGCGCTGGTCCCTGGTGTCCGGGGAGATCTACCGCTACGACATCGACGTCTGGTTCACCGCGCTGGTGGTCCCGCCGGGGGACAAGATCCGCGTCGTGATCTCCTCCGCCGCCTTCCCCAAGTACGACCGGAACCTGAACACAGGGGGCGACAACGGGTGCGACACGGCATTCGTGCCGACGCGCCAGCGCGTGCTGCACGACGCCGAGCACCCGTCCCACGTGACGCTGCCGATCATCCCGCGCTGAAATCCTCCGGGGGGCGTGGCGTCAGTTAAGGCATGAGCCTCCGCCGCCGCGCCTCCGTCGCCGCCTTCGCGTCGGCTGTCCTCGCGCTTTCGCTCGCCGCTTGCGGCGACGCCACCGCTCCGGACCCAGGCGACCTGCTGGATCGCCTCGACGCCCTCCCGGGCGTGACCGCCACCGAGATCCCGCCGCACTACGGCTATCCCCGCCAGTTTCTCCTGGAGATCACCCAGCCGGTGGACCACGACGACCCCAAGGGGCCGACGTTCACCCAGCGCGCATGGCTCTCCCACACGGGCGAGGACCGTCCCATGGTCTTCGGCGCCTACGGGTACGGCGCCAGCGAGGAGTCGGGGGAGGAGTTGGCCGGCCTGCTCCAGGCCAACGGCCTCTACGTCACGCACCGCTACTTCCCGGGCTCGCGCCCCCAGCCCACCGACTGGAGCCACCTGGACATCCGCCAGGCCGCCGCCGACCACCACCACATCGTCACGCTCCTCAAGGAGATCTACCCGGAGAAGTGGGTGAGCGCCGGCGCCAGCAAGAGCGGCATGACGCCCCTCTTCCACCGGCGCTTCTGGCCCGGCGACATCGACGCCACGGTAGCGTACGTGGCGCCCCTCATGTTCGAGCTGGACGACCCGCGCTTCCTTCCCTGGCTCGCTGCCACGGGGACCCCCGAGGGGAAGGCGGCCATCCACGCGTTCCAGCGCAGGCTCCTGGAGCACGAGGAGGAGCTCCTCCCCCTGTTCCGCGCCTGGTTCACCGCCAACGGCCTGACCCTGTCCGTGCCGGCGGGCCCCGTCTTCGAGTCCGCGGTGAGGTCGTACGAGTGGGGGTTCTGGCAGCGGCACGTCTTCGGCTACGGCGACATACCGGGGCCCGACACGCCCCGCGACGCGTGGATCTCGCACCTGGCCACCGTCGTGCGCCTGCACTACGACTCGGACCCCTGGCGCGACTACTTCAAGGCGTACGCCTACCAGGTCTACACCCAGATCGGCGGCGCGGCCGTGGACCACTCCCACCTGGAGGCGCTCTTCCGCCAGCAGCCGCTGGACCCCCACGTGGAGTACGACTTCCCCGCGGGGCTGGCCATGACCTGGGACGGCGGTGCGGCCATGCGGGACGTCCTGCAATGGCTCCAGACCCAGGGCGACAGGATCGTCCTGATCTACGGTGGCGTGGACCCGTGGACCGGGGGCGCCATCGACGTGGCGGGCAACACGCGCATCGTCAAGGTGATCCAGCCCGGTGGCGACCATCAGACCCGCGTCGGGAATCTGGATGCCGCGTCTCGGTCGCAGGTGCTCGCCGCCCTGGAGTCGTGGCTCGGCATGGACCTCGCCGCCGCCCCGGCCCGGGGGATCGTGGTGCCGCCGCCCGAGGCGGACCCGACGCTGCGCGCCGGGCCGATGGCGCTGACGCGCTGAGGCCGGGGCGCCCCCGCGTCGCCCTCAGCGGGGCGGTGCGACCTTCCCCACGGGGAGCACCCCGTAGACCGCCTGGTCCGCCGGAAGGCCCAGGACGGTCTTCACCGCGTCGTCGCGGTACGCGCCCATGTAGACGGTACCCAGGCCGAGCGACTCCGCCTGAAGGTAGATGTTCTCCCCCACCGCGCCGACCTCGATCGCCACGTAGCGCTCCGCCCGCTCCGCGTAGCGGGCGGCCGTCCTGGCCACCACCGCCGCCAGCACCAGGGTCACCGGAGCGGCCTGGACGGCGGCCTGGCGCGAGGCCGCCTCGAACAGCGCGGCGCGCACGTCGCCCTTGGAGACGAGGGCGAGCGCGTGGGCGGCGGGCACGTAGCGGTAGACCCCGGCGTCCAGCCCCTCCACCGCGCCCACCACCGCGTACAGCTCCACGGGATAGGTGGCCCCCGCGGAGGGCGCGGTCCTCAGGCTGCGCGGCGGGTTCTGCGTGGTCGCGGTCACGCCCTGACCGGCCCACAGGAGCTGGGACAGCTGCGGGAGCGTGAGCGCATCGCCCGCGAGGCTCCGCCGGGAGCGGCGCCCGGCCAGGGCCTTCTCCACGGAGATGCCGCCGTCGGTGGACACGGCGGGGAGCGCGATCATCCCTTCCTGCACCGCGGCCTGCTGGGCCCGGGCGGGGTCGGGGTCGGCGAGGGGGAGGAGCACTGGGAGGGCGAGGAGCATCAGGGTCACCCGGGTCGTAGCCATATGTATACCCGCCTTGCCGGAAGGGCTTGCAGGGACGGCAACCTCTCGGGACGCAAGCTACCCGGGACCCCCGGGGGAAGGCCAGGACGGGCCGCCCTTGCAAGAACGGGGGACCGGGCGCTTACCTTGTCGCGACTCCGGAGGAGCCCTCATGGACACACACCGTTCCCGCCGACGCGTCGCGCCTCCCGGCGCACCGCCCGCCCTCCTAGCCGCCGCCCTGCTGGGCGTGACGCTCGCGACCGCGTGCAGGGTCCCCAACTTCCAGGGGCCCCAGATCCAGAACCCGCCTCCCGCGTTCACCATGAACCGGGAAGCGAGCGAGGAGCGTCCCATGTTCCCGGACCGTGCCATCGTGTACCACGACGCATGGGTCGAAGCCTCGTGGGGGAACTTCAGCGGCATCTACATCAACGGGCACATGGGGGTGCTGGGCTCCGACGAGGTCGAGGCGGCACGGCGCGGGGCCATGGCCGCGGCCGAAGGGAAGCGGGTGGAGTTCGGCGAGGTGGAGTCGCTCCAGGTGGACGGCCGGACCGCGTGGGGGTGGGGGGAGACGTGGCGGCTGGACAACGGCGGCCTCCAGTACGTCGTGTTCCGCGCGGCCGTCCCCTACGACACCATCACGTACGCCGTGGACTTCATCACCGGCGAGCCGGGGCTCAAGTCGCGCCCCGACAGCCTGCGCACCATCGTGGCCAGCTTCGCCGTGGGGAAGACCACGTGGAACTGGCCGGTCATCCTCATCGTGGCCGGAGTGGTGCTCCTCCTCGTCCAGATCATGCGGAAGCGAGCGCAGGAGCGCGCGGCGCGCCACCGCCACATCCCGCTGGCCACGATCCCGAAGAAGGAAGCCACCAAGCCTGGAGGTCCCGCCCCGGGCGCCGCCGCCAAGCCTGGAGCTCCCGACCCGGGCGCTGCCCCCGAGGCGCCGGCGCCCGGGTCGATCGCCCACCACATCGAGGTCCAGCTGTCGCAGAAGAAGACGCCGCCGAAGGCCTGAGCGGGGCGGCGGGGAGGTCGGGGGCGGCAGCGCGCCGGGGATACCGGGGATGGGGGACGGAGGACGGCACCGCTAACTTTTCGGCCGCACCGTCCCCTTGCCCCGATTCCCGTGTCCCAGATCGTCGCATCCGGCGTCGCCGTCGAGTTCGGCGCCACCGTCATCTTCAAGGACGTCAGCTTCACCGTGGGCCGCGGTGAGCGCTGGGGGATCGTGGGGCGCAACGGCTCCGGGAAGACCACCCTCTTCAACCTGATCGCGGGAACGCTGGCACCCTCGCGGGGCACGCTCACCCGCCCCGGCGACCTGCGCCTGACCCTCCTGGACCAGCACCGCGAGTTCCCCCCGGGCACGAGCGCCTGGGATGCCGCCGCGGCCGCGTTCGGGGGCATGGTGGAGCTGGAGCGCTCGCTCCACGCCCAGGCCGAGGCCATGGCCCACGCACACCCGACGCCCCAGGCGCTGGCCCGCTACGACCGGGACCTGGAGCGCTTCGCCCGGGAGGGCGGCTACGAGATGGACGCGCGCGTGGACGCGGTGCTCCACGGGCTCGGGTTCGACCCCGAGTGGGCCCGCACGATGCCCGTGGCCCGCATGAGCGGCGGCGAGCAGGGTCGGGTGGGGCTCGCGCGCCAGCTGGCCGCCCCCGCCGACCTCCTCCTCCTGGACGAGCCCACCAACCACCTGGACCTGGGAACGACGCGGTGGCTGGAGGAGTACCTCCGCGGCCTCGAGGCCACGGTGATGGTCATCAGCCACGACCGCGCGTTCCTCGAGGCCGTGGCCGACCACATGCTCCACTTCGAGAGCTGCACCGCCACCCCCTATTCGGGAGGCTACAGCCATTTCGTGATCCAGCGTGCGGAGGCCCGCCTGGCGCAGGAGCGGGCGTTCCAGCAGCAGCGGAAGATGATTGCGAAGGAGGAGGACTACATCCGGCGCAACATGGCCGGCCAGAAGAGCGCCCAGGCCAAGAGCCGGAGGAAGAAGCTGGACCGCGTCCCCCGCCTGAGCGCGCTCCCCGGCGAGGAGGGGGTCATGTCGTTGGCGCTGGAGCCCGCCCAGCGCGGGGGCAACCAGGTGCTCCAGGTGGAGGACCTCCGCCTGGCCATCGGCGCGCGTACCCTGCTGGACGGGTTCTCCGCGGTGCTACAGCGGGGCGACGTGGTCGGGCTGGTGGGCGCCAACGGGTCCGGCAAGTCCACCCTTCTGGAGGCGGTGGCCGGACAGCGGCAGGTGGAAGGCGGCGCGCTCCGTCTCGGGCCCTCCATCGAGCTGGCGTACTACCGGCAGGACATGGCCCAGATCCCCATGGGCAAGACCCTCTTCGACGTCGTCAACGACCTGCGCCCCATGTGGGACCGGGGGAAGGTCCAGGCGCACCTGGGGCGCTTCGGATTCTCGGGCGAGGAGGTCCAGCGCAAGGCCGACACCCTCTCCGGCGGCGAGCGGGCCCGGGTGGCGCTCGCCATGCTCATGCTGTCCCGGGCCAACCTGGTCCTCCTCGACGAGCCCACCAACCACCTGGACGTGGAGTCGGTGGAGGCGCTGGAGGACGCGCTGGACGGCTTCGAGGGATCGGTGCTCCTGGTGAGCCACGACCGGGCGCTGCTGCGCAATCTCGTGACCCGCGTGTGGGCCCTGGAGGACGGGAGGATCACCGAGTACCCGGGGTCCTTCGAGGACTGGGAGGCCGACCGCGCGGCCCGCGCCGACGCCGAGGCGCGCCGAGCCGTGGAGGAGCGGGCGGCGCGGGACGAGCAGGGGCGGAAGGAGGCCCGGTCCCGGATGGCCCGGGAGAAGCAGGACCGCAAGGAGGTGCGCGCCCTGCGCCGCGTCGTGGAGGAGGCCGAGGCGGAGGCGCATCGCCTGGAGGCCCGGGTGGTGGAGCTGACCGCCGCGCTGGCCGACCCGGCGCTCTACGGCGGCGACGCCACGGGCGTGCAGAAGGCTGCGGCGCTCCGCTCCGAGCTGGCGGCGGCCGAGCGCGCGGTCGCCGCCGCGCTGGAGCGGTGGATGGAGGCGGAGGCGGCGGTGGAGGGGTAGGGCGCCCGCTCAGATCCCCACGACCCTGAGCCCGCTCGCCCGCGCGGCGGTGGCCAGGGCGCGATCGTGGGTGGCGAACACCAGGGCCTCCTGGCGGATTTCCTGCCACAGCAGGGCGCTGGCGAGGTGTACGGCGTCCAAAGTGCCGAGGGGTGTGGGGAACGGTTGCGACGCCCTCGCCAGGACCGGCGCGCCCGGCGTGACCAGCTCCATCTCCTCGGCGAGTCGGTAAACCGCCTCGCGCCTCACGGCGATCTCTTCCCCGCCCATTCCGACTGCGAGCCGCAGCCGATCGAGAGTCCGGAGGCACTCCACCTCCATGAGGGCGCTGGACACACCGACATCCACCTGGTTCCACTCCGCCAGGGCCCCGGGCTGCCCCAGGACGACGCGGAGCACAACGGAGGCGTCGAGGTAGTAAGCGGTCACCCGCTCCGCTCCCGGTCGCGCTCCTCCACGAGGAGTCCCACGGCATCCAGCGGGAGGGACGCCGGAGGGGGCAGCGGCACATCGGCGAGGCGGGCGACGCGGCCCATGGGAGGACGCGCCGCGAGGAGCCCGTCCCCCTCGAGGGGGACGATGCGCGCGACCGGCGTGCGCCGGTCCAGCACCGTGAGCGTGTGGCCGCTCCGCACGTACCGGAGCAGCTGGCTGAGGTGGGCCTTGAGGTCGGCAACCCCGATGCGCCTGTTCATGACCATAATTTGACCTGATATGGTCATGTTGGTCCAGTCCTCGGTCTGTGGGGCATACTGGGAATCGTCGCCCGCAGCGTGGGGCAGGGGAATGCCCGGACGGGGCGACCCCCACCGGTCGCCTGGCTTCTCCGCTACCTCCAGGGCCAACCCGCCGCCGGGGCCGGCGCGATCCCCCGGGCCGTGAAGACCATCTCGAGCATCCGCTCGAACGACGCCCAGCTGGCCTCGCGCCCGTAGACCGAGTTGGTCTTCACGGCGACCACGAGGTTGACCGCGGGGAACACCGCAATCCACTGGCCCACGGCACCCCGGGCCGTGTAGGCGCCCTCGAAGGGCCCCACCGCCTTCGGGCCGTCCCAGATCCACCACATGTAGCCGTACCCGAGGTAGCCGTCGCGGCGGCGCACCGGGTTCATCTCCCCGAGCGGCGTCACCGGGCGCACGATCTCCTTGGCCCAGCCGCGCGGAATGATCTGCTTCCCGCTCCAGCTCCCCTCGTTGAGCATGAGGAGGCCCATGCGCGCCATGTCGCGGGTGGAGAAGTACATGTGGTACGCCGGGTTCACGGAGATGCTCAGGTCGCCGCTCTTGCGCTGCGCGCTCCGGTCCCAGTCCTGCATCTGGAGCGGGATGGCCAGCTGGGCCTGCACCTCGTCGTAGATGTCGCGGCCGGTGAGCTTCTCGAACACGGCGCCGGCGGCGTTGAAGTCCCAGTTGCTGTAGAGCTGGTACGTCCCCGGCTTCTGCGAGCCCCGGGGCGGGGCCGAGGCCAGGTCGTCGCCGCCGTTGGACGCAGGGTGGTACACGCCAGAGCGTGCGGTGACGAGGTCCTGGATGCGCGCCTGCTTCTCGATGGGCAGGAGCCCCCCGATGTCGTCGATGCCCAGGTCGGCGAGCGTCTTCTCGAGGTCGATGACGCCGTTCTCCACCCAGTTCCCGTAGAGCATGGAGAGCACGCTCTTCCGCGCCGACGCCAGGTAGGAAAGCTCCACGATGTCGCCGAAGGTGCCCACCACCCGGCCGCGGTCCACCACCACCACGCCCGTCATCCAGGAGGAGTCCTGCACGAAGTCCATCGCCGCACGGAGCTTGGCGGCGTCCCAGCCGTACGCGGCGAGGTCGCCGCGCCCCACCACCTCCCACGTCTCCCCGGGGAACACGGGATCGGTGCGGAGCTGGGCCGAAGCGGGAAGCGCGAGAACGAGGGCTGCGAGAGAAGCGCGGAGGGACTGGCGATAGAGGTTCATGACCGTGCGGGGACGGAGGTGGGGTTCGCGTCTGCAACGTAGGTGGGTCGCCGTCGTCGGGCCATGGAGCGGCGGAGTGGGCGCCGCAGGCCAATCGGGTGGGAGGGGGGCTCACGCCCCCCGTCCCCCCATACCACCGGACGTACGGGTCCGTATCCGGCGGTTCTGCTCAGTGTTGTAGGGCAAGATACCTCTCTGTGAGGTTGACGAGCCTCTGGTCCTTGAACCACTC
>DATIKQ010000026.1:0-2420 GCA_035477395.1 Longimicrobiales bacterium
CTTCGCCGGCTTCTAGCGGACCAGGATGATGATGATGAGCAGGATGATGATGACCGTGGTGGCGGTGAGCACGATCGTGCCTTCACCACCCGCCAGGGCCTCGTCATCGATCCCGGCCTGCTCTGCGATCCGATTCAGCGATGCGTCATCGAGGCCGGCCACCTGGGTCGAGAGCTCGGAGACGCTCATCCCCATCCCGGCCGCCACGGCCTGTGCGCGGTCGGTGGCCAGGAACTCCAGGACCGCCGCGCGGACCGGAGCCGGTCGCTCTGCGACGGCGGCATCCAACTCGGCGACGCTCACGCCCGACTTTAACAGTTGTGATTTCCAAGTGATGCCACAGCAGCGACTTACGGGCGTGCGGCAGGGCGTTGGCACTACGATTCCCGGCTCCGGGCGCGGAGGGAGGCGCTCAGCCGCTCGGGTCGGGATCGGTCTCGATGAACCGGACCGCAGGCCCCAGCGCCACGCCCACGGCCTGGAGCGCTCGGCCGGCGGCGCCCCGGGGGACGGTGCGCACGAGGACGTCCCTGCCCAGGGCCCGGAGGCGGACCTCCTCCAGCGCGTCGAGGTCCTGGCGGAGGCGGGCCCATTCGTAGCTGAACCCACGCGCCGCCATGCGGCGCTGCAACTCCTTGAGGAGCACGAGCGCCAGGAAGCTCGAGAACACGTGACCGCGGATCGCCTCGTCCGTCTGATGGTAGATGGGCCGGGCGCGGAGCACCGACTTGACGCTGCGGAACAGGTCTTCGACCTGCCAGAGCTCCTTGTACTTGAGCGCCACCTCCGCCGCATCCACCTCGAGGTCGGTCCTCAGCACCCAGAGCCCGTCGAAGCGCGCGTCGGCCTCGGCCTTGTCCCAGTCGATGTCGAAGTGGGGTCCGGTGCTGGTGAGGTACTTCCGGTAGCCCTTGTTGCCCACCAGGCTCTTGTCGCCCCGCCGGAGCTGCTCGTCGAGCGCCGCCAGGATGGCCTCTCGATCCGCTGCCTCTTTGCGGGCCCGCTCCTCGTTGAAGCAGACGATGTAGCGCGCCTCCCCGAGGCGGACGTCCTTGACCTGGAGGGGTGCCGGGTCTTCGCTCCCCTGGCGCGGCCCCTGGACTTCGGAGAGCGGTGCGGGATCGAGGAGCACACGCTCGCGGATCTCCTTCACCGCCCGCATGCGCGCACCCAGGATGTAATGGCAGGTGCGGCCCTCCGCCCCGAGTTCATCGAGGGTCCGGGCACTGACCATCCCGCGGTCAGAGACGATGCAGAGCTCGTCGATCCCGAACCGGCTCCGCAGCCGGTCCACCACGGGGACCAGCGTGGTGACGTCCGTGGTGTTGCCTGGCCACAGCTCGCTACAGATCGGCACGCCGTGCTCGTCCAGCACCGCGCCCACCACCATCTGGCGCCGGTCGGGCCGGTGGTCCTTGCTGTTGCCGAACCGCCCCACCGTCGCTCCGCCCGCACCCTCGAAGTAGATCGACGTGGTGTCGAAGAACACCAGGTCCAGGCTGCTGAACAGGTCGCGCCGCTCCTCGAAGAGCCCCTCCTCGACCTCGTCCTTGCGCGTGCGTGGACCGAACGGGGCGGCGTCCAGTTGTTCGAGCTCCTCGACGGGCTCGCCCAGCCAGGCCATGGCCCGGTACAGGTGGTGCAACTCCAAAGACTCGGCGTCACGGATCCGGTAGTCGCGCCGCCAGTACTCGGCCGCGCGGTCACTGCCCGGGGAGAAGAGCCGGTGCAGCACGGTGAGGAAGACGGCCCGCTCCACGTCGAACTCGAACTTGCGGTGCGCGAGCAGCCGGCTGAGCACGGGCCCGATGCCCGTCTCCTGCCAGAGCCGCTCGAAGAGCAGGGCGGGGCCGATGCGCACGGACTCGGCGCCTTCGAGCGCCGTACGGCCGTGGGGTCCCAGCACGGCGCTGACCTCGGAGAAGCGGCTGAGCGAGGCGATGAGGCTATCGAGCTGGCCGCCGTCGCGCAGCTGATCCAGGCGTCCGAGCGTGGCCAGCACTTGCTGGCGGACCTGGCCCTCGACGCGGGTGTTGTGGACCAGCTGGAGGTACTCGTAGCGGCCCGACTTCTTGGTGCGCAGGAACACGAAGGCGCCTCCCGTTCAGGACACTACTACAATCTGGGTCCGAAACGGCAGATACGCAAGGATATTAGCCGCTTATGTCCACATCACGAAATGTGGATAATGGCACTACACTTTTGGGTCCGGAGAGCCCCCGGTTGTTGTGCCACAACGGCTTCCGGGCTCCCCACCCTCCGCAACTGTTAAACTCGGGCCAAGGACTCGGTGCCACGGATCCGGTAGTCGCGCCGCCAGTACTCGGCCGCACGGTCACTGCCCGGAGAGAAGAGCCGGTGCAGCACGGTGAGGAAGATGGCCCGCTCGACGTCGAACTCGAACTTGCGGTGCTCGAGCA
>DATIKQ010000027.1:0-23655 GCA_035477395.1 Longimicrobiales bacterium
CGCTCAGGCGCCGGCCACGTATAGCAGACCGTCGTCGGCCAGCAGCTCGATCACGCGCGCCATGTCGTCGCGCGGCACGGCGGGGCAACCCCAACTGCGCCCCAGGCGACCGTGCGCCGCAATGAACTCGGCGCTCACGTAATCGGCGCCGTGGATGATCACCTCGCGGCGAAGGGCCCCGTCGTTCACGCCCTGATCCAGCCCGTGCAGGAGCAATGCGCGCCCGTGCTTCGGGCTCACGATGTCCGCGCCCACCCGGTAGAGCCCCAGGCTGGTCTGGTGTGAGCCGTCCCGGTTGCTGAAGCGCTCGGCCATCAGCTCACCGGAGTTCTGCCCGTGGGCCACCCAGGTGCGGAGCACGAGCGTCCTCTCCTCGAGGTCGAGAACGAAGAGCCTCTTGGCCGTGCTGGGCTGCGTCATGTCGGCGATGGCGAGCATCCTGGCCTGCAAGCCGTGCCGTTCCATGTCGCGGTACGCCTCGACGAAGACGGCACTCTCGAGCATGCCGGCGAGTGCGACCTCGCGGTACAGGGCCTCGGCCGGGTCCTCCGTCACGACTGCCGCGGTCGGCGCGCTCGCCGCTCCCATGGAGGCCGGCGTCAGCCAGCCCAGGAGCGACGCGAGGAGGAGCATCCGCGCCATCACAGCTCCGCGGGCGAGGACGCCGCTGCTCGCCCGGCTCGAGGTTCGACCCCGGATCGGATCCTCGAGGGGGCGCATGCGGGGGTGTCGGGCATAGTCAACCTATACCACGGCGGTCTGGTTTCGGTCCATGCTGGGCACCGTCAGTCGAGGTGGAGGTCCCCGGCGAGCTCGGCGAGGCGCGCATCGAAGGTGGCCATCCGGACCGACCGCCCGGTCCACTCCCGGAGGAGCAGCGCGGTGGCGGCGTGGACGGCGTCCGGCGCCCGGCACCGGGCGAACCTGGGGTCGGAGCGGACGCGGAGCGCCACGTCGCTGAGGGAGCCGACGAGCCCGATGTCCCGCACGTCCGCGTCGAAGCGTTCCAGGCAGGCCGCGAGCGCGGCACGCTGGCCGGGGCCCGGCAGCGCGCGCCTCAGCACGATGGGGACCTCCACCATGAGCAGCCACGAGGAGACCTTCGACTCCGGCTCGTCGAGCACGGCACGCGCCTCGGCGGCGCGTGGGGCCCCGAGGTAGAGCTCCAGGAGGACGCTCGAGTCGAGGTAGATCATACGCCGTGGCCGCGGGAGCGGACGTCGGCGAGGATCGCCACGAGGTCGATCCCCTGGGGAACGCCCTTCACCGGGCCGGCACCGGGGGTCGGGACCTTGGCGCGGGGGAGCCGGAGCTTCCCCGAGGCGGCCAGCCGCTCCAGGGCCTCGTCCTCCGACAGCGCCGGAGGGGTGTGGGCCGGGGGAGGCGCGAGCTGGGCGACCACGCGGCCGTGGTCGGTCACGAGGACGGTCTCGCCCGCAGCGACGATCCGTAGGTACTCGCTCAGCTTGTTCTTGATCTCGCGCACGCCCGCGGCTCTCATGCAAATAATGTAGCTACCGTAGCTACATTATGGAATGGGGATCCGGCGACGGGACCGCCTCACCCACCCGCCTGCCGCGCGGGCCAGTGGAAAGCCCAGCTCTTCAGCGGCGTCCACAGGTTGGCGTCGTTCAGCGCGGTGTAGCTGAACACCGCCGATCCCTCGGCGCCGGCCATGCGGGCCCGCTCGATGTGGCGGGCCAGGGAGTGGCCGTCCATCCCGGGCACCGAGAGCCCCACCAGGAGGGTCGTCTTCACCGCCGTGGCGTGGTCGTCGGCGAGCCATGCGTAGTCCAGGCGGTCGCCGTAGTTCTGGGTGATGGTCCAGTAGACCATCGGGGCCAGGACGTCCACGATCCCCTGCTGGTCCCAGGCGCGCGCGTCCTGGAGCTGCGTGCCGTAACCCGTGCTCACGTTGCTCCAGCCGCGGGTGTTCTGGTAGATGCCCCACACCGCTGCGGACAGCTCGGCGGTGGGCGAGGCCGCGCGCATGGAGTCGCGGGTCTCCGCCACGGCCCGCGTCACCAGGCGGCGCCGCATCTCGTCGAAGGCCAGCCCCGGCTCCTTGACCTTGGCCGAGTCCCAGGCCGCCAGGGAGGGGGCGTCGTACGAGTAGCTCGTGGAGGGGTAGCGGATGAAGTCGAGGTGGATCCCGCCCACCTCGTATTTGCGAACGATGTCCGCCGCGACCTTCGCCAGTCGGGTGCGCACCCCGGGGTGTCCCGGTGTCAGCCACCGGCTGTCGCCGCTCACGTAGGGCATCACGGTGCCGTCGGAGTGCACCATCGCCCAGTCCGGGTGCTCGAGGAACGCGTGCAGCGGCGCCGAGACGGGCGGAGGCGTGGACCCGGCCCACCCGGTGAAGGCGTTGATCCAGGCGTGGACGGAGACGCCGCGCTTGTTGCCCTCCTCCACGGCCACGCCCAGCGGATCCCACCCCGGGTCCTTCCCCAGGGTGCCGGTGAGGTTGGCCGCCCACGGCTCCAGCGACGATCGGTAGAAGGCGTCCGCCCGCCCGCGCACCTGGAAGTACACCACGTTGAAGCCCGCGTCGCCCGCGCGCTGCAGGGCGGTGCGCACGTCCTGCTCGGTGGCGTACTCGAAGCGGCTGATCCAGAGCGCACGCGTCTCGGTGAGGGAATCTCCGGCGGCCAGCGGCTGCACCGTGAACACCACGCTGTCCGTCCCCGCGGAGGACTGGACGCGGATCCAGGCCGGCCCGGGCGGGCCGCCGCGGAATCCGACGCGGACCCGGAGCTCCGTGTCGGTGCGGCTCACGAGCTCCGGGTAGATCCAGGACGGGCCCGACACGGTGGCGAACGCCAGCCTCGACCCGGTGATGCGGAGCTCCACGGGGGAGGCCAGGGGAGAAGCGGACGTAGGGAAAGACGACGCGATCACCGGTCCCTTGGCTTCGGGCGCGGTGGGGTCCGCGTCGCCGCACCCGGAGAGGAACAGGAGGGCGGCGGTGAGCGCCGCCGCTCCACGACGGGTGGGGGGCACGGCGTACCCGCTCCGTCGGCGCACGGGCGTAGTCAGGCGCCGCCGCCGGCGTGGGTACGCACCCTGCGGGCGATCTCCCGCTCCAGGCGCTGCGTGGTCGCGCACGCCACCCCGGTGTTGCTGCTCCCCTCCGGGTTGCGTCCGGTGGCCTCGAGGTAGCTTTCCACCCGCACCCCTCCCGCATCCGCCGGCACGATGCTCGTGCGGATGAGCATCTCGATGCGGTAGCGGTCGGCGAAGGGGCCGGTGAGGTTGGAGCCGCACTCCAGGTAGCGGGAAAGGGGCGCGTCGCCCAGCCGCCGCGAGATCGCCAGGCGGGAGTTGCCCAGGGTGCGGGAGGTCTCCGACACCTCGCGCACCGGGATTCCGAGGTCGGCGTACGCCTTGGGGAGCGCCTCCCACGCTGCCTCGGGCGTGACCGGCACCGCGTCCGTCACCACGCCGTGGCTGGTGGAGTAGCTGACGTCGAGCGTGGTCCCGCCTCCGGTGATCGAGGGAGGCGGCGTCGCCGCGCCCGGGGCGGGGGCGGTGCCCGGGGAACCGCAGGCGGAGGCCAGCGGGAGCATCAGGACCGGGATGATGAACCGCAGAGCGGCGTCTCGCATGAGACCTCCTCTCAGGCCACGGCCGGCTCGAGCATCCGGATCGTGCCCGCGGCCGCGTCCACTTCCACCTCGGCGCCGACCGGGAGCGTGAACTGCTCGTCGATGTGCCCGATCTGTGCGCCGTGCCAGGCGGGGACGCCCAGGGGCACCAGGTGCTCCACCAGCACGTCGTCCAGGGTGAGGGAGCCGTACCCGGCGCCCGGGGTGCACCCGGTGCAATTGCCGAAGACCACGGCCGCGGCGCGGCCCAGGATGCCGGCGAGGGACAACTGGGTGAGCATCCTGTCGATGCGGTACGGCGCCTCCTCCACGTCCTCGAGGAAGAGCACGCACCCCGTGAAGTCCGGGAGGTACCCGGAGCCGACGATGGTGGAGAGCACGGTGAGGTTCCCGCCCAGGAGGCGCCCGCGGGCCACGCCGGGGGTGAGGACGCGGGTGCGGTTCTCCCGCAGCGCCAGCGTCTGCTCGGGATTGAACTCCTTGTCGTTCTCGAAGGTCACCGCCTCGGCACCGAACACGACCCGGCGCAGCCACTCGACGTTGAAGCGGCTCCACCGCGAGATCCCGACAGGACCGTGGAACGTGACCAGCCCGGTGCGCGCGTGCAGGGCCGTGTGCAGCGCGGTGATGTCGCTGTAGCCGAGGAGCACCTTGGGGTCGCGGCGCACCGCCTCGTAGTCCAGGAGCGGGAGGAGGCGGGCGCATCCCCAGCCACCGCGGATGCACACGACGCCGCGCACGTCGCGGTCCGCGAACATCCGGTTGACGTCGTCGGCCCGGTCCTGGTCGAGCCCGGCCAGGTAGCCGTGCCGGTCGAGGACGTGGTCGCCCACCCGCACCTTCAGCCCCATGGCCTCGAAGGTCTCTCGGACGATGTCCACGTCCATGGGGTTCCACGTCGCACCGGCCGGGTTGACGAGCCCCACCGTGTCGCCGGGGCGGAGGCGGGGAGGACGCACCGGGTCCGGCCTCGGCCCAGGCACCCCGGGCCGGGTGGCGCCGGCGCGGGAAGGCAGGGAGGCGGCAGCACCCAGCGCCAGCGCCGACGAGGCGGTGAGGGTGAGGAAGTCGCGGCGTGAACGCTGGTTGGACATGGCTAACGGCCCTTCGTGATGATGTGGATCACGCCGTCTCCGGCGTTCGTCCCGAAGTAGGTGCTCGCCTCGATGCCGCTCAGGATCTCGATGCGCTCCACGGTCGAGGCGGGCATCTGGGCCAGGATGGTGATGTCCGACAGGAGCATCTCGTCCACGTACACGAGCATGCCGTCGTTGAAGCGGAGCGACGAGCGTCCTCGCGCCCGGATGGCGGCGGGCCTGCCGCCGGCGTCGGTGACGTAGGTCACGCGCCGGAACGTCCGCCGGAGCGCTTCCCACGCCGTGCTCGCGTTGGCCTCGGCGATGGCCTCCGCCGTGATGACCTCACCCCTGGGGGCATTCGGGTCGGTGGCGCCCGCCGGCAGGGGTGGGGAGCAGGACGCCGCGAAGAGGAGCAGGACGCCGCCCGCACAGGCGAGGAGCGGGAAGCACCGATGCGAGGTGGACTTGGCCAAGGGTGTCGCCATGAGGGAGAGGAGGAATGGGCTCCGACCACAGGATACCGCCACAGGGAACGGATTCCAACGGCCCGGAGGCCCGACCACGGCGGAGCGGCGAGAGCCAGGCTACTGGATGTTCTTGCGTTCTCAGCGGCGCCTTCCTATTAGGTACGGAAGTACAACGCCGCGTCTATGTGCTGCGTGATACCCTCCCACCCTTGCTGCGGAGGCACCATGCTCGTCGTGCCAAACCCCGTCCGACTGCTGCGACCGTCCCCGGGCCTTGCGTTGCTGGTCGCATGTCTATGCCTCTTCTTCGCTGCGGCGGCCGCCGTGGCCCAGCAGCAGACCGTGGGTGGCCAGGTCGTCGAGTCCACGACGCGCCGGCCCCTCGTGGGCGCCCAGGTCATGGCGGGGAGCCGGGGCGTGATCACCGACAACCGGGGCCGCTTCGTCCTCGGGGGGCTCTCCGGTGCGCAGGTGACCCTCCGGGTCGTGATGATCGGCTACCGCGACCTCGAGCAGACGGTGGAGGTGGGGCGGAGCGACCTGGTCCTCCCGCTCATTGAAAGCGCGGTCACCCTGGACGCAATCGTGGTCACCGGCACGCCCCAGCAGCAACTCAAGCGGTCGCTCGGGAACGCCCTGGGGGACGTGGACGTGAGCAAGCTGGCCGAGCGCGCTCCCCCCCCGAACGTGCAGAAGCTCCTGTCCAGCGTTGCGGGCGTGTCGATCCTGTCCGGCGGCGGCGACATCGGCGCGGGTGCGAACATCCGCATCCGCGGCGCGAACAGCCTGGCCCTGTCGTCGGAGCCGCTCATCTACATCGACGGCGTGAGGGTCAGCAACTCGGTGAACTCCGGTCCCGGGGTGGACTCCCGCTCGCCGCCGTCGCGCCTGAACGACATCAACCCCGACATCATCGAGTCCATCGAGATCATCAAGGGGCCGGCCGCCGCGACACTGTACGGCACCGAAGCGTCGAACGGCGTGATCAACATCATCACCAAGCGCGGCAGCGCCGGCGCGCCCGTCTGGAACCTCTCCGTGAAGCAGGGAGCCAACTGGCTGCCGGACCCCGAGAACCTCTGGCAGCACGCCTATTACAAGAACGCGGCGGGTCAACTCGTGGAGTTCAGCCCGCTGACGAGCGATCGTGTCACCGGGGAGTACCCCGGTGACACGATCTCCTTCGGGCCCTGGTTCCGCACCGGGATGCCCCGTGAGTACGAGATGAGCGTTTCCGGCGGCGCCGGCCCGATGAACTACTACTTCGCCACCGGATGGAGCAGGGACGAGGGTCCGGTCACGTACAACTGGCGCAACCGCCTCTCGAACCGCGCCAACCTGAGCTTCATTCCGAGCGAGAAGTTCTCGCTCAACCTCGGGATCTCGTTCATCAAGAGCCGTTATCGCTCCGCAGGCGCCGTGCAGCCCATCTCCGTCCGCATCCTGTGGGCGTGCGCGTCGCCCGGGTGCGAGCCGGGGAGGAAACTCGCGGGAGGCGTGGACGGGCTGTCCCGTGGTTACCTGACCGGGCCGCCGGAGGGGATCGAAGACGACTACGAGGGATACGAGGACCTCAGCCGGGGCGTCATCACGAGCACCATCAGCCACCGGCCGATGTCCTGGTTCTCCCACCGCCTCACGATGGGGACCGACCTGACGGCCCAGCGGCTCTCGTCGCTCGCCCGGCTCAGCGAAACGCTGGGCTCGAGCAAGGTGGGGTCCAGGTCGGTTGAGAACTACAGGGAGACCCTCAGCAGCCTCGACTACGCGGCCATCGCCACGACGAAGGTCGGCGCGGACCTCGCGCTCGAGACGGCCGGAGGCCTCCAGTACTACGCGAAGCAGGTTACGGAGGAGACGGCCACGGGGAGCACGTTCCCCGTCCGGGCACTCGAGACCGTGAGCGCAGGCGCCATCCGCTCCGGAGCGGAGAACTTCCTCGAGAACAAGACCGTGGGCGCCTATGTGCAGCAGCAGATAGCGTGGAAGAACCGCATCTTCGTTACCGGCGCGGTGCGCGGTGACGACAACAGCGCCTTCGGGAAGAACTACGACTTCGTCGTCTACCCGAAGTTCAGCGCGAGTTGGGTTCTGAGCGAGGAGTCGTTCGTCTCCAGGTTCGAGTTCATCAACGCGCTCAAGGTCCGCACGGCGTGGGGCAAGGCTGGGCAGCAGCCCGACGTGTTCGCGGCCCTGCGCATCTACGAGCCGGCGTCGGGCGAGAACGGCGCTCCCACGCTGACGCCTTCGAACATCGGCAACCCCGACCTGAAGCCCGAGGTGGGACAGGAGCTGGAGGCCGGATTCGACGCGACGCTGTTCGACGAGCGCTTCGGAATCGAGTTCACGTACTATACCAAGAAGACCACCGACGCCATCGTGTCGGTTCCGGTGACGCCGTCCCTGGGCTTCCCGGGGTCGCAGTTCCGGAACCTGGGCGAAGTGACCAACCAGGGCTTCGAGGTGGGCATCACGGGCGACGCCTTCCGGCGTGACAACGTGCAGGTGGACGTCGGCTTCAAGTTCTCCAAGAACTCGAACGAGGTCGTGAGCCTCGGCGGACCGGCCTCGCTGGTGATCAACGCGCCCTACGGCATGTACAACGTCACCGGCTTCCCGCTCACGAGCATCTTCATGCGGCGCGTGGTGTCGGCCGACATCGACCGCAGCGGTGCGGCCCCCAAGGCCATCAACATGATGTGCGAGGGCGGGGAGCTGATCCCGGGGACGAATTTCTCCTCGGGCGGGGGCGCTCCGGTTCCTTGCGCCTCGGCGCCTCAGGTGTGGTGGGGCGCCTCCCAGCCCACCTGGGAGGGGTCCACCAACCTCACGGTCACGCTGTACCGGGACCTGCAGCTCTTCGCGCAGGTGGACTTCCTGGGTGGGAACACGCTGCTCAGCGGCGACATCCGCGCCTCGCTCATGTCGTTCCGGAACCAGCCTGCCATCATCCTCGGCGAGGACCCGATCCTGCTGGCCTACGACATCCTGGACATCCGCCGTCAGCCCGGAACCATCAAGGGCGGTTGGGCCAAGCTCCGCGACGTGTCCGCAACGTACACGTTCCCGCAGTCTCTCGTCGAGCGACTGAATTTCGCCCGAGCGTCCCTCACGGTGTCGGCGCAGAACTGGTGGACGATCTGGGTGGCGCAGAAGTACGACTTCGGAGTGAGACAGACGGATCCGGAGGTGCGCTCGACGAACAGCACGGAGATGACGGCCTACTATCAGGAAGGGTGGCCCCAGCTCAAGCGGATCCTCACCACCGTGCGGGTGACCTTCTGATGAAGACTCCAACCAAGGAAGCCACCATGCGTAGGCAACTCCGCCATGCCCGGGTGTTGGCCGGCGCCGCGATGCTCTCTGCCTCCGTGCTCGCGGGGTGCAGCGACCTGCTGGACGTCAAGCTCCCGGGTCGCGTTCCCGAGGAGGCGCTGAACGATCCCGCGTTGACCTCCGTGCTGGTCAACAGCGTGAAGACGGACTTCGAGTGCGCTTGGGCCAACTACGTTGCCGGCACGGCGCTCATCTCCGACCAGTTCATCCAGGCGTCGGGGAATCTGGTCCAGCGCAACTGGGGCACGAGGCGCGTGGACTCGTCCGATGCCTCCTACGCGACTGCGGGGTGCGGGTCGCCCTACGGCATCTATAGCCCCTTGCACATCGCCCGCTACCAGTCCGAGGACATCTACAAGCGCATCACGGAGTTCCCGGATGCGCTGGTGGCCAACAAGACGCTCAGCCTCGCAACCGTTCGCGTCTATGGCGGATGGGCGCTGCTGGCTCTGGGCGAGGGTTTCTGCGAGATGGCCATCGACGGCGGCGAGCTCATGACCCGGTCGGAGGTGATGGCGCTGGCCGAAGAGCGCTTCACCGAAGGTCTCGCGCTGGCCACCCAGGTCAACAACGCAGACATGAAGAACCTGGCGCTGGCGGGGCGCGCGCGGGTCCGTCTGGACCTGAGCAACCTGTCCGGAGCCATCGCGGACGCTTCCCTCGTGCCGGCGGGATACGTCAAGAACGCTTCCCGGGACGAGACCGCCGCCGCGCGGTACAACCCGATCTGCTCCAACGTCACGTGCCCTTCATACGGTCGGAACGGCTCCATCGCGCCCAACTTCCGTGACCTGAAGTGGCAGGGAGTGTCCGATCCCCGAGTGAAGATCACGACGCAGAACAAGCCCGCCTTCGACAACGCCACCATCCACTGGTACCCGGTGACCAAGGCCAGCACGCGGGCTGAGGCGATGAAGATCACGTCGTATGCGGAGGCGCAGTTGATCGTCGCGGAAGCGTCGGCGCGCAACGGCGATCTGGCCACGGCCCGCCGGATCATCAACACGTTCCACACTGCGGCGGGCATCCCCGGATACGACCCGAACAACACGGCGACGAAGGACGAGGTGGTGAAGCAGGTCATCGAGGAGCGGGTGCGCGAGTTGTTCCTGGACGGGGGGCTCCGGTTCAACGACCACTACCGCTTCCAGGGCACGCCGTACGCCGTGCCCTACAAGGGCGAGCCCGGGTCCATCCACCCGAACGGCATCGACCACACCGGCGTGCCGTACGGGAACACCAAGTGCTTCCCGCTCCCCGACGTGGAGCGCGTGGGCAACCCCAACATCAACAAGTGATCTCTGACATGGCCAGCATGACAGGAACATGGAGGGGGGCCGGGTGGCGCGGGCTCGTCGCGGCGGCGCTGGCGACGCTGTACGTCGCTCCGCTGGCGGCCCAGGGTGTCACGCTCACCACCGGCGCTCCGGACGAGGTGGGGATGTCGGCTGCCGTCCTCCAGGGCGGCGTGGGCCTGTACCGGGAGGCCGTGGCGCGCGGGGATCTGGTGGGTGCGGTCCTGCTGGTGGCGCGCCACGGGAAGATCGTGCTCCACGAGGCGGTGGGCACCCGCAACTGGGAGGCCAACCTGCCCATGGAGAAGAACACCATGTTCCGCATGGCGTCCAACACCAAGCCGGTGGTGGCCACCGGAGCGGCGATTCTCGTGGAGGGAGGCAAGCTCAGCTTCGCCGATCCCGTACGGAAGCACATCCCGTCGTTCGACAATTACCGCGCGGGGTTCATGACCCTCGGGCATCTGCTCAGCCACACCAGCGGGTTCCGCATCAACACGCTGTTCATGGAGCCGTACCTGCCGGACCCCACGCTGCAGAAGGAAGCGACGCGCTTCGGTGAGGTCGGCGCCGCGGTCACGACGGGAACGACCTACAGCTATAGCAACCCCGGCTTCAACACGGTGGGCGCGCTGATCGAGATCGCCTCCGGTCAGCTGCTGGACCAGTTCCTGCGCGCGAGCATCTACGGTCCTCTGGGCATGAACGACACCTACCACATGGAGGTGGCCGACAAGCTGGACGGCAAGCTCCAGCGCATGGGCGCCGTGTACTATACGCGACGGCCGGACGGCAAGTGGACCCCAGGCTGGAAGCCGGGGGATCCGCCGCAGGTGCCGTTCGTGCGCGCCTCGGGTGGGCTGATCTCGACGGCCCCGGACTACGCGATCTTCCTGCAGACGTTCCTGAACGGAGGCATCTACGGGAACACCCGCATCCTGAAGGAAGAGACGGTGAAGCTGATGACGTCCCGGCACACACCGGCCGGAGAGCCCGGGTACGGGTATGGTTGGTCGCTCGACGAAGAGGAGGGTATCTACTCCCACGGCGGCTCCGACGGTACCTTCGCCTGGGTGGACCCCGCCCGTGACATCATCGGCCTCGTGTTCACGCAGACGCCGGCGGGTGCGAACCCGAGGGATAAGTTCATGGAGATCGTGAAGCTCGCGGTGAACGAGCCGCGCAGGGAGCGGTGAGCGGCACGGTCCTCTCCGCGCCACGGTGGCGGATCGTCGTCGCCGTGGCGCTGGGGACGTGCCTCGCAGCGGCGTCGGCAGGAGCGCAGGTGGCGCATCGGGCCATCCTCGCGGAGAAGCTGAAGGACGAACTCCAGCGCATCGCCTCTGACGTGCCGGGCGTCATGGGGCTCCAGGTGGTCGACCTCACCAGCGGCGAGCGCTTCGGGGTGAACGAGGCGCTCATGTTTCCCCAGGGGAGCGCCATCAAGGTCACGGTCCTCGTCGAGCTCTACCGGCAGGCGGCGGTGGGGACGCTCCGGGTGGAGGAGGCGGTCCCGATCCGGGCCTCGGACCGGGTCTCGGGGAGCCAGCTGCAGCACTTCAAGGACGGCACGTCGTCGCTGTCGTTGCACGACCTGGCCGTCCTGATGGTCATCGTGTCCGACAACATGGCCACGAACCTGCTCATCGACCGTGTGGGCATGGACAACGTCAACCGGACCATGGCGGAGCTCGGCCTGCCGCAGACCAGGCTGCAGCGCAAGATGATCCGTCCCGAAGAGAGCGCGCGCGGGAACGAGAACATCTCCACTCCCCAGGAGGCGGCGCAGTTGATGGAGCGCATCTACCGGTGCGACCTCCCCATGGGCGCGGCGGAGTGCCGTGAGCTGCGGGACATCCTGGAGATCCCCCACGAAGGGCCCATCCGTGAGGCTGCTCCGGCCGGCGTCGTGGTCGGCCAGAAGACCGGAACGATCACGGGAGTGCGGGTTAACTGGGGCTATGTGGATCTGCCGGGGCGACCTTACGTCGTGGCGGTCATGGGCAACTACGGCGACAGCGACCGGCTGTCCCAGGCCATCCGTGAGGTCGCCGACGCGGTGCATGCGTACTTCGGCAAGCTCGCCGGGGCCACGGAGTACGGCACCCGGGTGCCGCTCCAGTTACTCCCGATCCGTCGTGGAGGGGGCTGAAGTCAGCTCCCTCCACGACGTGCAGCCCCGCCGGAGCGGAGCTCCCTAGCGCGACCGGGTGAAGATCTGGATGACGCCATCCCCTGCGTTCGTCCCGAAGAAGGTGGTGGCGTCCGGGCCCCTCAGGACCACGATGCGCTCCACCCGAGAGACGGGCATGTCCTGGAGCATGCGCAGGTCCGACAGCGGGACGTTGTCCAGGTAGACCAGCATGCTCTCCTGTCGCTGGAGCGAGGAGCGCCCACGGGTACGGATGCCGGTGGGGCGGTCCTCGGCGTCCGTGGCGAAGATGGCGAACTTCACCTTGGCCCGAAGCGCTTCCCACACCGTGTAGGCGCCGGTCCCGGCCAGCTCCTCCGCCGTGATGACCAACCCTCGAGGGGCGTTCGGGTCGGGCCCGGCCCCGGCGCCCCCACACCCGACGAGGCCGAGGCTGAGGATGCATGCCGCGACGGCGGCGCTGCGGGCCGAGGGGGAGAGATCCATGCTTACTCGTTGATGTGCACGACCTTCGCAGGCGGGAACCCGTTGAACCAGGTGGCCGACGCGTTGCTGTACGCGCCGATGTTGTCGGAGTAGACCAGGTCGTCGAGTCGGAGCGGGGGGAGCAGCTCCGACTGGGAGATCGTGTCCAGCCCGTCGCACGTCTGCCCGAAGACCGCGCACACCTCGGCGCGCCCCTTCCGGAACGCCTTGAAGTGGTACGGGCAGTGGTCGAAGATGAGCCCCGAGAACGTGTGGTACACGCTGTCGTCCACGTAGTAGCAGGGCTTGCCGTCGCGCACGGCCTGGCCGATCACCCTGGCCACCGCCGTCACCGCGGTGGCCACGAAGAAGCGTCCGGGCTCGGCCAGGATCTCCGTCTCCTTCGGGAAGAGCCGATTGATCTCGGCGTTGAGGATCCGAGCCAGCTCGCTGAACGGGGGGACGTGGCGGTTGTACGGAACCGGGAACCCGCCGCCGATGTCCAGGATCTTCATGTCGAAGCCGCGGGAGAGGGCCTCGTCGCGCACCGCGGCGGCCATGTTCAGCGCCTGCACGAAGTTCTCGAAGTTCGTGCACTGGCTCCCGACGTGGAAGCTCAGGCCCTCCACCACCAGCCCGGACGCGTGGGCCTCTTCGATGAGGTGCACGGCGTCCCCGGGCTCGCACCCGAACTTGGAGGAGAGCTCCACCATGGAGCCGGTGTTCGGCACGCGCAGCCGCAGCAGGAGCCCGGCGTGAGGTGCATGATCGCGGACCTTGCCGATCTCCACGCGGTTGTCGAAGGTGACCAGCGGCTTGTACTTGTCGAGCGCCTGGAGCGTCTCCTTGGGCTTGATCGGGTTGGCGTAGATGATCTTGTCCCACACGAACGCCTGCCGCTCCGCCGCAGGCCGCTTCCTGATCAGATCGTACACGAGCATGAACTCGGGGAGCGACGCCACGTCGAAGCTCGCTCCGGCCTGGAAGAGCGTGCGCACGATCTCCGGCGCCGGGTTCGCCTTCACGGCGTAATAGGCCTGCACCCGGGGCAGGTGCTTCCTGAACTGGGCGTAGTTCTGGCGCAGGATGTCGTGGTTGATGACCACGAGCGGCGTTCCGTGCTCGGAGGCGAGCTCCTGCAGCTGGGCTGGGGTGGTCTTGGGCATGGTGTCAGTCGAGGACCGGGTCGGAGCCGTCGAGCATCTTCACCTTGTTGTGGGCGAAGTACTCCCTGGTGAGGGCCTTCAGCATGGCCGGCCGGGCCTGGTAGAGCTTACGCAGCGGCCGCTTCTTGTGGCGGGCCAGCGCGTAGTGGGTCAGGATGGGCATCGCGATGGTGGTATCGGTGTAGCACACCACCGCGTCGGGGAGCCGGTCCGGGTCCACCTTCCCCCAGCTCACGGCCTCGCTGGGCGTGGCGCCGCTCAGGCCGCCGGTGTCGGGCCGGGCGTCGGTCACCTGCAGGAAGAAGTCCTGGCCGAACTCCTTGATGCGGAGCACCTCCTGGATCTGGGGCTCGGTCTGGAGCATGAAGTTCTTCGGGCTCCCGCCGCCCCACAGCACCACGGCGCTCCGTCCTCCGGACCGCTTGGCGGCGAGCACGATGGCGGTGGACTCGTTCACGTCGATGGCCGGGTTCAGGCGCAGCTTGCTGCCGCGCAGCTCCTCGCCCGCCACGTTCATGCCGATCGTGGAGTCGCCGGGCGACGACGTGAAGCACGGCACGCCGGCCCGGTACGCCGCCGCCAGCACGGAAACGTCCTTGAGCCCGGCCTGCCGCTCCCACGACGCGGCGTGCTTGCCGAGCAGGTAGTGGAGCTCCGCCGTGCCCATCTCCTTCTGGAACTCGGGTCCCCCGAGGATGCGGCGCAGGATCTCGTCGGTGGCCATCAGGCAGTCGCTGTAGCCCAGGAGCACGTCGTAGACCCGCACGATGTCGTTGTCGCGCAGCTCGGTGTCGTCCATGGTGTGGCTGCCCATGCGCACCGGGTAGTTCAGCGCGAAGTGCATGTCGTGGTAGAGGTTCGCTCCGGTGGAGACGATCCAGTCCACGAAGCCCGCCTTGATGAGGGGCACGATGGACGAGCACCCCAGGCCGGCGGGGGTGAGCGCGCCGGACAGGCTCATGCCGATGGTGACGTCGGGCTCCAGCATCTTCTCCGTGAAGAGCCGGCACGCCTCGCGCAGGCGCCCGGAGTTGTACGCCAGGAAGGCGTCGTCCACCATGTCCGCCAGCTTCTCCTTGCCGGTGATGCCCTTCGGGAGCACGCGCTTCCCGGAGAGGTATTTGTGCCGGTTGGGGCAGGCCTTCTGCCTCATCCAGTCCGGCATGTCGGAGAGGTCCTTGCGGTGGCGGCTGTGGGCGGTGGGCTTCTTGGCCATGGCGGCGGATCGCTCCTGGGCTCGGGTGGATGGTGGCATTATAGCGTGCGCCGTGGGCGGGGGGAGGGGACCGTGATGCCTTGCCCAAGGACGCGGGGTCTCCTACCGTGCGTCATGATCACCTTCATCGGGTCTGGCCCCGTCCTCCGTCCGTCCCGGCTTCTCGCGGCTTCCGCCCTGTTCTTACTGGCCGCCTGCGCGAGCGCCCCGTCCGCCGGAGGGGGCGACCCCTCGAACGCCGAGGGCGTGGACATCGGCTACGGGAAGGCCGACCCGGAGCGCGTCACCGGGTCGGTGTCCACGCTCAAGGGCGAAGACACGCAGATGGGGCAGTTCAGGACGCTCGCCGAGATGCTGATGCGGACCCCGGGCGTGCGGGTCCTCGACCGCCCCGGCGGGGGGATCAGCGTGAGGATCCGTGGCACCAACACCTCCGTCCTCGGGGGTGAGGAGCCTCTCTTCGTGCTCGACGGCATGCTGATCGAGTCCGCCGACGGGCTCGCCAGCATCGATCCGAGCACCATCGGGTCAATCAGCGTTCTGAAGGACGCGGGCGCGACGGCCATCTACGGGAGCCGGGGCGCCAACGGCGTCATCCTCATCAAGACGAAGAGATGACCCCGGGGTGATCCCGGGACGCGGGACCCGGTCCCGGGATCATCTCGACGTTCCGCCTCTCCGCTTCCTCGCCAGCGCCCTCCGCAGGACCTCCTGCAGGACCTCCCTCAGCTCCCTCCCGAGCGCACGGGCCTCCGGTAGCGCACCGGCGGCGCCGGCTCGGCCTTGAGCTGGATCCCCTCGGTGGCCAGGCGCTTCAGCGTCTCGGCCACGGCCGCCTCCAGCTGCGGGTCCCTTCCGGCGGCGACGTCCTTGGGGTCGTTCTTGACCTCGATGTCCGGGGCCACCCCCACGGCCTCCACGTCCCACTCCCCGTCCACGTTGAAGAACCCGCCCCGCGGCGCCACGAAGCGGCCGCCGTCGATGAGTGGAGGCGTGTCGGCGGTGTGCACGAGCCCGCCCCACGTCCGGGTCCCCACCAGCGGGCCGATCTTCTTGGACCGGAAGAGGAAGGGCATGAGGTCGCCGCCCGAGCCCGAGCGTTCGTTGATGATCATGGTCTTGGGCCCCCACAGCGCCGACATGGGCTGGGTGAACACCCGGTGCGACGGCGTGCGGGAGTTGAAGTAGCCCATGAGCTCCCGGTCCAGGACCTCGATGATGTAGTCCGCTGCGGACCCGCCTCCGTTGTTGCGCTCGTCGATGACCGCGCCCTTCCGGTCCTGCTGGGCGAAGTACATGCGGTTGAAGTAGGTGTATCCACCCTGTCCGGTGTTGGGCAGGTAGACGTAGGCGAGCTTGCCGCCGCTGAGCTCGTCCACCTTGCGGCGATTCCCCTCGACCCAGGCCCAGGACCGGAGCTGGCCTTCGTTGGCGACCGGCTCGACCGTGAGCTCGCGGGAGCCCTCCAGGCCGGGGCGGCCGTTCACGCGCACCTTGATCGTGCGCCCGGCGGCTCCCTCCAGGAGCCGGTACGGGTTGGCGGGCGGCGCCAGAGGCGTGCCGTCGATCGCGACCAGGAAATCGCCCTCCTTCACGTCCATCCCCGGCTGTCCCAGAGGCCCGACGAGCCCTGGGTTCCAGCTCTCCCCGGTGTAGATGCGGGTGATCCGGTATCCGCCGTCCGCCTCCTCCAGATCCACCCCGAGGAGCCCGGTGCGGGGGTTGTCCAGCTCGGGATAGTCGCCGCCGCGCACGTAGGAGTGGCCCACCGCGATCTCGCCGGACACCATGTCCAGGAGGAGGTTGAAGTCGGCGCGGTGCTCCACGTCCGGGAGCCACGCCGAGTACCAGGACCACACGTCGTTCCACGGTGCCCCGTGGGTGTTGTCCACGTACAGGAAGTCGCGCATGAAGCGCCACCCGTCGCGGAGCATCTGGGCCCACTCCTCCTTGGGCTCGATGCGCACGCGCAGGGCGAGCGCCAGCCGTCCGTCCCCGGGCTTGGGCGGGGCGCCCCCGGCGTCCGACACCGTCCAGTTGGAGCCCGAGCGCCACAGGATCTTCTTGCGGTCGTGGGACACGGTGGCGTCGTTCACACCCTTCACCCACTCGGTCGCCTTGCGGTCCTTCAGGCTGTACCGGTGCAGAGTGGCGCCCTGCTCGTTGGGGATGGCCTCGGCGACGAACACCATCCCCTCGGGCGCGGGCTCCAGACCGGTGTAGTTCCGGACGGGAAGCCCGGGGGCGGCGACGATGCGCGACGCGATGCCGTCGAAGTCGATGGTGACGGCGGGGGGTGCCGCAGGGGCCGCGGCGGTCGCCGCACCGGCGGCCGGCTTCTTCTCCTCGGTTGGCGCTCCACCTTCCTCGTCGCTCTTGGGCAGGAAGGGCGAGGGCTCGCCCGCCCTGAGGATGGCCGCGTACAGAGCGCGGGTGACCGGCCGGTCGTAGGCGGTCATGTCCAGCCACGCCGTGTTCAGCGCGTAGTCGGTGGAGCCGAGGAAGTAGAGATACTTCCCCGAGGCGTCCCACACCGGGGCGATGACGTCGGCCATCCCGTCGGTGAGCTGGCGCGTCTCGCCGCTCCGCACGTCGTGCACCATCACCGCCCGCAGGAGGTTCCCCATGCGCTTGGTGTAGGCGATGTAGCGCGAATCCGGGGACCACACCGGGTCGATGCTCCGCCGCGGGTCGGCGTACTCCTCGCCGTCCACGTCCGTGACCTTCCCCGACGCAAGCTCGACCACCCGCACCCTGAAGTCGGTGTCGGTGAACGCGATCCTGGCGCCGTCCGGCGACCACGCCGGCGTGAAGTAGAACGTGTTGCCGGGGATGGCGATGCGCCGCGGGCTGTTCCCCTCCTGGTCCGCGATGACCAGGCCGTACTCGCCGCCCTGATCGTTGAACCAGGCGATCTGATTGCCGTCGGGCGACCACACGGGATACCGGTCCGCAACGCCCGAGCTCTCCGTGAGGTTGCGCCACGAGCCGGCGTCCGCGGGGACGGTGAAGACGTCGCCGCGGTGCTCGAAGAGCGCGCGCTTCCCTGTGGGGGAGAGCCGGGGGTTGGTGAGCTGGTTGGCGGGGACGTCCTCCCAACGGGCGCGGGCCCAGTTCTGATCGCCCTGGGCCTGGACGACCAGACGGCGGCCGGCGCCGGTGGCCGGATTCATCTCGTGCAGGTAGCCTGCCTGCTCGTACACCACCACGCCGTGGCCTGCATCGAGGCTCTTCACGTCGAAGTCCGCGTGCCGCGTGAGCTGCTTCTCCTGCTTGGTGCGCGGGTCGTAGGACCACACGTTCACCGCCCAGTCACGCTCCGACATGTAGTAGACCACGCCGTCCATCCACGTCGGGTCCATCTGGCGCTCGCCCTCCCACGGAGGAGTCTCGAGCCCCAGCGAAGCCAGGGTCACCACCCGCACCGGCTGGGCCTGGCCCCCGCGGTAGTTGCGCCACTCCGGGTCCCAGTAGCCGATCTCCTGGTACGCGACCATGCGGCCGTCGTCGGACATTTCGCCCTGATAGGCCTGATGCACCGGGAGCACGCGGGGGAGCCCACCGCTCACCGGCACGGTGAAGAACTGGGTCAGACGCGTGGGCACGCCTTGGCGCCCGGACTGGAAGAGGACCTTCCCGTCGGGCGTCCACCCCTGGACCACGTCGGCGCCCGGGTGCCAGGTGAGGCGCTGGGGTTGGCCGCCCGCGGCCGCCACCACGTACACGTCCTGGTTGCCGCCGTACTCGCCGGTGAAGGCGATCCACTTCCCGTCGGGGCTGAAGGCCGGCTCGGTCTCGGCGCCGGCGTCGGAGGTGAGGCGCCGCGCCTGCCCGCCGTCCCGGGCCACGACCCAGATGTCGTTGGCGTGCACGAAGGCGATGGCGCCCGGGCCCACCGAGGGCTGCCGGAGGAATCGGGTCCCCTGGGCCGTGGCCCCGTGGGGAGCGGTGGCGAGGAGGACGAGGGCGGAGGTGGCGGCGAGGGCCGCTCGGAGCGCGCGCAGCATGGACGGACTCCCGTCTGGATGGTGCTGTGGAAAGGCCCGGTGACACTATGGCGGGGGGTGGGGGCGGGCAATGGAGGACGACGCCGCACCTTGCCCGGCGGCGCGGTGCGCCGGCAATTGTGCCTCAGGCATCCCCGTACCCGCCGGAGGACCCATGCGCCACCGCCGTGCTGAGCCGCCTGTAGCCCAGGGGCTCCGCTCCCTCGCCGTGCTCCCCTCGCTCATCCTCGCCGCGGCACTCGTCGTCGGGTCCGCCGCGCCTCTCACCGCGCAGGGCAAGCCCCCCCTCACTCCCTCCGACTACGGGAAGTGGGAGACGCTGGGCTCGTACGATCTCGACCCCACCGGGCGCTGGCTCGCCGCCTCGATCCGCCGCACCGACGAGTCGGTGGAGGTCCGCCTGAGGCGCGCCGACGGCTCCAGCGAGACGCTGGTGCTGCCCCACGCCACCGGGCCGCGATTCAGCGGGGACGGGCGCTGGCTGGCGTACCTGAAGGGGGTGTCCCCCAAGGACGCGGAGGCGGCGGAGAAGGCCAAGAAGCCCGCGCGCACGAAGCTGGGCCTGGTGAACCTGGCAGTGCCGAAGGACTCGGTGCACTTCGAGGCGCGCTCGTTCGCGTTCAGCGACGACGGGCGCTGGCTGGCGGCCCAGGCGTTCCCGAGCGCCGACACGCTGGGCTCCGACTTGATCGTCCTGGATCCGGCCACGGGGGCTCTCACGCTCTTCGGAAACGTGGACGCCTACGCCTGGAGGGACGGCGGTGCGCTCGTGGCGATGACGCTCCGGACTGCGTCCGGGGCGGGAAACGGCGTCTCGCTGTTCGACCCCGCTGCCGGGGTAGTGCGCACCCTCGACGCGAAGCACGCCCGGTATCGCGCCCTCACCTGGCGCGAGGGCTCGGGCCAGCTGGCCGTGCTCCGCTCCCTGAAGGACACGGCGCGCGTCGAGGACTCCCACGACGCGCTGGTCTGGGACGACGTCACCAGGACAGAACCGCCGCGGGTGCTCGCGGGCGCGGGGCGCCCCGGCCTCGGCGACACGTTGCGCGTCACGGAGCACGCGGGGATCGCCTTCGACGCCGCGGGCCGCACGCTCTTCGTGGGGCTGCGCCCGTGGGAGATGGCGCCGCCTCGTCCCGCCGCGAAGCCGGACAGCGCCGCCGCGTCGTCCGATCCGGTGAAGCCCGCCGACGTGCAGGTGTGGCACTGGGACGACGACGAGATCATCCGGGCGCAGGAGTTCTACGCGACCCGCGACGCGCAGCGGACGTTCCTCGCGGCGTGGAATGTGGACGCCGACCGGCTCGTGGTCCTGGGCGACGAGCTGGAGGAGCCGGTGCAGATGGTGTCCGGCGGCGCCTGGGGCCTGGTTCCCGACCATGACCCGTACCACGTCCAGCGCCGCTTCGGCGACGACGCCGCCGACTGGTACCGGGTGGATCCGGCCACGGGCGCGCGTACGCTGCTGGCGGAGGGCGTGCGGAGTGGCGTCCAGACCGGACCCGACGGGCGCTTTGCGCTGGTGTACGAGGACGACCGCTGGGTGACGCTCACGCTGGCCACCCTGGAGCGGCGTGTGCTGGGCGAGGGAACCGGCGCGGCGTTCACGCGCTCCCTGGCGGACTACGACTACCCCGGACCGCGGCCGCCGTGGGGCCTGGGTGGATGGCTCGAAGGCGAGAGGGCGGTCTTCCTGCACGACAAGCACGACGTGTGGCGCGCGGATCCGACCACCGGCGCGCTCACCCGTCTCACGCGCGGCGCCGAGGAGGGGCGTGAGTACCGGGTGGTGAACCCCGACCCGGAGACCCGCTCGGGCGGACGCCGCCCCACCGCGCTCCCCGCCCGCGGGCCGCTCTGGATGTCCATGCGCGACCTCACCACGAAGGCTTCCGGGTACGCCCAGGTGGCACGCCCCGGGGACGCACGCCCGGCGCAGGCGCGCACGCTCCTCCTCGAGGACGCCATGGTGACGGGGCTCCGCCGGGCCCGCGACGCGGAACGCTACGCCGTGCGGAAGGAGCGCTGGGACGACTCCCCCGACGTGTTCGTGGGTGGCTCGGCGCTCGCACCGCTCGAGCAAGTGACGGCCACCAACCCGTTCCAGGTCGACCACGCCTGGGGGCGCTCGGAGCTCGTCTCCTACACCACCGGCGCCGGGCATCGACTCCAGGCCATCCTCGTCTACCCGGCGGGGTTCGAGGCGGGGAAGAAGTACCCCCTCATCCTCTACCAGTACGAGCGCCTCTCCGACGGGCTCCACCGCTACTACGCCCCGAGCGAGATGGGCTACTACAACTACCAGGTCTGGTCCCAGCAAGGGTACTTCGTGCTCATGCCCGACATCGTCTACGAGCCGGGCAGGCCCGGGCCCTCGGCGCTGGACGCCGTGGAGCACGCGCTGGACGCCGCCGTGGCCACGGGGCAGGTGGACGCCTCGCGCATGGGGCTCATCGGCCACTCCTGGGGCGGCTACCAGGCGGCGTACCTGCCCACGCGCACGCATCGGTTCGCTGCTGCGGTGGCGGGCGCGGCCATCACCGACTTCATCAGCTTCGCCGGCAACATCCACTGGGCCCAGGGCTTCCCCGAGTTCGGCCACTGGGAGACGGGGCAGGCGCGCATGGGGCTGCCGCCCTGGGAGAGCCTGGAGAACCATCTGGAGAGCTCGCCGGTCAACTTCATCGCCGAGCTGCGCACGCCCGTGCTCCTCATGCACGGCGACGCCGACGGCACCGTGGACTTCCGCCAGGGGCAGGAGTACTACAACTACGCCCGCCGGGCGGGGAAGGAGGTGGCGATGCTCGTCTATCCGGGGGCGGACCACGGCCTCCGGAAGAAGGAGCACCAGGTGGATTACCACCGGCGCATCCTGGAGTGGTTCGGCCACTTCCTGAAGGGCGAGCCGGCGCCGGCGTGGATCGAGAGGGGTGAGAGCTGGCAGGAGAGGGCGAAGCGGATCGGCGGGTGAGAAGAAGTGGGGCCAAGCAGCATCCTCCCCCGCGCCGTCGTCGCCTCTCACGGAGCCCTTGCTGTGGGCACCCCGCCGAGGCCAGCCCTCTTCGCCACCACCGCCACGACCAGCCAGAGCACGGTGACGAACACTCCATTGCAGACCAGGAAGAGCATCCCCGTCGTGGGAGGCGAGAAGGCGAGGAGCGTGCTGGTGATGTAGCTGCCATGCATGAGCACGGCGACCAGCAGGCTCGTAGTGCGGTCGCAGACCCGCACCATGAGCACGCGGTAGGCCGTGAGCGCCGCAATGGCCGTAAGGAAGTACACCGGAAGGAAGAAGGGATAGGAGAGCCAACGCAGCCTACGAGCCAAGATGCGCGGTAGGGTGCGGGTGGGGGGAGGGCAAGGCTGGACGAGAGGTCGGGTAGGGAAGGGGGCGGGGCCGGTGAGAGACGCCTGATGAGGGCCGGATGGCGGAGCGGGTCGGGGGCGGGCTCGGCGCCCAGGGGGTCGAAGGCGGGCGTCTGGTCGAGGAGGAAGTCAGCTTGGGGCGGGCCACGCGCCGGGGCGATCAGCGGAGGTCGGTGGGGAAGGTCGAGGTGTGAGGATGGCGGACACGACGGGCGGGTCGGTGAGAACCGCGGGGATTCTCATGTCCGCTCCGCGACCACGCTTCGCGCGGTGCCCGGAGCACAGCAGGGGCAGGACTTCGCGACCAACGCTTCGCGTCGGTGCCCGGGGGCACGAACGCGGCAAGCCGCTCGAGGAAGTGCAGGGGGGACAGGACGAGCTCGGTGCGGCCGTCCGCTGTGGGTCTCGCGAATCGGTAGAGAAGCCGGGCCTGGGGGGATGCGAGAGAGGGGATGCCGGCGAGGGCATGGAGGCGTTCGAGGGCGCGCAACTCGTCGGGGGTGAGCCGGGTGGCCTCGTGGAAGACTACGGCTCCGCCGGGCGCCTCGTCGAAGACGCCGTACCTCGGCCGCGGCGTGTGGAACGGGGAGCGCATCCTCCCCGAGTCGTGGGTGGACTTCGTGCGCACGCCGGCGCCCGTCACCAAGGGCACGGGGAGGCAGTACGGGGGATGGTGGTGGCCCGTCCCCGACGAGCGTGCCGACCTTGCGCAGGATGCGTACGCCTCGTCCGGCTCCCAGGGGAACTACATCATCGTCGTCCCCTCCCACGACCTGGTGGTGGTGCGCCGCGGCCTCGACACCGAGTCGTGGGGCCCGGGGCCCGAGCTCAGCCGCTGGGATCTCCTGGCCGAGGTGCTGAAGGCCTTCCCGCGGCAGGAGGGCGCGAGGAAGACGGGAGCGGGCGGCGAGGGCGAGCGCTGACGCTACGGCAGGGCCCGCTGGTCCAACGGACTCAGGTCACGATCCCGAGGAACACCGCCAGGAGGACCGAGAGAACCAGGAGGGCCCCTGCGGCCACCGTTAGGCGCAGGGCGGTGGATGCCGTCTCCCCTCCGTCGGGCCCCGACCCCCGCGGCGCGCTGAACGGGGGACGATCCCCGGTTCGGAGGACGTTCCCCAGCCACCCTACAGGGTCCCGACCCGTCCGCACGATCCACCCCACCATAGCGCTTGCTGCCCGCTCCACCATCCCGAACGCCGCCGCCACCGCCTGCGGGCCCAAGACGTAGGAGAGTCGGGCGGGACGCCGGTACACCCAGTCGGTGTCCAGAGCGATCCTGGCTTCCCCGCCCAGCTTCGCCCGGTAGATCCAGAAGGCCAGGAAGGCGAAGGCCAGGAGCTGGGCCGCCTTCGTGACGTGCCCGTAGGTGTAGGGCTCGTACTCCATGCCGAAGGGGAGCAGAGCGTAGAGGGTTCCCGGGAAGAGCCCGATGCCGGTGTTGAGCAGGGCGGCCAGGGCCATGGCGGCAATCATGTTCCACGGGACCGGAGCCGGC
>DATIKQ010000028.1:0-37975 GCA_035477395.1 Longimicrobiales bacterium
GGCCGCCACGTCGGTGGCGCCCACGGGGAAGAGGGTGCCCCCGAGGACGATGCGGACCAGCCCGTCCGCCTCCTCCACGGAAAGGAGGGAGGGAGCACGCGCGGCCCGCGCGCGGAGCGCTTCGAGCAGCGTGTCCCGCCGGCTGCGCTCCTCGTCCCCCGTGCGCTCCCGGGCTGCGGTGGCTGCCTGGGCGGCCGCCGCCAGCGAGTCGGCGCGCAGCCGGAGCGCTCGGGCCTCCGCCTCGGCGCGTTCCCGGGCAGCCGCCTCGTCCCGGAGGCGCGCCTCCAGCGCCTCCACCCGCGTGGCCAGCGCGGCTACCGTGGTGTCGGCGGGGGGCGGGTGAATCATGGGTCCGGGAACGGCCGACGTATCCGGACCGAGGGTCGTGTCCGGCGTCGCGCCGCGCGGCGCCGCCTCGGCGCGCGGCATCGAGAACGGCCCCGTGGCGGACCCGGACCGGGGCGGGAACACGAGGCGGATGCCGGCCTGCACGCTCCACCGGGACGTGCCCCCGGCCCAGATCTTCCGGAGCGCAGCGCTGACGAAGGTGCGGCCCGAGGAGTCCGGGCGGTACGCGGCACCGAGCTGGATCCCGGGACCCAGGGAGAGCCCGCCGAAGCGGTCATCCATGACGGCTTCGTCAGCGGGTCGGTCCGCGGAGGTGCCGACGTTGGCCGCCGCCACGAGGACGCCGACGGTGGGCCACACCGGGCCCGAATGGGGGAGGACCGCGGTCACCCCGAACCCCAACCCGAAGGTGGTCGCGCTTCCCTCCGCGGCGCGGTTGGAGATGTCGGTGCGGGTGCCCTGCCGGGCCAACTCCAGCGAGGCGAAGGGGATGAGCTTGTCGCCCCTCCCCACCGTTCCGAGGTGGGCGTCCACGTTGAGGGCGATCCCCCCGCTCCCGTCACCCATGGCGCTCCGACCCAGGCGCCCGTCCAGGGCGCGGAGGAAGGGTCCCGGCGCGACATCGGCGGCCCCGGCGGGGGCGGCGGCCGGTGTCCCGGAGAGGACCTCCGTGGTGGCCGTGCCCGCAGCCTGCAGGATCAGCGTCTCTCGCACGAGCCGGGTCAGCTCGTCCACCTGCCTGCGGAGCTGCTCCACGGAGGGCTCGGCCCCGGCCGGCGGGGCCCCCGGCGCGGCGACGCTGTCGGGGATCACCGGCTCAGTGATGGCCTGGAGGCGCTCCCGCACCCTCGCCTGCAGCGCCGCGCGCGCCGAGTCGGAGAGCGCGGCCCCGCCCTCGCCGACCATCCGGATCAGCTCCTCCTGCACCGCGGCGCCCACCGCCGCCGAGTCCACGCCTCCGCCCACCGGCAGCGTGCGCCCGCCGGGGCCGTAGCGCACGTACAGCTCGCCCTCCTTGGGGACCGGGATGGCGAGGATCCGTCCTGAGCGGTAGTCGGTGCTGTCCTCGGGCGTGGGCCGGTCGGCCACCGGCCCGGGCCGTGCCTGGCGATGCCCGAAGAGGAGGACGGAGATCCCTCCCGTGAGCGCGAAGTTGTGCCGCAGGTCGGAGGTGGACGACGCGTCGTCCGGCTTCCCCGACGTGGTGATGTGGTCCCGCAGCGCCACGGTGATGCGGGTGCGGTCATCCACCGGGATCCCCAGCCCGGCGCCCAGGACGAGCGCGTTCTGGTCCTCGAGCGCCTTCCCGGTCTCCGTGCGGTACTCGTCGTTGAAGCGGGTCTGGCCCACACCCATCAGGAGGTGGGGGGACGCGCCCGTGACCTTCCCCACGTTGAACTGGAGCTCCCCGGTCCATCCCCAGACGCCGCGGAAGTCGTCGAACCCGTCCGTCACCCCCTGGAAGATCTGGCCGCGCACGCCGAAGTACGGCCCCAGGTCCAGTCCGGTTCGCACGCCGACCGTGGGCTGGTCGTCCAACCCCAGGGCGTCGTCGAAGCGCAGCATCCCGACCTGCGCCTCGAGGGGGAGCATGAAGCCCTCCGGGTCCCCGGCGAGCAGGCGCCCGAACCCCTGGTCAACCTCGTCGGCGCGCGCGCTGCCCCGCCCTCCGCCGGCCCGGAGGCCCAAGGAGGCGGAGAGCCCGAGGGCGCTCCGCGTCACGCCCCGCTCCGGGTCCCCCGCCGTGATGGCGTCGGCCGGTGCCAGGAGGGAACGGTCCAGGCGGAGGCGCACGCTCTCCACCCGCACCTGTCCGTCCAGCCACGGCGTGAGCCGCAGGTCCAGGCCCCCGCCGAACCCCACCTGGATCTGGCGGACACGGTCCCGTCCCTCGGGCTCCAGGTCCAGGACGCCGCCGTCGGCGGCGAGCACGGGCGCCACCCGCCCTGCGCCCAGGCGGAAGAGGACGCCGGACGACCAGAGGGACGCGCGCACCCGATTCTCCCTCAGCGAGCTGTCGAAGGGCCGGTAGCCCGACGCCGAGAACGCCGTGCCCACGGTGCCCGCGGTGCGGTACGAGCCCCTGAGCGTCACGTAGCGCCCGAACCCCAGGCTCAGCCCGCCTCCCAGGAAGGTGGCGTCCTCGATCCCCACCTTCTCCTCCCAGCGCACCGCCGACGCCTCCGGGGCCACCCGGACGGTCAGCCCCTGCGCGCCCAGGGCGGCGGGAGCGAGGAGCGCGGCGGCGAGGGCCGCGGCGGCGAAACGGGTGACCCCGGACGGGGCGGTGCGGGGGAGCAGGGCGGAGTCGGTCATCGGGCAGCGCTCACTTCGGCGCGGGCGTGCCCGCGTCGCCCTCGGGGAGCAGCCAGTGGCTGAACCACTGCCGCAGCCGGCCGAGCCGGTCCACCAGGAGCCAGGGCTCGCCGGTGCGCGACAGGTCGTGGTTGGAGCGCGGGTAGCGCACGAACTCCACGCTCACGCCCTGCTTCCGGAGCGCCATGAACCACTGCTCGGCGTCGGTCATGGGCGTGCGGTGGTCCTCTTCGGACTGCACTATGAGCGTGGGCGTGCGCACCTGATCCACGTACTTGATGGGGGAGAGCTCCCAGTACAGGTCCGGGTTGTCCCAGGGCTTGCCGTAGAACTCGAACTCGGTGAGCCCCTGCGCCTCGGAGGTGCCGTACCACGAGAACCAGTTGCTGATCATCCGGTCGGTCTGGGCGGCCTTGAACCGTTGCGTCTTCGTGGTGACCCACGCGGTCATGAAGCCGCCGTAGCTTCCGCCCGTGACGCCGAGGTTCGAGGCGTCCACGTCGGGGCGCTGGATGGCGATGTCCACCGCCTTCATGAGGTCCTCGTAGTCCTCGCGTCCCCACCGCCCGCGGGTAGCGTATGTGAAGTCGGCACCGTACCCGCTCGAGCCCCGCGGGTTGGTGTAGAGCACGAACATCCCGGCGCCGGTGAGGTTGTGGAACTCGTCGAACCATCCCTCGCCGTACGCCGAGTGGGGCCCGCCGTGGATATACAGCACGAGCGGGTACTTCTTGCCCGCTTCGTAGCCCCAGGGGTACTGGAGCCACGCCTCGATCTCCAGGCCGCCCACCGACGTGTACGTGAAGCGCTCCGCTTTGGGCCAGGCGATCTCGGCGTTCAGCGCATCGTTGAACCCGGTGAGCTTCCGCTCGCCCTTCCCGTCGATGCCGGCGACGAAGAGCTCGGTGGGGCTGTCCACCGACGTGGCCACGAAGGCCATCGTCTTGTGCGCGGCGTCGTAGGTGAACCCGCGGATGGCGCGCCGCCCGGAGACGACCTCCTTCATGGCGCCGCCCTTGGGGTCCACGTGGAAGAGGGCCGTGCGACCCCCCACGGACGCCGACATGGCGATGAGCCCGCTCTTCATCCACACCGCGCCGTCGGGCTCGTACTGCCAGCTCCCGAGGATGTTGCGAGGCTCACCGCCCTGGGCGTCCACCACCCAGATCCTGCTGCTCGACGTGCGCGTCAGGCTCGACTCGAACGCGAGCTGCTTCGAGTCCGGCGACCAGACGATCCCGCCCTCGGACCCATTCTGCGTGGTGAGGCGCCGGGGCGCCCCGCCGGTGGCGGGGATGAGGAAGATGTCGGCGTCGTTGCGCGGCGCTTCGTCCCGGGTGGCGTCGTAGGGGAGCCGGGCCAGCGAGTCCCGTTCGGCCTGCACCACCGAGTCCGAGCGCAGCGCCGGGTCGGCGACGAACGCGATCCACCTGCCGTCCGGGGAGACCACCGCGTTCCGGTGCGAGTATGCGCCATCGGTGAGCTTGGTCTTCGCCGTGTCGCCGAAGGCCTGCTTCCAGATGTGGGCCGCCTCCCACTTCCGTGCCTCGCGGCGACCGGGGACGAAGCCGCGGCCGTTGGCCTTGTAGGGGAAATCGAGGACGTGCATCCCGTCGAAGCGCTTCCCGTCCACGGGCGCGGTCACGGCGGAGAAGGGGGGACGGGCCATGGGCTTCATGCTCGCGTACGGGTCGGGCGCGGAGCCGTCGCGCTCGCGCTGGGCGCCCGGCTCCTCCGGCGCAGGGCCACCGAAGCCCCCGCCCCCCTCGCCTCCCCGGGTGAACACGGCGAAGCCGCCGGCGGCGGGCACCGAGCCCTCGGGCCAGTCCTTCATCTGGAAGGCCTCGCCGGAGGGCGCCCGGTCCATGCGGAGCACCCAGGTGCTCCCCTCTCCCCCCTCACGCCGGGACGTGAAGAGGAGGAACGCGCCGTCGTGGGACCAGCGGGGGTTGGAGCTCTCCGTCCCCGGGGAGGTGAGCCGCACGGGCTCCCCGCCGGCGGTGGCCACCATCCAGATCTCCGAGTGTCTCGCGTTCTCCTCCTCCTCGACGGTGGTGACGGTGAACGCCACCCAGCGGCCGTCGGGAGACATGGCCGGGGAGGAGAGGTTGGTGACCCGGTACCAGTCCCCGGGCGTGAAGGCCCGCCCTGAAGACGCCGGCGCGCCGGCCTCCTGGGCGAAGGCCGGGGTGGCCAGGGTGAGGAGGGCGGCGAGAAGGAGGAAGTAGCGGCGCATGGCCAGATCTCGGCTGGATGGGCGTGCGGGAGGGCCGTGGAGCACTCCCGCGACGATAGAGAAAGCACGGCGCGCGTGCCAGGCCCGCTCGCCCGCGGCCCTATTCCAGCGCCCGCGCCTTCCGCCCCTGCGCCACCCCGAGCACCAGGGCCACGGCGAGCCACGCGCCGGCCACGGGCACGTTCAGGAAGGCGATGGCGGCGAGCCCCAGCCCGGCCGCCACGAGCCCGTCGTAGGACCAGGCACCCACCTGGTCGCCCGCCCGGTAGACGAAGGTGTCGATGAGGTTCTTGGCCTTGTACTTGTCCTCCCGGGGGATGACGGTGTAGAGGGCCTCCATGGCCGGCTTCATCATCCCGTAGTTCCACCCCCGCCGGACCACCTGGACCGCCATGATCGCCACCAGCCCCGGGTGGAAGCCGATGACCATGAACCCCACCACGGTCACGAGCGGCAGCATGGCCAGGGCCCAGCCGAGGCCGAGCCACTTCACCAGGCGGCTGGTGATGAAGAGCTGCGTGAGCAGGGCGAGCAGGTTCACCCAGAGATCGATCTGGGCGAAGAACGACGTCCTCGCGCCGGAGTCCGCGAAACTCCGGGACACGATGTCGGCCTGCTGGAAGTACAGCGCCGTGGACGTGATGGTGAACAGGAGCATGTACAGGACGATCCCCAGGAGGTAGGGGGACCGGGCCGCCCCCGTGATCCCCGCCAGGATGCTGCCGCCGATGGGGACGTACTCGTCCTCCCTCTTGCCGATCCCCAGGTCGGTGACCCAGCTGCCCAGGCGGCGGACGCACCAGACCGCGGCCTCGAGGACGAGCGCCGACACCAGGAGCAGGTTCACCGGGCCGAGCCCGCGGGCCAGCACGGCGGTGATGGCCGATCCGGTCATGGCTCCCAGGGTGCCCCCCACGGCGATGAACCCGAAGAGCCGCTTGCCCTGCTCCGAGCGGAAGATGTCGGCCATGAACGCCCAGAAGACCGACACCACGAAGAGGTTGAAGACGCTGGTCCAGTTGAAGAAGACGCGCCCCACCCACACGTCCGCTTCGTCCGGCAGCATCCGCATCAGGAGGAAGAAGACCACCAGGTTCAGGCTGAAGAACCGGTAGGCGATGGGGATGAACTGCCGGCGGGGGTAACGGGCCACGATCCAGGTGAACAGCGGGTGGGCCATGAGCGTGCCCGCCAACGTGCCCGCGAAGAGCCACGCCAGGTTCTGCACGCCGCCCCGCACCCCCATCTCGTCCCGGATCGGCCGCAGGATGTAGTAGGCCGTCAGCACCAGGAAGAAGTAGAGCGCCGAGAGGAAGAGGAGCTTGACCTCGTGGGGCTCCACGTCCACGAGCCTGCGCAGCGTGGACGCGAAGCGGCGCCGGGGGCCGGACGGCCCGGACCCCGGGCCAGCATCACCGGCGAGTGCCGGCGGGCGTGCATCGGGTGTCATGAGGCCTCCGGAGACGGGAAGGGGGACCGGGCCAATGGACCCGGTCCCCCCCGTCCTGCGCAAGCCCGCACGGGGCTCCGCGGCCTACCCTCAGGTGAACCCGCTGTGCCCGCACCCGCCTCCAGAGCGGGCGCTCCCTCCCGAGTGGGACCCGGTGATCACGCTCACCGCCGTGAAGGCGCGCTCCACCTTCGCGGAGCCGCACTGCGTGCAGGCGCGCCCCTTTCCGTCGGCATACGCGGACATGGAGAGGCGCACCTCGAAGGAGGCGCCGCAGTCCTGGCACACGAAATCGTAGCTCGGCATATCAAATAATATACATAAACGTATATCAAAGGGAAGAGAACACCCTGGCAGGCATCCGGCGCGGGACGGGGCGAGCTCAGCTCTTCTTGCTCGTCTTCACGAACCCCGCCGAGAGCACCCGCTCCACCTTGGGGCTCTTGCACTTCGGGCACCTGGGCTTGGCCTTCTCGTGCGCCGACATCGTCTGGACGATCTGGAAGGCGCGTCGACAGGCCCCGCAGCGATAGTCGTAGGTCGGCATCGGGCTCACCTCATGGTTGCCCCCATGCTGCTTCGTGGCCGCGCCCGGGTCAAGAGGATTGGCGCTCCGGTGTCGCCCCGGGGACGGACGGGCTGACGCGCCCCGGTCCGGGGCTTATCATCCCGTGACCGGGAGGCCGGCGGCGCCGCCGTCGGCACCCCGGCGACCGGTCCCCCATCGCGCAGGTCCGACCATGAGCGCCACGAGCCCATTCCGCCGCATCCCCCTCCCCGCCCTCGCCCTCGCCCTCACCCTGGCTGCGGCCGCACCCATGCGGGCCCAGCAGCCCACGCCATACCGGCCCCCCTCCCTGTCGGCGGCGGACTACGCCCGGGCGGAGCGCTTCCTGGGGACGACCATGAACCCCCTGGTCCTCGGGGGTGCGGTGCGTGTCAACTGGCTCGAGGCGGACCGCTTCTGGTACCGCAACGACTTCGCCGACGGCGCCGAGTTCGTCGCCGTGGATCCCGCCAAGAAGACCCGAGCGCGCGCGTTCGACCACGAGGCGATCGCCCGGGGGCTGTCCGCGGCCACGGGCAAGGAGGTGAAGCCGTTCGCGCTGCCGTTCACGAGCTTCGAGTTCGTGGCCGGCGGCATCGCGGTGGAGGTCGATTCAGCTCGGTACGTCTGCGACCCCGCTGCCGCCCGCTGCGACGGGCAGCCCGGCCGGAGCGCGCAGGAAGCGGCCCGCGCCCGGAGCGAGGTCCGCTCCCCCGACGGGAAGCAGGCCGCGTTCATCCGTTCGCACAACCTGTGGGTGAGGGACGTGGCCACGGGCGCCGAGACCCAGCTCACCCGCGACGGGATCCCCGACTACGGCTACGCCACCAACAACGCGGGCTGGGTCAGGAGCGACCGGCCGGTGCTGCTCTGGTCCCCGGACTCCAGGAAGATCGCCACCTTCCAGCACGACGCGCGCGGCGTCGGGGAGATGGGGGTCATCGGGACCACGGCCGGGCACCCGAAGATCGACGTCTGGAAGTACCCGCTCCCCGAGGACACGGTGATCTTCCGCATCTCCAGGGTGGTGGTGCACCTGGACGGGCCCCGGGTGGTGCGCCTGCAGATGCCCCCGGACCAGCACCGCTCCACGATCTGCGACCACATCTCCTGCGGCGGGGAATTCACCGACGTTCAGTGGAGCCCCGACGCCAGCCAGCTCGCGTTCGTATCCTCGTCACGGGACCACAAGGAAGCGCGCCTGCGGGTCGCCGACCCCGGGACCGGCGCCGTGCGCGACGTACTCGACGAGCGCGTGGCGACGTTCTTCGAGTCCGGCGATGACCAGGTGAACTGGCGCGTGCTCTTCGCCTCCAAGGAGGTGCTGTGGTGGTCGCAGCGCGACGACTGGGGGCACCTGTACCTGTACGACCTGGTCACGGGGCAGCTGAAGCGGCAGGTCACCTCGGGGGCGTGGAACGTCCTCCAGGTCCGCCACGTGGACGAAGCGGCGCGCACGCTCTGGTTCACCGGAGCGGGCAAGGAGCCCGGGGACCCGTACTTCGAGCGCTTCTACAGCGTGTCGCTGGACAAGGGCGAGCCCCGGCTCCTCGCGCCGGACAGCGCGACCCACACCATCACCGTGTCGCCCTCGGGGAAGTGGTTCGTGGACTCCTGGTCCACGCCGGTGAAGCCGCCGGTGAGCGTGCTGCGCGACATGCGCGGCCGCGAGCTGGTGAAGCTCGAGACGGCGGACATCTCGCGCCTGGTCGCCGCCGGGTGGAAGGCGCCCATCCCCTTCGTGACGAAGGCGCGCGACGGCGTCACCGACCTCCACGGCCTGATGTACACCCCGACGAGCCTGGACCCGTCGAGGAGGTACCCGGTGGTGAACTACATCTACCCCGGCCCGCAGACCGGCTCGGTGGGGAGCCGCTCGTTCAGCGCGGCGCGCCGTGACCACCAGGCGCTGGCGGAGCTCGGGTTCGTCGTGGTGGAGGTGGACGGCATGGGGTCGCCGAAGCGCTCCAAGTCGTTCCACACCGCGTACTACGGGAACATGGGGGACAACGGGCTTCCGGATCAGATCGCGACGATCCGTCAGCTCGCGGGCCGCCACGCCTGGATCGACCTGGACCGCGTTGGGATCTGGGGGCACTCCGGGGGTGGCTTCGCCTCCACCGCGGGGATCCTGCGCTTTCCCGACTTCTACAAGGTGGCCGTGTCCCAGGCGGGGAACCACGACAACCGCATCTACGAGGACGACTGGGGCGAGAAGTACCAGGGTCTCCTCGTGACCCACGCCGACGGGACCACGAGCTACGACAACCAGGCCAACCAGCTCGTGGCGAAGAACCTGAAGGGGAAGCTCCTCCTGGCCCACGGCACCGTGGACGACAACGTGCCGCCAAACAACACCCTGGCCGTGGTGGACGCCCTCATCGCCGCCAACAAGGACTTCGACCTGATCATGATGCCGAACCGGCGCCACGGCTTCGGCAACGAGCCGTACATGCAGCGCCGGCGCTGGGACTACTTCGTGAAGAACCTGATGGGGGCGGAGCCGCCGAAGGAGTATCTGATCGGGAGGAAGTAGGGGGCGTGGGAGGGGCTCTCGACCTGTTCGTGTGCGAGTGTTGCCTCGCCTCTGGCTGATGGAGGTTGGAGCGAGGGCGACCCGGCGCCATGCCGGGGGTCGCCACCCAGCGGCGCGGCAAGTGCCGCCGGCTCAGACGAAAACGGTCGCCCGGACGGGACCGCCCCACGATGCTGTCTGCGCAGCAGTGGGGTGGTGGGCTCGAGCAGATCCAGCGCTCGAAGAAGTCCCAACCAGCCTCCATGAAAAGCGATGTCAAGCCCACACCACACCCTGGCGTCCGACGGGCATGACATCGAACGTGCGCTTGTAGGTATGCGACGCTCCCGATGCGGAGTGGAACTGGCTGTGATTCGAGCCGGTCCTCAGACGATCTGGCCTTCAGAGTGTTTCGCCGTGTTCACCGAGGGTGAACCACGCTTCCATCCGGGCCTCGTAGGCCACCACTTCATTCGGTTCTGCGAGGGGGCATAGTCTATGGAGGGGGTCTCCCGGGCCTTTCTACCGGGGACCAGCTGGTTGGTGGATGCTTCCCCTCGTCCGTGTTCGACCAGGGAGGATGACGCGAGTCTCAAGGCTTCCGGTTCCTGCTCCATGTCGGGAGGTCAAGCCGTGGCCAATCGCGGGTCCCTTTCCGGCCGATAGGCCTCCTTGTTCTTCCACATAGCGAGCACAACCGCGGCGATCCGGCGCGCGATTGTGAGCTTCGCGAGGTTGGGTTTGGTTCCGTTCTGCATCAGCTCATCGTAGTGGAGCCTGAGTGGGCTCGAACTTCCCTCCCGCAGAACCGACGAAGCGGCACTCTTGAACATGCCCTTGAGGTGTCGGTTGTAGTTCTGATTGAGACCTCGCGTCTGCGCGACGTGCGCCTTCATCCAGCGACCTTCGTACAGCACCCAGTCAGCCGAAGATCGGGTTACGATCCCGAAACCACAGTAGGCCCAGAACTGACGCTTGGTCCGGAAACGATGCGGCGTCACGACGATGGGAAGGAGTTGGGCCACACGTACCGGACCCATGCCTGGTGCGGTCTCGAGGATGCGCGAGATCCGATGTCGGTGGGACTCACGAGTCATCCTCGCCTGCGCCTCCTCTTTGAGCGCCTCGAGAACAGTCAGTTGCTCACCCAACAGATTGACCGCATGCTGGGTCGAGCTCGGGAGCTCGCAGATGAGTTCGTTCCGTTTCTCCGACTTGTAGAGGGCCTCGCCTGGTTCCCTTAGCCCTCGTGCTCGGCAGAAGCTCTTGATGCGGTTCTTGGTTCGTGTGACGTCGCGGCTGATCATCGTGTAGACGCGGGCCGCGTCGCGTAACGCGCTGAAGTGCCCCTGGTCCTTGAAGACCACGAGTCCGAGTTGGCCTGTCTGGATGCGTGCGGAGAGTCCGTCAGCATCCCTTGCGTCGCTCTTGGACCCCTGCCGTTTCTCCGGCTGCACCACGACGAACTCCTCGACATGCGCCGCGAGCAGTTCGCACAGCCACTGACTCCACTCCCCCTCTTCGACACAGAGGTGCACCTCTCCTTCGAGGCTCCCCACATATGCGACCAGCGATTCCTGATTCGTTTCGATCACGTCCCGTCGCTGGATTCTGCCCTTCACGTCCCGTACGCTGAATGTGCAACTCGCGGCGTGCGCGTCGCATCCGACGAAACGGTCCATGGCGCTCCTCCTCCGTGGATGGTGGAAGCTCCGGTCTTCTCACACCCGGAAGCTCTGCTCCTTTTCAGGGGCCTGCCACCCGTAGCGCACGTGCCTTTTCATGATGTCTATGGACGTCTTTGGAGGGCGCGGGGTGAGGCGGTCCGAGATCCTGCGCGCGCGTGCCGCTCCGAGCCCTTGGTTTCCCTCAGAACCGACGGCGTCGCGTCGAGGGCCTCGCGGCGTCGTCCGAAGCCGTCCTCGTTGCTCCTCGCGGCGCCCAGAAGGTCGCCGGACCCGGGCGTAGATTTCTGGCGCGGAAGCGCGCTTGCGGCCGGAAGGGTGCCGGCCACTGGACGAGGGGGGGAGGGACGATGGGAATGATGACGGGGATGACGGCGGGGATGACGATGGAAGACGAGGCCCTCGAAGAGCTGGCCGACGAGATCGCGACGCTGTCGGCGCACATCCACGCGGCGACGCACCGGCTGCTCGTGCTGCTGGCCGAGTTCGACCGCCGCGGGGGGTGGAAGCCGGCCGGGCATCGGAGTTGTGCCCACTGGTTGGCGTGGCGCACCGGGACGGACGTCGGCGCCGCCCGGGAGAAGGTCCGCGCGGCGCGGGCGCTGGAGGCGCTCCCCCTCACCAGCGCCGCCATGGCCCGCGGCCAGCTCTCCTTCGCCAAGGTGCGCGCGCTGACCCGTGTGGCCACGCCGGCCAACGAGGCCGACCTGCTGGAGATGGCCCGGGCCGGGACGGCGGCCAACCTCGAGCGGTTGGTGCGGGCCTGGCGCTTTCTGGGCGCCGAGGCGGAGGCCGGCCGCGAGGAAGCGCGCCACCGCGCCCGCGCGTTCTCCGTCGTGGTGGACCCGGACGGCATGTACGTGGTGCGCGGGCGCCTGGAGCCTGAGGTGGGGGCGCTCCTCATGAGGGCCATCGAGGCGGCGGGGGATGCGCTCTACCGGCAGGCGCCGGACGTCGAGCCCGCGCAGCGCAGGGCGGATGCGGTGGGGCTCCTGGCGGAGAGGGCGATGGCCGCGGGGTTCGGAGATGGGGATGCGCCGCTCAGCGGGAGCCGGGCGGAGCGGTACCAGGTGGTGCTGCACGTGTCCGCGGAAACGCGCTCGGACGGCTTCGCCCTCGGCGCCGAGCTCGACGATGGCACCCGCGTTTCCGCGGAAACGTCGCGGAGACTGGCGTGCGACGCCGGGCTGGTGGCGATCGGCCACGCGCCGGACGGCGCGGTGCTGGACGTGGGGCGGCGGACGCGCACGGTCCCGCCTGCGATCCGACGCGCGCTGGAGGCGAGGGACCGGGGGTGCCGCTTCCCGGGATGTGCATCTCGCTTCTGCGACGCGCACCACGTACGGCATTGGTCGGAGGGCGGGGAGACGAAGCTGGACAACTTGGTGCTGCTGTGCCGCTCGCACCACCGGATGGTGCACGAGGGGGGGTGCCGGGTGGAGATGGTGCCGATCTCGGCGGAGTGGCGAGGCGGAGGCGGTTGCACCGCGAGGCCAGGCCTGGAGGTGAACTTCTACGATCCGCGGGGCGTGCCGATCCCGGATGCGCCGCCGCCGCTGAGGGCGGGCGCGAGCATGGAGTCGCCCGACCCCGTCGCCTCACTCCTCGCCGACAACCGCCGGCGCGGGATCGAGCCAGACTGGCACACCACACAGCCGTGCTGGCGCCACGACGACGACATCCCCGCGGCCGTGCTGAGCCGTGCGTTGCGGGCCGTCATCCCGGCCGACCCGGCCGCCCCCGACGACCCGGCCGATCCCGGCGCGGCCCCTGGCGCCGCCCCCGACGAGGCGGCCGCGTGAGAGCCCCTACCTCGCCACCTCGTCGAACGCCTCCCGGATCCGGCGAAGCGCCTCGAGCAGCTCCTCCTGCGGGTTCCCGGTGCCGAGGCGCAGGTACGAGTCCATGCCGAAGTGGTCGCCGGGGACGACGAGCACGTTCTTCTCCTTGCGCATCTTCTCGGCGAAGGCCGTGGAGTTGATTGGCGCGTCGTAGCGCACGTAGCAGATGGCGCCGGCGTCGGGCGGCTGATAGCGGAAGCGCCCGCCCTGGGCTTCCAGCCAGTCCTTCATGAGCCCGAAGTTCTTCCTGATGATCCCGCGGGTGCGCTCCAGGATCCTGCCGCGCGCGCCCGGCTCCAGCGCGATGTGGCCCAGATGGTCGGAGAGCGAGGCCGGGCTGATCGTGGTGTAGTCGGTGCGACCCCAGAGCCCTTCCATCAGCTCCACGGGCCCGCAGATCCAGCCGAGCCGGAGCCCCGGGAGCCCGTACGCCTTGGACAGCGAGTTGGTGGCGAGCACGCGCTCGTGGCACCCCCAGAACGACGGGGTGGGCTCGCCCCCGGCCACCTCGGCGCCCGAGTACACCTCGTCGGCGAGGATCCAGGCTTCGTGCTTCCGGGTGAGCTCGGCGATGGCGTCCCTGGAGGCCTTGGTGAGGGCGACGCCGGTGGGGTTGTTGGGGTTCGTGACGAGCACGAAGCGCGCGCCGGCCTTCAGCGCCCGCTCCAGGGCGCCGAGGTCCGGCTGCCACCCTTCCGACTCCACCAGGTTCACCGGGAAGGCATGCTCGCCGAACGACTCCAGGAGCCCGGGGACCTGCATGTAGTTGGGCAGGATCACCGCTGCCTTCCCCGCGGTCTCGAGCAGGTGCCAGAACGAGGCGAAGTTGGCCTCGGCGCTCCCCACCGTGACCAGCACGTTGGCGTCGGTGGCGCCGGCGTACAGCGCGGCGATGCGCGCCCTGAGCTCGTCGGATCCGTTGCTCTGGCCGTACCCCAGGCGGACGTCGTCCACGCTTCCGCCCACGCCGGCCAGGTCGAGGAGCTCCCGCACGGTGAGGGGGTGGACGCCGGACTCGGTGAGGTTGATCTCCACCCGGTGCTCGTAGGTGGACTGGTACCGCTCCATGCGGAAGGGGGCGTAACGCACGGGGTGCTCCTGGGGGGTGTCGGGGGTTTCGGGGTGCCACAACGTTCAAAGATAGCGGGCACGGCGCAACCGGGCCCCGCGCGCTACTTTACCAATGCCACCGGCGTCGTCGCCCCGGCCTCCGCCGGGTCCGTCCCCCGGCGCCCTCCGCCGACCCTCGCGTCCCATGAGCAACGTCCTCCTCGTCATCCTCGACGGCTGGGGCCACTCCGACTTCAACGACCCGCCCTGGGAAGGGAACGCTCCGGAGCAGGCCCGCGTGCCGCGCTTCCGAGGCCTCTACGACCACGCTCCCAGGATCCGCCTCGCCTGTTCCGGCTTCGACGTCGGGCTCCCCGAGGGGCAGATGGGGAACTCGGAGGTGGGGCATCTGAACCTGGGTGCGGGACGGATCGTCTACCAGGACATCGCCCGGGTGGACAAGGCCATCGCCGACGGCGAGCTGGCCGGTGCGCTGGGGCTGGCGGAGACCGTGGCCCGCCTCCAGCTCGAGGACCGGGCCCTCCACCTGGTGGGCCTGGTGTCCGACGGGGGCGTGCACAGCCACATGCGCCACCTGGAGGCCATCCTCGACCTCCTGCCCCCCTTCCTGGACGTGCGCATCCACTGCATCACCGACGGGCGCGACACGTCGCCCACCAGCGGGGCGGGGTGCGTGGCGCGCATCGCGGCGCGGTGCGCCGTGTCGCCGGGGTGGAGGATCGCCACCGTGGGCGGACGCTACTTCACCATGGACCGGGACAAGCGCTGGGAGCGCACCGCGAAGGGGTACAATGCCATCGTCATGGGGAGGAGCGAGGTCGTGGAGGACACGCCGCTCTTCCTGGAGCGGCGCTACGCCGAGGGCGTCACCGACGAGTTCGTGCCGCCGGCGGTCATCAAGGGGGCGGGGGAGCGGGGGATCGTGGACGGCGACGCCGTCCTGCTCTTCAACTTCCGCGCCGACCGGATGCGCCAGCTGTGCACGGCCATGACCGTGCCGGGCTTCGACGCGATTCCGGGCGCCAGGCCGCCGCTCCAGGACGTCACCACCATGACGCGGTACGAGCCGTCGTACCCGGTGCGCGTGGCGTTCCCTCCCCGGGACATCGACAACGGGCTGGGCGAGCTCCTGGGCAAGCTGGGGCTTCCCCAGCTCCGGGTGGCGGAGACGGAGAAGTACGCCCACGTCACGTACTTCTTCAACGGCGGGGACGAGACCCCGAACCCCGGGGAGGACCGGGCCCTCGTCGCCTCGCCGAAGGTCGCCACCTACGACCTCCAGCCCGAGATGAGCGCCGAAGGCGTCTGTGAGGCCGTGGAGAAGGGGATCATGGAGGGACGTCACCGGTTCATCCTCGTGAACTTCGCCAACCCCGACATGGTGGGGCACACCGGCGTCATCCCCGCCGCGATCAAGGCCGTGGAGAAGGTGGACGGCTGCCTCGGCCGCCTCCTGGACCGGGTGGGCGAGCGCTCCGGCGAGTGGGTGGCGCTCGTCACCGCCGACCACGGCAACTGCGAGAAGATGCTCCAGCCCGACGGGAGCCCCCACACCGCGCACACCACCGAGCCCGTGGACTTCTTCGTCTTCGACCCCTCGGGCCGGGCGAAGCTGGTGGCGACGGAGGGCCGGCTCGCCGATGTGGCGCCTACGGTGCTGGCGTGCATGGGGATCCCGCAGCCCGGGGAGATGACGGGACGCTCCGTGGTGGTGGTCGGCTGATGGAGCTCCAGGCGCTCCTGGACCGGGCCATGGTCCTCGCCGACGAGGGGGACTGGGATCAGATGGCCCAGCTCCTGCGGGAGCACCTCCTCGAGCACGAGGCTGAGGCCGAGGTCCACTGCTGGCTGGGGGTGGCGGAGCGGGAGCTCGGGCTGGAGGGCGTGGCGTACGAGCGCTTCAGGCGCGCCCTGGCCCTGAATCCCGAGGACCCCTACGTGCTGGCCACCGCCGGGAACGGGGTGGCGGCCTTCGACGACCCCGATGCCGAGGTCGCGCTGAGGACGGCCTCGCTCATAGCTCCCGACGTGGCCCTCACCCGGCTCATGTACGGGGCCTGGCTCGCGCGCGAGGGCTTCGCGGCCGACGGGCTCCGGGAGCTGACTGCGGCGCGGGCCCTGGACCCCGACGACCCCCAGATCGCGTACGAGCTCGGGGTGGCCCGCTACCTGTCGGGCGACCTCGAGGGGGCGGCGGATGCCATGGGGGAGGCCACGAGCCTCGAACCCGAAGACGGGTGGGGACGCATCGTGATGGGCCTCGTGCTCCTGGAGGCGGACCGCCTCGAGGAGGCTTTGGGCGAGCTCACCGAGGGCGCCCAGCTCCACCCCGAGGACGTGGAGGCGCAGCTCGCCGCGGCGCTGGCCGCCGCAGCCACCGGCGCCGAGGACCTTGCCTACGGCATGCTGGAGCGGGCCCGCATCCGCGCCGCCGACGAGGACTCGGAGCTGCTCCTCGACGTGGAGGAGCGCGTGGACCTGGGGCCCGAAGCCGCGCGTGCCCTCCTCATGGAGGAGCTGGCGCCGGACATGCTCCGGCGCCGGGCGCAGGTGCGGCCGTAGGGCCGGGGGGCGTCGGGGACACGCAGCGGCGGATTCGGGATCCTCGCCGCCGTCTTGCTCACCGCCGCGCAGGGGCCCGATCCGCAGCGTACCGAATTGAGAGTGCAACGGCGGGCGTCGAGCCCTATACTCGCCGAAGCAGCCGGCCCCCCCTGAACGTCCACCATTAAGACGTCCAGGAAGCTCATGGCATCCGCCGCGATCACCGCGCTGCTTCTGGGCGCGTGGAGCATGGCGCCACCCAGGGGAGGTGTGGAGCTGGAGGCTGAGATCGGTTACTCGGTCTACTTGTTGACCGAAGACGCGCTGTCTTCCTCCATCATCGGCGGGACGCTCGGTGGCGCCGCAGCGTACGCCGGAGGTGAGGCCGGTGCCTCGGTCGGTGGCCTCTTCGGTGGCATCCTCGGCGCCGCCGCGGGCGGTCTGCTCGGAGCCCTCTAGGCTCAATAGCCGGTGATGCTCCTCGCCCTGGTGATCTGCGCTCTTGTCGGTTCCGCACTCGTCGTGTGGACCCGGTACGGTCACCGGGGCGAGGGATCCTCCCTGTCCGACATCGTCGCGCAGCTGGGTGCCATGCTCCTCGTCGGATCCGTCGGCGCTGCAGCCGTTTGGTACGGCCTCCGACCCCTCTTTGGCGCCTATGGCTCGACTCCGGTCCGGATGGGGGCTCTGGCGGGACTGGGCATCCTGACGGTGGTGAGCGGTGGACGGCGCCTGGCAGCACTCCTCTTCATGTGGTCCACCCAGCGCCCGTTGGACCTGGACCGGGCTGGGTTCGCGGCCCGATCCATCGTGGCGAGTGCCCTCGGGTACTCCGCCGTTGGCGCAGGCGTCGGTTGGGCTGGCACGCTGCTCCCATCAGGCCTACGGCTGCTGCTGCTGCCGGTCTTCGTCGCCGCGGCACCCTTCTTCCAGGCCGTGGTCCGACCGTGGCTTGTGCTCTTGCGAGCGCCAACGCTCTCCTGCGCGTCGGCCTCACCCGGCATCGCCGGGCTCGAGGCGTGGTTCGCCGAGACCTGCCGGGCGAGAGGTCTCGCACGCGTGAGGCTCCGGGTGCAGCCGGGGCGCTTGCGCAACGCCTACGTGGTCGGTGGCTTCTGGGGTCACTGGGTCGTCGTCGGGGAGGCGCTCCTCGAAGAGATGACGGAGGTCGAGCTCAAGGCGATCCTCGCGCATGAGCTCGCTCACGTCGTGAGGCGAGACGTCCGCCACTACCTGGCTGCCGCGGGTGTGGCGGGCACGCTGTACCTGCTGGGGCTCCCCGGTGTGTTCCGGCTCTGGCAGGGTGGGCAGGTGGCACTCGGGGTGGTTGTCGCCGGGGTTCTCGGAGCGGTCTGTTTCGGAGCGATTCCGGGGTGGGTGAGCCGAAGGGCCGAGTTCGCTGCCGACCGGGTGGCCGTGGACATGCTGGGGGATCCGGAGAGCCTTGCAGCAGGGCTGCGGTCGCTGTCGAGAATCAAGGGGTTCCCGACGGACCGCGAGGGACTCACCCATCCCTCCGTCGACAGTCGGATCAGGGCCCTTGGACGCGCTCAAGCGTAGCCTGATCCTGGCGGCGATCTTGTGGTTCGTCGGAATGATCGCGGGCGTTTCGGCCATACTGGTTCCAGCGGGAGCTCCGCTCGAGAACGGTATCCCGGTCATGCCGACACCCGTGGTCGAGCCCTCACGGGCGTTCGTCAGCATCATGGGCAGGAATCTCGGCGTGTATGGGGTCTTGCTCGGTGGTCTCCTCTCTGCGGGCATCTCCTCCGCGCTGGGATTGCTCTACAACGGGGTCGCCCTCGGGTGGACGCTTGGCCTGGCGTGGACGGCTGGGGTCACGCCGATTCGGGTCTTCGTTGGGCTCGCGCCGCACGGGGTGCTGGAGCTTCCCGCGCTGCTGGCGGCAGGCGCCATCGGACTCCAAGGGGGGCCCCTTCTCTCGAGCTGGCTCCGAGGTCGGCTGGTCCTCCCCCTCGGACAGGCCCGCATGATGCTGCTGGTCGCTGCCGCGGGATTCCTTGCCGTGGTCGTGGCCGCTGCCGTGGAAGCCTGGGTGTCGCTGGGTGCCGTCCGTCCTCCCGCAGGCTTCTGACGTGGCTGTCCCGAAGTCCACGCCTCCGGTTTCCGGCATGCTGCTGCCGGTGTGCTTCTGGGCACTCGGAGGGGCGATCCTAGCGGTGACCGCGCGTCGAATCGCTCCTCGCCGCCGTGGGCGACGTGGTGGGAACCCACGCACGGCTGGCCGCGTACCTAGCGACGATCGCGTCCGCGGGCATCACTCTCGCGATCGGAGTGGTCTTCGTGGTGGTTTGCAGCGCGATGCTCTGGTGGATCGACGATCCCGTCTCACCTGCGGCCGTTCTGTGGGCGGCCAGCCAGAGCTTCTGGGCTTGGGGGCTCTACGCGTGGCTCGCCGCGGGGTATCTGCTCATCGAACCGCCGACATCCATGACCTTGGAGGACGCGCTGGGAGCCCGCAGCCTGGCGGACCCTCTCGAGGCCCGAGGGTCCGTCGCGGTCGTGTTGGCGTTTCGGATACCCTGCATGGTCCTGGCGACCCTCACGGCCTGGGGAGCCCGGACGCGATACACGCGTCCGCTAAACGGGCTCCTCGGCGTGGCGGCAGGGATCTCGGTGGTCGCGTTCCTGCTGGCGATCCTGGCGAGGCTATCGGCCCTCTCACCCCTTTGATTCGGGGGAGGGCGACACGCGTCTCCTCCCTGTTCCGATCCAAGCGACCAGGCCATGGGGTGATCGACGACCTCGGGCCTGGGCCATCCCGCCTTTCCGCGCAGGGCCTGGCCGAGGACGGCCGCGCGAGGGACGCCCGGCCGGCGGGTGGCTACGTCGCTGGACGTGCTGTCTCCCTTGGCGATGAAGCAGCGCTGGGTGCCCGCAGTCCCTGCGCGATCGCGACGAGCGCGAGCCGACCACGGGGAGTCCGCCCTGGGCCGAGGAGGCGCGGAGCGCCACCGCAGCCGCCAGGTGGGGCGCGCCGACCTCCGCCACCCGTCCCCCCGGCCGAGCGCCTTCATTAAACTTAAAGTCTCTCCAGGCCGGCCCACCGCGGCCGGGCGCCGATGGCATGAGCATGGGGAAGACGACGATGGGACGGACGATGCGCATCGCGGCATGGACGGCGGCCCTGGGGCTCCTCGCCCCCTCCCTGGCCGCCCAGCAAGACGGAGGACGGGTGGACGTCCACATCCCCTACACACAGTTCACGCTCGCCAACGGGCTGAACGTCATCATTCACCGGGACACCTCGCTCCCCGTGGCCAGCGTCAACGTCTGGTACCACGTGGGCTCGAAGAACGAAAAGCCCGGGCGCACCGGGTTCGCGCACCTCTTCGAACATATCATGTTCGAGGGGTCGGCCAACGTGCCCGAGGGGGACTTCGACAACCACCTGGAGGCGGCGGGGGGCGTGAACAACGGCTCCACCGCCAACGACCGCACCAACTACTGGGAGAACGTGCCCTCCAACGCCCTGGAGCTGGCGCTCTGGCTGGAGGCCGACCGCATGGGCTTCCTGCTGGAGACCATGACCCAGGAGAAGCTCGACGTGCAGCGCGACGTCGTGAAGAACGAGCGGCGCCAGGGCGTGGACAACCAGCCGTACGGGATGGCCTGGGAGATGGTCTACGAGAACCTCTATCCCCCGGAGCATCCGTACCACTGGCCCGTCATCGGCTCCATGGACGACCTGTCGGCGGCGACCCTCGACGACGTGAAGGACTTCTTCCGCACCTACTACGCGCCCAACAACGCGAGCCTGGCTGTGGCCGGGGACGTCTCCGAGCAGGAGGTGCGCAGGCTCGTGGAGAAGTACTTTGGCGACATCCCGGCGGGGCCGCCCATCCCCGAGGTGACCTTCCCCGATCCCACGCTGGCGGCGGACAAGATGCTGGTCCTCGAGGATGCGGTGCAGCTTCCCCGCCTGTACGTGGCGTGGCACACGCCGAAGGGATACACCGACGAGGACGCAGCCCTGGACGTGCTCGCCTCGGTGCTCACCGAGGGCAAGAGCTCGCGGCTCTTCAAGCGGCTGGTCTACGACGAGCAGGTGGCCCAGGACGTGAGCGCCTTCCAGGAGGGGAACGAGCTGGGGGGCACGTTCTGGATCATCGTCACCGCCAAGCCCGAGGTGGGACTGGCGGAGCTGGGCGCCGCGGTGCGGGAGGAGCTGGCCCGGGTCGCGTCCGGGGGGGTGACGGACGTCGAGCGCGACCGGGCGGTGAACGGCGTGGAGACGGCCTTCGTCCGTTCGTTGGAGCGGGTGGGAGGGTTCGGCGGAAAGGCCGACCGCCTCAACGAGTACCATTTCGCGATGGGGACGCCGGGGTGGGTGCGGCACGACCTCGCGCGCTATCAGCGTCTCGCCGGAGCCGACGTGGCCGGGGCGGCAGAGCGCTGGCTCTCCGGGAAGCCGGCGGTCTGGCTCAGCGTGGTGCCGCGGGGCAGGACGGAGCTGGCCGCGGGTGCCCGGTCCGGGGAGGGCGGACGATGAACACGGGAGCGAAGCTCATGGTGGCGTGCTGGAGCGCGGTGTCGCTGGCGGGGTGCGCGGCGACGACGACCCAAGCGGGCGTGGACTACGACGCCCCGGATCCCGAGACGGGCAAACGCACCGTCACCATCGGCGTCGGCGCAGGCGGTGGCGGACGGGCCGGCTCGCAGGCGCTCGACCGGTCCCAGGTCCCCGCGGTGGGCGAGCCCGAGGCGCTGGAGCTTCCCGGGATCCAGGACTACACAATGGACAACGGGATGCGGGTGGTGCTGGTGGAGCGCTCCGCCCTCCCTCTGGTGAGCCTGGAGCTCCAGTTCCGTGGGGGAGGGGCGGCCCACCCCGCACGCCAGGCGGGGCTCGCCTCCCTCGTCGCCGACATGGTGGACGAGGGGACGGCCACGCGCTCGGCGCTGGACATCGCCGACGCGGTGGACCTGCTGGGGGCGTCGCTGGCGAGCAGCGCCGGGTACGACGCGTCCCAGGTGCGCCTCTCGGTGCTGCGCGCGCGCTTCCCCGAGGCGCTCTCCATCCTGGCGGACGTGGTCATGAACCCCTCGTTCCCGGAGGCGGACCTGGAGCGGGTGCGCCGGGAGCGCCTCGCCAGGGTGGTGCAGCGCTCCGACGTGCCGGCGGCGCTGGCCGAGGACGCCTTCGCCGAGGTGCTCTACGGAGCCGATCACCCCTACGGTGCGTCCCTGCTGGGAACCAGGGAGAGCCTGGAGGCGCTCACCCGGGATGACGTGGCGGCCTTCCACCGCGCGCGCTACGCGCCGGGGCAGGCGACCCTGGTGGTGGCGGGAGACCTGAAGCGCGCCGAGCTGGACTCCCTCCTGGCCGGCGCCTTCGCCGGGTGGACGGGAAGCGGCGTGGATCCGGCGCCCCTGGCCGGCCCGGCCCCGCGCGAGGGGCGCGCCATCTACGTGGTGGACAAGCCCGGCGCGGCGCAGAGCGAGGTGCGCGTGGGCGACGTGGCCGTGGCGCGCGACACCGACGCGTACTACCCGCTGACCGTGCTGAACACGGTGCTCGGAGGATCGTTCACGTCGCGGCTCAACGCCAAGCTCCGCGAGGAGAAGGGGTACACGTACGGCGCCGGCTCCTTCTTCGACATGCGCCGCGCCCCCGGGCCCTTCGAGGCTACGGCGGCGGTGGCCACGGAGGTCACGGACAGCGCGGTCGTGGACTTCATCCGCGAGATCGAGCGCATGAGCGCCGAGACGGTGCCCGCCGACGAGCTGGATCGGGCGCGGAACTACCTGGCGCTCCGGCTCCCGCAGCGCTTCGAGTCGCTGGACGACGTGGTCCGCCGCCTGGCCGAGCTCGTGACCTACGACGTGCCGCTCGACTTCTGGGCCGGATACGTGGCCGGCGTGGACGCGGTGGACGAGGCCGCGGTGATGGCGGCGGCGCAGCGCATGCTGGACCCGGGGCGCATGGCCGTCGTCATCGCCGGCGACCGCTCGGCCATCGAGGGGCCCCTGAAGGCGCTGGGGCTCGGGCCCGTGGTGGTGCTGGGCGGCCGGCCCGTGAGCCAGGAGTAAGGGGGTGCCGAAGAGCGTCGGCGCGACGCCTAGGGGCACGCCCATCCTCTCCGTCCCGTTCGAGCAGCGCTCGCTGTCCAACGGGCTCCGGGTCGTGCTCTCGCACGACCCGGCGGTCCCCGTCGTGGCCGTGAACCTCTGGTACGGCGTCGGGTCGCGGAACGAGCCGGAGGGGCGCACCGGCTTCGCCCACCTCTTCGAGCACATGATGTTCCAGGGCTCGCTGAACGTGCCCAAGAACCGCCACTTCGAGCTGGTGGAGCGGGCGGGGGGCACGCTGAACGCGACCACCTGGTTCGACCGCACCAACTACTTCGAGACCGTCCCGTCCCACCACCTCGAGCTCGCGCTCTGGCTCGAGTCGGACCGCATGGGGTGGATGCTCCCGGCGATGGACCGGGACAAGCTGGACAACCAGCGGGACGTGGTGAAGAACGAGAAGCTCCAGCGCTACGACAACCAGCCCTACGGCGACTGGAGCGAGCGTCTCCAGCGCCTCGTCTACCCCCGGGAGCACCCCTACCATCACACGGTCATCGGCTCCATGGACGACCTGGACGCCGCTACCCTGGACGACGTGGCGTCCTTCTTCCGCACGTACTACGTGCCCGACAACGCCGTGCTCACCGTGGCCGGGGACTTCGACCCGGCGCGGGTCATGGACCAGGTGGAGCGCTACTTCGGGGAGATCCCGCCGGGAGGCGCCCTTCCCCCCATCCCCGGGAATCCCGAGCTGGAGCCGCTCCTGGGAAGCACCGTGCGCGACGACGTGGTGGCGGACGTTCCGCTCCCCAGGGCGATCATGGCGTTCCGCATCCCGCCGTACGACGACCCGGGGTTCACCACAGCGGAGGTGGCGTGCGCGGTGCTGGGTACCGGACGCGCGAGCCGCCTCTACCGGCGCCTGGTGCGGGAGCGGCGGGCCGCGAAGGACGTGGTGTCGTACGCGTACCCGCTCCTCTCGGGGGCATCCATGCTCCTGGTCTGGGCCACGGGGTATCCGGGAGCTTCGGTGACGGAGCTGGAGGCCGCCCTGGGAGAGGAGATGGAGGGGCTTGCCGACGCCGCGGAGGAGGAGGTGGAGCGCGCCGTGGCGGTCCTCGAGACCGACCTGGTGCGCTCGCTCGAGCAGGTGGGCGAGCGCGCCGACCTGCTCTCCATGTTCGAGCTGTTCTTCTCCGACCCGGGTCGCCTGAACCGGGAGGTGGACCAACTGCGCGGCGTATCCGCATCCGACGTGCGCCGCTTCGCCGCCGAGCGCCTGGGGCCGGCGAACCGGGCGGTGGTGACCTACCGGCCCGGAGGCGGATCATGACGCCCCTGGACCGCAGCATCCCCCCCGAGGGGGGCGAGATCCGGGACTTCGTGTTCCCGCCGGTGGACCGGCGGACGCTCCCGACCGGACTGGACCTCCGGGTCGCGCGGGTGTCGCGCTTCCCCGTGGTCAGCGCCAACCTCTTCTTCCGCGCGGGAGAGGAGGCGCTCTCCGGCGGCGCCGCCGGGCTGGCGGTGCTCACCGGGGATGCCCTGGAAGGGGGAACGAGGCGGCGGAGCGGCACCGAGCTCGCCGAGGCGCTGGAACGCATCGGCGCCCGCCTGGGCGTCTCCACCGGGTGGGAGGGGACCAGCGTGTCGCTGTCGTGCCTGGCCGCGCGGTTCGATGCGGGGCTGGCGCTTCTGGCCGAGACGGTGCTGGCGCCCGGTTTCCCCGAGGCCGAGGTGGCCCGGGCCCGGGACCAGCAGCTCGCCGGGATCCGCCAGGGCCTCATGGACCCTGCGTCGCTGGCCTCGGACGAGGCGGCGCGGCGGACCTTCGCTCCCGGCGTGCCCTACGCCCGGAGGCAGGAGGGGACGCTGGCCAGCGTCGGGCCCCTGGGGCGCGACCACCTCCGGGGGTTCGCGGACGGGTACTACCGCCCCGGGCGCGGAGCGCTCGTGGTGGTCGGCGACGTGGACGCCGACGAGATGGAGGAGCTGGCCTCGGCCTGCTTCGGCGCCTGGACCGGCGAGCCCCCGGCGAGCAACGGCTTCGGGGTCGAGCCGCGCACCCGGGAGCGCCGCGTGTGGGTGGTGGACCGGCCCGGCTCGGTCCAGTCGGAGATCCGGGTCTCCCACGTGGGGGTGTCCCGCGCCGATCCCGACGCGTTCCCCCTCACGGTGCTGAACACGCTCCTGGGGGGAGCGTTCACGAGCCGCCTGAACCTCAACCTGCGCGAGCGGAACGGCTTCACCTACGGCGTCCGCTCCCGCTTCTCCATGCGGGGCCGCCCCGGCTCGTTCCAGGTGCACACGGCGGTGGGGACGGAGGTGACCGCGCCGGCGGTGCGGGAGATCCTCGCGGAGCTGGAGGCGCTGGTGTCCGGCGGGCCCACCTCCGAGGAGGTGGAGGCTTCGCGCGACTACATCGCCGGGATCTTCCCGCTCCGCCTGGAGTCGGTGGGGCAGGTGGCTGCCCGGATCACCGACCAGGTGGTGTACGGCCTGGACGACGACTACCACGCCACGTACCGGGACCGCATCCGGGCAGTGACGCTGGAGTCGGCGTGGGAGGCGGGCCGCAGCCACGTGCGCCCCGGCGAGGCGCAGATCGTCGTGGTGGGCGCCGCCGCCACCGTGGCACCGGCGCTGGAGGGGCTCGGCGTGGGCCCGGTCGAGGTGGTGGCGCCCGCCGAGGACTGAGGCCCTGCAACCTCCAGGGCGAGCATCCGTATCCAATCCAGGAGGTCGAAGTGAACGACGCAACCGGGCCCGGGCGGCTGTCCAGCCGTAAGGTCCACGAAGGGCGCATCGTGAAGCTGAGCGTGGACACGGTGCGCTTCCCCGACGGGAGCACGGGGGAGCTGGAGATGATCCGGCACCCGGGCGCCGCGGCGATCCTGCCGGTGGTGACGTCCGCGGCGGAGGCGGACCCGGACATCCTCCTGCTGCGCCAGTACCGCTATGCGTCCGGTGGATACCTGTACGAGATCCCGGCGGGGCTCCCCCTGGGACCGGACGAGGCGTGGGACGCCTGCGCGCAGCGCGAGCTGGAGGAGGAGACGGGGCACCGGGCCACCACCCTGACGCGCCTGACCCGGGTCCACACCACGCCGGGCTTCACCGACGAGGTGATCCACCTGTACCTGGCCGAGGGTCTGACGCCGGGCGAGTCCCGGCTGGACGCGGACGAGTTCGTGGAGGTCCTCCGCATGCCCTTCTCGCGGGCGCTGGGGATGGTGCGCACCGGCGAGATCACGGACTGCAAGACGGCTTCGGCGCTCCTGTACGCGGCCGCGTTCCTGGTCGGCCGAGGGGCCGCCGGGGTGTAGCGGGAGGACGCAGGGGTGTCCTATTCGGCCACTGTTGCGCGTCATAAGGATAGGACGGGGATGACGGACAGCGGCCTGTGGGCTGGATTTCACGTCTGGCACGCCCCGTGCATCCAGATCAGGGTGGAGGTGGCCCCCGCCAGTCGGGCGGGTGCGCCCGCCCCCCAGAGAGGGAGGTGAGGACGTGGCCAGGGCGACGAGGAAGCACATCCGCGAGGCTCCCCGCCGCGAGGCGGGCGGAGCCGCCGAGCACCGGCTGAAGCTCAGCGAGCTTCCGGACCACGAGGTCGTGCGGCATTCCCTGGAGGGTGACACCCGGGCGTTCGGGGAGATCGTGGCCCGCTACGACCAGCGGCTGCTCAACTTCGTGTACCGCACCATCGGCGACCGGGAACGGGGCCAGGACCTGGTCCAGGAGACCTTCGTGCGGGTCTACCGGCACCTGCACCGCTTCGACCAGACCAAGAAGTTCTCCACCTGGATCTACACCATCGCCTCGAACCTGGCGAAGAACGAACTGCGCAACCGCTCCCGCAACCCGCTGGTCCTGTTCCAGACGCTCAAGCGCAACTGGGACGCCGACCACCGCCCGCTGGAGTGGGAGGACACGCAGTACAAGCCCGACGATCTCTTCCGGAAGCGCCACCTCCGGGAGAAGGTGGAGGAGGCCGTGACGCACCTGCCCGAGCACCACCGCATCGTGTTCGTCCTCCGCGAGCTGGAGGGGAAGACGTACGAGGAGATCGCCGAGATCACCGGCGTGAACCTGGGCACCGTGAAGAGCCGGCTGAACCGGGCCCGGAACAACTTCGCCACCATCATCGCCCCGCTCATCGACTGAGCGGCGGGGGCGCGCGCGAGCTGGGAAAGCGGCCCCGCCGGAGCGGTCCGGCGGGGCCGCCGTGCGTTCCGGATCGGGCAGGGCCTCCCCTGGGAACCCCTTCGGGGAACCGGCAGTATCAACCAGCGGTGCCCCGTGCCGTTGGAGCTCGCACGCGGGCCAGCCCGGTGGAGACCTGCTTCCCATGACCTGTCCGGAATTCGTCGAGACCTGCTCGGATGTATGCGACGGGACCGCCTCCCCCGAGGTCGTCCGCGCCGCCGAGGAGCACCTGGCGTCGTGCGCTTCGTGCCGTCACTACAGACGTGTCGTGGAGCGGGGGGCGGAGCTCCTGCGGTCGCTCCCGGCCCCCGAGGTGGGCGAGGACTTCGTGCCCCGGCTTCAGCGCAGGATCGTCCAGGAGGAGCAGGACGCCTTCCTGCGGCGTCATGCCAACTCGGGCGCCACGGCGCTGGCCGTGGTGGGGATGGCGCTCGTCCTGACCGCCGTGGCCTGGGCCCCGGCCCTCTGGCGCTCGGAGACGGTTGTGGAGCTGCCTCCCATCGTCGTGAGCGACCCGCCCGCCCCCCCCCGGCCGCCGGTGTCGTTCACGGCGTTCGCGCTCCAGGCCACCGCCACGTCGCGCCCTTCCGACCTCTGGGGCGATGCGCGGACCTTGCTCTTCCAGTATTCTCGTCTCGCCCGGCGGTACGGAGAGCCGTCCCCGTCGGGACTGTCCCGTGTCGCGCAGGGCCACTGACCGATTCCGGGACGGCTTACGTTCCACGGGGTGCCCCCCAGCACCCCGCGACCATGAACCCACTCTCTAGACATCCTGGATTGGCCAAGGCCCGCGGAGGCGTGTTCTACCTCCACGGCGCCGACGACTTCCGCAGGGAGGAGGTCGCGCGCGCGCTCGTGGACGCCCACCTGGACCCCGCCACCCGGGACTTCAACTTCGATCTCCTCCGGGGCTCGGAGGTGGACGCGGAGACGCTGGCCTCGGTGCTGGGCACGCCGCCCATGATGGCCGAGTGGCGCGTGGTCGTGTTGAGGGAGGTGGAGGGGTTGGCCGGGAGCGCCCGGGCCCGGGACATCCTCCTCGCCAGCGTGGCGCGGCCGGCGCCCGGGCTGGCGCTCATCCTGTCGTGCACGGTGCCCGAGGGTTCCAAGGCCAAGTTCTACAAGGACCTGGAGCGGATGGCGCGCTCGGTGGAGTTCCGGGCCATCACCCCCGACGACGTTCCCGGTTGGCTCATGGAGCGGGCCCGCGAGCGGCACGAGGTCGAGATGGACGTCGAGGCCGCCCAGGCCGTGGGCGCCGCGGTGGGGGTGGACCTGGGCGTTCTCGCCCAGGAGCTGGAGAAGCTCGTGCAGTACGTCGGGGACCGGAAGCGGATCGGGCTGACCGACGCGGAAGCGGCGGGAACGCGCCTTCCCCGCCAGGATCGTTGGCGCTGGTTCGACCTGGTGGGCGAAGCCCGACTCGACGACGCCCTGGACTCGTTGGGCACGCTCCTCGGCCAGGGGGAGACCGGCGTCGCGCTGGTGGCCGGCCTGACGACCCAGTTCCTCCGCATGGGGATCGTGGCGGAGCAGGGCCCCGCGGCGCTGGAGGCGATCCTGCCCCAGAAGCAGGGCTTCCTGGCCAAGCGCCTGGTCGCGCAGGCCCGGAACTGGCGCCCGGCGGAGATCGACGCGGCGCTGGCCGGGCTCCTCCGCGCCGACCGGCTCCTCAAGGCCAGCCCCGTTTCCCAGGAGCACTTCCTGGAAGAGTGGCTCCTCACCCTTCTCGCCCGGAAGGCTGCGGCATGAACCCGAAGCGCACGCTCCTCGCCCTGGTTCTCGTCCTCCTTCTGGGAGGCGCGCGCGCCTCGGCGCAGGAGCCGCCCACCCTGGACCGTGTGGAGGAGTTGGCGCGCCTGGGTCGCGCCGAGGAGGCGCGGGTGGCGGTGCACGAGTGGTGGCGCACTGCGGGACCCAAGGCTTCCCGGCGGGACACGCAGAGGGGCCTGTGGCTCCGCGGCCAGCTCACGTCCGATGCCACGCAGGCGGCGCTCGACTTCAACCGGCTCGTGGTCGAGTACCCGGGCGGGCCCTTCTCCGACCTGGCGCTCTTGCGGCTCGCACAGGCGTCGTACGCCGCGGGGGACTCGGCGGCCGCGGCGACCCAGGTGGAGCGCCTGCTCCATGAGTATCCTTCCAGCCCGATCCGGAGCGAGGCCGAGGCCTGGCTCGCCACGGCGGGGCCCGTCCCCATCGCCCCAGGGGCAGCGGCGACTTCCGCCGCGCCCGCCGATTCCGCGGGCGCCCCGGCGGCGCCCGCAGCCCGCCGGGAGGCTGTGTCGGCGCCGCCGACGGTGCCCACCGCCGCCGATGCGGCCACCCCGGAGGGCACCGGGGAGTTCACCATCCAGCTGGGAGCGTTCAGCACCGTGGCCCGTGCCGAGGCGCTCCTGAGGCAGCTCACCGACGCCGGGTTCACCGCTCGGCTGGCCACGGTGCCCGGGAGCGACCTGGTCCGGGTGCGCCTGGGGCGGTTTGACTCCGCGGAGGGGGCCGAGGCGATATTATGGCAGGTCCGGGACAGGGGGTTCACCGCTACCGTGGCCCGGGACGCCCACCGCGAGGAACTCGTGGTCCGATGACGAAGCGCACGCACGAGCGCGAGAGCTGGAGGGTCCTCCTGGCCGAGGACAACGACGACCACGCCCTCCTGATCCAGATGGCCCTGGAGCGCGCCACCCAGCTACCCGTGATCCTGCATCGCGCGCGCAACGGCGACGAGGCCATCGCCCTGGTCCACGAGGTCGAGCCGGACCTCATCCTCCTCGACCTCAAGATGCCCGGCCGGAGCGGCCACGAGGTGCTGGAGGTGGTGAAGGCCGACGAAGAGCTGCGCCGGATCCCGGTGGCGGTCCTGACCTCTTCGGACCGCGACGAGGACATGGCCCGTTCGTACGGGCTGGGTGGGAACCACTTCATCACGAAGCCCGAGAACCCCCTGGAGCTCGAGAGCAAGCTCCGCTCACTCTTCAAGAACGTGGAGGAGCTCTCCTCCATCCGCCGCGGGGGTACGGGGCGCCTGGAGGCCACGGGGGTGAGCGCCATGGGCCCAGGGAGCCTGGAGGTCCGCCAAGCCCTGCTCTGGGGCATCTTCGCGCTGGTGATCGTGGCGCTGGCGGTCTTCGCCTACGCCATGGGCGTCATGTGACCGTTCGCGTCGGCTAGAGCGCGTCCAGCACCCGCTTCATGCGCGCGCGCACGTCCTCGGCCAGCGGGCCCAGGTCGGCACGCCCGGCGACGCCCAGCTGCTTCACCGGATCCAGGATGGCCACCACCGCCGTGCCCGCCTCGTCCCCCTCGTACACGATGACGTTGCAGGGGAGCAGGAGGCCGATGTCGACTTCCTCGCTCATGGCCCGGTGCGCCAGGGGCGGATTGCACGCGCCCAGGATGCGGTAGGGGCGGAAGTCCACGCCCAACTTCTGCTGGAGGGTGGTTTTCACGTCGATCTCGGTGAGGACGCCGAAGCCCTCCTTCTTGAGCTCCTCCCGGACCCGGGCGTCGGCCTGGTCCACGGTGGCGGTGAGGGTCCTCTTGAAGCCGTAGGCGAGTTCGGAGCACATGAGGGGTCTCCCGCGGTGGTGGCCACGCGCCGGACCGGGTGGGCGCCTGCCCGGGAATAGTATCAGGGCCCGGCCCCCGCGGGAGGGTGGCACCCTCCCGCGCCGTGCGGTATCTCTACCGTGGGCACGCCCCTTCGGGGCCGGACCGCCCCCCGTGCACCATTCCGGTGGAGAACCCAGATGATCGTGCTTCGACTGCGTTCCGCTCCGTGGTGGCTGGGAGCCGCCGCGCTTCTGGCCGCCTGCTCTCCACCCCCTCCCGCCGCAGAGCCGGAGGTGAGGGCGGCGGCCGTGGGAGATCCCCTCCCGGGGCTCACGCCCGAGGAGCTGGCGCGCTTCGAGGCCGGCAAGGCCGCCTTCAGCCGGGTGTTCCTGCAGGAGGATGGCCTCGGCCCGACGTACAACGAGAACTCGTGCAACGCGTGCCACAGCTCGCCGGGGATCGGGGGGAGCGGCGGGGAGGAGTACGACATCCACGCCACGTTCCAGTCCGACGACGGCACCTGCGATCTGCTGGACGCCCACGGCGGGGGCAACGTGCGCACGCAGGTGACCGCGGTGGCCGCCGCCGCCGGGGTGCAGCCCGAGCGCATCCCGCCCGAGGCCAACCAGCGCGGCTTCTTCACGGCGCCCCCCATGTGGGGGCGCGGGCTCATGGAGGCGATTCCCGACGCCGCCATCGAGGCGCTGGCGGACCCCGACGACGCCGACGGCGACGGGATCTCCGGGCGCGTGGGCCGGGACAGCCAGGGGCGCGTGGGCCGCTTCCGCCGCAAGGCCGACGTGAACAACCTCCCGGAGGTGTCCGCCGGCGGGCTCCTCGTGGAGCTCGGCATCACCACCCCCCAGCACCCCGAGGAGCTGGTCTTCAGCGTCGACGTGATCCCGGCGGGAGCCGACCCCACGCCCGATCCGGAGGCGGACCAGGCAACCATCGACGCCATCACGGACTTCATGCGCTTCATCGCGCCGCCGCCGAGGAACATGCCCCAGGACCCGGCCGAGGTCGCCCAGGCCGCCGACGGTGAGAAGGCGTTCTTCGAGGTGGGGTGCGCCGCGTGCCACACGCCCATCCTCGTGACCGGCCCCAACGCGGTGGCCGCGTTGGACCGGAAGCCCGTGCCGCTCTATTCCAACCTCCTCCTCCACGACATGGGGGCACAAGCCGGGAACGTATGCTCGCCGGTGGCGACGGCCAGTGAGTTCCGCACCGAGCCCCTCATGGGCGTCGCGCTGCGCGAGGTCTACATGCACGACGGCAAGGCGCCCACGCTCTGGGAGGCCATCGCCCAGCACGGCGGCGAGGGGACGGCCAGCGTCCAGGCCTTCAACGCCCTCCCGGAGTTGCGACGCCACGCCCTGGTGGCGTTCCTGCTCACGCTGTGAGCGCGGGCGGCGGCCCGGCGCGGCCTGGTTGATCGAAAGCGGCTGCGCCGGGTATCCTTCTCGGCCGATGTCCACCACCGACGACACCCCTCTCATGCAGCAGTGGCGGGACGCGAAGTCCCGCCACCGCGACGCGCTCCTCTTCTTCCGGGTCGGGGACTTCTACGAACTCTTCCACTCGGACGCGGAGGAGGGGTCGCGCCTGCTCGGGCTGACCCTCACGTCGCGCAACAACGGTGCCGCGGCCCGGGTCCCGCTGGCCGGGGTCCCGGCAAAGGCGCTGGACGACTACCTGGCGCGCCTCGTGAAGCTGGGGCGGAGGGTGGCCATCTGCGACCAGGTGGAAGATCCGGCGCTGGCCAAGGGGATCGTGAGGCGGGAGGTCACGGAGACGGTGACGCCGGGGACGGTCCTGGCCGACGCGCTCCTCTCCGAGCGGCGCAACAACTTCCTGGCTGCGGTGGTGGACGACGGGGCAGGAGCCTGGGCGCTGGCCGCGCTGGACGTGTCCACCGGCGAGCTCACCGCGCAGCAGGTCCCCGCCGGCGAGTTGGCGGCGGAGCTGGGGCGCATGGAGCCTTCCGAGATCCTCCTCCCCCGCTCCCTGGAGGACTCCCGCATCCCGGGCGCCGAGGCCGGAGGGCCATCGCGCACCTTCCGCGACGACTGGATGTTCGAGGCCGACGTGGGCGCCGCCGAGCTCCTGCGCGTGTACGGCGTCCAGTCCCTGGAGGGCTTCGGCTTCCAGCCGGGTGACAGGCACCTCGTGCGGGCGGCGGGCGCGCTCGTGCAGTACCTCAAGGAAGTGCGCCCGGGAGGCGTGACCCACATCCGCCCGGTCACCATCCGCCGGCCGGGGCACGTCATGCTCCTGGACGAGATGACCCGCCGGAACCTGGAGCTCGTGGAGTCGCTCCGCCCGGGGCAGGAGGGAGGCACCCTCCTCGCCGTGCTCGACGACACGGTCACGGCGATGGGCGCCCGGCTCCTGCGGCGGTGGCTCCTGGAGCCGCTCGTGGTGGCCGAGGAGATCTGGCGGCGGCAGGAGGCCGTAGCGGAGCTGCACGACCAGCCCCGCCTGCGCGGCCTCGTGCGGGACGCGCTCGCGGGGATCGCCGACGTGGAGCGCCTGGCGGGCAAGGTGGGCACGGGGCGCGTGGCTCCCCGCGACCTCGCCGCGCTCCGCCGCTCCCTCCAGCGCCTCCCGGCGCTGCGCGACGCGGGGGCCTCCGCCGAGTCTCCCACGCTCCGCGACCTGACCGCGGGGCTGGACTGCCTCGATGACCTTGCGGCGCTCCTCGCCGACGCGCTCTCCGAGGACGCGCCGGCCACCCTCCAGGAGGGGGGGGCCATCCGCTCTGGATGGTCCGCCGAGCTCGACGAGCTGCGCGCGGTGCGCGACGGCGCCGTGGACTTCATCGCGCGCCTCCAGGCCCAGGAGCGCGAGCGCACGGGGATCTCGTCGCTGAAGGTCGGCTTCAACAAGGTCTTCGGGTACTACCTGGAGGTCACCCGGGCCAACCTGGACCGTGTTCCCGCCGACTACGTGCGCAAGCAGACGCTCGCCAACGGGGAGCGCTACTTCACCCCCGAGCTGAAGGAGTGGGAGGAGAAGGTCTTCGGCGCCGAGGACCGCATCGCCCAGCTGGAAGCCGAGCTCTTCACGCAGGTGCGCGCCCGGGTGGCCGAGCAGGTGCCCCGCATCCAGGCGACCGCCTCCCGCGTCGCCGCCGTGGACGTGCTCGCCACCTTCGCCCGGGTGGCGGAGCGGCGTGGCTACGTGCGCCCCGAGGTGCACACCGGATTCGAGCTGGAGATCCGCGCCGGGCGCCACCCCGTGGTGGAGACCATGATGCCCAGGGAGGAGTTCATCCCCAACGACCTGGTGCTGGACCCTGGCGCCTGGATCGTGGTCCTCACCGGGCCCAACATGGCCGGGAAGAGCACCGTGCTCCGGCAGGTGGGGCTCATCCAGCTCCTGGCCCAGGTGGGCGCCTTCGTCCCCGCCGACGCCGCCCGGCTCCCGGTGGCGGACAGGATCTTCACGCGCGTGGGGGCCTCGGACAACCTGGCCCGGGGCCAGTCCACCTTCATGGTGGAGATGAGCGAGACCGCGGCGATCGTCCACGGGGCCACCGAGCGATCCCTCGTGCTCCTGGACGAGATCGGCCGGGGAACCTCCACCTACGACGGCGTCTCCATCGCCTGGGCGGTCACCGAGCACATCCACGAGCGCGTGGGTGCCAAGACCATCTTCGCCACCCACTACCACGAGCTCACCCAGCTCGGCGACCTCCTTCCCGGCGTGAAGAACATGAACGTCTCGGTGCGGGAGGTGGGCGAGGAGGTGGTCTTCCTGCGGCGCCTCGTGGACGGGGGTGCGGACCGGTCCTACGGGATCCAGGTGGCGCGCCTCGCCGGGCTTCCCGCGGGGATCCTCGCCCGGGCCCGGGAACTTTTGGCCGAGCTGGAAGGAACACATAGCCACGGAGGCGAAGGTCTGGGCCGGCGCGGCGCGCGCCGGCCGGCGTCCGAGCCTCCCCCCGACCAACTCTCCATCTTCCAGATGGAGCACCCCGTGGTGGAGCGGTTGCGCGCCCTGGACCCCGACCGCCTGACGCCCCGGGAGGCTCTGGACCTGCTCTACCAGCTGGGCAGGGAGGCCAAGGACCGGCCCTGATGCGCTTAGACTGCAGTCGTTCTGTGGTGCGTGCCGGCGTCGCGTCGGCCGTCCTCGCGCTCGGAGGCGGGACCGGCTGCGCCGGCGACGGGAGCATCGACCAGCCTGCTCCCCTCTACGGAGAGGTCCCCATCGAGTACCCGCTCAGCCTGTGGGACCAGGACATGGAGGGCGAGACGCTGCTGCGCGTCCGCGTCACGGACACGGGGCACGTGGACAGCGTCGAGGTTCTGGAGTCGTCGGGCCACGTGGCCTTCGACTCCGCCGCGGTCCAGGGGGCCCGGGATCTGCGCTTCACCCCGGCGCGCAAGGAAGGCAAGCGCATCGAGGTTTGGGCCAAGGTGCCCGTGCACTTCTCCAAGCGGCCCCGCCCCGACACCGTGAGGATGGGCGCGTGAGGATCGCGGTGCTCATGGGTGGCACCTCCGACGAGCGGGACGTGTCGCTGTCGTCGGGGGCCCAGGTCGCCCGGGCGCTCCGTGAAGCCGGCCATGACGTGGTGGCGGTGGACACGGTGCACGGCGTCCTTCCCAGGGAGGAGGAGGCGCGCCTCGTCGCCGAAGGCGTGCGCTCGGATCCGCCCGGCCAGGGCGAGCTCGCGCGCCTGGACGAGGGGCACACGGTGGCGCTCGTCCGGGACCCGTCGCTCGGCGAGGTGGACCTGTTCTTCCTGGCGCTCCACGGGGGCTCGGGCGAGGACGGGACCATCCAGAGCCTCCTGGACGTGGCGGGGGTGACCTACACCGGGAGCGATCGGCTGGGGTGCTCGCTGGCGATGGACAAGGAGGTGACCAAGCGCCTCCTGCGGGACGCGGGGATCCCCACGCCCGACTGGCTCGTCGGCGACCGCACCGCCCGGGAGGTGCAGGACGCGCTCGGCCTGCCGGTGGTCGTGAAGGCCGCGGGGGGCGGATCGTCGCTCCGCCTTCACCTGGCTCACGATCGAGCCGAGCTGGAGGCCGCCATCGCCGACAGCCGCGCCTGGAACGACGTGGTGGTGTTCGAGCGCTACGTGAAGGGACGCGAGGTGACCGTGGGGATCGTCGGGGACCAGGCGCTCCCGGTCGGGGAGATCGTCCCGGCCCACGAGTACTTCGACTACGCGTGCAAGTACCAGCCCGGGCTGGCCCAGGAGATCTTCCCCGCGGACATCCCCGACGCCTGGGCGCGGCGCCTCCAGGAGTTGGCGCTCGGCACCCACCGGGCGCTCCGCATGCGCGACTTCTCCCGGGTGGACTTCATGGTGGACGGGTCCGGCGAGATGTGGTGCCTGGAGGCCAACGCCCTCCCGGGGATGACGGCCAACAGCCTTCTTCCCAAGGGCGCGCGCGCCGCCGGCATCCCGTTCTCCGAGCTCTGTCACCGCATCGTCGTGCTGGCGGCGGCGAGGAAGCGCCGCGCTTAGCCCATGGCCTACCGTGACACGGGATTCGGCTTCGGCGGGCTGCTCACCCCCGTGGTGAAGCGGCTGCTCATCGCCAACGTGGCCGCGTTCGGGCTCACCCTCCTGGCGGGCGCCCCCTTCGTCATCGACTGGTTCGCCTTCCAGCCCGCCCGGATCCTCCTGCGTCCGTGGGGAGCCTTCACCTACATGTTCGTGCACGGCGGGTTCCTCCACCTCGCCCTGAACATGCTCGTGCTCTTCTTCTTCGGACCGCCGCTGGAGAGCCGGTGGGGGGGGCGGGAGTTCCTCAAGTACTACGTCATCTGCGGCCTGGGTGGCGTGATGCTCAGCTTCTTCTTCCTCCCCGCCGCGGTGGTGGGAGCCTCCGCCGCCATGTACGGCCTGATGCTCGCGTTTGCCGTGAGCTGGCCGAACGCCCCCATCTACGTCTGGGGGATCTTCCCGGTGCAGGCGAAGTGGCTGGTGGCCTTCCTCTTCGTCCTCAGCCTCCTGAGCGCCTTCGACGGGACCCAGGGCGGCGGCGTGGCCCACTTCGCCCACCTGGGGGGGCTGGCCACGGGGCTCGTCTATCTGAAGGGGACGGGGCGCGTCGGGAGCAGTTGGGGCGGCCCCGCCCGCCCGGCGCGGAAGCGCCGTCTGGCCATCGTGCCCCAGCAGGAGGAGGCGTCCCGCCCCGCCGCTCCCCGCCGACAGCAGCGCGCCGTCGAAGAGGACAAGGCCCTCTACGACGCGGTGGACCGCGTCCTGGACAAGATCTCGGCCCACGGCATGGCGTCGCTGACCCCCGACGAGCTCAAGCTCCTCGACGACATGTCGAAGAGGCACCGGGCGAACTGACTCTCCCCGGGGCCCCGGTCGGCCTCCCGCCGCCCCCCACTCCCACACCCGTCACTCCTTCCCCTGTTGACATGGGACGGAAACATTGTAATATCTCTATATATCTGACCAGATAGCCGGAGGGGAAATGACGACCAAGACCCGCGCCATCCTCGGGGAGGAGGCCGTGGAGGACACCGCCCACGTGCTGCGCTGCCTCGGGCACCCCCTCCGCCTGCGCATCCTGGACGTGCTCGAGAAGAGCGAGGAAGTGACGGTGACGGAGGTGTACGAGGCCCTCCATGTGGAGCAGGCCGTGGCCTCGCAGCACCTCACCACCATGTGGGACAAGGGGATCCTGAAGCGCCGGAAGGACGGGGTGCATGTGTACTACAGCATCGCCGACGAGCGGGCGCTGAAGGTGCTGGACTGCGTGCGGAACGCCAACTGCTGAGAGAGAGGGAGCCGCCGTGAGGGCGGCTTTTCTCGGGCCCAAAACATTAGGACATATGAATAACTTAATTTTCACGACGACGACGACGACGACTGCGGCGACGGCGCTGATGTTGAGCGTCACGCTCGCGGCATGGTCCCCGGGCATCGCCGCCCAGGAGCGGGCGGTGACGCTGGCCGAGGCGGTGGCGCAGGCGCGCTCCGCAAGCCAGGACGTCCTGGCCGCCAGGGCGCGAGCCCAGGCGGCGGGCCATGCTCGCACCGCGGCGGCGGCCTTCCGCTGGCCCACCGTGGGTCTCGAGGCCGGGGCGGTCCGCTCCGACGACCCGGTGGCGGCCTTCGGGGGCCGGCTCCGCCAGGGCCGGTTCTCCCAGGCCGACTTCGATCCGTCCGGGTTGAACTACCCGGATCCCCTCACCGACTGGAGCGGCGCCCTCGGCGCCGGTTGGGCGCCGCTCGACTTCGCCGCCGATGCGGCGCTGCGCGCCGCCGAGGCCGAGGCCGCCGCCGCCGGGCTGGGCGCCGAGTGGGCCGGGAAGGCAGCGGCCTTCCGTGCGGAAGCGCGGTACCTGGAGGCGGTGGGCGCCGAGCGGCGCCTGGCCGCCGTCCGGGCCGCCCGCGAGTCCGCCGAGGCCAACGCCCGCTTCGCCGGCCTCCGCAGGGGCGAGGGGTTCCTCACCGACGCAGACGTCCTCCAGGCCCGCGCGGCCCTGGAGGGAGCCCGGGCCGGCGAGATCGACGCCCAGCGGGGCGTGGCCGATGCCCGGAGCCGGCTGGCGCTGGCGCTGGGGTGGTCCGAGGGGGAGGTGCCGGTGCCCACCGACACGACCTTCAGCGCGTCGGGCGCCGGGACCGGGGACGTGGGTGGACG
>DATIKQ010000029.1:0-39868 GCA_035477395.1 Longimicrobiales bacterium
CACACTCCGCGCCTGCCTCGCAGTGGATCTCTCCTACGAACCTCGCACGCCGCGGGACGCCTCCCCGCATCGCTCCTAAGCTGCTGCTCCGCTCCGCCTCGACCCACTACACCTGTACAGAGCTACTCGCTTATTTTGGGACTCGTTGACGCTCTCGAACGGCCACCAGGGCTCGCCGGCCATCCGCCACGCGGCGCTGGTGCGGTAGTAGGTGTGCCAGCGGTCCTGGGGCCCGAACAGGGAGCTCCCGTCCGCCCGGACGAGGGCGTTGACGATGTAGCGGTCGCCCCAGGTCAGGTCGGTGTTGGCGAGGTAGCCCGAGGCGCGCACGTCCTCCGCCTCGGAGCTGATCGAGGGGATCTTGAGGGCGTCGAGGTCGGGGACGCCTCCGACGGCGAAGTCGTCGCCGCTCGCCTCGAAGTACTGGTAGTTGTCGCTCTCCATGAGCGCGCGCGCCGTGGTGCGCGTGTTCAGCCGTCCGAAGGCGTGGGAGGCGGACACGCCCGCCGAGGCGTTGATGGCGTCGTCGAACCCGGAGCTCTGGAACGCGTAGCCCGGGTTTCCCGCCCCGTAGTCGTACGTCTTCACGCCCTTGGGGATGAAGGTCGTGCTGCGGCGGTCCGAGCGGTCGTAGCTCGCGTTCAGGTCCACCGACAGCCACTCCACGGGGTTGTAGCGCAGGTCGGCGCTCCCCATGGTCCTCAGGCGCTTGGCCTTGCGGTCCTGGGTCACGATCAGGTACAGCGGGTTCGGCCGGATCCCCGAGGGGTCGGGCTGGAAGATGTACTGGGTCCCGTCCGGGTCGGGCTGGAGCAGGTCCACGTCCGGGGCAATCTGGACGAAATCGAAGAACACGTTCCCGTACATGTTGTCCGTGACGGAGCGCATGTGGAACGCGGATACCGACACGCTCAGGTCGTTCCTCAACCGATGGTCCAGATTGAGCCGGAAGTCGGTCCGCTTGTACCCGTCGTTGCCCCGCACCACGCCCATCTCGTGCTGGTTGCTCACCGACGCGAGCCAGCTCGTGGTTCCGGTGTTGTAGCCGAAGGTGCCCGAGTGGGTGTAGAAGTCGTTCGGGCGGAACAGCGACTTGATGTGGTCCCAGGTCGGCGTCGTGTACGGCTGGTCCAGGAAGCCGTACTTCGTCGTGGTGGCGAGCCACCGCGGCACGACGGCGCCCTTGTTGTCGAGGTACTCCCCCTGGGCGTTGGTGAGGAAATTGTGGTACTTCGCGGTCACGATGGGGTTCGGGATGTCGCTCATCCCGTACTCGCTGCGGAGCGTGAAGCGCGTCCGGTCCTCGGGGAGCGCCGATCCGCGCTTCGTGCGGATCTGGATGACGCCCGAGGCCGCGCGTGATCCGTACATGGACGCGGCCGCGGCACCCTTCACGATCTCGACGCTCTCGATGTCGAGGGTGGAGATGTCGGCCGACGACGACGCCAGGATGACCCCGTCCACGACCATCAGCGGCGATGTGGACCGGTTCACGCTGGTGGGCGTGCGCATCAGGATGTTCACGCCCGCGCCGGGCTCGGATCCTCGGATGACCCGCGCGCCCGCCACTTTGCCCTCGATGGCGAGGAACGCGTTCGCGGGCGGCACGACGATGTCCGAGGCGCTGACGCGCTCCACGGTGAACGGGATCATGGCCCGGCTCGTCGCCTGGGTCACCCCGGTCACCACGAGACCCGCGAGCCCCAGCACCTGGGTGCGGAGGGTGAAATCGATGGTCACCGAGCCCGCCGCCGGAACCATCACCCCGGTGCGGCGCTGGGTGGTGTAGCCGATCACCTCGGCCACCACGATGTACTCGCCGGCCGGCACTCTCTGCAGCTGGTAGCGGCCGTCCTGGTTGGTCAAGCCGCCGATCCCCCTGCCCTCCAGGTAGATCTGGGCGTTGGAGATCGGCAGGCCCTCCGCGCTGCGCACGACGCCGGTCACCACGCCCACGCCCTGGGCTCCCAAGGGAGCCCAGGTGAGAGCGAGCAGTCCGGCAGTCACGCATGCCACGGGAAGCCACCGTGTGTAGCGGGTCCGCCTCATGTGCCTCCTCCTCGATCCGCTGGCGCACGCGTAGGGACGGCATCCCGCGGCGGGCGTGCGCCTCCCCGCCTTGGCCGGAGTTCGGCGCGGCCGGGAGGAGTCGCGTCGGGCATGGCCCGGGACCTGCCTGACTTGGCCCACCACCGTCGTGGGCCGCCGGTGGGCGGCCCACGCAGGTGACGGGTCGTGTGGTGCCCGGTGGCGCCGAAGACGCCGCCGGGCCAGGTCGCTCAGAGCGCCGGCGTCTCGGATCCCGGTCGTGCGGATCCCGGTGACGGGCGCGGATCGTCAGGAGGAAGATCAGTAGGGAGAGAAAGGGCTGCCGGGCGGCAGGGGGCCGGTGTGACCACGAATGCACACGAGGGAGTCACGACCGGGCGTGGCCCCCCGGGACTGGCTGGGTGCCAGCCCGACGGCAGCTTCGCCACGCGGACGAGGTCGACCATCGCATTCCCTCCACCGGACGGCGGGCGCCCCCCCGGGTTCTCAGGGGCAGGAGATGGGGTGCGCGAGAGCCGTCCGGGCCCTGGGGGCAACTTGGGGGGGCCTGGCCGGACGCACAAGAGCGGCACCGGCCGCTCCCTGGCTTGCTGGTTCCCTGCCGTTCTTCTACCATCGGCCCACCGCGCACCCACGCCCCGGCACCCGGAGGCTCCGCCCTCATGCCCCACCCCCGGATCACCGTCTACCAGAAGCCCACCTGTACCACCTGCCGGAAGCTCTTCGACCTCCTGAAGGAGTCCGGCGTGGATTTCGACAAGGTCGACTACTTCGTGGAGCCCCTCTCCAAGGCGCAGCTCCAGCGCCTCCTGAAGAAGGCGGGACTGAAGCCGCGCGACGTGCTCAGGACCAAGGCCCCACAGTACAAGGAGCTCGGGCTCGACGACCCGAGGGTGGGCGACGCTCGCCTCCTCGAGTTCATCGTCGAGCACCCGGACCTCCTCCAGCGCCCGATCGTGGAGCGCGGGGACAGGGCGGTGCTGGCGCGCCCCCCGGAGCGGGTGCGCGAGATCCTGTAGCATGGCCAAGGACGCCCTGAAGGATCTGGAGCTTCTCCTCCGATCCCGGTACGGCCTGATCTACCTGGACACGGTGGAGGAGGACCGGGCCGAGGGGCTCCTGCGCCACATGGCCGACGCCCTCGGGCTCCCCTTCTTCACCTGGACGCGCTCCCGCGGCCTGGTCCGGGACGGACTGACGGAGCCCACGTACCAGACCCGCGACCCTGTGAAGGCGGTCGGGCACATCGCCGCGTCGGGCATCCCCGCCGTGTACCACGTCCAGGGGCTCGTGGGGAGCCTCTCCGGCCCCGGGCAGGACCTGGTCGTCTCCCTCCTCCGCGACGCCTCCCAGTCGCTCCGGAACCTCTCCGGCGCCGTGGTGCTCACCGGCGAGGCCGCGGAGCTCCCTTCCACCCTCAAGGAGGTCTCCACCACCGTCACCCTCCCCGGGCCCTCCGACGACGAGTTCCGCGAGCTCCTCGGCCGCATCGTCCGCGATCTCTCGGCCAAGGGGCACGTGGAGGTGTCCCTCTCCAGGGAGGAGACCACGGCGCTGGTCAAGCAGCTCTCCGGGCTCACCCTCATGGAGGCCGAGAAGATCCTCACGAAGGCCGTCGTCGAGGACGGGGCGCTGAATGCGGAGGATATCCGCCAGGTGGTGGACGCCAAGCGGAAGGTGGTGGAGCGCGAAGGCCTCCTCGAGTACTATCCGGCCGAGACGTCCATGGCCCGGGTGGCGGACCTGAAGACGCTGAGGGCCTGGCTGGCGAAGCGGAAGGCGGTGGTGGCGAGTCCCGAGCGCGCCGGGGAGTTCGGCCTCTCCTTCCCCAAGGGGGTCCTCCTCCTCGGGGTGCCCGGATGCGGGAAGAGCCTGTCGGCCAAGGCGGTGGCGGGCGAGTGGGGGCTCCCCCTGCTCAAGCTCGACCCCTCCAACCTCTACAACAAGTTCATCGGCGAGAGCGAGGCCAACTTCAAGCGCGCCATGCGCGCAGCCGAGCGCATGGCGCCGGTCGTGCTCTGGATCGACGAGCTGGAGAAGGCGTTCGCCTCGGGGGGCTCGGAGGACGGGGGCGTCTCCCAGCGCATCCTCGGCAGCTTCCTCTCCTGGATGCAGGACCGGCGTGGCGACGTCTTCGTGGTGGCGACGGCCAACGATATCCAACGCCTCCCCCCCGAGTTCCTCCGGAAGGGGCGCTTCGACGAGATCTTCTTCGTGGACCTCCCCGACGGGGACACGCGCCGGGAGGTGTTCCGCATCCACCTGAAGAGCCGGGGGCAGGACCCGGGGTGCTTCGACCTGGAGGCCCTCGGCGCCGACACGGAGGGCTTCAGCGGGTCGGAGATCGAGCAGGTGGTGGTGAGCGCCCTGTACACCGCGTTCTCGGCCAACGCCGTCGTGGACACCGAAACGCTGCGCGCCGAGGCGCGTGCGACCCGCCCGCTCTCGGTCACCATGGCCGAGCACATGGACGCCCTCCGCGCCTGGGCCCAGGGACGGACGGTCCTGGCGAACTAGCGGCGCTTCTGTGCCGCCTCGTACGTGGCGATGAAGTCGTCCACCCCGAGGGCCGCCACCGCCGCCGCCACGGCCTCGGGCACCAGGTCCTCCAGCTTCTTGAAGCGGAGGCACGACTTGCCCATGTCGAGCTTCTTCCCCGCCGCGACATACGCGCGCTGCAGCGCCTCCTGGGCTCCAGGGCTCATGTAGCACCCGTGGAGGTACAGCGCGTAGTGGTTCTTCTGGGCGGCGAGGCCCGCGTACGCCAGCGGCTGCTTGTTGTAGGTGTCCGGGTAGCGCTCCAGGGGGACATCCCACCCGATCATCCCCCACGCCATCCCCTCCCGGTATCCCGCAGGGATGTGCTCGTTGACGAGCTGACGGACCGCGGACACCACGGCGCGGCGCTCGGGGGGGAGGGCGTCGAGGTACGCTTGGGGCGTGGCTGCGTCGGATTTCACGGGCGGGCTCCTGGGGTGCGTTCTATACCGGCTCGACCAACCCGGCGTCGTCCTCCGAGACCGAATTGACCCGCTGCGACACCCGGTGCGCACGCAGGGTTCCCGCGAGCGCCGGGACCAGGAGCGCCTGCAGGCGCTCGGGGGAGGCGCTCCGGTCCAGCCAGAGCGGGATGTCGGCACGAGTCACGAGCGCGGGCATGCGGTCGTGCACCGGGGCCACGTCGGCGTTCGCCGCCACTGTCACGAGCGCCAGGCCGTCGCGAGGCGGGTGGCCCGGCGCCTCCCAGTGCTCCCATACGGCAGCGAACGCCAGGACACCCCCCAGGGCCGGGCGGAAGAGGAAGGGGCTCCCGCCCGCCCCCCGGCGCCACTCGTAGAAGCCGTCCGCAGGCACGAGGCATCGGCGGTGCAGGAAGGCCCCCCGGAAGGAGGGCGTGCGGCCCAGGGTCTCCCCGCGGGCGTTCACGAGTGGATTCGACGGCTCGCCCCGTCCCGCCGGAACGAGCCCCCAGCGGAGCCGCCCCATGCGTCGCCCCCTCCGGTCCTCCCCCACGACGAGCACGTCCTGTCCCGGGGCGACGTTGAAGCGCGGGACGATGTCGAAGTCGGGGAGGGGGACGGTGAAGACCTCCACCAGCTCCTCGCCCGGGGCAGCCAGGGTGAAGCGCCCGCACACGGTTACGCCTGGCCCGGGGTTCCGCGACCAGGCCCGGGAATGGCGTAGCGCGCGTCGAGGGGACGACGGCGCCGAACCACCAGGAGGAAGCCCTCTTCGTCCTCGCTCACCGGTTGACGTCGCGAATGAGGAAGAACCCGTCCTGCCCCAGCTTCTGGTACAGGGGCATGAGCATGCGCGCATCCTGGTCCACCCGCACCCGGCCGCGCACGTCGGTGGCCACCTCCTGGCCTCTGTGCACCGGCTGGAAGGTCCGGTACCCCGGGTCCATCACGAAGCCGTCCCCGGGCTCGATGGCATGGCGGTAGATCAGCTCCATGGCCCTGGGGAGGTGCCCTGCATCCCGTGAGAGCAGCGTTCGCGCTTCCGCTGCCTCGGGGAGGAGGGCTTCGGGAAGGAGCCCCACCGAGGCCACGGTGAGGAGCACGCCGGCTTCCGCACGGTCCACGGCCCGGGGCTCCTCGTGCTGCCCGGACTCGAAGGCCACAGCGACGAGGCCGTGGAGGCCGAGGAACGCAGTGAGGGTGCCTTCGAGCGCCTCCTCCAGCCCCAGGATCGTGGGAACGGGGATGGCGGAAGCCATGTCACGGTTCGCGAGTTCGTCCGCGCACGTGGTGAAGAGAGACCCCATCCCGGAGGTGGTGTGGAGGTCCAGGACGAAGACGGGGCCCCGGGCCTCGGCCACCGCGGACTCGATGGCGGTGAGGAGCTCCACCTGCTCTTGGTCCTCCACGAGCTCGGGGACGGCGCCTGGCGCCCTGTGCCGGTCCAGGTGCGGGTCGGTCCACGCCCGGTTCAGATCGCGGTCGACGAAGCGCATGCCAAGCGCCAGGGCCGGCCGGTTCCCGGCCAGCGCGACGAAGTCGCCCCGCATGGCGTGTACCCTGGGCGCCAGGCGCTCCAGGACCCGACGCAGCGCGTGCACGCCCGCGGGCTCGTTGCCGTGGAGCCCGCCGATGCACACCAGGGTGGGTCCCGGCCGGGCGCCCCGGAGGCGGCCCAGCACCCGCTCCACCTCGAGCCCCTCGTGGGAGGCGCGCGCGGCAGCTCCAATTCCCGGTGCGGAAGTCAATCCAGCCCGGCCCCCCGGATGAGCCGGGCGTAGACCGCGACCCATGAGCCCTGGGCCTGCTCCGCCAGGATGTCCTGGGGAGGCCGGCGCAGCGTCTCCGACAGGAGCCTGAGGTTGACCAGCCCGACGATGTCCCCGTCGGTCAGCTCGATCTCCCGCCAAGCCGACGTGGGCAGGGAGCGAAACCTCGAGTACACGCTCTGCAGCGAGCCGGCCGCCGCCGACTCGGGGAGGGGCACATGGAATTGGGCCGCTCCCATCCGATAGCGCCCCGCCAGCGCCGCCCACCCCTGGCCGGAGCGCCGGAGCGCCATGACGGCCTCCGGCGACACACCGCCGCGCCGGGCCAGGAAGAGGACGACGGGGATCTCCTCGGCGGGTAAGCTCCACTCGCTCAGGATGGCCACCTCCGAGCGCGGCAGCACGAAGTACTCGGCCACGGCACCGAAGTACGCCTCCGTGGCCGTGCCCGCCGCCGCCTGCGCATGCGCTCCCGGGGCCGAGGCCGCCAGCAGCACCGCCATCGCCACCCCCGCGCGTCGCATCGATCTCACGCCGCCCTCCCGTTGGGTCCCAGTGACCGACCAATCTTCCACCGGATGCACGCTCCGGGCCAGGGTGACGCAATGGGACATGGCCCCGCCCCGTCCAGGGACCGAGCTTCTGCCAGCGTGACAGGCTTAACGTCCCACCCCCTGGCACGACTCTTGATAGATGAAGGCTTGGGAACAGTTGCGGGTGGGGATCCGCCAGAGGAGGCGACCATGGAACCGGACGGACGGGACGAACGGCGCCGCTGGGCGCGCCTGGCGCTCCTGCCGCGCTCGGAGGGACCGGTGGACGGGCACGATGTTCCCCCGGGGACCGACCTGGTCTTCGAGTTCTCGGGAAGGCGGGGCCTCGACATGACGTCCCTGGCGCTGGTCCTCACGGCCCGGCTCCAGGCCGGGACCAGGGGCACGGTGTGGGTGAAGGAGATCCCCGTGGAAACCTGGAACGTGCTGCGCTCCCTCGGGCTCGACCACTTCTTCATGGTCGTCCCGGGGCCCGGCGACGCCCCGAACTGAGCGATCGTGCGGCGACCCCGAGCGGGGTGCCAGGCGTCCTACGCAGGGGACGCCGGGCGCGTCGGGGCGAGACGCCACGGACCCGGGCGCCGGCCGCTCAGTTCCGGTCCGAGACGATCTGCTTGTAGCTCTCCGGGTTCCATCTGGGGCGCTCCTGGGCGTTGGCCACCTCCATCCCCAGGTAGAAGAGCAGCTGGGAGATCCGCGCCGCCTTCTCGGAGTCCACCCGATCCGGCTCGTCGTCGCGCCCGTGGTAGTCGGGGTGCGTCCCGTTGAAGAAGAAGAGGATGGGGACGCCCTTGCGGGCGAAGTGGTAGTGGTCCGACCGGAAGTAGAAGCGCTCCTCCGGCCAGATGTCGTCGATGGCGGTCATGCGCAGCTCGGGGTGGGCCTCGTTCACCCGGTTCATGGTTACGCCCAGGTCCGAGTGCTCCTTGCCGATGGCCACGATGGTGTCCGGCCAATTCCGCCCCACCATGTCCGCGTTGAAGTTGGCCACCATCTGCTGGATGGGCACGGACGGGTTGTCGGCGTAGTACTGGCTCCCCCACAGCCCCTTCTCCTCGCCGCTGACCACGACGAAGATCACCGAGCGGCGCGGAGCCGGGCTCAGAGAGGCCATGGCCTCGGCCACCTCCATGACCGCCACCGTCCCCGATGCGTCGTCGTCGGCGCCGTTGAAGATGGAGTCGCCGTTCTCGTCGGGCGTCCCGATCCCGACGTGGTCCATGTGCCCCGAGAAGACCACGTACTCGTCCTTCAGGGTCGGGTCGCTCCCCTCCAGGATCCCCACCACGTTCGGGGCGCTGGTGGGGGTGGTGCGCACCCGCTGCGTGAGGGTGAGGGTCACGCCGGGCACCTCGGTGAGTTGCATGCGGCCGGTGCGCCCAAGCCGCTCAGGATCCACCCCTGCCGCCTGGAGGACGCGGGCCAGCGAGGCGGCGCGGACCTGGAGCCGGGGCATTCCGAACGGCCCCGCCCCGCTCCGCTCCTCCCCGGGCCAGGACACCGACGGCTCCAGCGCCGACGCCAGCGCCGCCGCCCAGGCGCCGTCGGCGTCGCCGTTCACGATCATGACCGACGCGGCCCCCGAGTTGCCCACCGCAGACAGCATCCCGAAGAGGGCCCGCCGGTTCGTCGCGGCGCTGGGAGGAAGCGCCACCGCCACGTGCTTCCCGTCCAGGTCGGCCTTCTCCAGGGCGGGTCCGTCCGGCTCTCCGGTGACCAGCACGAGCCCGCCCGTGGCGTCGGCCTGGTCGGCCCCCCACATCGGGGCCAGATCGGCGCCGAAGCGCAGGCGCGGCCCCCCGGCGACCTGGAGCCCCGACGCGTCCGCGTCCAGAGCGGTCTCCACGAGCGGATAGCGCTGGATGAAGGCGCCTCCCTCCGCTCCGCCCCTGAGCCCGAAGCGGCGGAACTCCGACGCGATCCACTCGGCGGTCTTGTCCAGCCCCGGGCTGGGCGTGTCGCGCCCCTGCATGGAGTCGTGGGCGATGACGCCGACGCGCCACGCGAAGTCGTCCTGCGTGATCGTGGCCACCGCGCGCGCCACCTCGGGAGCCTGGGCGGCGAGGGCCGCGGGCGCGAACAGGGCCGCACAGGCGGCCAGCAGTCTGATTCTCATCTTTCTCGGGGCTGCGGTTGCGTCGTTCTCCGGCAATATCGTGGGGACTTCCGCACAGAGGGAGCGGGCGCTCATCCGCCTCCGGTCACCCTCGCCAGAAGGGACTCGAGCACCTCCACCGACGCGTGGGCCCGACCCAGAAGCCACCCCGCGCCGTAGCGCACGGCCACCTGGTTCCGGCCCGCGTCCCCGGAGCCGGTCACGGTGGAGGGATCCGCCCCCGGGGGGAGGTGCAGGAGCTCCAGCGTGTCGCCCTCCAGAAGCTGGAGCACCCGCAGCGTACCCGCCGGCAGGTCGGCCCCGCCCCGCGCCACGGAGACGACGGGGAGGCCCGGCACCGAGATGGGGCCAGCGTCCTCCCGCGCCCAGCGCACGGACTCGTCTTCCGCCGCGCGCATCATCGCCCCGGACCGGGTCAGCGCCCGGCTCGCCTGGCCGGGGCGGGACTCCGCCGTCAATGCCATCGAGGGCGCGACCAGAGGTGCGGCCGGAGACGGTGCGGCCGCGGACGGTGCGGGACTCGCCCCTCCGGAGTCGCCCAGGATGGCGGCCACCTGGCCACGCCCCGCCGCCAGCGTACGGCGCAGCGTGTCCAGCGCCACGTCGGCCATCTTCTCGCGCGCCGGCTCGGGCGCCACCGCTCCGGCTCCGGTGTTCGGTGGCGCCGCCTGGGCCTCCACCTGCGCGGGCGCATCCACGGCGCCCGGCGCCGCGACTTCGGCAGCAGGCTGCAGACGCACCCTCTCCTGCCCCGCCGGTGTCGGCGTCGCGCGCTCCTCCGCTGCCTCCCGGAGCAGGGGATCCAGCGCCTCGGAGATGCGTGGGTCCCGGCTCCCCCGGAGCAGCCATCCGGCGCCCACGGCCACCACCAGCGACGCCGCCCAGGTGAGCTGGCGGAGCCGGCTGCCGGGACCCACCCGGGTCCGTGCCGCCGCCCGCCGGCGGAGTTCCTCGAGGGTGGGCATGGCGCCCACCCCCGGATCGGCGCCCGCCAGGATCGAGCCTGCCTCCTCCCTCAGCGCCCGCTCCTCCTCCAGCCGGCGGGCGCACGTCTCGCACGACGCCAGGTGCTGGCGGATGTGCGCCGCCTCCGACGCCGGCAGGGCGTCCAGGGCCCCGTCCAGATACGCGTGCAGAGCGCCCTCATCCACGTGCGACATCGCCATGCTCCTTCTCCCGGTACGCCTCCGACAACCTCCGGCGCGCCCTGGCCAGCGTGGTTCCCACCGATCCCACCGCCAATCCCGTCTGGCGCGCGATCTCCGGATAGCTCAGCCCCGCGTCCCACAGGAGCAGCGCTTCCCGGTCCTTCTCCCCCAGAGCGGCCAGCGCCCCGCGGACCCGGCCCTGTCGCTCCCGCTCCTCCATCTCCGTGCCCGCGTCCGGCGCGTCCTCCTGCGCCACCTCCGCTTCGCTCTTCAGGAGCACCAGGTGCCGCTTGCGGCGCAGCACCGTGCGCGCCTCGTCGCGGGCCAGGTTGGCGGCCACCTGGAAGAGCCACGGCCTGGGCCTGCGCGGGTCGTGCTGAAGCGCCCGCACGAACGCCTCCTGGGCCAGGTCCCGCGCCCGGTCCGGATCCCACACCTTTCGGTGGAGGAACCGGACCAGGTCGGGGAACACGGTCCGATAGAGGTCGGCCCAGTCGGTGCTCACGGCGCTGTCGGGGCTCCCCGGAATCCGGTCACGATGTCTCGCATCTTCGCCTCGGTGAGGGCCTCGGCGCCCTCGTCGCCCACCAGGAGGCTCACCCGCCCGCCAGACACCAGCGCGCTCCCCAGCTGGCCGAGGATCGCCCGCAGCTCGGGGAGGGCCTCCAGGAGGCGGAAGTACGCCGCGCTGTAGGCCTTCACCCTCACCGGCTCGCGGTCCGCGGGGTGGGCCGCGTCCTTCCATACCCCAGCGTCCATCCGGAAGATGCGCCCGGCCACCGCCCGGGCCCGGCCGCCACCGGCCGCCTCCAGCTCCGCGGAGAGCTGGGCGTCGGCAGCCGCCAGGGCCTCCTCGGAGCGGGCCTCCCTCATCCGCTGGGCGTTGTCCGCCATGCGCACCGCCACCGCGCCGGAGGCTTCCGTCGGCGCCGAGGGGAGCAAGGCACCCTGGACCTTCATCCCGCGCCCTGCCCCCCCCGGCGACGCGGGCAGGGCCACGGGGAGCCCGCGCACCGGCCGTGGGCCGCTGCCTCCCGCGGCCACCACGTCCGGCTCCTGCACGAGGTACGACGTGTAGGCGCTGGGAAGCCCGTAGCGGAGCGCCAGCGTCCGGATCTCCTCCACCAGTCCCGGCGTCTCGCCCTCGGTCCAGATCTGCCGCGTGAGGTGCCCGAGCTTCCGCGAAGCCCACAGTCGCGGAATGTACGCGTTGGCCTCGGCCGTGCGCGGGAACGCGGCGCCGGCCGAGAACGACTCGGCGCGCCCGCCGCGCCGCCCGCGCAGCGTCACCCGGCCGCTGCCCTCTCCCTGCCACCGGCCGAAGAGGACGAGCTCGTCTCCGGCGAAGACGTCGGGGATGCGCACCGGGTAGATCTCACTGAGTCGCACCGGCGCGCCACCCAACTCCAGGTCCGTGAGCACCGGATGGCGCACCTTGGCCGCCAGAAGCCCCACGGCGCGCTCGACGTCCTCCCCGGGCTCCACGTATTCCGTGGTCCCCCGCCCTGCCTCGCTCAGGCGGTCGAGGAGGTGGGTGTTCACGTCGTGCCCCACGCCGAACGCGAACACACGCGCCCGCCCGGCACGCGCCTGCGCCCGGTCTGCGAGGCGCTCGGGGGACTGCTCGCCCACCGACGGGAGCCCGTCGGTGAGGAAGATCACCACCGGGAGCCGGCCCTCGGGGGTCTCCAGTCGGAACGCCTCGTCCAGCGCCCCGGCGATGTTCGTGCCTCCGTCCGCCACCAGGGCGTCCACCCAGGCGCGGGCGGAGCGGAGCCCTTCGCCCCGCGCCGTGGTCCACCCCTCGGCCTGGGGCCGCACCTGGTTGGAGAACGCCACCAGGCGGAAGCGGTCCTCGGCGGAGAGCGTCCCCAGGAGGCCGCGGAGCGCCGCGCGGGCCTGCTCGATCTTCTCCCCCGACATCGAGCCCGACACGTCCATGACCACCGTCACGTCCCGCGGCTCCGCCCGCCCGGTGTTGCGGCCCGGCGAGAGGGTGAGCATGAAGTACCCGTCCTCGCCCACCGGACGGTGCACGGCCAGCGACACGCCCACCGCGTCGCCGGCGAGGGGGAAGAAGATGGCCAGGCGCCCCATCACCTCGCCATCCACCCGCGCCACGAGGCGCGCTCCCTCCCGGCGCACGTCCAGCGTGTGCGTCGGGGAGAAGGGGTCGAGGAACGCCTCGCCGTCCCCCGCAACCACCTCGAAGTGCGTGCGCCCCGCGCTGTCGCCGCCGACGCGCTCCTCCGCGCCGCGCACCCCTCCGGCGTACTGGAGCTGGAGCGCGTTCCCCGCCCTCGAGAGTACCTGCGCGTAGCGGAGCGTCACCTTCCTCTCCTGCCCCGGCTCGATGGGGAAGACGCGGGCCCTGAGAAGCCCGTGCCCCGCCAACTCGATGAGCGCCGGGTCGGCGCGCCGCCGGACGATCTCCTCGTAGATGGCGCGGGCCTGGGCCGCGTCCATGATCTCGCCGCGCAGCTCGGCGTCGCCCTGGAAGAGGGAGAAGCCCTGGAAGACCGCCTCGCCGGGAAGAGGATAGAGGTAGTGCCCTTCCGCCACCCGGGCGCCGCGGTTGCGGAACCACTCGCTCACCTCCACCTGGGCCACCCGGCCCTCCAGGCTCACGCGCACCTCGCTGCGGACCCGCTCCACCTCCGAGCCGGGCGCGCCCGGCTCGATCCACCCCTGCGCCCGGGCCCCCGCCGGCGCCAGGGCCAGCCACAGCGCCATCACCGTCCATCCGGTTCCACGTCCCATGGTCCCTCCAGGTTGGGCCGCCCCAGGCGGCCGCGCTCTCTGCCCGTCCCGGATGACGTGGGAGCCCCCCCCCCTTGCACATGGAGCCCGCCTTTTCGTGATTCCACGTCCGGAAGAGAGGACCCTGCAAGGAGGCCCCCCTGAACATCGTGGTGCTTGGAGGCGGCCGCGTCGGAAGCGCCATCGTGCGCGACCTGACCGCCGTCGACAACTTCAACGTGACGATCGCGGACGTGGATCCGGTGGTGGTGGAGACCCTCCTGGAGGACGGTGCCGACGGGATGTGCATCGACCTCTCGGACCCGGCCAACGTCGGCCGGGCCATCGCCGACGCCGACCTCGTGGTGGGCGCCGTGCCCGGGTTCATGGGCTACCGCACCGTGGAGCGCGTCCTCGACGCCGGGAAGCCGGTGGTGGACATCTCCTTCTTCCCCGAGGATGCGTTCGCGCTCTCCGCCAAGGCGGAGAAGGCCGGGGTCCCGTGCCTGGTGGACTGCGGCGTGGCCCCCGGTCTCTCCAACCTGGTGCTCGGGCGCCTGGAGGCCGCGCTGGACGAGACCCACTCGTTCCGGTGCCTCGTGGGCGGGCTCCCCGTGGAGCGGAACTGGCCGTGGGACTACAAAGCCCCGTTCTCTCCTGCGGACGTTCTGGAGGAGTACACCCGCCCTGCCCGCTTCCGCCGCGACGGCCAGGAGGTCGTGGTCCCCGCCCTCTCCGAGGTGGAGCTGGTCCACTTCCCCGGCCTCGGCACGCTGGAAGCCTTCGCCACCGACGGCCTCCGCTCGCTGCTCCGCAACGCCCGCACCCCGGACATGGTGGAGAAGACGCTCCGCTATCCCGGGCACGCGGAGCTCATGCGCATCCTCCGGGACGCCGGGTTCTTCGACAAGGCCCCCATCCAGGCGGCCTCGGGACAGGTGCGCCCGCTGGACGTGACGTCCGCGCTCCTCTTCGACCAGTGGACCTTCGAGGAGGGCGAGCCCGACCTCACCGTCATGCGCATGGAGGTGGAGGGGATGAAGAACGGGCACCGCGTGGTGCACGTCTACAACCTCCTGGACCACTACCATCCAGAGACGGAGACGTCCTCCATGGCCCGCACCACCGGCTACATGTGCACCGCCATGGTGAAGATCGTGGCCGAGGGGCTGTGGACGGAGCCGGGCGTGGCGGCGCCGGAGACCGTGGGTGCCCGCGAGGACTGCTTCCAGGTCATCATGAAGCACCTGGAGGAGCGCGAGGTGCACGTCTTCCATCACCTTCAGGAGCGCTGACGGTAGCAGGAGCGGAAGCGGAGGGGGCGGAGCCGTGTTCGACCAGGCGCGCTACGTCTTCGCCCTGCTCTGGCTGGTTGCATTCCCGATCCTGCTCTTCTGGATCGCCCTGCACCCGTTCGTGGCGTTCTGGCGCCGCATGGGGCTGGCCGCGACGTACACGATCCTCGGGGCCGGGTGCATCACCCTGGGCGCCCTCCTCTTCACGCTGCGGCGCCCGCTCCTGGCCATCGAGTTCGGAACGGGTCCGGTCCTGTGGGTGCTCACGGCGCTGACGTACGCCGTCTCCCTCGCGTTCGAGGGTCGCGCACGCAAGCACCTGCGCATGAGCGCGCTGGTGGGCGTCCCCGAGCTGCGGGGTGACGGCGCGCCGGCCGCGCTCCTCACCCGGGGGATCTACGGCACGGTCCGCCACCCGCGCTACATGGGCGCCACGTTCGGCTACCTGGCCTCGGCGTTCCTGGCCAACTACCTCTTCCTGTGGGCCGCGCTCCCCGTGTTCCTCCTTCTCCTCCACACGGTCGTGCTCCTGGAGGAGCGTGAGCTGGAGGAGCGCTTCGGGGACGCATGGAGGGAGTACGCGGCGCGGGTGCCCCGGTACCTGCCCCGGCTGCGCGCGTGAAGCCGCGCCGGCACCCCGCCTGAGCCTCAGCGCCGCGCCGGAACCCTCAGCACGGGGAACGAGCCTGCTCCGATCTCGGGATCGAGGAAGCCCCACGCCGTGAACCCGTCGTCGGAGCGCGGCTCCAGGAGCGTGAAGGCGAGCCGGCCGAGGGGTTGATCCACGGACACATACGCGGTGCCCTCCGGGAGGGACACGCGCTCCGCGGTCCAGTGACCCCACACCGTGCGCTCGCGGTGCCCCTGGAACTCCCGCTCCGCCACCTTGGTGGAGTCCACCACGAAGCGCTCGGCATCCACGGTCCGGCCCTCGGCGTAGCGCACCACCGTCACCCCGTGCGCCTCGAGGCGCTCGATGGCCGCGCGCGCCTGGGGCAGGACGTAGTAGGCCTCCGGCGCCACGGCGGTCTCCGAGGCCCGGAACGTCCCCATGTCCGCCATGAGCGTCGGCGTGCGCACATCGCGTCGGCGGAGCATCACCGCGCCGGTGTAGGGATGGCGCTCCTCGTCCACCTCGCCCATGAGGATGGTCACGTCGCCGGTGCGCTGCGGCACCGCGCGCAGGGCGAGCTCGCGCCCCACCACGCTCTCCCGGTCCGCCTCCGCCACCACGCGGCGCACCGTCCCGGCGTGCTCCCAGGACAGGTCCAGGAGCTCCTCGACGAACCAGAGGGAGGCCTTCACCCGGTCCTCGAAGGTCGCGTACGCGTACGACTCACCCAGGATGCCCAGGCGGTTGCGCAGGCCCGCGTAGTTGTTGCTGAACCTCGGCCGGTGGTCGAAGGTGGCCCAGGCCTGACCGCCGTCGGGAGTCCGCTCGGCATCGCCGAAGAAGTGGAAATCCCACGCGTGCTTCGCCTTCACCCGCGCGGTCACCTCGGGAAGCCAGCGCTCGCGGAGGAGCCCGACCAGGGGCGCCGCCGTGTTGGGGTGGAGCGGAGGCGCGTACGTCAGGTGGTAGGCGTGCCTGGTCCCGTTGGTGGTGTGCAGGTCCACGAGCACGTGGGGATCGTAGGCATTCAGGAGCCGCGCCAGGGAGCGCGCCTCCGGGGAGTCCAGCTTGGTGTGGTCCCGGTTCAGGTCGAGCCCCTGGGCGTTGGCCCGCTGTCCCATCCCCCCGACGGGCCCGTGCTGCCGGGGCCGGTTGTCCAGGCGGATCCGCTCGTTCCCGTCGGCGTTGTAGATGGGCGCGACGAGGAGCACGAGGGAGTCGGTCCAGGCGGGGTACTCGCCCGAGGCCAGGCGTCTCAGCAGGATGAGGAGCGCCTCCTTGCCGTCCACCTCGCCGGCGTGGATGTCGCCCTGGAGGTAGACCCGGGTCTTGCCCGTGGCCAGCACCGACGCCGGCGACGCGTCGGGGGCGCCGACCACCAGGAGCGGGAGGGCCCGACCCTCCGCGGTGTAGCCGAACGTGACGAGGTGGATGCCGGTGCCGGGGGCGGCCAGCCGCGCCGCCAGCTCCACGACCTCGTCATAGCGGGTGGTTTCCCGGAACTCGCTGCGCTCGGCCCGGGTGAGGAGGAGGTCGGGGCCCGCCGCCTGCGCCGCGACGCCGGCACACGGCAGGTGGAGTGCCACGCCGCACGCCATCACCGCCAACGCACGCTTCATGCCCGGGCTCCTGGTCCGTCGGGGGTCGTCACCCGGGCAACGTAGGGCGACGAAACGCGGCTGGCCATGATCCGCGGGTCCGTTTAGGTTCCCGCGCGCTCCGGCGCGTCACCCTCCATCCGCTGCTCCATGGGCAAGCCCCTCCCCGTCTTCTACGACTGCCACAACTGCCCGGCGTACTGCTGCACGTATCCCCGCATCTGCCTGACGGGTGGTGACATCGCGCGCCTGGCCAGGCACTTCGGGATCACCGAGGCCGCCGTGAAGCGGCGCTACACCAGAAAGGGGTACGAGCCCGGCGAGATCATCCTCCGCCACCGGAAGGACGAGCTGTTCGGGTCGGCCTGCCGCTTCCTGGACGAGCAGACGCGCATGTGCACCGCGCACCGCGCCCGCCCCGACATCTGCCGGGCCCATCCGGGCGGCTCGACGTGCGCGTACTACGGCTTCCTGACGGCAGAGCGCCGCTACCAGGACGATCCCGCGTTCGTGGCGCGGGCCTACAACCCGGAGTGAGGCTCAGCGCGCGATGTCGAAGCCGGACTCGTCCAACATGTGCTTCTTCGCGACGTCCTCGCTGACCACCTGGCCGTCGAAGAGGTGGATGGAGCGGTCGGCCATGTGGGCGTAGCGCGGATCGTGGGTCACCATGCAGATGGTGGCCCCGTCGTTGTGGAGCTCCTTCAGCAGCTCCATCACCGCGTTGCCGTTCTTCGAGTCCAGGTTGCCGGTGGGCTCGTCGGCCAGCAGGATCAGCGGCTTTCCTACGATGGCCCGCGCCACCGCGACGCGCTGCTGCTGGCCGCCGGAGAGCTGGCTCGGATAGTGGCCCACGCGGTGCGCCATGCCCACGCGCTCCAGCGCCGCCTGCACCCGCTCCTTGCGCTCGCCCCCCGCCATGCCCCGGTACGTGAGCGGCAGCTCCACGTTCTCGTAGACGGTCAGGTCGCCGATGAGGTTGAACGCCTGGAAGATGAACCCGATGGCCTGGTTGCGGATCTTCGCCCGCTGGCTCGCGGTCAGGTTCTCCACCGGCTCCGAGTCCAGCAGGTACTTGCCCGCCGTGGGCGAGTCGAGGAGCCCCAGGATGGAGAGGAGCGTGGTCTTGCCGCACCCCGACGGCCCTGCGATGGAGACGAACTCACCGGATTTGATGTCCATGGTGATGTCCGACAGCGCGTGCGTCTCCACCTCTTCCGTGTAGAAGACCTTGCTCAGGCCCTCCAGAGTGATCAGCCCCTTGTCCCCGGCCATCGTCCTCTCCTCGCTGGGTGCTGCGTCGGTTGCAGGTGCCGCGGTGACGCGCCGCTCGGGCGCCTTCTCCCGGCGTCATGAAAGCCTAGACGAGATCCGGTGGGAAATGGTTGCAGATCCTCCCGGAGGCCCCACGGCCCGGCGCCGGCCTCCGGGCTTCCTCAGAGCTGCGCATCCACGTCCTCCCGCTCCCGCCTGAGGAGCCGATCCGCAGCGTCGGCGAGAAGCGCCAGGGCCCGCAGCGCCTCGGCCCGCGCATCCGGAGCCACGAGCGCCAGGAGCCGATCCACCCGCTCCGGGTCAAGCTCCCTGAGGGCGTCCCGGGCGCGGGCGCCCGCCTCGGTGAGCCGGACGTTCATGACCCTCCGGTCGAGCGGGTCGCGGTCTCTCCGGACGTACCCCGCCCCCTCCAGGCGCGTCAGCGTCAGCGACATGGTGGACGCGGTGACCCCCAGGTGCTCCGCCAGCTCCCCGACCATGGCGGGGTCCTCCTGGTCCAGGAAGGCCAGGACCCGCCCCTGGTGCGCGGAAACCGGCGCCCCGCCCTCGGGATCGGCTGCGGTGCGGGGCCGGCACGCACGCCGAACCCGGGTCACGGCATCCAGGAGGACCTCGTACTCTGCCATGGCCCAAGATATAATACTTTGATTCGTCAAAGCAAATTACTTACATAAACGACCCCAGCGGGATGGTCCGGCAACGCCCGCTGCCAGGGCCCGCCATCCCGCCCAGCCCCGGGAGCGGCACGCCCGGCGCACCCCGGACCTCCCCCCGTGCGCGCCGGGCCGGGCCCGCTTAGACTGACACCCATGGAGATGACCATCCTCCCCCAGCTCGCCGTGGCCACCGGGCTCGGCCTCCTCGTCGGACTCCAGCGGCAGCGCACCGCGGACGAGGTGGCGGGCGTGCGCACCTTCCCCCTCATCACCCTGCTGGGGCTCGGCCTCGCCATCCTCTCCGACCTCTACGGAGGATGGCTGCTGGCGGCGGGGCTCCTGTCGGTGCTTGCGCTCATCGTGGCCGGGAATGTGGCCCGCTGGAGGGGCCGGCCCGAGCCCGACCACGGCATCACGACGGAGGTCGCCGCCCTGGTGATGTACGGGGTGGGGGCGGCGGTTGGGGCCGGGCTGACGGCGCCCGCCGTCGTGACCACCGGTCTGGTCGCGGCCCTCCTCCACTGGAGGGACCCGCTCCACGAACTGGCCGAGCGCATGGGCGACGCCGACTTCGACGCCGTGGTGCGCTTCGGCCTCATCGCCCTGGTGATCCTCCCAGCCCTTCCCGACCGGGACTACGGGCCCTTCGCGGTGCTGAACCCCTTCGAGATCTGGCTCATGGTGGTCCTCATCGTGGGGATCAGCCTGGCCGGGTACGTGGCGTTCAAGCTGTTCGGGGCCAGGACCGGCGCCGTGGTGGCGGGGATCCTGGGCGGGCTCATCTCCAGCACCGCCACCGCGGTGAGCTACGCCCGCAGGAGCGCCGAGGACCCCGACCGGAGCCCGGCCGCGGCGGTCGTGGTGACGCTGGCCTCCATGGTGGTCTTCGTCCGCGTGCTGGTGGAGATCGCGGTGGTGGCACCGGGTATCTTCTGGCGGACGGCGCCGCCCCTCGCCGCCCTGGGCGCGCTCCTGCTCGCGCTCTCCCTGGCGCTCCTGGTCAGGGCGCCGGGAGACCACGCTGCCGAGGCGAGGGACCCCGAGCCTCCGTCGGACCTGAAGTCCGCCGTCATGTTCGGGGCGTTGTACGCCGCGGTCCTCTTCGCGGTGTCCTTCGCCCGGGAGTACCTGGGCTCGGGCGGGCTCTACGCCGTAGCCGCGCTCTCCGGGCTCACCGACATGGACGCCATCACCCTCTCCACGGCGCAGATGGTGAAGGGCGGCGCCCTGTCCACGGACACCGGCTGGCGCCTCATCCTCGTGGGCTCCCTGACCAACCTCGTGTTCAAGGCCGGCGTGGTGGCCTCCCTGGGCCATGCCCGCCTGCGCCGACGCATCTTCGCGGTCTTCAGCGTGGCCATCGCCGGAGGCGTGGCCATCCTGCTCTTCTGGCCGGACTGACGCGGTACCGGCTCCTGCCGCCTCAATCCCGCAGCGCCGCCACCGGCTGGATGCCGCTGGCCCGACGCGCGGGAAGCCAGGTGGCCAGAAACGCCACCCCGGCCAGCGCTGCAGCGACGCCGACCGCGTAGCTCATCCCCACATCCGCCTCGAAGAGGTTGAAGAGGTTGAGCGCCACGCGGTAGGCTACGAACGCGAGAGGGAGCCCCAGGAGCATGCCTGCGCCCGCCAGGGTGAGACCGCTCCGGGTCACCATGCCCACCACGGTGCCCCGACCCGCACCCAGCGCCATGCGGATCCCGATCTCCCGCTGCTGCTGGGCCACGGCGTGGGCCATGACCCCGTAGATCCCCATGGCGGCGAGGGCCAACGCGATGACGCCCATGGCGGCAAGGAACACGCCGACGCCCCGCGGACCGGCCAGGGACTCCCGCACGTGGGCGTCCAACGAACGCAGCTCCGCCACGGGCTGGTCGGGATTCACCGCCCAGACGGCCTGCCGCACGTCGGCGGCCAGCGCCTCGGGCTGGCCCGAGGTGCGGAGCGCGAAGGACGGGCTTCGGAGGGGGGCCTGGGCCGCGGGAATGTAGAACGCCTCCCCCCGGTCGCCCGCCTCGGGGATGCGCGCCTGCAGGATGTCGCCGGCAACCCCCACGATGGTCCGCGCCGTGCCGCGGATGGTCACGGTGCGCCCCACCGGAACCTCCCCGGGGAGCTCCCGGTCCACCCACGCCTGGCTCACCACCACCACGGGCTGCGTGCCCTCCCGGTCCGAGGCCTCTATTCCGCGCCCCCCGAGGAGCGGGATCCCCAGGGTGGCGAAGAACTCCGGGCTCACCGCCTGCATGCTGGCAGTAGGCCGATCCGCGTCCGCCGGGACCGTCCGTCCCTCCATCTCGTAGGCGGCGGACGGGATCCCCCGTCCCCTGGGGAGCGCAGACATGAGCGTCACGCCCTGGACGCCGGGCACGGCGGCCAGACGGCGCAGGAGCTCCTCCTCATAGGCCACCAGGTCCGCGGGCTCGGGGTACCGGTGCTCGGGAACCGTGAGGGAGAAGGTGAGGAGCCCGTCCTGCCGGAACCCGGGATCGTCGGGCGTGAGCTGATCGAACACCTGCACGAGGAAGCCGGCGCCGGTGAGGAGCCCCAGCGCCACGGCGAACTCCCCCACCACGAATGCGTTGCGCAGGCGCCGCCGGCCGCGGCTGGCCGTGCCTCCGCGGCTCCCCTCCCCCAGCGCCTCGCGCAGGTCCCCCCGCGTGGCGTGGAGCGCCGGCGCGAGACCGAAGACGATCCCTGCCAGCATGGCCACCCCGAGGGTCGCCAGCACGACGCCCGGATCCAGCGCCGGGATCATGGCCTTGGGCATCTCGGCGGGCATGATGCTCTGGAACGCGCGCACCACCAACACGGCCAAGGCGACGCCCAGCAATCCCGCCACCAGCGCCAGCGTCATGCTCTCGGTGAGGAGCTGGCGCAGGATGCGGTGCCGGCCTGCGCCCAGCGCCGTGCGCACGGCTACCTCCTTCTGCCGCTCCTCGGCGCGCGCCAGGAGGAGGTTGGCCACGTTGGCGCACGCGATGAGGAGCCCGAAGAGGGCCACCGCCGCCAGCACCAGGGTGAGCTTCCCGTCCGTCTCGCCCGGGAAGAACTCGCGGACGGCCTGCACCCGGGCCTCCAGCCCCCGGTTCGTCTCCGGGTGCTCGGCCGCCAGCCGCTCCACCACGGGCTCGAGTTGGCGCTGCACGGTCGCCGCCGAGGCGCCCGGGGCGAGGCGCCCGAAGCTGATGTAGTCGCGGCCGGAGCGGTCGTCGCGCCGGGCGGCGAAGTCGCTGGGGCGCATGGCCTGCACGTTGGCGGGAATCAGGTCGAAGGCCTCGGGCATGACGCCCACGACGGTGTAGGTCCTGCCGTCCAGCGTGAGCGTGCGGCCGAGGACCCCGGGGTCGGCCAGGAAGCGCCGCTCCCAGAAGTCGTACTCCAGCACGAGGACGTTCCCCACCCCCTCGGCGCCCTCCTCCGCGCGGAAGGCGCGCCCCAGGGCGGGCTGCACGCCCAGGACGTCGAAGAGGTTGGGCGTGCCCACCGCCACCTGGATGCGCTCGGGGACGTCCAGCCCCGTGAGGTTCGCCTGCTCGAAGGTGTAGGCCATGGCGCCGGAAAGCCCCGTCGCCGCCGCCTCGAAGTCGCGGAAGTCGGCCATGGAGGGGAAGACCAGGTCTTCGGCTCCCTGGCCCTGTTGCCGGAGCGCGAGGATGACGAGCCGGTCCTGCTCATGGTACGGGAGCGGCTCGAACATGAACCCGTCGAGGGCGGCGAAGGTGCTGGCGTTGGCCGCGATGCCCAGGGCCAGGGAGAGCGCGGCCACCGCGGAGACCACCGGGGCCTTGGCCAGCATCCTGAGTCCGTAGCGCAGGTCCTGCAGCAGCGTTGTCATGGTGCCCTCCCCCGGTGCGGCGACACCCTACCCTACGGTGCGCCCACAGGGCGGTTTCGGGGCGCCCGGACGGCGTTGTAGGTTCGTCCGGCCATCGTACCGCGGAGGTTCGGGCGACGCCCCCCTCCCGCACCAGCAGGGAGCACGACCATGGAGTGGCTCTTCAGCCCGGAAGCGTGGATCAGCCTGGCGACCCTCACGATCCTCGAGATCGTCCTGGGGATCGACAACATCGTGTTCATCTCCATCCTCGCGGACCGGGTGGAGCCGGCGCAGCGCGCCCGCGCGCGCCAGGTCGGGCTCCTGCTGGCCATGGGCACGCGCATCGCGCTCCTGGTCTCCATCGTCTGGATCATGAAGCTCACCGCGCCCCTCTTCGCTGTCTTCGGGCAGGAGATCTCCGGGCGTGACCTGATCCTGCTGATGGGCGGCCTCTTCCTGCTCACCAAGTCCACCCGGGAGATCCATCACAAGCTGGAGGGGGAGGAGGAGCACCGGCGCGCCGGCGCCTCGGCGACGTTCCTCAGCGTCATCGTCCAGATCGCGCTCCTGGACATCGTGTTCTCGCTGGACTCGGTGATCACCGCCGTGGGCGTGGCGGACCACCTGTCGGTGATGATCATCGCGGTCGTCATCGCCGTGGGCTTCATGATGCTCTCCGCGACCGCGGTGAGCCGGTTCGTGAACGAGCACCCCACGGTGAAGATGCTCGCCCTCTCGTTCCTCCTGCTCATCGGCATGGCGCTCGTCGCCGAGAGCTTCCACCAGGAGATCCCGAAGGGGTACATCTACTTCGCCATGGGCTTCTCCCTGTTCGTGGAGATGCTCAACCAGCGGGCAAGCAAGGTGGCCGCGGACCCGGTGGTGCTGCGGGGCCCGAGGCTGGAGGACACGAGCGTCGGGGGCGGCGCGTAGCCGCAGCGCTACATCGCGGTCTGGACGCCCTTGGTGCCGTCGGCGGACACGTTGAAGCGGATCCACATGCCCGCGGCGGCGTGGCCCGGGACGAAGCAGACCATCGAGTAGCTTCCCGCGGAGCCGGCCGTGAACGTGATCGTCTCGGTCTCACCGGGCAGCGTGGAGTCCGTCATGGAGGCCGGGGCGCTGGTGATGGCCCCCTCGAACGCCGCGACCGGCTCGACGATGCCGAAGTTGCTGGTCACCGCGGAGATCCCCAGGCTGTGCGCCATGGCCGGGTCCTTGTTGACCAGATCGATGGTCACCGCGTACCCCTCGGGCACCGTGATGGTCATGTTGCCGTCGTAGCCGCCGTTGAAGTTCCAGTGGTTCTTGGCGTCGGTGAGGCCGGCGGTGATGGTCATGTGGATGGTCTTGGCGGCGTCGTCCGCGTGGAACCAGTCCGTCATGGTCATCTCGCCCATGGCCGGCGCGGCAGCCGTCGCGGCGGCAGCGCCGGCGGCGACGGCGGTGGCGGCTTCCTGAGCGGGCTCGCCTCCGCCGCAGGCGGCGAGGGCGACGACGAGGGTGAGGGCAGGCAGGCGCATCATGGTGGGCGGGTCCTTTCGGTTGCGTCGGGAGGGGGAAGCGGACACAGGGGTGCTCCGGCGTCCGGGAGCCCGTCTTACCCCGGGGCATCCCCCCTGGGTTCCCGTGTCCGGCGGCCCGGCGTCAGCTCGAGTAGTAGGCCGCGTTCTCGTCCACGTACCCGTGGGTGAGGTCGCATCCCCACGCCCGGGCCCGCCCGCCGCCCAGCCCCAGCGAGACCTCCAGGTCCACGGGGTCGGTGCGCAGGAGCTTCCTCAGCCCCGGCTCGTCGAACACGGCCTTGCGCCCTCCCTCCAGGACGACCACCCCGCAGATCCTCGCCCCGATGCGCTCCGGGTCCACCCGGCACCCGAAGCACTTCCCGACCGCCATCAGGATCCGCCCCACGTTCGGGTCGCCGCCGAAGACCATCGTCTTCACCAACGGCGAGTTCACGAGCGACTTGGCGACGGTGCGGGCCTCGCCGGCGTCGGCGGCCCCGTCGACGGTGACGCGCAGCATCACCGTCGCCCCCTCCCCGTCCCGGGCCAGCATCTCGGTCATGCGGGTGGACGCCTCCAGCAGCGCGTCCTGGAACGCCGCCTCGCCCACCGGTCCCGCCAGGCCGTTCGCCATCAGTACGCACGTGTCCGAGGTGCTCGTGTCGGTGTCCACGGAGAGCATGTTGAACGTCCGGTCCACGGCCTTGCGCAGCACCCGGTCCAGGGCGGCGGCGTCCAGCGCCGCGTCCGTGAACGCGTAGACCAGCATGGTGGCCATGTTGGGCTCGATCATCCCCGAGCCCTTCCCCACCACCGTGAGCGTGGCGCTCCCCACGGACGACGAGATGGCCTTGGGGTAGGTGTCGGTGGTCATGATCCCCTCCGCCCCCACCATGGGATCGGCCTGGAGCTGAGCGGCCAGCGCGGGGAGGGCGGCCTCGATCTTCTCCACCGGGAGCGGCACTCCGATCACGCCCGTGGAGCTCATGAGCGCGAGCTCCGGGGCGATGCCCAGCGCAGCGGCGGCCGCAGCTCCCATGCGCCGGGCCTTCGCCACGCCCTCCTCGCCGGTGCCCACGTTCGAGACCTTGCTGTTCACCACGATGGCCTGGAGCCGGCCTCCGCGGATGAGCTCCCGCCCCACGACGACCGGGGCGCCCGCCACGTGGTTCCTGGTGAACACGGCGGCGGCCGCAGCCGGGACTTCCGAGGCGAACAGCGAGAGATCCTTCCCCTCCGGCTTGATGCCGCAGTTCGTGGAGGCGCAGCGGAAGCCGCGGGGAAAGCGCGGCACGTCGTGGAAGGGCATGGACCGGACTCCGGGTGGCGCGGGGCGGCGGGCTCCTAAGATCGTCCCACCGCCCTGCCCACGGAAGGAGCGCCCGCGCTCCCTGGCCGCGGCGCGGCTACTCGCTCCGCAGCGCGGTGAGCGGGTCCACCTGGGTGGCGCGGCGCGCGGGGATGGCGGAAGCCGCCAGCGCCGTGGCCACCAGCACGATGGACACCAGGGCGTACACCGCGGGATCGGTGACGCTCACCTCGAAGAGCATCAGGCGCATGGCCCGTGCGAGGAGCGCGGCGATGCCCAGACCGATGGTGAGGCCGAGCCCGACCTGGATCACACCCTGGCGCAGGACCAAACCCATCACTTGGCGTGCCTCGGCGCCCAATGCCATGCGGATCCCCACCTCGGGGGTGCGGCGGCTCACCGTGAAGGCCATGACGGCGTAGAGGCCCACCGCGGCCAGGAAGAGCGCCACCCCGCCGAAGATCATGAAGAGGGAGCCGAAGACCCTGAACGCCCAGGTGTTCTCCGCGATGCGGCCCCGGAGCGTATTGACGAAGTAGATGGGCGTGTCCGGGCTCACGGCGCTCACGGCGTCGCGCACCGACGCGGTCAGGGTCATGGGGTCGGCGGGACCGCGCGCCAGGATGCTCATGAAGCGCGCGTCGCTCTGCTGGATGGGCACGTAGAACCCCGAGGGATCCGTTTCCCGGTTGCCCACGCCGTGCATGTAGGCGTCGGGGACCACGCCCACCACCGTGAGCCAATCCTCGGTGCTGGACGAGTTCCCCACCCGGATGCGCCGGCCCAGGGGAGAGCCTCCTTTCAGGTGCTTGGCCGCGAAGCTCTCGTTGACGATGGCCACCGGCTCGGCGGCCCCGTCGTCGCTGGGGAGGAACTCCCGCCCCAGGGTCGCGCGGAGGCCCACGGCGTCGAAGAAGCCGGCATCCACCTGGCCGAACCTGCCCAGTGGGTAGTCGCGGTCCTCGGCGTAGGCCTCACCCTCCACCGCGAAGGGCGTCTCGCCGCTGCCGAGGCCCGGGAGCACCGTGCCCAGGCTCGCGGCCCGCACGCCCGGGATCTCCACCAGCCGCAGCCGCAGGTCTTCATAGAACCGCCTGCGCGCGACGGTGTCCGGGTATTCGGACTCGAATAGCCCCACGCGCGCGGTGAACACCGCGTTCCCGTCGAAGCCCAGATCCACGTCGCGGAGCTTCGTGATGCTCTTGGTCATGAACCCGGCCGCCACCAGGAGACCCATGGACATGGCGATCTCGCCGATCACGAGCACGTTGCTGAGGCGGCCGATGCGCATGCTGGACGAGCCGCGGGACTCGTCCTTCAGGATCCCGCTCACGTCCATCCCCGAGGCCTTCAACGCCGGGATGCCCCCGGCGACCACCGCCGACAGCACGGAGATGGCCAGGATGAAGAGGAGGATGGGCGCGTCGAGCTGCCACAGCATGAAGAAGGGTGGATCAGTCCCCTCCACGGACTTGTCGAAGAGCTCGATCCCCACCCAGGCCAGACCGGCGCCGACGGCGCCGCCCAACAGGGCGAGCGCCAGCGCCTCGGTCACCATCTGCGACACCACCCGCCACCGGCCGGCGCCCATGGCCGTGCGGATCCCCACCTCCTTGGCGCGCACCGAGGCACGGGCGAGGAGCAGGTTGGCCACGTTGGCGCAAGCGATGAGGAGCACCAGCGACACGGCTCCCAGCATGGTGTAGAGGAGCGCCGTGGCCTCACGGCCGATGAACATGTCGGTGAACGGAAGCACCGTGACGCCCACGCCCTCGTTGGTGTCGGGATACTCGGCGGCCAGCCTGGCGGCGATCCCGTTGAGCTCGGTGGACGCCTGCTCCGCCGTGGTGCCCGGCTTGAGCTTCCCCGCCACGGTAAGGAACGTGCCCTGCCCCCGGGGGATGGCCAGGGCGTCCATGCGCAGGGGCACCCACACGTCGTTGCGGTTGGGGAAGAGGAAGCCTTCGGGCATCACCCCGATGATCTCGGCGGTCTCGCCGTTCACCTTCACCACCTGGCCGAGCGCACCCGGGTCGCCGGCGAAGCGGTTCTGCCACACGTGGTAGGAGAGGACGATGCGCATGGGCGCGCCCGGGACGTCCTCACCGGGCTCGAACACCCGACCCAGGAAGGGCCTGGCGCCCACGGTGCTGAACGTGTTCGCCGTGACGAACGCGCCGTCGAAGCGCTCGGGGGCGTCGGCCCACCGCACGTTCACCGTCCCCTCGTAGTACCCGGCCAGCGACTCCAGCGAGGTCTGCTGGTCCCGGAAGTCGAGGTAGTCGTGGACGGGGAGGGGCTGGCGCTCGATGTCCCTGGAGGGGTTCTTCAGCGCCAACGCCACGATGCGGTCGCCGTCCTCGAAGGGGAGGCCGCGCATCATGGCGCCGTACACGATGCTGAACATGGTGGCGGTGACGCCGATTCCCAGCCCCAACGCGCCGATGGCCACGGCCGACACCCAGGGATTCTTGACCACCATGCGTGCGGCGAAGCGGAGATCCTGCACGAAGCCACCCATACCCGTCCCCTCCCTTGCACCACGGGGCCTGCGCGTGACGCGACCGTCGGGGGGCCCTACGGCGGCCGGCGACCTGCGGTTTCGACGTGGGCATCCACGCCGTGGACGACGAAGGGCCCGGCCACCGAAGTGTCCGGGCCCTGACCGACACCTCCAACTTCTCCACACCATCCACGCGCGTGGACGTCTACGCGCCCGACCCGAGAGCCGGCCCGACCACCCCCCTCGTCATCCCCTCCGTCCCGTGCCCCCCGGCACCGAGGCGTCGATCTCGCCTTCCCAATGATGTACGGAATCGCCTGCGCTTCCGTTTCAACTTGGACGCCGGGAAGGGGAGAAGGGTTGCAGGGGAGGCGGCAGCCGGCCGTCAGCCCCGGGAGTCCTGCGCGGCACCCAGTTGCTCGCGGAGCCGGTCCAGCGTGAGGATCAGCGCCTCCACCTCGGCCTCGCTCATGCCGGCGAACACGGCCGCGTCGGCGGCGTCCACCGGTGCGTCCAGGCGCGCGAGGAGCTCGAGCCCCTCGCGGGTGATGCGGCACCAGACCCGGCGGCGGTCCTCGGCGTGCCGCTCCCGTCTCACCCACCCCTTCCCCTCCAGCCGGTCCACCATGCGCGTCACGCCGGGAGTGCGCTCGATCATGCGTGCACCGATCTCCAGCGTGGGAAGTCCCGCCTCCCCGGCCCCCCTGAGGATGCGAAGCACGTTGTACTGCTGGAACGTGATGCCCTCCCGATCGAACACGCCGGCGAACCGTCCCCTCGCCACGTCCGCCGTGCGCAGCAGGGCGAGGAAGGCCTCGTGGGTGCGGGACCGGAAGGGGCGGGTCTGGCGGATCTCCTGCTGAAGCCGGGACGCGGCGGGGGCGGTCGGATCTTCGGGAAGCATGGGATGGCGTCCGGGACCGGAGGGGCTCGTCGGCGTCACCGGGCGGGCCCGAAGTGGGCCGTGCCCTGGACGACCGAGAGACCCGCGGCGGTGTGGAGGGTGAGCTTGGGGGGCTGCACGGTGCCCATCTGCGCGCACCCCGCCTCGCCCGCCCGGTTGATGGCGACGAACTTCTCGCCCGGCACGTAGTCCAGCCCCACCGCGCGGTAGCGGTCCACGATCATGTGGATGGCGTCCTCGCACGCCTCCTGCGGCGAGCGCCCCTCCTTCATGCGCAGCACGATGTAGTAGGACGCGCAGGACTTGATCACGTCCTCGCCGCGGCCGGTGGCGCCGGCGGCGCCCACCGCGTTGTCCACGTAGAGCCCGGCCCCGACGATGGGCGAGTCGCCGATGCGCCCCGGGACCTTCCACGACATCCCGCTCGTGGTCGTGATTCCCGCCACGTCGCCGGCCGCGTCCACCGCCAGGACGTTGGTGGTGCCGTGCTCGTGCTCCGCGGGAGCCTGCATGCTCGCATCGGAGCGGCTCGTTCCCGGGCGCTCCCGCAGGTGCTCCGGCGGTCCGTACTTGTCGGTGGGGGAGAGCTGCTCGCGCCACCGCAGCCATATCTCCCGGGCCGCGGGGGTGAGGAGCTCCACCTCCTCGAAGCCGAAGGAGCGGGCGAAGGCCAGGGCTCCCGCCCCGACGAGCAGGACGTGGTCGGTGCGCTCCATGACCAGCCGGGCCACCGACGAGGCGTGCACGATGTTCTCCAGCCCCGCCACCGCGCCGGCGCTGTAGGTCCGCCCGTCCATGATGGAAGCGTCGAGCTGGACCACGCCGTCGAGATTCGGGAGACCTCCCAGGCCCACGCTGTGGTCCTCCGGGTCCGCCTCGATGACGTTCGCCCCCCGCTCCACGGCATCCAGGGCGCTCCCGCCGCCGGACAGGATCTGCCAGGCCTGGCGCATCGCCTCGGCCCCGGTGTCGTTGGAGTGGCTGGTGATCACGAGCGGCGCGCCGGCGCCCGTCCGGCGGCGTTCCGCCGCCTCGGCGACCCCGGGGAAGCGGCCCAGCGCGGCAGCGCCGGCGCCGAGCGCCAGACCGCTCTTCAGGAAGTCGCGGCGGAGGAGGGGGGAGCGGTCGGACATGGTGCCTCCGGGTCAGGGGACGCTGGGGGGATCCTAGGGGTCCACGGGGGCCCGGGGCAAATCCACCGGCTACGTTGCAGGAACGCCTCGGCGGTGTCCATGTTGATCCCCCCGGAACGCCGACGAGGAGAGCCCATGAGGGAGTCGTCCGTGTTGTGCCCGCGGTGCGGCCGCGCCACCGAGCGCGCCGGGGCTGCCGCCGAGCGGCTCTCCCATCCCGAGGAGACGGGATCCACCCTGCCCGAGACGCCGGACGAGGAGGCGGAGCGGGAGGAGAAGGCCCGCCTCCTGGCCCGCCCGGAGGAGCCGGAGGCGTTCTCCCTCTTCGGTTGGAGCGTCGTCCTGCTCATCCCGTTCCTCAACGTCCTGTCCCTCTTCATCGCGCCGTTCACGCTGGGGCTCAAGCTCTTCATGGGCGTGGCCGGCCTCGTCTACGTGGGCGTGGTCGTCTGGTACGCGGCGGGGACGTTCATCGACCCCTTCGCCGCCCAGGACGCGGCCATGATGACGGGGTTCACCACGTTCGCTCTGTACTTCGTGGCGCTCTTCCACAGCTGGCGCGTGGAGCGGCGCGACGTGAGGGCCCGGCGCTTCCCCGCGTGGAGCCGGAGCGTGGAGCGCTGGGAGCACCTCATGCACTGCGCGGCCTGCTCGACGGTGTTCCTGGACGACGAGGACGGGCCCCCCGTGCCCCTGGACAGGGCCCCGGAGCTGACCGGCACCGCCGAGTGGGAGGGGAGGCCCTCCGCACGCACGCCCATCTGGCTCTGGGCCCTCCTGGCGGCCATCGCGGTGGGCGGAGGGCGGACGGCGCTTTCCTGGGCCCGGGATGCCGTCACCGAGCCCGAGCCCCTCGCGCCGGCCTCGCCCGGGATGTGGGAGGACATCGAGGCGGACCCGGTGCACCTCGACACCGCTGGGGCCGGGGATTCCACGGGGCTCGACGGGCCGCTCCTGAAACCGGACGGAACGGCGCCCGATACCACCGGAACGTAGGGAGACGGAGACCGCCATGCTGCCCTTCCGGGAAGTCTTCTTCAACATCGACCAGCACCTCCTGTTCTATGGAATGGCGGCGCTGGCCACCGCCGTCTTCGTCTACGGGATGGTCCTGCGCTGGCGGTTCTGGAGCTCGGGATGGCCGGAGGCGCGCGACGGCGGCTTCGACGTCGGCCTCGTGCTCGGACGCGCCCTCCTCAACACGTCGTTCTTCCGCCGCGACCCCCTGGGGGGCCTGACCCACATGCTGATCATGTGGGGCTTCGTCCTCCTCTTCATCGGGACGGTCCTGTCCACCCTGGACCACTGGTTCCTCCCGTTCCTCAGCGGCGGCGTCTACCTGGTCTACGCGCTCGTGCTGGACCTGGCGGGGATCGCGCTCATGGCCGGCGTGGCTCTGGCGTACCTGCGCCGTTTCGTGCTGAAGAGGGGGCGCATGCAGACGGTGGAGCGGGACCACGTGGTCCTCGGCCTCCTCTTCTTCCTGGCGCTCACCGGCTTCCTGGTGGAGGGCTTCCGCCTCGACGCCGCGCCGCCACCGTGGGCCGAGCCGTCACCGGTGGGGATGTGGATCGCCGCCGTGTCGGACCGCTCCGTCACGGAGGCTCTGAACGCGCACCAGGCGTGGTGGTGGATCCACGCCGCAGCAAGCCTCTTCCTGGTGGCGTACTTCCCCTTCTCCAAGTTCGCCCACGTCTTCGCCGCAGGCGTGAACCTCACGCTGGAGGGGATGCGCTCCACCTCGTTCCTCAACCTCGAGGAGCGGGAGGCGCTGAAGAGTGACTTCAGCTTCCGGCACCTGGTGATGATGGACGCGTGCACGCAGTGCGACCGGTGCACCGCCGTCTGCCCGAGCCACGCCGCGGGTGAGCCCCTCTCCCCCCGGGGGATCGTGGACGAGACCGGGCACTTCGCCCGAGGCAAGGCCGGCTTCGGGCTTCTTCCCCACCCTGCGCCCGAGCCGTCTGCGGCGAAGGCCCGGGCCGCCGGAGACCAGATCTGGAACTGCACCACCTGCGGCCACTGCCAGGCCGCGTGCCCCTCCGCCATCAGCCCGATGGAGCTCATCCGCGAGGTCCGCACCGCGAGGATCGAGGCGGGCGAGGGGGTGCCGGAGAACGTCCAGGGGATGCTGGAGTCGGTCTACACGTTCAAGAACCCCTGGGAGGGGGCGAAGAGCAAGCGCCTGGAGTGGGCCTCCGGGCTCGACGTACCCGTCCTCTCGGAGGGCGCGGACGAGAAGCGCTGCCTCTACGTCGGGTGCACCATCGCGTACGATCCGCGGCTCCACGGGATCGGCCGCTCCACGGTGGCCGCCTTCCGCGTCGCGGGGCTCGGGTTCGCCGTCCTCGGGAAGGAAGAGACGTGCTGCGGAGAGGTGGTCCGGGGCGTGGGCGAGGACGGGCTCTTCACCGAGATGGCCGCGGGAAGCCTGGACACCTTCGACCGCTACGGGATCGGCGAGATCGTCACCCCATGCCCCCACGGCCTGCACACGTTCACGAACCACTACGGCCGGCTCGACCAGGCCATGAAGGGGCGCAAGGCCGTGCACGTGTCCCAGGCATTGGAGGCGGCCGTCGCCTCCGGCGCCCTGACCCTCGAAGGCCGGGGCAGACGCAAGGTGACGTACCACGACCCCTGCTTCCTGGGGCGGCGGGGCGGCGTCTACGACGCGCCCAGGAACGTGCTGCGCTCCATCCCGGGCGTCGAGCTCGTGGAGATGGGGCGCTCCCGTGAGAACAGCTTCTGCTGCGGAGGGGGTGGCGGGCGGATGTGGACGGAGGGCGGAGGTGAAGAGAAGATGTCCGAGATCCGGCTGCGGGAGGCGGTGGGCACCGGCGCGGAGATCATGGTCACCGCGTGCCCCTTCTGTTTCACTAACTTTGACGACGCCGTGAAGACCGCCGGATTCGAGGGCCGCATCGTCGTGAAGGACCTCACGGAGCTCGTGGCCGAGGCGCTCCCGGGCAGCAACGCCACCTGAGAGAGGGATTCCCGGATGCAGATCCTGGTTTGCGTGAAGAGGGTGCCCGACACCGCGGACGCCGAGGTGGTCCTCCAGCCCGACGGATCGGGCATCAAGGAGGAGGACCTTGCCTTCGGCATCAACGAGTGGGACAACTACGCCGTGGAGGAGGCCATCCTGCTCAAGGAGGCCCACGGCGGCACGGTGACCGTCGCGACCCTCGGCTCCTCCGAGAGCGAGGACGTGCTGCGCCGGTGCCTGGCCATGGGGGCGGACGAGGCCGTGAGGGTGGACGACGCGTCCTTCGGGGACGCCGACCCGTACGTCGTCGCGCGGGGCATGGCGGCCGTCGTCGCGAAGGGTGCCTACGACCTGGTGCTCACCGGCGCGCTCTCCGGGGACCACGGATTCGGCATGGTCGGCCCCGTCCTCGCCGGGTACCTGGGCCGGCCCCACGCCACCCTCGTCACGTCGGTGGTCCCGGACGGCAGCCATGTCCGCGTGACCCGGGAGCTGGAAGGGGGCCTGGAGGAGACGCTCAGGCTGGAGCTTCCCGCGGTCCTCACCATCCAGACCGGCATCAACGAGCCGCGCTACGTCTCCATCATGGGGATCCGGAAGGTGCGCGCGAAGGAGATCCCCATCCTGGACGCCGCCGCCCTCGGGCTCGCGCCCGCCGACATCGGCGCCCAGGCCAAGCGCATCGTGCACAGGGGGCTTTCAGCGCCGCCGGCGGGAAGGTCCGCAGAGATGCTCAAGGGCACGCCCGCCGAGATCGCCCGGAAGATCCTCGACATCCTGAGGGAGAGGGGAGGGATGGCCTGATGCCCAAGCTCCTCATCGTCGTCGAGCACCGGCGCGGCACCGTCAAGGACACCACCTTCGAGCTCGTCACCCTGGCCCGCCAGCTCGCGGACACGTCAGGGCTGGAGCCCGCCGCCGCCGTCGTCGGGCATCAGGTCGGCGCCATCGCCGACACCCTCGCCCGGTACGTGCCCCGGGTCGTCGTGGTGGACGCCGAGCCGCTCGCCCACTTCCGCTACGAGACCCACGCCGCCGTGCTCAGGGACATCCTGGAGGCGGAGGCCCCGTTCCTCACCCTCGCGCCCCACACCGCGTTCGGGATGGAGCTCTTCCCCAGGCTCTCGGTGGAGAGCGGCCGCCCGTGCGCCACCGACTGCATCGGGGTGGAGGTGGAAGGTCCGGAACTCTCGGTGGTGCGGAGCGTCTACAGCGGGAAGATCCGCTCCCGCGCGACGCTCGCCCCCGCCGCAGGGTACCTGGCCACGGTGCGCTCGGGGAGCTACCCGGTCGCCTCGGAGGCCGGGGGCGCCGGCGCCGTCGAGCAGCGGCCGTGCCCGGCGTTCCCCACTCCCCTGCGCACCGAGCACCTGGGTTACCGGGAGGAGGAGGCCACGGCCGTGGACGTCTCCCAGGCGCCCCTCATCGTCGCCGTCGGCCGGGGGATCAAGGACGCGGACAACATTCCCCAGGCGCAGGCGCTGGCCGACCGTCTGGGCGCCGTCCTGGCGTGCTCGCGGCCCGTCGTGGACAAGAAGTGGCTGGAGAAGGAGCGCCAGGTGGGCACCTCCGGGCGGACGGTGAAGCCCAAGGCGTATCTCGCACTGGGCATCAGCGGCGCCTTCCAGCACATGGCGGGCATCAAGGGCTCGGGGGTCCTCATCGCGGTGAACAAGGACCCGAAGGCCCCCATCTTCGGCGCCGCCGACTACGGCGTGGTCGAGGACATGTTCAAGATCATGGACGCGCTGAAGGCGGAAGCCGGCGCGTAGCGATCCGGAGGGGATCATGCATTTCGAGCTGACCAGGGAGCAGAAGGACATCCAGCAGGCCGCGCGGGAGTTCGCCGAGGGCGAGTTCGACAAGGACCTGGCCCTCAAGCACGAGCGGGAGCACTCCTTCCCCCGCTCCGTCTGGAAGAAGGCGTGCCAGCTGGGCTTCCTCGGCATCCACTTTCCCGAGGAGCTCGGTGGCCAGGGGCTCGGCGTGCTCGAGAACGCCCTGGTCATCGAGGAGTTCTGCCGCCGCGACTCCGGCATCGGCGTGGCGCTCTCCCTCGCCGACTTCGCCTCCGACATCGTGCTGCGCCATGGCTCGGATGCGCAGAAGCGGGCCATCCTGCCCGCCATCGCGGCGGGGACGACGATCTCGGCGGGGTGCTTCACCGAGCCCAACCACGGGAGCGACATCACCGCGATGGACACGTCGGCGGTGAAGGACGGCGACGCCTGGGTCGTCAACGGCACCAAGACCTTCATCACCAACGGTGGGATCGCCGACGTCTACATCGTGCTCTGCCAGACCGACCCGGCAGCGCAGCCTCCCCACCGCGGGCAGTCGCTCCTCCTGGTTCCCCGGGGCGCCCCCGGGCTCGACGCCGCCGAGGTGGGCGAGAAGATGGGGATCCGGATGACCTCCACCGCCGAGGTCTCGTTCAGCGGCGTTCGCGTCCCGCTCGAGAACCTGGTCGGCGAGGAGGGGAAGGGCTTCTACCACGTGCTCGAGTTCTTCTCTGAGAGCCGCATCGAGGTGGCCGCGAGCGCCGTGGGGATCGCCCAGGGCGCGTTCGACCGGGCTCTGGAGTACGCCAAGCAGCGCAGGCAGTTCGGCCAGCGCCTGGCCGATTTCCAGGTGACCCAGCACAAGCTGGCCGACATGGCCACGCAGATCGAGGCGGCGCGGCTCCTCACCTACAAGGCCGCCTGGCTCGTGGACCAGGGCAAGCCCGACCCCAAGGCGACCTCCATGGCCAAGCTCCACGCCGGAAGGACGGCCGTGTACGTGGCCGACGAGGCGGTGCAGATCCTCGGCGGGTACGGGTACATCCTGGAGAACGAGGTGGAGCGCTTCTTCCGGGACGCCAAGATCACCGAGATCTACGAGGGCACCAAGGAGATCCAGAAGAACGTCATCGCCGGGGTCCTGATCAAGAAGAAGTAGGGGCCCTCCAGCCGGGGCGCTCCGCCCGGTCGGGGTGCCGGGTCCGGGACGAGCCTGTATTGTTCGGGCTGGTTTTCCTCCGACCCGGACAGGCGCTCTCCATGACCGACTATTTCAAGTCCCATCCCACCCCGGATGGTCTCTTCGGCGAGTACGGCGGGAGCTACCTCCCCCCCGATCTCCAGCAGGAGATGAACCGCATCACGGATGCGTACTACGCCATCAGCAAGTCCCACGAGTTCATCTCCGAGCTGAGGAGCATCCGCACGCACTTCCAGGGGCGCCCCACCCCGGTCTACTTCGCCAGGAGGCTCTCCAACGACTATGGGGGGCGCATCTACCTGAAGCGGGAGGACCTCAATCACACCGGCGCGCACAAGCTGAACCACTGCATGGGGGAGGTCCTGCTCGCCAGGCACATGGGCAAGAAGAAGGTGATCGCGGAGACCGGCGCCGGTCAGCACGGGGTGGCCCTGGCCACGGCGGCGGCGTACTTCGGCCTCGAGTGCGAGATCCACATGGGTGAGGTGGACATCGCCAAGGAGCACCCCAACGTCGTGCGCATGAAGATCCTGGGCGCCACGGTCGTCCCGGTGTCCCATGGTCTGAAGACGCTGAAGGAAGCGGTGGACTCCGCCTTCCAGAGCTATCTGAAGGACCCGATCCACACCCTGTACTGCATCGGCTCCGTGGTCGGGCCCCACCCCTTCCCGATGATGGTGCGGGACTTCCAGCGAGTCGTCGGCATCGAGGCCCGCGAGCAGTTCCTGGACATGACGGGCGAGCTGCCCGACAACGTCCTCGCCTGTGTGGGAGGCGGCAGCAACGCCATAGGCATCTTCTCGGGCTTCCTCGGCGACCCGGAGTGCCGGCTCTACGGGGTCGAACCGTCGGGGCGCTCCCTCGAGCCGGGCGAGCACGCCGCCTCCATGACCTGCGGCAAGCCCGGCATCATCCACGGGTTCAGATGCTACCTCCTGCAGGACGACCGGGGTGAGCCGGCGCCGGTGTACTCCATCGCCAGTGGGCTGGACTACCCCGGCGTGGGCCCTGAGCACTCCATGTTCAAGGACCAGGGGCGCGTGACCTACGTGTCCGCATCCGATGACGAGTGTGTCAGCGCCTTCTTCGAGCTGAGCCGCAAGGAGGGGATCATCCCCGCGCTGGAGAGCGCCCACGCGGTCGCGTTCGCCCTGAAGCTGGCGAAGGACAATCCCCGCCAGTCCATCCTGGTGAACCTCAGCGGCCGTGGCGACAAGGACATCGACTTCATCGAGGAGCAATACGGCACGGGGGGGTGACCCCCGGCTTGCCCCATCCTCCGGCCACCCCGAATATGTCGCGACTCCTCACCCTTCGACCGGCTGACACCCTGTGGCCACGACCCTGAAGTTCGACATGATCCAGACCATCGCTCTGGCGGCGGTGGTCCTTTTCATTGGTTACTCGGTGCGCCGCCGCATCGGCGTCCTGGACCGGTTCAACATCCCGGCCCCGGTGGTGGGCGGGTTCCTCTTCGCTGCCGTCGCCCTCGCCCTGCGTCAGAGCGGCGTCCTCGCCCTGGACTTCGACACCACCCTCCAGGCGCCCTTCATGATCGCCTTCTTCACCACCATCGGACTGGGCGCCAGCCTGGGGCTGCTGAAGAAGGGCGGCCCCCAGGTGATCCTCTTCTGGATCCTCGCCTCCACCCTGGCCGTTCTGCAGTGCGGCGTGGGGATCGCCATCGCCAAGATGGTGGGAGCGGACCCGCTCCTGGGGATCATCTCCGGGTCCATGACCATGACCGGGGGCCACGGCACCGGCGCCGCCTTCGGTAAGCTCCTGGAGGACCAGTACGGGATGACCGGCGCGGTCACCGTCGCCATGGCGGCGGCGACGTTCGGGCTGGTGAGCGGAGGTCTCATCGGCGGTCCGGTGGGAACCACGCTCATCAACAAGTTCAAGCTCCGCCCGGCGGGTTCTGAGCCTTCGCCTCTGGCCGAGCTCTCGAAGGACGCCTCCCTGGACGCCGAGATCGACACCGAGCCCGCCGGCGAGGCGGCCACGGCGTACCTCCTGCTGAAGACGATGACGGTGGTGCTCGTCTGCATGGCGCTGGGCGCCCTGTTCTCCGGCTGGCTCGGCAAGTACGTGACGCTCCCCGGCTACATCGGGGCCATGCTCATCGCCGCGGTGGTCCGCAACCTCGCCGAGGGCACGGGCGTGATGAAGATCGAGCAGCGCGTGGTGGACGACCTGGGCACCATCGCGCTCGCGCTTTTCCTCACCATGGCGCTCATGACGCTCCGCCTCTGGGAGCTCCTGGACCTGGCCGGTGCGATGCTCGCCATCGGCTTCGTCCAGGTGGCCATGATGGCCGCCTTCGCCTACTGGGTCACCTTCCGGTTCATGGGTCGTGACTTCGACTCTGCGGTGATGGCGGCCGGCCACTGCGGCTTCGGCCTGGGGGCGACGCCCAACGCGGTGGCGAACATGGAGGCGCTCACCGAGCGGTTCGGGCCGGCGCCGAGGGCCTTCCTCGTGCTCCCCATGGTGGGGGCGTTCTTCATCGACTTCACCAACGCGGTTATCATCACTGCGTACATCAATCTCGTGAGGTAGGCGGCGCAGTCGGGTCGGGGGGGGCGGCGGGGTCGGCATCCCATCGCCTCCCCCTGGTGTCTTCGGCCACCTCGAGCGGCCTCGTCGTCCCTCGAAGCCACGTTCCCCTTGAACGGCGGATGTTCAAGTGACCACGACTCTGCACTTCGACATGATCCAGACCGTCGCGCTGGCCGCGGTGGTCCTCTTCATCGGTTACGCCGTACGGCGGCGCATCGGCGTCCTCGACCGCTTCAACATCCCCGCCCCCGTGGTGGGTGGCTTCCTCTTCGCCACCGTCGCCCTCGTGCTCCGGCAGAGCGGCGTCCTCGCCTTCGAGTTCAACACCACGCTCCAGGCGCCGTTCATGATCGCGTTCTTCACGACCATCGGATTGGGCGCGAGCCTCGGACTCCTGAAGCGGGGCGGTCCCCAGGTGCTCCTCTTCTGGCTCCTCGCGTCGGTGCTGGCCGTCCTGCAGAACGGCGTCGGGATCGGCGTGGCGACGGCCCTGGGGCAGGATCCCCTGCTGGGGATCATCTCCGGGTCCATGACCATGACCGGCGGGCACGGCACTGGCGCCGCCTTCGGCCAGCTCCTGGAGGATCAGTACGGGATGACCGGCGCGGTGACCGTCGCCATGGCAGCGGCGACGTTCGGCCTCGTGAGCGGCGGGCTCATCGGCGGCCCCATCGGGACCACGCTGATCAACAAGCACAAGCTCCGCTCGTCGGGCGCCGAGCCCTCTCCGCTGGCCGACGCCGCGAGGTCCGCGGCCCTGGACGAGGAAATCGACACCGAGCCCGCCGGCGAGGCGGCCACCGCCTACCTTCTCCTCAAGATCCTGACGGTGGTGCTGGGCTGCATGGCCGCTGGCGGGCTCCTATCGGCGTGGCTGGGCCAGTTCGTGACGCTCCCCGGGTACATCGGCGCCATGCTGGTGGCGGCGCTCTTCCGCAACGTGGCCGACGGGACCGGGATCATGAAGATCGAGCAGCGCGTGGTGGACGACCTCGGCACCATGGCGCTGGCCCTCTTCCTCACGATGGCGCTCATGAGCCTGCGGCTCTGGGAGCTCCTCGACCTGGCCGGCCCCATGGTGGTGATCCTGGCGGTGCAGGTCTCCATGATGGCCGCCTTCGCCTACTGGGTCACGTTCCGGTTCATGGGGCGTGACTTCGACGCGGCCGTGATGGCCGGCGGCCACTGCGGCTTCGGCCTGGGCGCGACGCCCAACGCGGTGGCGAACATGGAGGCGCTCACCGAGCGCTTCGGGCCGGCGCCGAGGGCCTTCCTGGTGTTGCCTCTGGTGGGGGCGTTCTTCATCGACTTCACCAACGCGGTGATCCTCACGGCGTTCATCAACTTCGTGAGGTAGGACGGAGTCGGGCATGCGGGGGGCGGCGCCGG
>DATIKQ010000030.1:0-39722 GCA_035477395.1 Longimicrobiales bacterium
GAACCCGCCGGCCACGCGGCGGACGAGCGACTCCGCGCCCGCCGTGTCCCCCGCCTCCCGAAGGAGGGACGCGCGAGCCAGGCGGACCCTGCCGCGGGCCGAGGGCTCCCAGCGGGCGGTGTCGGACCCCTGGAGGAGCGCCGCGGCCTGGGCCGGGCCCCAGCGCCGGGCCGCCGCTCGGGACAGGGCAACGACCGTGTCGGATCGGGCTGCGGCCTCGGCGAGCCCGAGGAGCCGGCGCATCCCCTCCTGGGCGCGCTCGGGGGCGTCGAGGCGCAGCGCCCACGCCACCCGGGTGAGCGCCGCGTCCATGCGGAGGCGGGCGTCGGCGCCCGCCTGATCCAGGTCCCACCACCCGACGTCCGGCTCCCCCGCCTCCAGAAGCGCGTCGGCCCGCCAAAGGTGTCCCTCTGCCGTGAGGTGCCCGGAAGGGAGGCCTCCCAGCGCCAGGTTGAGGAGGTTCGCGCCCTGGACACGATCGCCGGAGAGGACATCCACCCCGCCCAGGTGGAGGAGGGCCTGGAGTCGGACGGTCTCGCTCCCGGCGCGCTCCGCCGCCGCCTCCAGGCTCGCCCGGGCCTCGCGGAACTCACCCCGGCGCAGGTACGCCCGGCCCATGAGGAGCAGCGCATCGTCGGCCCACTCGCCCTCCGGCTCCCGGCGGTACCCGCCCGCCGCCTTCTGGATCACCTGGGCGTAGCACGCCGCGGCCAGCGAGTCGCGTCCCGCCCGACGGTGCCGCTCTCCTTCCTCGAAGAGCCGCTCCGCGTTGTAGAGCGCGTTGTAGTAGACGCATCCGGTGAGGAGCAGGAAGGCGCCGGCGACCGCCGCGCCGACGCTCCTCACCTCAGCTCCCCGGCCGTGGTCCCCGATCCAGGAGGGTAGCGCTGGAAGAAGCGCGTGACTGCCCGGGCGAGCGCCTTACCCGCCTCTTCCTGGAAGGCCGGCTCGCCGATGAGCTTCGCCTCCTCCGGGTGCGACAGGTATCCGATCTCGACCAGGACCGCAGGCATGATGGCGTTGGTGATCACGGCCAGGGGGGCCTGCTTCACGCCCCGGTCGGGCCCGGGATGCGCGCGGCCCACCTCCTGCTGGACCATCTCCGCCAGGAGGGACGACCAGTGCTGCTGGTCGAGGTTCTTGAGCTCCCGGAGGATGAAGTCCAGATCCCCGGCGCTGCCGTCCGGCGCGGCCTCCACCGCCAGGGGGGCGTTCTCGATGGCAGCCACCCGGCGCTCGTGCTCCGTGCGGGCCTCGGACAGGAAGTACGTCTCGAACCCCCGGGCCGGGGAGCCCCGCACGGCGGCGGAGTTGGCGTGGATGGACACGAAGACCCCGTGCCGCTCCCCCTTCGCGGTGGTGGCCCGCGCTCCGCGGTCCCAGAGGGGCACGAACGTGTCGCCGTCGCGGATCATCACCACCTCGAACTCGTCGGACGTCCGGAGCTCCGCGGCCATGGCACGGGCCACGCCCAGCGCCACGCTCTTCTCCCGGATTCCGCTCCGGGACACGGTCCCCGGGTCCTCGCCCCCGTGTCCCGCGTCGATGACCACGACGCGCCGGGCGGAGGGGTCGCGGGGGGGCAAGGGCTGAGCGCCGGGACGACGTCGCGCCTCCACCGCGGGACGGGGCGCCTCCCTCCGGGGCGGCTGCGCGGCCGCCCGCAGAGGTTCGGCGCGCGGCGCCCCCTTCCAGGTCAGCGACATCGTCCCGGCCTCGAAGGCGTAGTCGTCCGGGAGCCTCGCCGGGAGGAGATCGGTGACGAGCTGGAGGGGCACGAAGAGCTCGTCACCCTCGAAGTACGGCGCATGCACCAGCTGGGCGACGGCGGCGCCCCAGCGGAGGAAGGGCGTCCCGTCGCGGAGCTCCAGGCGCGCCCCCCGCGGACCCGCCAGGAGCACGCCCACCGGCGTGCGTTCCACCCTCCACCCTGCGGCGCCGAGGCGGCTCACGGGAAGGGCCGAGAAGCCTCGTGCCGAGGCGACCTCCACGACCGCTTCGACTTCCCCGGATCGGAGGCGGAGCGACTGCGCCTGGGCGGCGCACGGGCCGGGCATGAGCGCCAGGGCTGCAGCCACGGCCAGGGCCGCGCGGCTCACCGGTCTCCCTCGGACCGGCGCGCTTCCCGGTCCAACTGCCTCTGCTTGAGCGCCTCGCGCTTGTCGTGGAGCTTCTTGCCCCGGGCGAGGGCGATCTGGACCTTGGCCCGCCCCCTCAGGAAGTAGATCTCCAGGGGAACCAGGGTGAGCCCCTTCTCCTCCACCTTACCCACGAGCCGGCGGATCTCGTGGCGGTTGAGCAGGAGCTTGCGCACGCGGAGCGGGTCCTCGTTGAATCGGTTGGCCTGCTCGTAGGGGCTGACGTGGAGGCTGTGCAGCCACACCTCACCGCGCTCCACCATGGCGTAGGAGTCCTGGAACGACGCCCTCCCGTCGCGGAGCGACTTGACCTCCGGCCCCTTCAGGGCCATCCCGGCCTCGAAGGTCTCGAGGATCTCGTACTCATGGCGCGCCTTGCGGTTGCGCGCCACCACCTTGCGGGAGTCCTCGCTCACGGTCCGATCCCGCTCAGTAGACCAGGACGGGCGTGCCCACGTCCACCATGTGCATGAGGGCTCGCGCGTCCTCGTTGGTGAGACGGATGCAGCCGTGGGAGACGCGCCGGCGCTCGGGATCCGACTGGAGGAGGAGCGCGGGCTGGTTCGTCCCGTGGATGGCGATGCCGTCGCCCAGGTAGATAGCGGTGGTGCCCATGACGCCCCGCATGAGCCGCGACGGACTGTTCACGGCAGGTATGGATAGCCCCTTCTCCACGTAGTGCCAGTCGGGCGCCTCCCAGAGCGGATCCTTCTCCATGCGCCGGACCCGGAACATCCCCCGGGGGGTGGAGAACTTCCAGCGATGCTCGCCTGTGTTCAGGCGGAAGCCCGTCCCCGTCCCCGCGGGCGCCGACCACACCGCGCGCGCTCCGTCGAACACGAAGACGCGGTTCTCAGCCAGGTGCACCACCACGTACCGCCCCGCCTGCCCCACCAGGGGCCGCCCGGTGACCACCTCGCGCTCCAGGATGTCCTGCCGGAAGCGGACCTCCCCCCCGTCGTCGGGGATGAGCTGGGCACGCACGGGCGCCGCACCCGCGAGAAGGGCGAGGACGAACCCTGCCCAGCGCCTCACGACGCGCCTCCGGAGTTGGCGAATACCCTCACTCGTCCGGCCTTTCGCATGGTGTACACCTGCGCGACTTCGCCGCCCAGGATAAACACTACCGCTTCGTAATAGATCCAGAATAAGAGGATGCCCACCGTGGCCAGGTTGCCCCAGGTCGAGGTGTAGTCGGCGACCTGGGTGGCGTACCAGGAGAAGCCGACCTTCAGCACCTCGTGGAGCACGCCGGAGAAGGTCGCGGCCACCATGGCGGTGCGCCAAGGGATGCGGCGCATGGGCAGGTAGCGGTAGAGGACGAGGAAGAGGGACCATATGGACAGCAGGGCCAGTCCATGCGCCAATAGCCGCTGAGCGATCTCCACGACCCATCCACCCACCCCGAGCACCCCCACGCCCGTGGCCAGCGCGGCGCCCAGCCGGATGGTCAGACCCAGGTTGAGCGCGATGAGCACGGCGCCCACGACCACCACCAGGATGTCGAAGAGCTTCCCCATGAGGATGCCTCGGTCCTGGCCGATGTCGAAGATCTCCCGGAGGGCCACGCGCAGGGTCCCGACCAGGCGCGTGGCGAACCACGCGAAGAGAAGGGCGCCGAACAGCGTGAACCCGCTGCGCTGCTCCAGCACCCCGGTCACCACCGCGCGGACGAGGTCGGCCACGTCCACGCCCCCGGAGCTCCCGGGCATCACCCCCGACACGAGGGCGACGATGGCCTCCACCGGGTCCTCGACCTGTGCGGCGAGGATGTAGCCGCTGATGCCGACACCCAGGAGGAGCAACGGAAGGGCCGCCACGAGGAGGTTGAACGCCACCGCGCCGGCCATGAAGAAGACGTCGTCCTCCTGGACCTTGGTCCAGAGGCGCCGCAGGAACTCCCCGATGCGGTACCTCCGGGCGTCAAAGAGCGTCCGGCTCAGCGCCATGGCTCCGCCGGCCCAAATGGAGACGCCGCGGCGGGGGTGGGCCCCTGCCGCGGCGCGTCGGGGCCCCCTCCGGGGCCTCGGTGGGTGCGGACGTCCGTCAGGCGCCCGTCTCCTCGGTGTCGTCGGCATCGGCGGCCGCGCCGGCGGAGGCCGCGGCCTGGCGGGCGGCTTCGATCCCCGCGCGGTACGCCGCCTTGGAGCGCTCCAGCTTACGCTCCAGGTCGCCGCGCGCATCCACCGCCGCCTTCCGTCCCGCGTCCACGGCGTCCTTCACGTCCTCCACCCGGGACTGCACGCTCTCCCGGGCCGCGTCCAGGCGCTCTTCGAGCTGCTTCTGCGCCGCCCGCACCCGGTCCTCCGCCGAAGCCTTGAGCTTGCGCGCCTTGGCCTTGAGCTCGGCCTGGGTCTCGGCCCCCGACTGGGGGGCGAAGAGGAGCGCGAGCCCGGCCCCGACCAGCGCGCCCAGGAGGAAGGGGCCGACGACGCCGCCGCCTCGCTCGATGATGATGGTGGGTTGTTCGTCGTGGTCGCGCATGGTCGTCCTCCCTTGCCCGGCGTTGGCCCGGCCGCGTCCCTGCGACGCGCGGAGCCGTCCCTTGAAGTTACCGGTGTCCGGGCGACGCCACTAGGCACCGCCCGCACGCCGGGCCTTCCGCGCTGGTCAGACGGTCCAGCGCGCCTCGCCCGCCTGGAGCGAGGGCGCGTCGTATCCGTCCCGCCCCATCAGCCCGTAGGTGAGGATCTTTCCCAGCTCGACGCCGGGCTGGTCCAGGGGGTCCACCCCATAGAGCGCGCCGGCATAGACCGTGGCGATCTGGAGGAGCATGTACAGCTCGCCCAGGGCCCGGGCATCCACCTTCGGGAGGACGAAGGTCGCGTTCGGGCGCCCCTCCCTCCTCAGGGCTTCGGCGGTGGCCCGGCGCTCGGCGTCCAGGAGCTGCCCCAGGGACTTTCCACCCAGGTAGGCCAGCGTGGGTTCGTCGGCGTGGATCCGCGGGATCGGCACGTCCGCGCCCGCATCCTCGACGGCGATGAAGAGAATGACCTTGTCGTGGGGTCCCTCGATGAAGAGCTGGAGGAGCGAGTGCTGGTCCGTCGCACCCACGGAGGCCAGCGGCGTGGGCCCGGTGTGCCGCACCGCCCCGTCCAGCCCGCGCGCCTTGCCCAGCGACTCGGCCCAGAGCTGCTGGAACCAGAGGGCGCAGGAGCGCAGCCGGTCCGAGTACGGCATGAGCACGTGGATGGGGCGCGAGCCCTCGGTGTCGGCCAGGTGGAGGAGGGCGGCCAGGATCCCCGCGGGGTTCTCGGTCAGCTCCGGGGTGCGGCAGCGCTCCTCCATGGCGGCGGCCCCGGCCAGGAGGCCGTCCACGTCCACGCCGCAGATCGCCGCGGGGAGGAGCCCCACCGGCGAGAGCACGGAGAAGCGGCCTCCCACGTTCCCGGGCACCGGTGCGGCGGGGATCCCGTCGGCGTCGGCGATCTTGCGCAGCACGCCCTTGGCCGGATCGGTGGTGAAGAGGAAGTGGCCGGCTGTGCGCTCCGGGCCCACCGCTTCCCCGATCCAACCCCGCGCCACGAGGTACTGGGCCATGGTCTCCGCCGTGGAGCCCGACTTGCTCACCACGTTGAAGAGGGTCTTGGCCGGATCCAGCCTCCGCAGGAGGGCGCCGAAGGTGACCGGGTCGGGGTTGTCCACCACGTGCAGCCGCGGGAAATGGTCCCGCTCCTCGATGGATCTGTCGTTCCAGAACGGGCCGAGGAGGGCATCGCGCAGCGAAACCGCGCCCAGCCCCGATCCTCCGATCCCGAGCACCACCACGTCCTCGAACCACTGCCCGAAGCCGTTGGCCAGCTCCTTGACGCCGGCCGTCGTCGCCTCGGCCCTGGGAAGATCGAAGAAGCCCATCTCGCCCTTTGCCCGGCGGGCCTCCACGGCGGCATGGGCGGCGCGGAAGCGCTCGGCCAGGTCGCCGGTGAGCCTTGCGGGATCCACGCCCCCGGCCACGTGGGGGGCCAGGAGGTTGGCGTAGTCGAGACGCACGTCGTTGTCAGGCATGGTCCAGGACCTCGATGGTGAGTCCGTCGTAGGCGGGCTCCACGCCGGGCGCCAGCCGCCGGAGCAGCTCCGCGTGGGTGACCCTGTGTGTGAGGTGGGTGAGGAAGGTGCGGCGCGCTCCCACCGAGCGTGCCGCCTCCACGGCCTCCTCCACGTTGAAGTGGGAGGGGTGCGTGCGCCCGAACCAGAGGGCGTTCAGCACGAGCACGTCCACGCCTTCCAGGGTGGCGCGGGCGGCGTCGGGAAGCGACTTGCCGTCGGTGACGTACCCCAGACCGCCCACCCGGAATCCGTACACGCGCACGAGGCCGTGGGGCACCACCACCGGGTGGAAGGTGCGCCCCAGGATGGTCTGGGGCTCGCCGGGGGCCACGTCGTGGAGCCTGACCCGGGGCTTCGAGCTCCCCTCCAGCGGCTCGTACCCGTCGTCGAAGATGTAGTCGAAGTACCGGGCCATGCGCTCCCGGTACTCGGCGCCGACCCAGGCGCCCAGGTCCTCCCGGCCGACGCTGAACACGCGCAGGTCGTCGATGCCGTGGACGTGGTCCGCGTGCAGGTGCGTGAACCAGACCGCGTCCACCGTGCGCACCCCGGCGGCCAGGAGCTGGAGCCGCAGCTCGGGCGGCGTGTCCACCAGGAGCCGGCCCCCGTCCAGCTCCACCAGGGCGCCGTGGCGAGTGCGCCGGTCCCTGGGATCCGGGGACGTGCACGCCGCGCAGTCGCACCCCACCACGGGGATCCCGAAGGAGGTGCCGGTGCCGAGGAAGGTGACCTTCACGGGGTCGCGCGGCTCACAGCCGCTCCACGCGCATGGTGTTGGTGCTGCCGGCGAGCTGGAACGGGAAGCCCGCGGTGACCACCACCGGCGCCCCCGGGTCCCCCGCGCCGGACCGTACCACGGCTTCCCGCCCGACGCCCAGGAGCGCCTCGTAGGTGTCGCAGCCCTCGTCTGCCAGCACCGGGACGACGCCCCACACCGCGGCCAGCTGGCGCCAGGTGAGCGGGTCGGTGGTGAGCGCGAACACGGGGACCGGGGGACGGTAGCTGGACACGAGGCGGGCGGACGACCCGGAGCGGGTGAAGACGAGGATGGCGGGAGCCGCCAGGCTGCGCACGGCGTCCACGGTGGCCGCAGCCACCGCGTGCTCCCGGGGCGCCGCGCCGCCCCGGCCCCGGATCCCGGGCCGGGTCAGGTACCGGGGCCCCCGCTCCAGCACGCCGCTCCGCTCGATCTCCCGGGCGATGCGGGCGAGCGCGTCGACGGCCTCGAGCGGGTAGGCCCCCACCGTCGTCTCGCCGGTCAGGAGCACCGCGTCGGTTCCGTCCAGGATGGCGTTGGCCACGTCCGAGGCCTCGGCCCGGGTGGGCCGGGGCTTCTCGATCATGGACTCCAGCATCTGCGTCGCGGTGATGACGGGCCTGGCGTAGTAGTTGGCCAGCTGGATGACGCGCTTCTGCGCCAGCGGCACCCTCTCGAAGGGGAGCTCCACGCCGAGATCGCCCCGCGCCACCATCACGGCGTCGGTCTCCGCGAGGATGTCCTCGATGGCGTGGAGCGCCTGGACCTTCTCGATCTTCGCCACCACGAGGGCCCTCCCCGCGACCCGCTCCTTCAGATCGGTGACGTCGGCGGCCCTGCGGACGAAGGAGAGCGCCACGTACTCCACGCCCATCCCCAGCACGAACTCGAGGTCGGTGAGGTCCTTGTCGGTGAGGGACGGGGCCCGCACGTCCACGTCGGGCAGGTTGATCCCCTTCCCCCTCGTCAGGAGCCCTCCGCGCACGACCTCCAGGCGGACCCGGTCCCCGTCCGTGCCGGTGCACACGAGCTCGAGGAGCCCGTCGTCCAGCAGGACGCGCCGGCCCTGCTCGATCTCCTCGGCGAGGGTGGCGTACGTGGTGGGGATCTCGCCCGGGCCTGCCGACGCCGCGGGAGCCATGACCACCTCGTCCCCCACCCGGAGATCCATGGCCCCCCCCATGTCCCCGACCCGGATCTTGGGGCCGCCCAGATCGGCCAGGATCGCCACCGGCCGGCCGGCCATCGCAGCGGCGGCCCGCACCCTCTCGATGTGCGCCCGGTGCTCGGCGTGGCCGCCGTGGGACATGGCGATGCGGGCCATGGACATCCCTCGCTCCACCATGGCCTGGATGGTCTCGGGCGAGGAGGACGCGGGGCCCAGCGAGCAGATGATCTTGGTTCGGAGCATCGGACCGGGCGCGGGGGGGGCTGGGAGAGGGGTATTGTCGCGTCCGCCGGGGGGGCGTGCAAGCGCCTCGGCCTTGTGGGGGAGCCGCCTCCCGGCTTCATTTCGGCGCCTTCCCCGCCCTCGGTTCCAGGAGTCGCCGATCCCCCATGTCCTTCGTCCACGTCCGGGACGCCTCGCAGACCGACGGGCTCCGCCGGGACCTGGCCTCGTCGAGCCGCATTGCGCTGGATTGCGAGGCCGCCGGATTCCATCGCTATTCGGACCGCCTCTGCCTCCTCCAGATCACGACCGAGTCCGACTCCTACATCCTCGACCCCCTCGCCTTCGATCCCTCCGAGCTCCTGCGCAGCGTCCTGGAGGACCCGTCCATCCCGGTGCTCATGCACGGCGCGGACTACGACCTGCGGCTCCTCGACCGGGACCTCGGCATCCTCCTCAGGGGGCTCTTCGACACCCAGGTCGCCGCCGCCCTCCTGGGTGAGAAGGCTCTGGGGCTGCAGGCCCTCCTGGAGAGCCGGCTCGGGGTCTCCCTTTCCAAGAAGTACCAGCGGGCGGACTGGGCCGAGCGCCCGCTCGCGGACGGAATGCTGGAGTACGCGGCCGACGACACCCGCTACCTGTTCCGCCTGGCCGATGTCCTGGCCGGCGAGCTGGCGGCGGCGGGTCGGACGGCGTGGGCGGAGGAGGAGTGCCGGTTCCTGGAGGAGAGTGCCACGGGCAGGGGGGACGACGACGCCGAGCCCGAGGACCCCGTCACCCGGGTGAAGGGGGCCCGCGATCTCACCCCCCGCGAGGTCACGGCCCTCCGGGAGGCGCTGGAGTGGCGGGACCGCATGGCCCGGGAGCGGGACAAAGCTCCCTTCCGCGTGGTGGGGGACCAGCCCCTGCTGGAGGCGGTGCTCCGCCGCCCCCTGGACCAGCGTGAGCTCGCCGAGATCAAGGGGTTCCCCGTCGGCCTCGCCCGGAGTGAGGGATCCGAGCTCCTCGACCGCTTCGACCGCGTGGCCCAGCTCCCCGACGAGGAGATCCGCCCCTACCCCCGCAGCCCCCGCCGGGGCGGCCCGGGGCGGGCCGCGCCGGACGCGGAGGAGCTGGCCGAGAAGCTCAAGGTGGCCCGGAACAAGCGCGCCGACGAGCTGGGGCTCGACCGGGGCACGCTCATGGCCAACGCCCTGGTCCAGGCCATCGCCGTGCAGCGGCCGGCGACCCTGGAGGCCCTGGCCCGGTTGGACGGGATCCGGGGCTGGCAGGTCGAGGCGGTGGGGCAGGTGCTCCTGGAGGTGCTGGACCGCCGGCGCTAACAGGCCCGCCCGGCAGATCCACACATGCACGAGGGGCCCGGCGCCGCACGGCGCCGGGCCCCTCGGCCTCTTCCGGACAGGAGGCCGCTCAGGCCGCCTCCTCCTCCTTTAGCTTGCAGTCGATGCAGTAGCGGGCGTGGGGGAGCGCGTCGAGGCGTTCGAATCCGACGTCGGCGCCGCACGTGTGGCAGGTGCCGAAGCTCTTCGGGTCGTTGTAGAGACGCCGCAGCGCCTCCTCCAGCCGGTACAGGTATCTCCCTTCCTTCGTGGCGAAGACCGCGGCCTTCTCGCGCTCCATGGCCTCGGTCCCCTGGTCGGCCATGTGGTCGGTGTACGCCGCGAGGTCCGAGTCGGCCGACTCGCGGTCCCGTTTCGCCATCTCGTCGAAGAGCCCCAGGGCCTTGAGCGCCCTGGCCCGCTCGTCGAGGAGCCGCTTCTCGATGTGTGCGAGCTGCTTCTTGTTCAGAGGCATGTCGTTCTCGGAGGGAGGGTGTTGCGGTTAGCCAAATAAGGTAAATCATGGGCATGGGTGCGTCCACGGCCCCCCAGAACCGTAACCGCCACAGCACGCCACCCGCGCCCCGCCGGCGCCGGCTGCTACCAGCGCACCAGGGCGGATCCCCAGGTGAAGCCGGACCCGAACGCTACCAGGCAGAGGAGGTCCCCGCGCTCCAGGCGCCCCTCACGGACGGCCTCGGCCAGGGCGATGGGGATCGTGGCGGCGGTGGTGTTCCCGTACTTGTGGATGTTGCTCACCACCTGCGCGTCGGAGAGCCCAAGGCGCCGCTGCACCATCTGGGTGATGCGCAGGTTGGCCTGGTGCGGGATGAGGAGGTCCAGGTCGGCGACTCCGAAGCCGTTGGCGGCCAGCGCCTCCTCCACGGCCTCGGGCATGCGGACGACGGCGTGCTTGAAGACCTCTTTCCCGCTCATCTGCGGATAGTGGCGCGCCTCGTGGATCATCTCGGCGGTGATGCGCGGGTGGTGCTTCCCGGATTCGAACTCCACCCAGAGCATCTCGGCGAAGCGTCCGTCGGCGTGCAGGTGGGTGGAGAGCACGCCGCGGTCCTCGTCCTCGGTGGCGGTGAGCACCGCCGCCCCAGCACCGTCACCGAACAGCACCGCGATGTCGCGGCCGCGGGTGGAGACGTCGATCCCCGTGGACTGGATCTCCACGCCCACCAGGAGGATGGTGCGGTACTGCCCGGTCCGGATGAACGCGTCGGCGATGGAGAGCCCGTACACGAACGCCGAGCACTGGGCACGGATGTCGATGGCGGGGATTCCCTCCAGCCCCAACTCGCGCTGGAGGAAGACGCCCGTGCCGGGAGCGAAATGGTCGGGGTTGACCGTCCCCAGGACGATGGCGTCCACGTCGGCCGGCTCGAGCCCCGCATCCTCCAGCGCCATGAGGGAGGCGCGCTTCGCCATCTCCGCTCCGCTCATCCCCTCGGGGACCCAGCGGCGCTCACGGATCCCGGTGCGCTCCACGATCCACTCGTCGGAGGTGTCCATGAGCAGCGTGAGGTCGTGGTTCGTGACCACGCGCTCGGGCACGTAGTAGCCGGTTCCTGCGATGGCGGTGCGGGGCACGAGCTCTCCGGGGCGGACTCTGTGTTCGCAGGACGCCGGATCCAAGGCGATCCCGCCGGGTAACCCCAGCCTGGCCCGATCCGGAAGACGAAGGGGAGATGATACGCCATGGCGGACGCAACGATCCACTGCCGCAGGTGCGGCGCCGACGCGCCGCGTCTCCCACGCCCTCCCTTCCGCACGGAGCTGGGCGAGCGCATCACGGCCGAGATCTGCGCCGACTGCTGGAAGGACTGGCTCCAGCACCAGACACTGCTCATCAACCACTACGGTCTCGATCCCCGCGACCCGAAGGCGCGCGCGTTCCTCTACGAGCAGATCGAGCGCGTCCTGCTGCAGGGAGGCGACGCCGAGCAGGTGGACACGAGCCAGCAAGGTGACATCAAGTGGTAGGGCCCGGCGGCGGGGGTGCCGCCTAGGGCTCGCGCCGCCGCAGCCCCAGGGACGCGGCGCACGCCTCGTCCCACGAGAGTCGGACCACGAGCTGGGGCGGCATGCGCGCCAGGATCGCCACCGAGCCGGGACAGCGCGCCTGCAGCAGGTCCAGCGCGGCGCCGTGGATCTGCCCGCCCTGCTCGAGGAGCACGTGATCCACGCCCACCGCCCACCATAGGGCGAGCTGCTCCTCCGCCGTCCCCCACACCGGTGCGGCCTCGTCCTCCGAGCGCGGCATGAAGCGGGCGCTGGGCGCCGTGGCCCACCCGCCGTGGAGGTGCAGCGCGGCCCAGAACTCCGGCGCTCCGACCACGGCCGTGGCCGGAGCGGTGTTCTGCAAGACCTCCACGGCGGCAGCCAGCCGCCCGGCGCGCAGCTGATAGGGTGCGACCACCCAGCCCCGGGCGGCCCTGCCGGCGCTCACCGAGGCGAACGCGACCACCCAGCAAAGCGCCACGACCCCCAGCGCCTGGCGCAGCCTGGGCACCATCGGGGCGCTCCACGCGCCGAGGCGTCGTAGGGCGTCCAGGACGCCTACTCCCACGGCCACGACGAGCCAGGGATGGAGGGGGGCCACCAGCCTCCGGTCCACGTACGGCCAGGTGAGGAGCATCCCCAGGTAGGCCAGAGCGATCCACGGGAGGGGGGGCAGGCGCCGGGCGAGGACCCACCCTCCGGCCACCGCCGCCGCGCCCAGGGGGACGGCGGCGACCCAGAGCCACGGCCCGGTGAGCCCCGGGACGAGGAGCGCGAGCACCCGCCCGATCACGTTGTTCGCGTGGGTGGGGAGCCCGGCCAGGAATGCCCCGGGGCTCCCCAGGAACTGCCCCGCCAGCCACCCGCCGTAGGGACCCAGTACGTCACGGAGCCCTTCCGGGATCGCCGCCGCGCGGGACGACGCCCAGGCACCCCATGCCGCCATCGCGAGGAGCGCGGGCGCGGTCACCACGGCGGCGGCGCGGACGCTCCGGCGCGCGGTCAGAGCCACGGCGAAGCCGGCCACCACCGCCACCCCCGCCGTCCGCGTGAGGACGACCGCGACCAGGAGGGCGGCGAGGAGCGAGGCCCAGCGCACCTCGCCGCGCCGGGAGGCTCGGGGCCAGAGGGCTAGGGCCGCGGACGCCAGCGCGAGGAAGAGGGGCTCGGAGAGCGGCACCAGCGCCGTCCTCCACACGTCGGCCGAGATGAAGGCCAGCGCCCCGACGGCCAGCGCCTCCCTCCGGCGCAACCCCGCGCCGACGTGGAGCGCCCAGGCCAGGAGGCCGCCCGCCGCCGCCAGGAGGAGGAGGTTGAGGAGCTCGGCGGCCAGCGTCACCGGGCCCACCGAGCCCAGCACCACCCAGAGAAGGCCCAGGAGGCCGGGGTACAGCGGGGGGAACTTCACCGCGGGGAGCTCTCCCGGCACGCCTCCGTAGCGGAGCCCGTGCCCCTGGGAGAGGGCTTCGCCGATGACCATGTAAACGCCATCGTCGTGCCAGACCCCGGCGGGCACCGGACGCCAGTACGCCAGCCCCACCCCCAGGAGCCCGAGGGCGAGGAGGAGGAAGGGCCAGGCCCGGGAGGCGACGGCGGGGGCACCGGGTCCGGCGGCCGGGCCGGAGCCGGGCGCTGCGCCGGCGAGGGGTTCGGCGCTCATCCCACCGGGCGCCGGGGCCGCTCGTCCACCTCCAGGCGGAACACGTCGGGGCGGGCGTAGTGGCCCGTCACGTCGAAGTCGAACTTGGCGCGGGGGATGGCCGTGAGGTCGAGGTCCGCCACCAGGATCCCCTCCCCGTCCCAGAGGGGCCCCGCCACCAGCTCCCCGGCCGGATCGTACACGGCGCTCCCGCCCCGGCAGAGCGTCCCGGGCCACGCGTCCAGCTCGGACCGGATCTCGAGGTCCTCGGGATACATGTCCCGGGTCACGAACTGGTTGCATCCCAGCACGAAGCAGCGCCCCTCGAGCGCGATGTGCTGGAGCGTCCCCTGCCAGCGCGACCGCGCGTCGGCGGTGGGGGCCAGCCAGATGTCCACGCCCTTCCCGTACAGCGCCATGCGCGCCAGGGGCATGTAGTTCTCCCAGCAGATGAGCCCGCCCACGGTGCCGTAGGGCGTCTCCACGGCGGTGAGGGTGCTCCCGTCGCCTTCCCCCCAGATGAGGCGCTCGGCCGCGGTGGGCTTGAGCTTCCTGTGCTTGCCCAGGAGCGTGCCCTCCGGACCGAAGTAGAGGAGGGTGCAGAACAGGGTGCCCCCGCTGTACGTGGAGTCCCGCTCGATGACCCCCAAGCACAGGTACACACCCGTCTCGCGAGCCACCTCGGCCAGGCGCAGGGTCTCGGGCCCGGGCACGTCCACGGCACCCCGCCAGTATCGCTCCCATGTGCGCCGTCCCGGATCGGAGCGCCCCCCGACCGCCGTGCCGAAGGCGAGCCCCCACGGGTACCCGCCCACGTACGCTTCCGGAAGGAGCACGAGCCCGGCGCCCTTGGCTGCGGCCTCCCGCGTCAGGGCGCAGACCTTGTCCACGGCCGCGGGCGTGTCGAACGGAACGGGGGCGGCCTGGACGACGGCTGCGCGGAGCGATGCGGGTCGGTTCACGGTGGGCTCGGCGGTTGCGGGATGAGGGCCAGGGGAGGCTCTGCGCCCGGCCCCGAATGTCGTCGAGCCGGCCTCTCCGAGCAAAGAAGCCAGACGGGGAGCTGGGCGGGGAGCGCGCGGGTGCGAACGCACGGAGGGGAACCGGCTGGCTCGCCGGCCCCCCTCCTCGACATCAGTCCGCTGCGATGTCCGCGCTCAGCCGCACTCGCTGTACCCGCAGATGTGGCACTTCATGCACCCCTCCTCGTACGCCATCTGCCCGCCGCCGCACTCGGGGCACGCCGCCAGGAAGCTCTGCTCCTGCTGGCGGTGGTACGAGGATCCCTGCGGGCGGTGCGCTCCCTGCGGGGACGGAACCAGGAGAGGCAGCGCCTCCTGGATCCCCTCCTTCTCCTCCAGGTAGCGCTCGATGGCCTGGCCCACCGCGTCCGGCACCGAGAGGACCTTGTTCTGCCCCACGCCCACGGCTCGATCGCAGGAGATGCCGCGGAGCTGGTCCTTCACCCGGCTGATGGGGATCCCCGAGCGGAGCGCCAGCGACACCAACCGGCCCACGGCCTCGGCGTCGGCCATGGCTGGGCCTCCCGCCTTGCCCAGCGTGCAGAACACCTCGAAGGGGCGGCCGTGGTCGTCCTCGTTGATCGTGACGTAGAGGTCGCCCAGGGGGGACATCATCTTCATGGTGTACCCGCGCAGCGCCTGCGGGCGCTGACGCTTGTTCCGCGCCGCGCCGGCGTTGGCGTCACGCTCCGCCAGCTCCGCCTTCAGGCGCTCCACGTCCACGCGGAGGTTGTGCGCCTCCTCGCGGGCGTCGGCCACCTGCTGCTCCAGCTCCGCGACCTCGGCGCTCTTGTCCTGGCCCGCCACGGCCTGGGCGGTCTTCCCGGTGGAGAGCACCTGCCCCTCCCGGGATCCGTCCCGGTACACCGTGACGCCCTTGCACCCCAGCTCGAAGGCGAGCTCGTAGATCCGGCGCACGTCCGCCTCGGTCGCCTCGCGCGGGAAGTTCGTGGTCTTGGAGATGGCCGAGTCGCAGTGCTCCTGGAATGCCGCCTGCATGCGCACGTGCCACTCGGGCGTGATGTCGTGGGCGGTGCGGAACACGCGCTGCACCTCCTCCGGCACCTCGTCGAAGTGGATGTGCCCCTCGCTGGCGATGCGCTCCATGAGGCCTTCGGAGTGCCAACCCTGCTCCTCGGCCAAGCGCACGAAGTCGGGGTTCACGTCGGGCATGAGCGAGCCCGCCTGGTTGCGCATGAACGCCACGGCGAACAGGGGTTCGATGCCGCCGGAGCACCCGGCGAAGATGGAGATGGTCCCCGTGGGTGCCACCGTGGTCAGGTTGCAGTTGCGCAGGGCGCGGGCGGGGCGGATCCGGGAACCGTCGGCTCGGCGGGCGGCAGTGTCGTCGGGGCCCCACACCGAGGCGGCCCACGCTGGGAAGACGCCACGCGTCTCCGCCAGCTTCTCCGAGGCCTTGCGGGACTCCTCGTCGAGGAAGGCCATGACCCGGCGGCCCATGTCCACGCCCTCGGCCGAGTCGTAGGGAATCCCCAGGCGCACGAGCATGTCGGCCCACCCCATGACACCCAGCCCCACCCGGCGGATGTTCTGCGCCAGGGCGTGGATCTCGTCCAGCGGGTACTTGTTGGCGTCGATGACGTTGTCCAGGAAGTGCACGGACAGGTGGATGACCTGGCGCAGCGCCTCCCAGTCCACCGCCTCGGCGGGGTCGGCACCGGGCCGCACGCCGTCGCGCACGAAGAGCCCCAGGTTGATGCTCCCCAGGTTGCACACGTCGTAGGGGAGGAGGGGCTGCTCGCCGCAGGGGTTGGTCGCGTCGTAGCTGCCGAGGGCGGGGACCGGGTTGAACTCGTTGGCCCGGTCGATGAAGAAGGTGCCCGGCTCCCCGGTGAGCCAGGCGCCGCGGACGATCATGTCGAAGATCTCGCGGGCGTTCTCCTGCCCCAGGACCTTCTTCGACCTGGGGTGGACGAGATCGTACGTGGTGCCCGCCTTCACCGCGTCCATGAAGGCGTCGGTGATGGCCACCGAGATGTTGAAGTTCGTGACCTGGGTGGTGTCGTTCTTGCAGGCGATGAACTTGCGGATGTCCGGGTGGTCCACGCGCAGGATGCCCATGTTGGCGCCTCGCCGCGTGCCGCCCTGCTTCACCACCTCGGTGGAGGCGTCGTAGAGCTTCATGAACGACACCGGCCCCGACGCCACGCCAAGGGTGGAACGGACCGGGTCGCCCTCCGGCCGCAGGCGGGAGAAGGAGAACCCGGTGCCCCCGCCGGACTGGTGCACCAGCGCCATGGCCTTCAGGGTGTCGTAGATCCCGCTCTGCCCGTTGGAGAGGGCGTCATCCACGGGAAGCACGAAGCAGGCCGAGAGCTGGCCCAGGGGCCGGCCGGCGTTCATGAGCGTGGGCGAGTTCGGCTCGAACTTGCCGTGGACCATGAGGTCGTAGAACTGGCGGGCCACCTCGCCCACCGCCGCCTCGGAGGCGCCGTAGTCCGCGTCCACGTCGGCGATGGTCTTGGCCACCCGCCAGAACATGGTCTCGGCGTCCTCGGTGGGGCGCCCCTTCTCGTCCTTCTTCAGGTAGCGCTTGCCCAGGACCAGGCGCGCGTTCTCGGTGAGCTGGGCTACCGGGACGTCGGAAGGCACGACGTCATCGAAGATCTTCGACTCTCGCGGTGGCCGGGGCTCATGGACGCGCGGCATCGGCAGGGACTCCTGTGGAAAAACGAGTGGACAACCTGTGGGCGACAGGTTGAAAGCTGGCGGGAGGCCGGACCCGCCGCGCATCTATGTGTGGAAAGGCCGAGCGGCACCACAAGATGTTGAGGCGGGTCCCATATTAGGCCCACTACATCTAGGGGTCAAGCGCTTGATTCCGCCTGTTCGGGCCCCTGCGCCGCAAGTGCGTGTGCCACCGGAAAATCCGGCGTTCCAGGCACCCCGGAGGTCCGGGAACGCCCTTCCAATATTCGGTTTCTGTTCGGGATCCGCAAGCCCTTCGGCGCGGCTCAGAACGACACGCCCAGGCGCACGTAGAGGGCGGGGTCACGGGCCTGCCGCAGGGGCACGCCCACGCCGGCGCGGACGAGGAGCGGAGCGGACCAGAGGGCCAGGATCTGCGCCGCCACCTCCCCGCCGACGGACGCCAACGCCGTCCGCCTGGGGTTGTGGTATCCCTGCACCTCCAGCACGGGGCCCCAGGCGTTCCCCGCGTCGGCGAAGAGGCTTCCGATGACCCGGTCCACGTGAAGGGGCCAGGCCCCCAGCCCCCGGTTCACGAGGGCGAGCGGGAAGCGGTACTCCAGCGAGGCCGACCAGGCCGCTCGCCCGTACCGCGTCGCCTCTCCGTACCCGCGCACGGGGAAGAAGAGGGGGGAGCCGCCGTAGAGGCCGAGGCCGCTGACGCCCTCCACGAAGCCCGAGGCGCCCCCGACCTCGAAGTGTCCCGCGTCGGCACCTGGGCCGCGGGCGCCGCCCACCGAGACGCGCAGGGCCAGCACGTGCGAGGCGAAGCCGGGCCCGCCCAACGCGTGGAAGAGGCGGAGCTGCGCGAGCACGTCGTCCAGCCCCCGGTCCACACCGGGCGTCCCGTTGGACGAATCGGCCAGGGCCAGGTGCGCGCGCATCCGGCCCCGCACCAGCGCGCTCACGCCCCGGGCTGCTCCGATCTGGAACGGGTGGCTCCGCGCGCTGCTGAACGCCAGCGTGGCGCGCACGTCGGCCAGGCGCGACTCGGGGGCGTTCAGGCGGTAGCGCTCCGAGGGACGGAGCCCCTGGTCCAGCAGCGCACGCTTCTCCCATGCCAGGCCCGCGCCCACGGAGAGCGCCAGGTCGCGGCGCCAGCGCGGGTGCCGGAAGGTCACCGCGGTGGCCAGGTTGCGGGCCCGCTCCAGGACGTAGAGGGTGTCGTAGGGCGCCGCGTCGTCCTTGCGCGCCAGCCGCGCCCCGTCCTCGTCCCAGAACTGGCTGCCCCCCACGGAGAGCACGGGATTGCCGAGCCCCGCGAAGGAGTAGGCCGCCCCCCCCTCCACGCGGCCGCCCGAGGTGAAGACGCGGGCGAACGCGTCCCACCCGTGTCGGCCCACCAGGTCGCTCCCCGACGTCTGGATCCCCACGGCCCCGGAGAGCACCTCCCGGGAGGGCACCCAGTGCCCCGCGCCGCGGACGTCCGGGGTGCGCTCCGGCTCCCGGTAGAGAGGCTGCCAGTACGTGGGGAGGAGCGTGGGGAGGGCCGAGTACGATGTCACCGGCCCTGGCGCGGCGGCGCCCTGCACCTCCGCCGTGCGCGGGGGCGCATCGAAGCGTGACGAGGGCGACGGCGCCGGGATCCATGCGGAGGGGTCGAGGGGCGCACGCTCCACCTCCCAGCCGTCCGCATGATATCCGCTGTAATAGACCCACGCGCCGGCGGGATCCACCGACGGGTACGCCGCGCCCGTGGCCAGGTTGGTGACCATGACCACGGGTCCCGCCTCGCCCGCCGCCGGGTCCACAGGGGCGGCCACGATGTTGGGCACCTCGGTGCGGTCCGAGCCCCACAGGAGCATGCGGCCGTCCGGTGTCCACGCCGGAGCCAGGTCCATCGCCCGGTCGCGGGTGACCTGGAGGACCTCCCGCCCCTCTGCGTCCAGCACCACCACGTCCAGGTACGCACCCGGGGTCCACCGGGACGCCGCGATCCAGCGCCCGTCGGGGGACACGGCGGGGAACGCCCAGTGGACGTCGGGGTCCGGGCCCGCGAGAGGGGTCACCTCCCCCGAGGCCAGGTCCACGCGCACGAGGGCGTTGGTTCCTCCTCCCTCCTGGACGGCCACGGCCCAGCGACCGGCTGGATAGGCCGATGGCTGGGAGAGGCGCTCGCCCCGCGTTACGCGCTTTGACGAGCCGTCGCCGCCGACTTCCCAGAGGTCGCCCCAGGCGTGGTAGGCCCCGTCCAGCTCCAGCTGGGAGAGGAGGAGCCGGTCCGCCTCGAGCCAGTCGAACGTGGCGAGCCCGTTGGTGCGGTGGGCGGCGAGGGCAGCTCCCCCCACCACCGCCGTGACCCGGAGCTGCGGGTCGGAGCGGCCGTCGGAGGCGACGAAGGCGAGCCGGGCACCGTCCCGGGACACCCGGGGCTGGAGGGCGACCCTGGCCCCCGGCGTGAGTCGCTCGGGGACGGTGAGGGGACCGAGGCGCTCGGCGGCGGCACGCACCTCGGCGGCCTCGCGGGCCTCGGCCTCCGTCCAGGCGCGCCACTCCTCGGAGAGGGGCACGCCGAAGGCCTTCCGCCCCGCGGCGTCCAGCCGGTAGGGGACCCACTGGCCCGCCACGGTCTCGGTGAACGCGCCCAGCCGATCTTCCCCGTGCTTCTCGAGGAGGTGGTCGAAGAAGAGAGAGCCGTAGGCGTACGCGCGGGTCCCGCCCGGCCACACGGGGGATTCCCCCGCAGCCTGGTCGAAGCGCTCGAACCGATCCTCCAGCGCCGCGGTGCGGACCACCATGTCGTGGTAGGTCCCGCGGACCCGCCCGGCACCGGAGAAGCGCGACTCCAGCCAGGTCGCCGCCCCCTCGCTGGTCCACCGCGGCACGCCCAGCCCGGGGAAGAAGGGCCAGGTGGCGGGGACGCGGCCGAACACGCCCCGGAGGACGCGCCCCAGGGGGCCCGCCCGGTCCAGATGGAAGACGTGCGCGAGCTCGTGCGTGACCACGAGCTCCATCCAGTCGTCGAAGTATCCCAGCCCGGGGTCGTCCACGGGCGGGCGGGCGTACACGGTGATGCGGTTGGAGGGGTGGAGCTGCGCGAAGCCGTTGGAGATGTCGGCGTGGTCGGTGATCAGGAGGTCCACCCGCCCCGACGGGGGCGCCGCGAACGCGGTGGACAGCCTGGCCCAGGCGAGCTCGGCCCGGTCGGCGGCGCGCCTGCCGAGCGGCTCGAGTCGCTCGGGGAAGGTGACCCGGAAATGCTCGGTGGTGAGGGTGCGCCAGGCCTCGTCCGGGGGAACGGTGACCTGAGCGGCCGCGGGGCGGAGCGCAGGCGCGAGACAGACACACGCGATGGCGATGGCGCGAGCCGTCGTCTTGATCAAAACCCGGCGCATCGCCACCCTTGGACAGTCCTTCCCTCGCTCCGACGTCACCGACCATGTCCTCCGAGAGCAGCATCTGGTTCCGGCTGGGATACGCCCTCGAGCGCACCCGGCAGGCGCCGGCCACCGGCGCCCGCAAGTTGGCGAAGCTGCAGGAGCGCCGTCCAGCCGGGCCGCCGGGAAGGCGTGTCCCCTCGCCCGTGGACTGGCCCAGCGCCGATCAGCTGGTGGCGTCGGGCGCGGTGGCGCTGGCGGCCAAGGCGCTGGACGCCTGGCGGCCGCGACACAGGACGAGTGCGAAGGACCTCCTCAAGGCGGGCCTGGCGGGCGCGGCCGCCGCGTTCGCGGTGGAAGCGGTGCGCCCCCTGCTGGAGGGGCGCGCCCAACTCCCGAAGCTGGACCAGCACACCCTGGAGCGCATCGTGGTGGGCGCCGGCCAGGGGCTCGTCTACGGCGCGGTTGTGGAGCCCCGCCTCCCGGGACCCCCGCTGGTGAAGGGCGCGCTGTACGGCTCGGCGGAGTTCGCCGTGGACCCCATGGGGGGGATGACCAAGCTCCTGGGCCCGCAGGCGCCGTTCGGCCGCGTGCCCGTTCTCGGGTCGCTCCTGGATGGGCTCACGTCCCACGACCGCAGCTACGTCGAGCACGTGACCTTCGGGATCGCCGTGGCGCTGATCTACGGGTCGAGGCCGTCGAGCAGCGGGATCCTGGACGAGGACGGCGAGTAGGCCTTCTCCGCACCCTCGCGCGCGGTGAACGTCGGAGGACAGCCCAGGATGCGCACGTTCTCCGCCTCCTCCGCCGTCGCATCACCGCGGCTATCCTGCGGTCGGATCCCCAGCAGCACGGTGCCCCCTTCCTCCCCGAAGCTGTGCACGGCGCAGAACGCCGCCGGCTGCGCGCCCACGGCGCCTGCGACCCAGCGTGACGCGAGCCCGTCCCACTGGTCGAAGAGCTCGTAGCGGGCGCCCACCTCGTCGGCGAGGGCCAGGTGCCTCGCCGGGTCGTCACTGAACGGGAAGGTGCGGGACGGCAGGCCGCTCAGGACGTAGAACATGGAGGGCTTCCGCGACAGGACGGCGGACCCCTCGGGGAGGTTGTCCCCGGCCCACCGCGCCGCCTCCACGAAGGAGCCGATCCCCGGGCCGTAACAGGCGAACGGGCCGCCGCGGCGCACCATGGCGCTGCACGCGGACGCGTCCTGCACCGAGGTCGTCCAGCTCTTCACCGCCGGAAGCACCACCACGAGGAACGCCACCGCGCCTGCCGCGGAGGCCAGGCCCTTGCCGCGAGGGGTGAGCAGCTCACGGAGCGCCAGCGCGGCGTAGAGGAAGAGGAGCGGATACAGGGGGAGGACGAAGCGGTCCCCCGACCAGACCGCGGGCCAGAGCAGGATGAGGCCCGCGTAGAGGGGCAGGAAGAGCTCCGCCGGCCCCGGCCGACGCCGCACCGCGCGCACCCACCCCACCACCGCCAGGGCCACGAGCGCCACGCCGAACACGCCCAGGAGGGGGGTCCCGACGCCCACCACGCCGCCGGGAAGGTGCGTCCCGAGGTACCCTACCAGGTTCTCCCAGAATCGCCCGAGGAGCCCCCCCGGCCCGACGCGCCCCTGCCCCGGGTCGTAGGGGTCCACGAGCCAGAACTCGGAGCCGTATTCCCCCTGCCCCGCCCCCCGCGCCCGGAGGCTCCACAGGAGCATGGGCACGCCGAGCGCCACCGCCGTCGCCCCCAGGGCGCGCCACCGCCGCCGCAGGGCGAGGAACGCCCCGAGCGCCACGACGAGCGGGAGCCCGGCCGAGCGGGTGAAGTAGGCCAACCCGGTGGCGGCGACGCCCAGGACCAGCCACCCCGGGCCGGCCCCCTCCCCGTCGCTCCGCTCCAGCGCCCAGACGGCCAGGAGGGTGAGCACGAGGAACGTGGGGTCGGAGAGGATCCAGTGGCTGTAGTAGACCACCGCGGAGGACACGGCCAGCAGCAGGGCCACGCCCGCGCCCCACACGGCGCCCAGGCGCCGCTCGGCCCAGAGGTAGGTGAGCGCAACGGCCCCGAGCGTGGAGAGAACCGCCACCGCCTTGAAGGCCACCCAGGTGCGCGCCCCGGCCAGCATGAAGAGCGCCAGGAGGCCCGGGAAGACGGGCGGGTACTTGGTGTGGGGGAGTCGGGCCGGGTCGAAGAGCTCGGTGTACGAGCCGTCGTGCAGCAGCGAATACGCAAGCGAGAGGTACGTGGCGTTGTCCCCTCCCGAGTGCGGCGCGGGCACGAACGCACCGGCCACCAGAAGGGCCGAGAGCGTCACCACCGCGCCCAGGAGGATCCAGCGGAGGCGTCCGGAAGCGGGTGCTTCGGCCGGCGCGGGCTCCAGCGCTCCCTCGCGGTCTGCGCCCGCCGACCCGGGGGAGCGGTCGCGCCGTCGGCTCACTTCAACTCCCCGACCACGTCGCCCACGCGGCCCCCCGCCGCCTCCAGGCGCGCGCGCGCCTCCGCCGCGTCCACGCCCAGCTTGCCCATCACCAGCGCCGTCTTCACGTGGCCTCCGGACCCGGCGAGGAGGGCGCGCGCCTGCTCGCGCTCCACGTCGAGAAGCTCCATGACGATGCGCTCGGCGCGGTCCTGGAGCTTGGAGCAGGTGACCTGCAGGTCCACCATGAGATTCCCGTACACCTTGCCGAGGCGGACCATGGCACCGGTGGTGATGGTGTTGAGGACCAGTTTCGTGGCGGTCCCGGCCTTCATGCGCGTGGACCCGGTGATCAGCTCGGGGCCCACCAGCGGTGCGATGACCACGTCGTGGGTGGCCAGCAGCTCCGGCGACGGGTGGGTGCACAGGAGGAACCCGGTGCGCGCCCCCCGCTCCCGGGCGCGTCCGAGCGCGCCGTGGACGTACGGGGTCGTCCCGGAGGTGGCGATCCCCAGGACGAAGTCGGCCGGCCCGACCTCCTTCTCGTCCATGGCCGCAGCCCCGTTCTCGGGGTGGTCCTCCGCTCCTTCCTGGGCGATGCGGAGTGCGGCCCATCCCCCCGCGATCACGCCCTGGATCATGGACGGATCGGTCCGGTAGGTGGGCGGCATCTCGGAGGCGTCGAGGACCCCGAGCCTCCCCGAGGTGCCGGCGCCCACGTAGATCAGGCGCCCGCCGCGGCGGAACGCGTCCTCGGCGATCTCCATGGCCCGGGCGACGGCGGGGGCCACCTTGCCCACCGCCTCGGCGATGCCCCGATCCTCGTCGTTCATGAGCTCCACGATCTGGAGCGGCGACATCCGGTCGATGTCCCGGGAGCGGGGGTTCCGTTGCTCGGTGAGGCGGGGGTCGCGCATGACGGCGGCGGAGTCCTCGAAGGGGGTGGAACACGGCCCCGGGGCGCGTTGCGGCCGCCGGGATGACCCGGTATCGTCGGGCGTCCAATGGTACCCGAGGGGCGGAGGGGCGGCAACGACGCGCGCCTCTCCGGCCTCCCTCCGAGGAGCCCCCATGTCACGAGCCGTTCCGATCCGCCGCCGCAGCCCCGTCCTCGTCCTGGCCACCCTCCTGGCGGCTTCGTGCACCGGGGCGGACGCCCCGACCGCGACGGCCGCGACAGCCTTCCCCGCAGGCTGGCCGTACCCCGCGGACGCCGCGCCGGTCACCGCCGCCCAGGGGATGGTGGTGAGCACCGACGAGCTGGCCAGCCGGGTGGGGGTGGCCGTGCTCCAGGCCGGCGGGAACGCCGTGGACGCCGCCGTGGCCGTCCAGTTCGCCCTCGCGGTGGTGAACCCCGAGGCCGGGAACATCGGAGGCGGCGGCTTCATGGTGGTGCGCATGGCCGGCGGCACCGCGGCGGCCCTCGACTTCCGGGAGAAGGCGCCGCTGGCCGCGACCCGGGACATGTACCTGGACGCCGAGGGGAACCTGACCGACAAGTCGACGGTGGGGCACCTGGCCGCCGGCGTCCCCGGGAGCACCATGGGGATGTGGGAGGCGCACAAGCGCTTCGGCACGCTCCCCTGGGCCGACCTGGTGGCTCCAGCAGCGACGCTGGCCGACGGCTTCCCGGTGACGCCGCGCTTCCTCCGGTCCCTGGATTCGGCCATGGTGGCGAGCCTGTCGGCGTTCCCCGCCTCCGCCGCCCAGTTCCTCCCCCGGGACGGGCAGCCGCCGCAGGTGGGGGACACGCTCCGGCTCGCAGACCTGGCCGCCACGCTCCGGCGCATCCAGGAGAGCGGCGCCGACGGGTTCTACCGCGGGCGCACCGCCGACCTGATCGTGGAGGAGATGAAGCGGGGCGGCGGGATCATGACCCACGCCGACCTGGAGGCGTACACCGCCGCCTGGCGCGACCCCATCACCTTCACGTACCGCGGGCACCAGGTCATCTCCATGGCGCCCTCGTCCTCCGGCGGCGCCACCATGGCGCTCGTCGCCAACATCCTCGAAGGGCACGACCTGGCCGCGCTCCCCTGGCACGGTCCGGAGATGATCCACCTGTACGCCGAGGCCTTCAAGCGCGCGTATGCGGACCGGAACCACTACCTGGCCGACCCGGACTTCGTCGACATGCCGCTCGCGAGGATGACGTCGCCGGAGTACGCCCGCGAGCGGGGGGCGGACATCTCCCCGGAGCGCGCCACGCCGGCCGCCGACATCGGCCCCGGCCTGGAGGGCACGCCCGAGGGCGAGCACACCACGCACTTCTCCATCGTGGACGGAGCGGGCAACGCCGTGTCGGTGACCACCACCATCAACTCTTGGTACGGATCCATGGTGACGGTGACGGGAGCCGGGTTCGTGCTGAACAACGAGATGGACGACTTCGCCGCGAAGCCGGGGGTGGCCAACCAGTACGGCCTGGTCCAGGGCGAGAACAACGCCGTGGGCCCGGGCAAGCGCATGCTCTCGGCCATGACGCCGAGCATCGTGGTCGCGCCCGACGGGAAGCTCCGCATGGTGGTGGGGACGCCGGGTGGAGCCACCATCATCACCACCGTCTTCCAGGTGATCTCCAACGTGCTGGACTACGGCATGGATCTCGTGGCCGCGGTGAACGCGCCCCGGGTGCACAACCAGCACCTCCCGGACCAGATCTGGTACGAGAAGGGCGGGCTGGAGCCGGCCACCCTGCAGCGTCTCGGCGAGATGGGGCACACGCTGGTGGAGCGTTCGGAGATGAGCGGCGACGTCCAGGCCATCCGGGTGGAGGCCGACGGGTCCCTGGCGGCTTGGTCCGACCCCCGGCGCGGCGGGAAGGCGGTGGGGTACTGAGGGACGGAGCATGAGGGCCGTCACTGCGGCCGCGCGCCCGCGGGAGCGGCCTCGTGGGTGAGCTCCGCTCCGTCCTCCCCTACTTCCACCCGTACCGGGCCGGCTACCTCTGGGGGCTCCTCCTCGTGGTGGTCGCCAACGCGTTCCAGGTGGCGGGACCCTGGATCATGAAGCTCGGCATCGACGGGCTCTCCGATCCGGAGGTCACGGTGGGGCGCATCGGGACCCTGGCCGGGCTCATCGTGCTCGCCGCCCTCCTCGGGGGCGCCGCGCGCTACGGCATGCGCGAGATCCTGAACAGCCTCAGCCGGCGCATCGAGACCGACCTGCGCGACGACTTCTTCCGTCATCTCATGCGCATGGACGCCACCTTCTACGGCTCCGTGCGCACCGGCGACCTGATGAGCCGCGCCACCAACGACACCCAGGCGGTGCGCCAGGCGGCGGGGCCGGCGATCATGTACACGGTGAACACGGTGGTGATGTTCGCGTTCGCGTTGTCCGCGATGCTCTTCCTGAGCCCGCGCCTCACGGCGTACGCCATGCTTCCCATGGCCGTCCTCCCACCGGTGGTGCTGGGCTTCGGCAACGTCATCCACAGACGCTTCGAGGCCATCCAGGAGCAGTTCTCCACCCTGTCCACCATGGTGCAGGAGAGCCTCACGGGCGTGCGCATCGTGCGCGCGTACACCCAGGAGGACGAGCAAGGCCGGCAGTTCGACGTCCTGAACCGCGACTACCGGGAGCGGAACATGGCGCTGGCGTGGGAGGCGGGGGCCTTCTATCCCCTCCTCACCCTCATCGCCGGGCTGGCCATGGTCCTCGTGCTCTGGCTGGGCGGGCGGGAGGTGGTGGCCGGGCGGATCAGCGTGGGCGCCTTCGTCGCCTTCGGCTTCTACCTCGGGCTCCTCATCTGGCCCATGATCGCGCTGGGGTGGGTGGTGAACCTGTACCAGCGCGGCGCAGCCTCCATGGGACGGCTTAACACCATCCTGCGTGCGGAGCCGGCGGTGGCGGTCCCGGCGGAGCCGGTGCCGCTGGACTCGCTGGGCGGACGTGTGGAGTTCCGGGACGTGGGGTTCCGCTACCCCGGCACCGAGCGGCTGGTGCTGGAGGGGGTGAGCTTCGTGGCCGAGGCGGGCCAGACGGTGGCGCTCGTGGGCCCCACGGGGTCGGGGAAGAGCACGCTGGTCAGCCTCCTGGCCCGGCTCCACGACCCCACGGCGGGCGAGATCCTCCTCGACGGCGCCCCCCTCACCCGCACCGACCCGGGCGAGGTGCGCCGGCGCCTCGGCTTCGTCCCGCAGGACGCGTTCCTCTTCTCCGAGACGATCGAGGTCAACATCGGCCTGGGGCTGGAGGAGGCGCGCACGGAGGGGCCCCGGGCCGCGGTGGTCTCGGCTGCGCGCATCGCCCAGCTCCACGACCAGATCGAGGCCTTCCCCCGGGGATACGACACCCTGCTCGGAGAGCGCGGGATCAACCTCTCGGGGGGACAGAAGCAGCGCGCCACGCTGGCCCGGGCGCTCGCCCGGGACCCCCTGATCCTCGTGCTCGACGACGCCCTCTCCGCGGTGGACAGCCACACCGAAGCGCAGATCCTGACGGACCTTCGGGGTGTCCTGAAGGGGCGCACCTCCTTCGTGATCAGCCACCGGGTCTCGGCGGTCATGGGCGCGGACCAGATCCTCGTCCTGGACGGCGGGCGCATCGTGGAGCGGGGGACCCACGCCGAGCTCATCGCGCTCGGCGGGACCTACGCCCGGCTGCTCCGGCGGCAGATGCTGGAGGAGGACCTGGCCGCGGAAGGCGCGGCTGGAGCCTAGATCCGGTCCAGGATGAACTCCGGCGTGAAGCGTGTCAGCCACCCGCTCAGGATCGTGAACGTCCCGGTCATGAGAAGGAGCCCGAGGAGGATCAGGAGGACGCCCGAGGCCTTCTCCACCACGGGGATCCAGCGCCGGAACCGCTTGAAGGCCCGCAGGAACCAGTCCAGCGCCAGCGCCGAGATCAGGAAGGGGATGGCCAGTCCCAGGGAATAGACGGCGAGCAGCCCCACGCCCGCCCACATGGTGTCCTGGGAGAAGCCGTAGGTCAGGATGGCGCCCAGCACGGGGCCGATGCACGGCGTCCAACCGGCGCCGAACGCCATGCCCACAGCCAGCGTCCCCAGGTACCCCGCGGGCTTGTTGGACAGGTGCAGCCGCCTCTCCTGCATCAGTGGCAGGAGGCGGAACACGCCGGCGAGGTGGAGGCCCAGGGCGATGATGACGAGGCCGCCGATGCGGGCGATCCAGACCTCGTAGGCCCTGAAGAACTGTCCGAGGAAGGAGGCCGAGGCGCCCAGGATGATGAAGACGAGGCTGAACCCGGCGACGAAGAGGACCGAGTGGATGAGGGTGGTCTTCCGGTTCACCCCCTCCTGCAGGTCCTCCAGGCTCATCCCGGTGACGAAGGTGAGGTAGCTGGGCACCAGAGGGAGCACGCACGGGGAGAGGAAGGAGAGGATCCCCGCGGTGAGCGCGATGAGGATGCCGACGTCGTTCACGTGCTGGGCTCTCCCTCCGTGTCGCCTTCGTCCGGCGCCGACTCCTGGCGCTCCTCCGAGCGGGCCCTGCGCGCCTGCGCCAGCGCGCGGATCCCCGCCACGGACCCGAACCATAGGGCGAGGGAGGCGAACGCCCAACCCACCAGCGTGGGAAGGAGCATGGCCAGGCCCCCCACCACGAGGAACGCGACGGCCACGGTGCCCAGCACGGTGCGGTCCTCCCGTCCCAGCGTCCGGTTTCCGGCCAGCGCTCCCCCGAAGGCCGACCCGGCGCGCACCAGCCCGGCCATCCCCAGCTTCCCCCTGGAGCTCCGCATCCGCTCCAGGCGCTCGTGGAGCGGGCCCTCCGGATCCAGCGACACCTGGGGCGGGGGCGGCGCTCCCGGGCCCGTGACGAGCGCACGCGCCACGCGGGCGCGCGGGAGGATGATCTCACGGGACGAGGCCAGGTCGGCGAGGAAGAGCCCCTCCAGCTGTGCGGCGAGCCCCCGGTCGAGGACGGCCACGTCCAGCTCCCAGTTCCCGATGAGGCTGGCGTTGTTCAGGTTGCTGGATCCGACGCGGCACCAGACCCCGTCGGCCACGGTGGTCTTGGCGTGCATCATGGGACCCTGCCACTCGAAGATCCGGACGCCGTTCTCCAGGAGGAAGCGGTACCCCCCGCGCGAGATGCTGCGCACCCAGGGCCAGTTGTTGTACGCCGGAACGAGGATGCGCACGTCAACGCCCTGCTGCGCCGCGGTGGCCAGCGCCTCGGAAAGCGGGCGGGGAGCCACGAAGTACGCGTCGGTGATCCAGAGGCGCTGCCGCGCCAGCACCGATGTGAGGTGGAGGGTGCGGTACACGCGCGCCCGCCCCGGCTCGCCCTCGATGAGCCAGACGGGCATTCCCCCCGCCGTGTCCGGGTCGCCCATGGCGGCGGCGAAGGTGCACGGCTCCCCCATCTCGCCCCACAAGCGCTCGAACGCGAGCGCGGCGGCCCGCGCCGCCGGCCCATGGATCTCCACGCCGGTGTCGCGCCAGGGCGCCCGGGAGCGGCTCCCCGCCCACTCCTCGCCGACACAGAACCCGCCGACGAATGCCTCGTCCCCGTCCACCACGACGAGCTTGCGGTGGTCGCGCTGCAGCACGCCGAGGGGATCGCCGAGCGCCAGCGACGGAGGGTTGAACGCCCTCACCTCGGCGCCGGCCTCGCGGAGCGGCCTCCAGTAGCTGCGCGGCGTGGCCCAGCAGCCCAACCAGTCGAAGATCACGCGGACGGGGACGCCCTGGGTCGCCTTGTCGACGAGCGCATCGCGAAAGGCCCGCCCGACCCGGTCGTCTCGCACCACGTAGTTCTCGAAATACACGAACTTCCGGGCCCGGTCGATCGCCTCGATCCACGCCTCGAAGGTCGTGGAACCCTCGAACTGGAGGCGGATGTGGTTCCCCTCCAGCGTCGGCGAGCCCGTGGCCCGGGAGAGCTCGTCCCGGCCGAACGCGCCGGTCGTGGTCACTTCCCGAGCCGCTCCAGGAAGCGGTAGGAGATGAGCTTGTAGACGAGCTTGGCCACGAGGAAGTCGGGGGCGTGGAAGCCGGGGGTGGGCGCGAGCTCCACCACGTCGGCTGCGACGACCTCGCGCTCGCGGTAGACCCTCTTCAGGAACTTCAGCGTCCGGTACCAGTCACCCCCGCCCGGTTCCGGCGTGCCGGTGGACGGGACGTACTTCGGATCGAAGTAGTCCACGTCGAAGGTGATGTAGACCTTGGGCCCGAGCGCCTCAAGGGCCCGGTCCATCCACCGGTCGTCCTCCCACATCTCGTCGGCCCACACGATGGTGGAGCCGGGGGTGGCACGGTGGATGTCGATCTCCTCGCCGCTCACCGCTCTGATCCCCACGGCGACCACGCCGGCCCGGTCCAGCACGCGCGCCATGGCGGAGGCGTGGGAGTTGGGCGTTCCCTCGTACTCGGGCCGGAGGTCGGTGTGGGCGTCGAACTGGAGCACCGTGAGGCGCTCGGCGTGCCGGTCTGCCTGGGCCAGGATGCAGGGCGACGACACGCTGTGCTCACCCCCGAGCATCATGAGGAAGCGGTCGCCGGCCACCGCGGCAACTTGCGCATACGCTGCTTTGAGCTGGGCCATGGCCGGCGTCGCACCGGCGCGGGTCAGGTCCAGGCCGGGGAGGGTGTGGATGCCCAGGAGCGCGCCGGCCTCGCAGTCCATCTCCTGGTCGTAGAGCTCGATGTAGCGCGAGGCGTCGATGATGGCGTGGGGCCCCCTGCGCGTGCCCCCGCCGTAGGATGTCGTGGACTCGTAGGGCACGGGGAGGATGACCGCAGCGGCGCGGTCGAAGTCCGCCGCCGCCTCGTCCAGCGCCAGGAAGGTGTGGGGAAGCTCCCAGTGCAGGCCCTGCAGGCCCTCGGGAAGTGCGTGGGGGGTCACGGGGTCATGCGCTCCTCGACGTCACACCGCGTCGATGGGACAGGTGAGCCCCTGGTAGGGGAGCTGTGCGCCGGCCTCGTGGCACTCGCGGCAGAGGCCGTAGATCTCCAGGCGGTGCCGGCCGGGGACGAAGCCCATCTCGGCGTGCACCCGTTCCTCCATCTCCCCGATCTCGGGGCTCCGGAACTCGATGACCTTCCCGCACTCGAGGCACACCAGGTGCTCGTGGATCGGCTGCCGCGAGAGGCGGTGCTCGTAGCGCTTGAACCCCTCGCCGAAATCGTGCTCCTCGACCAGCCGGCTCCGCACGAGAAGGTCCAGGGTGCGGTAGATGGTGGCCTTCCCGATGCGCTCGCCCCGGTCCCGGAGCGCACTCTCCAGGTCGTCCACGGAGAGGTGCTCGTGGGACCCGAACACCGCCTCCGCCACGGCCTCCCGCTGATGCGTGACCGGGAGGCCCTGCTCGCGCAGGTACCGCGCGAACAGGCGGATGAACGGGCGCACCGCCGGCGTGCTCACGCCTGCTCCGTCACCAGCAGCGCAGGGTCGAACTCGTCCACGAGGGTGGCGAAGCGGTCGAGGTCCCCGCCGATGTCCACCTCCCGGGGCTCCCCGTACCCCTCCCCCGCCCGGCGAAAGACCCCCTCCATGACCCGGGGGAGGAGGTCGGGGGGTGCATCGCCCTCCTCGTGGAACGTCTGGTCCACGGTGAGGCTCCGGCCGGTCCGCTCCGCCGACCATGCCACGGTGACGATGCGGCGCCGCTCCTCGCCTTCCAGGAAGAGGCTCGCGGCGATCAGGCCCCGCTCCCTACGCCCCCTCCGGATGGGTGGGAAGATCCAGAGGCGGTCCACCCGCTCGGCACCCAGTCGCCCGCGGGCGAGCACGAGGGTGCGGGGGAGCGCCTCGGGCACGCCCGGGTCGTCCGACTTGTCATCCGTGCGCAGGTCGGTCAAGCGGATCCTCCTCCGTTCTTGTCCCTGGCGACGGCGTCGCGGGTGGCCTGCACCACCATGGCCACGGCAGCCTCCAGGGGCCCGGGCACCATGGCGCCGGAAGCCTTGATGTGGCCCCCGCCCCCGAAGCGCTTCGCCAGCTCGTTCACGTTCACCGGCCCGTTGGACCGGAAGGAGACCTTCACCTCGCCGGTGGTGGTCTGACGGAACAGTAGCCCCACACGCGCGCCTTGGATCCCTCGGGGCACGTCCACCAACCCCTCCATGTCGTCCGGGGTGGCGCCCAGCTCCCGGAGCGCTTCGGTGGGGATGACCATCCAGGCGATCCCCGCCTCCTCGTCCAGCTCCAGGGTGTCCAGCGCGTGGCGAAGCAGCCGGTAGCGCTTCAGGGGCGCCGCCCCGTAGACGCGCTCGTGCATCTCCTCGGGGTCCACGCCCATGGCGATGAGCTCGGCCACCACCCGATGGGCACCCGGGGTCGCGTTGCTGAAGCGGAAGCCGCCGGTGTCGGTGAGGATGGCGGCGTACATCCCCTGGAGCGAGGCCACGGGCCAGGGCCCCTTGGCGGCGAGGAGGATGTCGAAGAGCAGCTCGCCGGTGGCGCACGCGTCGGGATCGCGCAGCGAGATGCCGCCGATGGGCTGCTCGCCGGGCTGGTGGTGGTCCACCACCACCGTCTTGAGCTCCCGGATGAGGTTGCGCACGCGCCCGATGCGGGGCACCTCGCCCGTGTCCAGCACCACGGCGAGGTCGGCCTGGTCGCAGAGGTCCTGGGCCTGGGGGGAGCCGGCCTCCACCACCCAGCCGGAATGCTCGATGAGGAACCGGTAGGCGTCGGGGAAGACGGTGGGGTTGATGATCCACGCCTCGGTGCCGTTGGCGCGGAGCCACGACACGAGGGCCGCCTCGCAGCCCGCCCCATCCCCGTCGGCGTTGAGATGGGTGGTGAGGACGGCCCGTCGGGATGCCAGCAGCGCGTTGCGTACCTCCCGGACCGACGAGAGCCGCGCCTCCGGCGTGCGATACAGGCTCACGAAGGGCCTCCTGACCCTGGGACGTGCGATGGATGTAGGGGCAGGGCGGGAGGGAGCCGCGCCGATTGAAAGGTACCGGAGGCGCGCGCCGCCCCGCTACCGCTGGGCGGGATGGCTGCTCAGCGGGGCCACCCGGGGAGGCGCCTGCGCACCTTGGCCCAGGTCGAGGCCAGATGGACGAGGTTGGAGGCCGTGCGCCCCTCCACCCGCCCGTGCGCGAGAGCGCGGAGGAGGGCGGCCGGGCGGTTGGGATGCGCCGGCACCGTGACCCGCGCGCCCCCCAGCTCGCCCAGGGTGTGGGCGTCGGAGCCCGCGGACCCGAGGCGCCCATGGCGGGTGGCGAGCTCCACGGCGGGCGCGTTCAGGCGCCCGGGGTGGAGGCGGGCGTTGAAGACCTCGACCACGTCCACCAAGGCGGCCAGCTCCTCGGCGTACCTCCCTCCCCCGCCCTTCCCGGCGGCGTACGGGTGCGGCAGATAGGGGATGCCACCCTGCTCCCGGACCCGCTCGATGGTCTCCCTCGCCGGGGTCCCCTTGGGGATCCTCTCGGTGATGTAGAGCCCGATGACGTCGATCCCCTCGGCGGTCTTCACCTCCTCGCCGGGGATGATCCGGTCGGGGAAGTCCGCGGCCAGGCGGAGCGCCACCTCGACCTCGTTGTGGTCGGTGATGGCGATGCGGTGGAACCCCAGGGCAAGGGCCCGCTCCAGGACGGCGCGGGGGTCCGACAGGCAGTCCCACGAGCCCGCGGTGTGGAGGTGGAGGTCCAGGGCCAGCGAAACCGGCGTCGCGCCCGCGCGGGCCCGGAGCTCGGTGAGGAGGGCCACGGCGGCGCGCTCCAGCTCCGCCTCGGTGCCCGCGTTCGCAAGGACGTGGTGGGCCCGGGACCGCTTGAGCTCCGGGTCCATCTGCGCCGCCATGACGCGGCGCGCCTCGTCCTCGGTCAACCCCCGGCGGTCCACGAGGCGCCGGAAACGGACGGGGGCAGGCGCGTCCACGAGCACGGTGACGTCGAAGTCGCCCTCGCGGCCGGTCTCGAAGAGGAGGGGAATCTCGGAGACGGCGACGCTCGTGCCGTCGGAGCGTCGCTCCGCCAACCACGCCGTCCTCATCGCCCAGATCTCCGGGTGGACGATCTCCTCCAGCCGGCGCCGGGCCGCGTCGTCCCCGAAGACGCGCGCGCCGAGGGCGCGACGGTCCAGCGAACCGTCGGCGGAGCGGAACTCGGAGCCGAACGCCTCCAGCACGCGCGCCAACCCCGTCGTCCCGGGCTCGACCGCGCGGCGGGCCAGGTCGTCGGCGCTCACCACCGGGACCCCGAGCTCCGCCCAGGCGGCGGCCACCACCGACTTCCCGGCGGCCACGTTCCCGGTGAGGGCGACGCTGATCACCCGGCGCCTCCCGCGTGCCCGCGCCGGTGGCGGTGGCGGCGCCGGAAGGCCATCCAGAGGAAGGTCCCGGCGATGGCGAAGGCCGCCGCGCCCCCCAGTCCCACGAGCTGGGTGGCCACCTGCCAGCTCTCCTCGGCCAGGACGCCGATGGCAACGTACAGCCCCACGCAGCCGGCGAGCCCGAGGAGCTCGTAGGCCAGGAAGCGGGGATAGCGGATGCCCGTCATCCCGGCCGCCATGGGCATGACCGTGCGGACGAAGGACACCAGGCGCGCCACGCTCACCGAGTACGACGGGTGCCGCCCGAAGAAGCGCCCCAGGTCGTCCTGGTGTCGGCGCACCGCCCGCGCCCACGGGCCGCGCCCGGCGAGGACGCGCTCCCCGGTGGCGCGGCCGACCCAGTAGCCGGCCGAGTCCCCGAGGGCGCCCCCGGCGAGGGCGGCGCCCACGACCTGGGGGAGCTCCAGCGTCCCCGCCAGCGCCAGGACGGTGCCCACGGAGATGGCCACCCCTGCGGGGACCACGAGCCCCCAGAGGAAGCAGGTCTCGAGGAAGGTCAGGGCGAAGAGCAGCCAGGGACCGTAGGTCTCGAGCTGCTCGAGGAGCTGACCGGTCAGGGGGTCCAAGCGGTGGGCGGGGGCGGCGGGGTCCGGGTCAGCGCCGGTGGCGCTGCCGAGGCGCGGAGACCTGGAAGTCGTCCTCGGTGTTCCGGGTCCGATCCGGGCCGTAGGACCACACCGCGATCGAGTCCGCCCACACCTTGAGCTGGTAGCCGGAGCCCCAGGCGTCGCTCTTCATCTCGTCCAGCGAATAGCGGTAGTCCAGCCAGTCGAGCCACGCGCGCCGGTCCGGGAGCTTCCCCGTGCTCACCTCGTGGGCGACCACGTCCCGGGCGACCTGCCTCATCTCCTCCTCGGCGTTCCACTTCACGAAGGGGACCCACAGGGGGCGGGACACGTCGGTGAGCCAGGTGCGGGAGTCCGGGAAGTAGTAGGTCACCGCGAACCAGAGCACCACGAGGAGGACGAGCTTACGCACGGTGCCTCCTCATGTGGAGCCGCCACCGCAGGCAGGATGCCGGCGGGACAGGGAGGAACGGCGGGCGGCGGTACCCGTCCCGGGCTCGGATTGCCCAGGCGGACCGCAGCAGGTCTGGGATGGCGCGGGGGCGCCGGAGCGGCAGCCCCGCCGAGCTGAGGTACAGCGACACGGTCCTTTCCCGGGGCGGAGCCCATGGGGTGTGGTCTTCTGCAATGTAGGCCGCGGGCGCCCCCCGAACAACGCTCGTTCGCCGGAGGCGCCCCCCTCGCCGGGGCCCCCGGGGGGGAACCCGGCCCGCGCAGCAGGGTGAGACCCGTGGCCTTCTCGTGCCCCGCTCCCGTACGCGCCCCCATGCCCAACCGCCTCGCCTCCGAGAGCAGCCCGTACCTCCTCCAGCACGCCCACAACCCCGTGGATTGGCACGCGTGGGGGAAGGAGGTGCTGGAGCGTGCCAGGCGGGAGGACCGGCCCATCCTCCTGTCCATCGGGTACTCGGCGTGCCACTGGTGCCACGTGATGGAGCGCGAGTCCTTCGAGGACCCGGCGCTGGCCGAGGTCATGAACCGCCTCTTCGTGTGCGTGAAGGTGGACCGGGAGGAGCGCCCGGACGTGGACCAGGTGTACATGCGGGCGGTCCAGGCGATGACCGGGTCGGGCGGATGGCCTCTCACCGTGTTCCTGACCCCGGACGCCACCCCGTTCTATGGCGGCACCTACTTTCCCCCCACCCCCCGCCACGGGCTCCCTTCGTTCCGCCAGGTGCTCGGCGCAGCCGCGGACGCGTTCCGGGACCGGCGCGCCGACGTGGAGAAGGGCTCCCGGGAGATCGTGGACGTGCTCCGCCGCGCCCAGGCGGCGGAGGTGGACGACGGAAGCGCCGAGCCCGGCACGGGGCTTCTGGACCAGGCCGTGGAGGCCCTGGCGCGCCAGTACGATCCCGCCCACGGCGGCTTCGGCCGAGCACCCAAGTTCCCCCAGCCGGTGACGCTGGACGTGCTGCTCCGCCAGCACGCCCGCACGGGGGACGCCCGGGCCCGCGAGATGGCCCTCACCACCCTGCGCCGCATGGCCGACGGAGGGATCCGCGACCATCTGGGCGGGGGCTTCCACCGCTACTCGGTGGACGAGCGGTGGCTCGTCCCCCACTTCGAGAAGATGCTCTACGACAACGCCCTCCTGGCCCAGGCCTACCTGGACGCGTGGCGCCTCACGGGGGAGGGCGACCTGCGGGAGGTGGCCGAGGACACCCTCCAGTACATCCTGGCCGACCTCCGGTCGCCGCAGGGGGGATTCTTCTCGGCCAGGGATGCCGACTCGGAGGGGGAGGAGGGGCGGTTCTACGTGTGGACCCCCCCGGAGGTGGAGGCGGTGCTGGGAGCCGAGGAGGCCGCGCTCTTCCAGCGCCTCTGGGACGTGACGCCGGAGGGCAACTTCGACGGGAAGAACATCCTCTGGTTACCCCACGGGCTCGACGCCGCGGCGCGGAGCCTCGGCGTGGATCCGGGCGAGGTGCAGGCGCGCATCGCGATAGCCCGGGCGCGCCTGAGGGAGGCGCGCTCCCACCGCCCGGCTCCGTTGCGCGACGAGAAGGTGCTGGCGGGATGGAACGGGCTGGCGCTCCGCGCGCTGGCCGAGGCCGGCGGCGCGACCGGCCGCGACGACTTCCTTGCTGCCGCCCGCTCGTGCGGCGAGTTCCTCCTGCGGGAGATGCGCCGCGACGGGACGCTCCTCCACGCGTGGAAGGACGGGACCGCGAAGATCGGAGCGTTCCTGGAGGACTACGGCTCGGTGGGGAACGCCTTCCTCTCCCTGCACGAGGCGACGCTGGAGCCGCGGTGGCTCGAGGAGGCGCGCTGGTGCTGCCAGCGAGTGCTCGAGGGGTTCTGGGACCCGGACGCGGGTCTCTTCCACGACACGGAGCATGATGCGGAATCGCTCTTCCTCCGCCCGCGGGACCCCATGGACAACGCGACCCCGTCGGGGAACTCCCTCGCCGCCGAGCTCCTGGCCCGGGCCGGGCTCCTCTTCGGCGAGGCGCGGTACACGGAGGTCGCCCGGCGCGCCGTGGCCAGGGAGGCGGAAGTGATGGCCCGCTACCCCACGGCGTTCGGGAGGCTGCTGGGGGTGTTGGACCGGCTCGAGGCACCTCCCGTCGAGGTGGTCGTGGTGGGGCCCCGCGGCGGCGCGGGCACCCGCGCGTTGTTGGCGGCAGCCCTCGCGCCCTTCCTCAGGAACCGCACGGTGACCGGGCGGGAGGAGGGCGGGGCGGCCACCGCGTACGTGTGCCGGGGGTGCGCATGCCGCGCCCCGGTCGGCGACCCGGCGACGCTCGCGGACGAGTTGCGACTAGGCTAGCGCCCCCGTGGACCGGGCCGCGGGTCGGCCTATCTTTCCATTCCGTCCATCCTCCATGCCCAGGCTTCCATGGCGAACGAAGAACGTGAGATCTCCGCCGAGGCGAACGCCCAGGAGCTGAGCCAGGCCCAGCTGCTGCGCTTCTACCGCACCATGGTCACGTCCCGGCGCATCGACGATCGGGAGATTAGCCTCAAGCGCCAGAACAAGATCTTCTTCCAGATCTCCAGCGCGGGGCACGAGGCCATCGGCGTGGCCGTGGCCGAGCACTGCATTGCGGCCCACGACTGGTTCTTCCTCTACTACCGGGACCGGGCCTTCACCCTCGCGCTGGGCCAGACCCCCTTGGAGCACCTGCTCCAGTCCGTGGGCGCCGAAGCGGATCCGGCCTCGGGCGGCCGGCAGATGCCCGCCCACTACAGCGACGCGCACCGCAACATCGCCTGCATGTCGGCCCCCACCGGGACCCAGTTCCTCCAGGCCGTGGGTGCCGCGGAGGCCGGGCTGCGGGTGACGCAGAACCCTGCTCTGCGCGACCTCGTCCAGCGCTTCGAGGAGGACGAGATCGTGGTGGTGACCACCGGGGACGGCACCACCTCCGAAGGCGAGTTCTGGGAGTCGCTGAACAGCGCGTGCAACCTCGGGCTGCCCGTGGTCTACGTGGTGGAGGACAACGGGTACGCCATCTCGGTCCCCGTGGAGGTGCAGACGGCGGGTGGGAGCATCTCGAAGCTCGTGGCCGGCTTCCCCGGGCTCCACGTGGTGGAGTGCGACGGCACCGACGTGGAGGCTACCTATCGCGCCGCCGCCGAGGTGGTGCGCTGGGCGCGGGAGCGGAGGGGCCCGGCCTTCCTCCACGCCCATTGCGTGCGCCCGTACAGTCATTCCATGTCCGACGACGAGCGGATGTACCGCACCGACGAGGAGTTGGCCGCGCAGGGCGCCCGGGACCCGCTGAAACGGACGCGGGCCCTCCTGCTGGAGCGGGGGATCGCCACCGCAGAGGCGCTGGACGCCCTGGAGGCGGACGTGGAGCGCGAGGTGGGCGAGGCGGCCGACGCGGCCCTCACCTACCCCCAGCCGGCGCCGGAGACGGCGCTCCGCCACCTCTACTCCGAGGACGTGGACCCCACCGGACCGGACTTCGACACCGAGGACGCGCCGGTGTATCGCGACGACCGCTCCCTCACGATGGTGGACCTGCTCAACGCCTGCATGCGCGACGAGCTCGAGCGCGACCCGCGCGTCGTGGTCTTCGGCGAGGACGTGGCCGACGCCTCCCGGGAAGGCGCCTTGGCTGCGGTGAAGGGAAAGGGAGGCGTCTTCAAGGTGACCCACGGGCTCCAGGCCCGGTTCGGGTCACACCGCGTCTACAACTCGCCCCTGGCCGAAGCCAACATCGTGGGGCGCGCCGTGGGGATGGCGCTGCGCGGCATGAAGCCCGTCGTGGAGATCCAGTTCTTCGACTACATCTGGCCCGCCATGATGCAGATCCGCGACGAGCTGGCCACCCTGCGCTACCGCTCGAACGGGACGTTCGCGGCGCCGGTGGTCATCCGCGTGACGTACGGCGGGTACCTCAAGGGCGGCGGCATCTACCACTCCCAGACCGGCGAGTCCATCTTCGCGCACTGCCCCGGCCTGCGCGTGGTCCTCCCCTCCACCGCCGAGGACGCCAACGGCCTCCTGCGCACGGCCATCCGGTGCCATGACCCGGTGATCTTCCTGGAGCACAAGCACCTCTACCGGCAGGTCTACACCAAGGGGCGGGACCCGGGCCCCGACTTCATGATCCCCTTCGGGAAGGCCAAGGTGGTGCGGGAGGGATCGGACGTGACCGTGGTCACGGTGGGCGCCCTCGTGAAGCGGAGCCTGGACGCGGCCAGGATCGTCGCCGAGCAGAAGGGCATCGAGGCGGAGGTCATCGACCTGCGCACCGTGCAGCCCTTCGACATGGAGCGCATCGCGGCCTCGGTGAAGAAGACGGGCAAGCTCCTCATCGTCCACGAGGACTCCCTCTCGTGGGGGATCGGCTCGGAGATCGCAGCCCGGGCCGCCGACGAGCTCTTCCCCTGGCTGGACGGGCCGGTGCGGCGGGTGGCGTCCAAGGACACCTGGGTAGCCTACGCCCCGGACCTGGAGGAGGTCATCCTCCCCCAGACCCCGGACGTGGTGCGGGCGCTGGTGGAGCTGGCGGGGTACTGAGAAGGCGGCGGGCCGCCGACGCGGTGCCCCGCTAGACTGAAGTTCCCTACGCGAGATGTGCGAGAAGCGGCGTAGAACGAGGGACATCGATGGGTGGGTAGTGCGGGTTTCTGCCAACGCGTTGATCTACGGGCGAATGGTTTCGATCAACTGGTAGGCTCGTTGTTGGGTGGCGTC
>DATIKQ010000031.1:0-3188 GCA_035477395.1 Longimicrobiales bacterium
TCCTTGAGGCCCTGTGACTATGCGGAGTACCATCCACCCAGACCGCCCCAGATCACGCGGTCCTCCGACCCAACTCCGCATAGTCCCGAGCTCGACATAGCCCCGGCTATGCGTAGCTCCGCATAGCCGGGGGAAGCCCACTACCCGCTCCACGTCGCTGTTCCCGAGGGCCACGGCTGCTGGATGAGGCGCTCTCCCTGCTGGACGCCTGTCTGTACTGAACCGGGCTGGAGCGATCGCGCTCCATGAAGAAGGTGCCCCCTCGCCCCACCCCAGGCCCCACGCCCACCATCCGCGGCCTCCCTCGCATTCCGGCCCGATCCGTCCACCGATTCGGGCGCGTTCCGTCCTCGATGGTGGGTTTGGGATCATTGGAGCTTGACATGTCAGAAAAAGACATAGATTTTGCTGACACGGAGGCATACCCATGAGCACCCACGCCAAGATCCGTGATCGGCTGCGCCGCCAGGGGCGGGGCGCCGTCTTCTCGGCGAGCGATTTCGCGGACCTCGGCTCCCGTGCGGCCGTGGACCAGGCGTTGTCCCGCCTGGCCCGGCAGGGCACGATCCGACGTCTTCATCGGGGCACGTATGACTTTCCGCTGAAGAGCGTCCGGGTCGGCCTACGCTCACCCGACCCGGATCGGGTGGCGAAGGCGGCGACCCGACGCTTCGGCGCGCGCGTGCAGCGCTCGGGGGCCGTGGCCGCGTATGTCCTCGGTCTGTCCGACCAGGTACCCGCCAGGCCGGCCTACCTCACCGACGCCCGCAGCCGGACGCTGCAGGCCGGCAATCGCCAGGTGGTGCTCCGGAACGCAGGTCCCCGGAATCTGGTGAACGCGGGAACCGTCGCAGCCGACGTCCACCAGGCCCTTCGCTTTCTGGGGCGCCACGGCGTTGACGACCGCGTCATCGCCCACCTGCGCTCGCGCCTCACGGAACAGGACAAGGCGTGCCTGGTGCGGGATGGCGCAGCGTTCCCGGCGTGGGTGCAGGATGTGATGAAGCGCGTGGCGGCGCCCTGATGGACAGCGTCGCCGTTCGATCGGCCCAGGAGCGCGAGGACCTGTTCCGTGACGCCGCCGAGCGTTCCCCGGTCACCTCGCCGGGGCTGATCGAGAAGGACTTCTGGGCCTGCTGGGTGCTGCGGCGTCTCATGAGGCTGGACCTGGGCGCCCCGCTGATCTTCAAGGGCGGTACCTCTCTGGCGAAGGCGTACGGAGTCATCCACCGGTTCTCGGAGGACATCGACCTGTCGCTGGATCGGACCGCCCTTGGGTTTGATGAGGACCTCTGGAGGGGTTTGAGCGGGAAGCAGGAGAGGAGCCTGATCGGGGACATCTCCCGGGCGTGTTCGAATCACGTCGGCGGTACGATTCTCCCGGACCTCATCGAGGATCTGGCCACCGTGCTCGGCCCCCCGTCACCTGGGGCCGGATGGTCGTTGGCGCTCAGCGATGCCGAGGACGCGAGTCTCCTCTTCACTTACCCGGGGACCGACGTGACGCTCGCGATCGGGGGATACACCGCGCCGCGCGTGCTCCTGGAGTTCGGCGCGCGGGCCGACCACTGGCCCGAGGACCGAAGGCCGATTCGGCCCTACGCCGCCGAGGCGTTCCCGGAGGAGTTCGAGGAGGCGGCGTTCGAGGTGCGGACGCTCCACATCCACAGGACCTTCTGGGAGAAGGCCACGATCCTGCACTCACTGGCCCATGGCGGGGCCGCGAAGGTCCGACCCAGGATGGCTCGCCATTACTACGACCTGGTCCAGATCGCCGCCTCCGACGAGGGCGTTGGCGCCCTGGAGCGCCTGGACCTCCTGTCGGCGGTGGCGCAGCACAAGCGACGGTTCTTCGCTTCGGGTTGGGCGTCGTATGAGAGCGCCGCCCCAGGGACGCTGCGACTCGCGCCCCCGCAGGACGTTGCGAAGGTGCTTCGGCGGGACTATGAGGCGATGTCGCCGCTGTTCATGGAGGACCCACCCGCCTTCGAGGAGCTGCTCGCCCGCCTGGAGGAGATCGAGACCCGTGTCAACGAGGGCACGGAAAGGGCCTGACCGAGTCGGCCCTCGCCCCTCGCCCCACCCCGGCCGCCCTTGGTAGCTTAGCCTACCATGCCCCTGGCCACCCCCACCCCCGGTCCCACCCCCACCATCCGCGGCCTTCCCCGGCCCCTGGCCCGGGCCATGGAGGCGTACGCGGACCGGCTGGACGTGGACAAGATCCGCGAGGCCTACGAACTCGCGGTGGAGGCGCATGCGGGTCAGCGGCGGGCCTCGGGGGAGGAGTACGTCTCCCACACCGTGGAGGTGGCCACCATCCTGGCCACGCTCCGCCTGGACTCGGCCTCGATCATCTCGGGGCTGATCCACGACACGGTGGAGGACACGGCGCTCTCCCTCTCCGACGTGGAGGCGCGCTTCGGCAAGGAAGTGTCCACCATCGTGGACGGGGTCACCAAGCTGGGGAAGGTGCGCTTCAACTCGGCCACCGAGCAGCAGGTGGAGAACTACCGGAAGATGCTGCTCTCCATGGCGGAGGACGCCCGCGTCATCCTGGTGAAGCTGGCCGACCGGCTCCACAACATGAGGACGCTGGAGCACCTGCCGCCGCCCAAGCGCGCCCGCATCGCGCAGGAGACCCGCGACATCTACGCCCCGCTGGCGCACCGCCTGGGGATGGCCGCCATCCGCTGGGAGCTGGAGGACCTGGCCTTCAAGTACCTGGAGCCCGAGGCCTACGAGGCGCTGGCGAAGCAGGTCAAGCAGAAGCGCCGGGAGCGGGAGAGGCAGGTCGCGGAGATGCAGCGCCCGCTGGAGGAGGCGCTCCAGGAGGCCGGGGTCCCCGCCGAGGTCGTGGGGCGTCCGAAGCACCTCTGGTCCATCCACAACAAGATGCTCAAGCGCGGGCGGCCGTATGAGGAGATCTACGACCTCATGGCCATGCGCGTCCTCACCGACACCGTGCAGAGCTGCTACGCCGCGCTGGGGGTGATCCACAGCAAGTGGACGCCCGTGCCCGAGCGCTTCCACGACTACATCGCCACGCCGAAGTCCAACATGTACCGCTCGCTGCACACCACGATCTTCGGGCCCGGGGGGCGGCGCTACGAGATCCAGATCCGCACCGAGGAGATGCACCGGACCTCCGAGTACGGGATCGCGGCCCACTGGCGCTACAAGGAGCGGGA
>DATIKQ010000032.1:0-110324 GCA_035477395.1 Longimicrobiales bacterium
GGCGCGGCGCCCAGCGAACGCGCGAACGCGGCCCCCATCAGCGGCACGCAGGCCGCGCGCTACCAGGTCGTGCTGCACGTGGACATGGCCACGCTCCGGGAGGATGGCAGCACGCCTGCCGGTACGTGTGGCGTCGCGGCCCCCCCGACGGCCGAAGCCGGTGCGTCGGGTCGCTCCGAGCTGGAGGACGGCACACGCGTTTCTTCTCGCTACGCTCGAAGGTCTCGCGGACACGCAGGTCGGTGAGCGACGACCGGGAAGGCCGCTCGGCTCAGCTGAAAACGTCGCGTAGGCTCTCCTGCGATGCCGCCCTGGTCCGGATCACCCACGCGCCCGACGGTTCGGTGCTCGACGTGGGCCGCCGGACCCGAACGGTACCCCCGGCGCTCCGCCGGGCGCTCGAAACCAGGGACCGCGGGTGCCGCTTCCCTGGGTGTGGGTCCCGCTTCACCGACGCGCACCACGTGAAGCACTGGGCCGACGGCGGCCAGACCAGTCTCACCAACACGACCCTTCTCTGTAAGCACCACCACCGCCTCGTGCACGAGGGTGGCTGGCGCGTGATGTGGGCTGGCGACGGCCAGCCCACCTTCGTGGATCCTCGGGGCGGGACCCACTACGACGCGCGCCCGAAGGCTCCCGAGCTGGCTGAGCACCCGGTTCGGGCTCTGGTCGAGGCGAACCGCCGCCGCGGAGCCGAGCCCGACTGGCGCACGGCCGGAGCCCGCTGGAAGCGGGAGGACGACATCCCCCGCGACGTCTACTTCCGGGCGCTGGAGGCGACAGGATAGGTCGCGCAACCGGGTAGGTCGCGCAACTGGGTACGTCGCGCATCAGGATAGGTCGCGCATCACAACCTGCTGGGGCGACTCATCCGGTGCGCGGGCAGACCTTGGCGGCCTCAGGGAGTCGGCCAGCAGTGCATGACTTCCCGATGTCACGCCCCGGCCTCAGCTCTCCCCTCCGCCCTCCCCAGCCTCTCCATCGGCGCCCTCCCCCTCACCCTGCGCCTCGGGCGTCGTGATCCCGTGCTTGCGCATGAGGGCGTGGAGGTTCGGACGGGCCATCCCCACGTTCCTCGCGGCCTGGGACACGTTCCACCCCGAGCGGCGGAGCGCCTTGATGACGAAGAGCCGCTCGATGCGGTCCACGGCGCTGGCACGCAGCTCCTGCTTCCTGTCGGCCAGGGCGGTGGCGTCGTCGGGGACGTCGCTCCACATGGAGCCGGGATGCTCGCCCCCGGCGGGGATGGCGTCCACGTCGATGGTGCGGCCGTCGGCGAGAAGCACGGCGCGCTCCATGGCGTGCTGGAGCTCGCGCACGTTCCCGGGCCACTCGTGGGCCTCCAGGACCGCCATGGCCCGGGGCGTGATGGAGTCGATGGGCTTGCCGAACTCCTCGGAGAAGCGCTGGACGAAATGGTGCGCCATGAGGGGGATCTCCTCCCTCCGGTCCCTGAGCGGCGGGAGGTTGATGGCGAAGACGCTCATCCGGTAGAACAGGTCCTCCCGGAAGGTCCCCGCTTCCACGAGCTCCTGGAGGTTCCGGTTGGTCGCGGCGACCACGCGGACGTCCACGGTCACGGGCTTGTCCGACCCGACCGGTCGGATCTCGCGCTCCTGGAGGAGGCGGAGCAGGCTCCCCTGGATCTGCGGGGAGATGGTGGCGATCTCGTCCAGGAAGAGCGTGCCTCCGCGGGCGGTCTCGGCCAGCCCCTTCCGGTCCTTCACGGCGCCCGTGAACGAGCCCCGCACGTGGCCGAAGAGCTCCGACTCGAGGAGGGACTCGGCGAGGGAGGCGCAGTCGGCTACCACGAAGGGCCCGTCGGCCCGGGTGCTGTTGTAGTGGATGGCGCGGGCGATGACGTCTTTGCCCGTCCCCGTCTCGCCGGTGATGAGGACCGTGCTGTTGGTGGGGGCAACCCGGGTCACCAGCTGCATCACCTTCCGCATGGGCGGCGAGGAGCAGATCACGTTCCCGATCTTGTGGCGCGTCTCCAGCTCCGAGCGCAGGCGCCGGGTCAGGTCCACCAGGTGCTTGCGCTCCAGCGCCCGGGCGGTGGCCACCAGGAGCTGGGGCGGGCTCACCGGCTTCTCCAGGTAGTCGAACGCTCCCAGCTTGATGGCCTCCACGGCCGTGTCGATGGTGGCGTACCCGGTGACGATGAGGATCTCCGTCTCCGGGGAGATGTCCCGGGCGGCCTTCAGGACCTCGATGCCGCTCATCTCGGGCATCTTGATGTCCAGGAGAAGGAGGTCGAACGGCTCCTTCCGGAGGAGCTCCAGCCCGCCCCGGGCCGACGTGGAGGTGGCCACCTCGTACCCTTCGGCGGTGAGCACCCGCCGGATGCTCTCCACCACGACCTGCTCGTCGTCCACCGTGAGCACCCGCGGGGGGGTGGTCCAGCTCTTCACGTCGTCCATTGCCGACTTCCGCCTCTACGCTTGTGCCGCGGGCACGGGTACGGGTACGGGGAGGAGCACCGTGAACGTCGCGCCGCTCCTGCCGTCGCTGGCGACGGAGATGGTCCCACGGTAGCTCCGGATGATGCCGAGGGACACGGACAGGCCGAGACCCGAGCCCTTCCCCACCGGCTTGGTGGTGAAGAACGGGTCGAAGACCTTGTGCAGGGCCTCCGTCGGGATCCCGGTACCCGTGTCCCGCACCACGGTTCGGACCAGGTGGGTGCCCGGATGGGGCGGGAGGTTCTCCCTCTCGTGGCCCTTGCGGGGGATCACGTCGGAGCGGACGGTGATGGTGCCGCCCTCCGGCATGGCGTGGACCGCGTTCAGGATCAGGTTCACGAACACCTGCATGAGCTGGACGTGGTTGGCCTCCACCGTGGGAAGGTCCTCGGGGATGTCCAGGTCCACCCGGATGCGCCCATTCTGGATCTCCACCTTGATGAGGTCCAGCGCGCCGTCCACCGCCCGCTCGATCCTGCACGGCTCGGCGGTGATGTCCTGGGACTGCTTCCGGGAGAAGTCCAGGAGCTGGCGGATGATCCCGGCGCACCGGTTGGCCTCCCGCTCGATCATGCGGAGGTCCTCCTGGGCGGGGGACTCCTCGGGCACGGCCCTCCTCACCAGGTGGGTGAAGGTGATGATGGCCATGAGGGGGCTGTTCAGCTCGTGGGCGATCCCGGCGGCCACCAGCCCCACCGAGGAGAGCTTCTCCGCCTGGACGACCTGGAACTGGGCCTCCTGGAGGGCCTTGGCCTTCTCCGCCACCGTGTCCTCCAGCGTGGCTGCCCAGCTCTCCAGCTCGGTGCGGGAGCTGTTCAGGCTCTCCACCATCTCGTTGAAGGAGGTGGCCAGGAGGCCGATCTCCCGGGCGGCCCCTCGAGGGAGCTCAACCCCGGGATCCCCCCCGGCCACCCGCCGGGTGGCGGCGATGACGGTGTCCAGGGGGCGGCGCACGGCGCGGGTGATGATGATCCAGAGCCCGCCGGTGATGACGGCCGCCGCCAGGAGGGAGAAGAGGATCGCGTTCAGGGTGGCCCTCGCGAGGCGCTCTTCGGCCGGCTCCAGCGAGATGGCCACGTCCAGGACCCCCAGGACCGGGCGGAGCTCGGGCGACGCGTGGCACCCCGAGCCCTGGCACCCCTCCTGGTTGGGGATGACCCTCATGGTGCCCAGGACCCGGCTCCCGTCCGCGCTGCGGAACAGGCGGGAGCGGTTGTCGGGGTCCAGCTCGGTGGTGGGCTCGGGACCCGAGTGGCACTGGATGCACCCCTCCGCGTCCGAATCCACCAGCGTCCCGATCTCGTCGGCCCGGGACGAGAAGGAGATCTCCCCTTCCTTGTTCAGGATGCGGACGTTCACCACGCCCGGCTGGTCCCCCACTGCGTCCACCATCGCCTGGATGGACTCGCGCTCGTTGGCGCGCATCTCGTGGCCGGTGGTGAGGAGGATGGTCTCGGCGATGGACTCGGTGCCGAGCACGGCCTCTTCCAGCGCGTTCTGGCGCTGCTCCCGGATCAGGAGCCAGGAGAGCAGCGCGACGCTGACCAGCGCGAAGAACCCCGCTGGGAGCGCGATGCGGCTGCTGAGGGTGCGGAAGGGCACTGAATGCCTCCCGGGATGGGGGCAGGGGAGGGACCGCCGATCCCTGTAACCTCCCCCCCCGGGGGGTGGTGTCAAGTAGGGCAATGCCTGCGGACAAGCTGCCCCCTCACCCCGGGGGGTGCCCGAACCCTGGCGCGTGCCGTCGCCCGAACCCTGGCGCGTGCAGCGGGGCGGTGGTATCAACAGGGTCTCCCCCCTCGACCCTTTCCGAGGAGATTCCCATGTCGCACGTCACGCTCCAGGGACGCCGGGGCCTGGTGTCCGCCGCCTTCTGCCTGCTGCTGGGCGGCTGCGCCACCACGGCGCCCGGCACCCAGGATCCCAGCGTGGTGTCCATCCTCACGGGCGACGGCACCACCATCCAGATCCAGCGGGGGGCGGACATCCGCGTCAACCACGCGGTGACCGTGGGGCCCGACCGGGTATGGGACGTGATGCCCCTGGTCTATGCCGAGCTGGGGATCAAGACGGACATCCAGGACCCTGCCCGGCACCTGGTGGGGGTCTCGGCGCACCGGTTCTCCACGCGCATCCTCAACCGGAACGCCAGCGACTTCTTCGAGTGCGGCCTCGATCCCGGGCTCCAGCGCCCCCTGGCCGACCAGGTGCCCATCACGGCGCGCGTCGTCACCGAGATCCAGGCCGTTTCCGGGGGCTCGGAGCTCCGCACCATCGTGGAGGGGTCGGCCCGGAGGACGGGCGGGAACGCCGGCACGGCCACGTGCCGCTCCACCGGGCTGATGGAGGTGCTGGTGGGGCAGATGGTCCAGAAGAAGGCGGCGCCGCCGGACTCGAGCCGGACGAGCGTGCCACCGCTGCCCGCTATGCGCCCGGAGTGAAGTCCCGGGGCGCGGGCGCCCCGGGATGCGTGTACCAACGACGGCGGGCCGCCGGGGTCACCCCCGGCGGCCCGCGCCTTCTACGCCTGCGGGTCCCGCGCTACGCGTTGCGGTTGATGCAGGTGCTCCCGAGACCCACCTCGGGGTTGTTCTGCTCGGCCTGCGGGAGCGGCATGTTCACGTCCGTCCCGTAGTTGCCGCCCTTGTGCCAGGGCCCGGTGGGGAACACCTGGGCCTGGTTCATTCCGTACTGCCTGACCAGGCGCCGCATGTCACCCATGCGGTACCCGCGGCCATACTGCCAGAAGGCCCGCTCCCGGAAGAGCTGGGCCCGCCGGGCTTCGGCGGTGCCGGCGTCGGCGAGCGGGGCGAGCCCCGTCTTCGTCGCACGGGCGGCGTTCAGGATGGTGAGGGCGCCGCCGGGGTTGTTGGCCTTGAGCGCAGCCTCCGCCTCGATCATGCGGGCGTCCACGCCCTGCATGATGGGGATCTGGATGTCGCGGGTCGTCCAGAGCATGAGGACGTTGAACGGGCCCGCCAGGTCGTCGCGAACGGTGTTCGTCACGCCGATGGCCTTGCACGCCGCGTCGCCGCCGGCGCACACCGGGACCCGGGGGTCCTTGGCCGAGACGAAGTCCATCCCGTTCGTCCCTTCCTTCTCGCCCACGCTGTAGCGCCGTGAGTTGATGTTCCACCACCAGTACGCGTTGCTCCAGGTGGTCTGACCCTGGTAGCTGGTGTACGCGTAGTTCGTCGGGATGCCGGCCACCGCCGTCGCCGCCTCGGCATGGCGGTTCAGGTTCGTGAGGATCCGACCCTTGGTGAGCGCCAGGGCGTGGCGCACGCGCACGTCGGCCGCGGTGGAGCCGGTGACGGCCGCCAGCCCGTTGTTCACCTCGGTCAGCGCGAGCTCGAACGCCGCCTGCGTGGTGATCTGCTTGCCGTAGACCTCCTTGCCGTCCACCACGTCGCTGATCACGAGCCCGTCGCAGAACTGCTCCGCGAGGATGTTGGTCACGTAACTCGAGACCATGTACATCTCGCCGATCTGCCAGCCCGGGGCCGTCGGGCTGTACTGCTTGATTAGCTCGATGGCCTGCTTGGCCGAGAGCCGCACCCGGTAGACCTGCCGGTTGGCGGCCAGGGTGAACGTGTTCTCCTGCGTGATGATCCGCTGGTCGACCTCCTGGCGGTAGATGAACGAGTCGCCGTTGATCCACTCGTCGGCGAACAGGCCCCCCAGGAAGAAGAGGCTCTCGTCCCCCGTGGTCCCCGCGGTGGCGCCGTTGAAGCGCGACAGCGCGCCGAGGCGCACCGCGTCGGCGCCCGCGGCGGACTCGACGTTGCTCGGGTTGATGATGTCCGGGTCCTCGACCTCGAGGATCTCGGAGGGCGTGCATGCGAACGCGAACGCCGCCAGGGCGGCGGTCACGGCGAGCGACACCGACGATGCCGCCCGACCTCTGTTCCGTGAAGTCATGGTAGGCGTCATCCTAGAATCCGAGGGAGAGTCGGAAGGTGAAGTAGGTCGGCGGTCCGAAGGCCTGGAACTCCGAGCCTCCGTCCGTGTTGCCGCCGAAGGCCTCGGGGTCCACGCCGCCGTACTTGGTCCACAGGATCCCGACGTTGCGCACGGCCATCGTGGCCGTCATGGTGCGCCCGCCGAGGATGCCGCCCGCGAAGTCGTTGGGCGGCGTGAGCGTGAGGGACAGCTCGCGGAGGCGGATGAAGTCGCCGTCCTCGATGAAGCCCTGCACCGACCGGCTGGGGTGCTCGCGCACCATCACCGTGCGGGCCTGATCTTCGAGCGATGCGTTCGGGTCCAGCAGCCCCCGGCAATTGAACCGGCTGGCGCACCGGATGCGCTCGGTGTTGTTGTAGATCTGGTGGCCGCCCTTGTAGTCCATCATGGCGTCGAAGCGGACCTGGCCGTCGAGGAAGGTGAAGCTGTTGGTCAGCGCCGACTCGATGTTGGGCATGGAGCGCCCGCTGTACTCGGCGGTGTCGCTCACCATGATCTCGCTCTTGGTCGGGTCGGCGTTGTAGGAGATGATGCCGTTCCCGTCCTTGTCCTCATAGCCCAGCAGGCGCCGCGACCACCAACCCCAGAGGGGGAAGCCCTCGCGGTGCTGGACGGTGGAGCTGACCACGATGTTCGGGAGCCCGCCCAGGCTCACCAGCTTGTTGCTGTTGGTGGACATGTTCAGGGTGGTGGTCCACCCGAACTTGTCGCCCTGGATGACGCGTCCGTCCAGGAGCATCTCGAACCCCTTGTTGCTCACCTCGCCCAGGTTCTCCAGGCGGGAGGTGGCGCCGGTCCCCAGGGAGGGCGGCAGGATGCGGCTGATGAGGGCGTCCCTGGACGTCTTGGCGTAGTAGGTGAACTCAGCCTGCAGCCGGTTGCTGAACAGGGTGGCGTCGAGGCCCACCTCGATCTCGGTGGAGCGCTCGGGCTTCATGTTCCGGTTGCCCAGGGTGCTGAAGATGAGCCCGGTGCTCTCGCCGCTCTCGCCCAGCACCTGCGTGGTGGAGTAGTACTGCACGGCGTCGATGGTCCCGGGCTGCACGCCCGAGGCGCCGTACGCCGAGCGCAGCCGGAGCTGGCTGAGCCAGCCCAGGGCCGGGAAGAACGACTCGTCGGATGCGACCCACGACACCGACACCTTCGGGTAGAACACGGTCTTGAAGTCGGCGCCGAACGCGCTGTTCCGGTCGGAGCGGAGCGCGCCGGTTACGAACAGGCGGTCGCGGTAGGAGACCCTCTGCTCGATGTACGCGCCCAGCGTGCGGCTCTCGCTGCGGCTCTCGCTGGCGCTCTTGGTGGCCGCCGCGGTGACCGTCTGCGCCCCGGGGGCCAGCGTGGTCCCGGAGGCGTAGTTGGCGTCGAAGATGCTCCGGTAGAACTGTACGCCCACCGAGGTCTGGGACTCGGTCTCGTCGTTGATGCGACGCGTGGCCGAGGCGTTCATGTCCGCCGTGTAGACGTAGAAGTTCGTCCGGTTGTCTTCCTTGAAGCCCAGCCGGTCGGTGGTGAGGGCGCATTCGCCGAACTTGCAGATCTGGGTGTCCACGCGGTTGACGAAGTCGAGGCCGAAGTTGCCCCGGAACGCCAGCCAGCCGTTGGGCCGGTAGTTGGCGTTCGTGGAGGCGATGAAGCGTTCGATGCCCTGCTTGGTCACCGTCTGATAGACCCGGCGGGGCGTGAACTCGCGCCACCCGTAGAGCGTGTCGCCGGCGGCGCTCACGTTGTACTTGAAGCCGGGTCCGCCGTACACGTTGGCGGCGATGCCTGCCGTTCCCGAGTCGTCGGACCGGGGAAGTCGCAGGTCCTGCGAGATGAAGCCGGTGCTCACGGCCAGGTCCAGCGCGTCGGTGAGCGCCACGTTCAGGTTGGCGCGGCCGGTGACCTTGGTCAGGTTGCCCGGGTTCGCCTGCTCGTCCGTGAGGCTCAGGCCGCGGGCCGCCATGTACTTCTTCTCGAACTCGGGGACCTTGGTCGGGCCGTCCTCGTTCTCCCACTCTCCGTGGATGAAGTAGCGGACGGCGTCGTTCCCGCCCCGCACCTGGAGGCCGTGCTGCTGGCGGTACCCGGTGCCGTACGGCGTGGTCTCGGGGTCCTCGTGCAGGTTGAAGCTGCTCACGCTGTCCTGCACGCACACGCCCGCCACCACCTGGCTCAGGAAGCACTGCACGGTGTTGTTCGGGAGCGAGTTCGTCGTGCTCGTGGTGCCGGTACGCCAGGCGCGGTACGCCGTGGGATAGCCGTTCCGGTCCTGGATGGCGGTCTGCTCGGTGTAGTACGTCCACTGGGGCTTGCCCGACACGCCGCGCTTGGTCGTGATCACGATCACGCCGTTGGCGGCGTCGGTCCCGTACAGCGTCGCCGCCGAGGGGCCCTTCACGACCTCGATGGACTCGATCTCCTCGGGGTTCACGTCGCCGACGCGGCTCGTGGTCGTGCCGCCGACGCTCACCGACATGGAGCTGGAGCTGTTCTCCATCCGGACCCCGTCGATGACGTAGATGGGGTCACGGGTGAGGGAGAGGGAGCTGAGCCCGCGGATGCGGACGCGAACGCTGGCGCCGGTCTGCGTGCCGGGGATGACCATGACGCCGGGGGCCTTGGCCACCAGCAGGTCGCCCACGTTGGAGACGGCGCGCGTCTGCACTACGCCGGCTGCCGACACCCGCGCGATGGAGTTGCCCACCTCCACCTTGCGCTGCTCGCCGGTGGCCGTGATGACCATCCCGGTGAGGGCGACGGGGGTGGGGCTCAGGGAGAAGTCGAGGGAGGCGGTCTGCCCCGCCGACACCGAGACCACCTTGGTGTCGTCCCCGTACCCCAGCCGCATGGCCCGCAGCGTGACGGTGCCCGGGGCCACGCCCCTCAGCACGTAACGCCCGTCGGCGTTCGTGAATGCGCTTTTGTTCGTGCCTACGACCACGAGTTGGACCTCGGCCACCGACTGACCGCTCTCGGCGTCGGTGACCGTTCCTACGATGGTCGTCTGCTGTGCCGCCGCCGGCCTGCCCGCAAGGGCGAGAGCCAGAGCGCCGCACAGGATGGGGACTGACAACCTCCATCTACCCATACGCCAACCTCCCAGGTATCAGGAACCACGATCCAGCACTTCTACAGATAAATAAGGATGCGCTGGGCGGATCCGGTGGGCAATGGCGGGGGTAGGAGGGGTTCCTGGAGGAGAACTCGCATGAGCAATTCCATTCGTCCGATCGCCTTGGCCGCGTGCGCCCTGGCCGTGGCCCTGGGGGGAGCGATCCCCCTGGGGGCGCAGTCCGCCACGCTGGAGGGGTTCGTCCTCTCCTCGTCCTCCGGGAGGCGCCTGGGTGGGGTCCTCGTGGCGGTGGAGTCGGGGCCCCGCACCAAGAGCGACTCCGACGGCGCCTATCGCCTGGAGGGGATCGAGCCCGGGGAGCGCCGCATCGCCCTGGTGGCCCCCGGGTGCCAGGTCACCATGGCGAACGTGGGATTCTGGCCCGGGGAGGAGAAGTCGCTGGCCTTCGAGGTCGCCTTCGACCCCGGCGTGGCCCGACAGCTCACCCTCCGGCGCCGCTCGTCGGGGAAGGTGGTGACCGCCGAGGAGATCGAGGCCATGCGCGCGCCGACGTTCCTGGACGTGATCTCCAGATTGGCGCCGGGGATGGTGAGAGCATTTCCCAACCAGCCGGGAGGCGCGCCGGTGGCGGGGGGACGGAGTCCCGTCGGGCTCTCGGAGACGGTCCCGCCCGCCGTGGTCCTGGACGGAGCCCGACTGGGCGCCTCCGGCTTCCAGGTCCTCCAGGACATCAACCCCGCAGACGTGGCCTGGCTGGAGGTCCTCCAGGGGGCCTCCGGCGGCTGGGAGGTGGGGACCGGAGGGTCCGGCGGCCTGCTCCGGATCCACACCAAGCGGGGGCGACAGATGGACGCCCTCGTCCTCGAGCCGGAGCGCTGCGAGATCCCGGGGTGGAAGAGCCGCCCATAAGGGTCGGCTGAGCCCGGGCGCGGATCCCGGAATGCCACTCTGTCGTGCTTCGGCGGACCCCCTTAGATTCTGCTCATCGACAGGGTGGGACGGTCAACTCCTCAGGACCGGGTCGGCGGGCGGAAGCGATCGTCCACCGCGCGGCTTGCCGCTTTCCCGGTCCGGGCCGCCGTTCCGCCACGTCGATGTGGCCCGGCCGCGCCACGCGCTGCGGCCTGAGGAAGAGACTCCCAATGGAGGCACGGTCATGAGACGAGTAGCTACGGCACTCGCCCTTCTCGCGACGTCGCTGGCATGGGTACCCACCGCCACCCCAGCATCCGCCCAGGAACAGGGCCGGATCTCGGGAGTCGTGCGGTCGGCAGATACCCAGCGTCCGCTTTCGGGCGCGCAGGTGTTCATCCAGGGCACCCGCATCGGCGGACTGTCGAACCAGGAGGGCAGGTACCTGATCAACGGCGTCCCGGCAGGGACGCACCAGGTCAGGGTCACGATCATCGGATACGCACAGACCGGCCAGACGGTCACCGTCGCGGCCGGGCAGACCGTCACGGCGGACTTCTCCATCGCCGAGTCGGCCGTGTCCCTGGAGGGGCTCGTGGTCACCGGCACCGCGAAGGAGGTCCGCGCCCGCGAGGTCGGGAGCGCGCTGGACGCGGTGACCTCCCGTGAGCTGGAGAACGTCGCCGTCACGAACGCCGAGAACATTCTGGCGGGCCGGGTGCCCGGCCTGACGGTGCTCCAGGGGAACGGCCAGCCCGGCGCCGGCACCACGGTGCGCATCCGGGCGCAGACCACGGTCTCCTCGACGACCGACCCCCTCATCTACGTGGACGGGGTCCGGATCTTCCACGAGACCGTCGGCACGCAGGGCGGCGCCCGCCTCGGCCTCTCCCCGCTGCAGGACATCGCGGCGGAGGACATCGAGCGCATCGAGGTGATCAAGGGCGCCTCGGCCGCCACGCTGTACGGCACCGAGGCCTCCGGCGGTGTCATCCAGATCTTCACCAAGCGCGGAGTCTCCGGCGCCCCCATCTGGAACGCCGAGGTCACGCAGGGCATCAACAACCAGCCCGACTTCAACATCGGCGGCGATCCCTGGGACATCTTCACCAAGTGCGGCACCGAGATGTACGGGATCAGCATGCAGACCGCCACGTACGGCCAGGACCAGAAGTTCCGCGACGTCACGTGCCCGTCGAGCGGGCGCTGGTTCAGCAATGGGCCGGTGGCGCGCTACAGCCTCTCCGTGCGCGGAGGGTCCGGCGGCCTGGGCTACTTCGTCTCCATGAACTACAACGACGAGGACGGCACCCTCCCGACCCAGAACGCGAAGCTCGGCGGCATGCGGGTGAACCTCGACTTCAGCCCCGCCGAGGACTTCAAGGTGCAGGTCAACAGCGCCATCTCCATGCGCGACCTGACCTTCGTCGAGGACGGCAACAGCCTGCGGGGCTTCCTGCTCAACGTGGGCCGCGGCTATTCGGGCAACTACCTGGCCCGTGCCGGCGACGAGCGGTGCGCAGGCCTGGCCTCGGACGTGACCTGCTTCACGAACGAGTACATCTGGATTGACGCGAACAACTGGACGCGCGCGGACCGGTTCACCACCGGGCTTACCGTCCAGCACGATGCCACGGAGAACCTGACGAACCGCCTCGTCATCGGCTGGGACTTCAACCAGATCAACAACAAGCGGTGGCAGAAGTGGGGCGCGATCCTCACGCCCCTGGGCAACTATGCCAACTCCATCACCTACCACCAGAAGCTCTCGATCGACTACGCGGGGACGTTCAGCAAGCCCATCAGCGAGACCGTCAGCTCGGCGTTCTCGTGGGGCGGGCAGATCTTCCGCGACAACCACCGGCGGACGGAAGTCAGCACCAACGACTTCGCGGGGCCCGGCGTGCCCACGCTGTCGTCCGGCGGCCGGGCGCCCGGCGCGCCCACGGACGTCCCGTACACCCAGACGAACGCAGGCATCTTCCTGCAGGAGGTCATCGGTTACCAGGACCTGCTCTTCCTGACCCTGGGGCTGCGGGTGGACGGGAACTCCGCGTTCGGCGACGACTTCGGCCTGGAGAAGTACCCCAAGGCCAGCGTCGCCTACGTGATCTCCGACTACGGGTTCTGGCCCACGAGCTGGTGGGAGACCATGAAGCTGCGCGGGGCCTTCGGCTACTCCGGGAGGGCGCCGGGCGCCTTCGACAAGCTGCGCACGTGGAGCCCGATCTCCGACGACGGCACCCCGGGCTTCTCGCCCAGGGACGTGGGGAACTCCGCGGTGGGCCCGGAGCGCACCCGCGAGATCGAGGTGGGCTTCGACGCCAGCATGTTCCAGGGAATCGCGGGCCTCGAGTTCACGTACTACAACTCCAAGACCACCGACGCGCTGGTGGGAGTCTCGCAGCCCGGGTCGGAAGGCGGTTGGGGAACCCGCACCGAGAACGTCGGTGAGCTGATGGCCGAAGGCATCGAGATGCAGGTCAACGGCGTCTTCTACCGCTCCGACTTCCTCGAGTGGCGGGGCCGGGCGAACGTGGCGTTCAACCGGAGCGAGGCGCAGGACCTGAACTGCGCGGACCTCGACGGGAACGCCGCGAACGGCAAGGAGACATGCCAGATCGTCGGCGTGGGCAACGGCGCCTTCATCCGCGTCGGACACACGATCCCGACCTATTGGGGCTGGAAGATCATGAACCCGGACGAGCACGCCGCTCCCATCCGGTCCGACTCCATCCTCCCCATCGGCCCGGTGATGCCCACGAGGCTGCTGGGCTTCAGCACGAGCCTCTCCATCGGGGACTACATCACGGTGGACGCGCTCCTGGAGCACCAGGGCGGGCACTACCTGCCCAACTTCACCGGGTACCAGAACGAGCGCCGCGGGGTGTGGTACAACTGCTACGAGGCCCAGAGGGCGATGGCGGCGGTCAGCAAGGGCGGCAGCCCGAGCCTCCTCGACCCCTACACGGCCCTGGAGCGGGCCCGCTGCGCCACGAACATCATGGGCGCCGGGGCCTCCACGAACCCGAGCGGCCACGACGCCAACTACTGGATCGACAAGGCCGACTTCTGGAAGCTGAGGAGCGTCTCGGTGAGCTTCCAGTTCCCTGAAGCGTGGATCGGGCGCTACGCCGACCGCGCCACGTTCACCCTGGCCGGCCGCAACCTGATCAAGTGGACGGACTTCGAGGGGACGGACCCGGAGATCGAGGACTATTCCGACCGCGCCGGACAGGGGACCGGGGCCGGTGCGTACGGCCGGCGGGAGTACTACAGCCTGCCGCCCTCCCGGCAGTTCCTGGCCACGCTCCGCGTGACGTTCTAGGGGAGGAGACAATCATGAACATCACACACAAGATGGTTCGCTTGGCGGCGCTCGCGGCCCTGGTGCCCTTCGCCGCCTGCTCGGACATCCTCTCCCTGGACGTGGAGGCCCCCGGGCGCATCGAGGACGACGACCTGAACATCGTCGGCGCCATGCCGGGAATCGCGGCGGGAGCGCAGTACAACTTCACGACTGCGCTCGACGCCGTGGTCTTCCAGGCCGCCCTGGCCTCGAAGGACATAGGCTACGGGGGGAGCTACGGCTTCGATAATACGGCCATGGGCATCTTCAAGTTCGAGGACGACGATTGGGGCGAGTACGGGACCATGTCCCGGGCCCGCTGGACCGCGGAGCACGGGCTCATGAGGATGAAGGAGGTCCTCGGGGCCACGCAGTACGAGAAGGACGCGAGCGTGGCCAGGGCCTACCTCAGCGGCGGGTTCGCCAACCGCCTGCTGGGGGAGCTGCAGTGCCGCGTGAACTTCGACGAGCTGGTGGACGGCGAGTACCAGGCCGGGCCCGACCGGCCGCACACCGACGCCTTCATCCGGGCGGACTCGATGTTCAGCCGGGCCATCGCGGTGGGCACCGCGGCAGGATCGTCCGCGGCGAGCATCGTGAACGCTGCGTACGCGGGGCGCGCCTCGGTGCGCGCCTGGATGGGCCGGTGGGACGAGGCGGTGGTGGACGCCGCGAAGGTGCCGACCACGTTCATGTGGAACAGCACGTTCAGCTCGACCCAAACGAACTATCTCTGGGTGGAGACGAACAGCCGCAGGGAGTACAGCGTCTTCGGCTCGTTCTGGCAGAGCGTCACCACCGACCCTCGCGTCAAGTGGGTCACCACGACGCAGAAGGGGCAGGACGGACAGACGCCCTTCTACAGGCAGATGAAGTACGCCACGAACGCCGACGACATTCCCATCGCGCACGGCGCGGAGATGAGGGTGCTCCAGGCGGAGGCGGCGCTGCGCAAGGGCGACTACGCCACGGCCGAGACCAATCTGAACCTGGCCCGGGCCAAGTGGAGCATGGCACCGCTCACCCTGTCGCGCACGGCGGCCGATGCCTGGACGACGCTCCGCTTCGAGCGGTACGCGACGACGTGGCTGGAGGGGCGCAAGCTCTGGGACTGGCGGCGCTGGAGCGTGGAGGGCGCGCCCATGAAGGACCCGCAGTCCGGGACGCGTGACATGTGCTGGCCCATCAGCCAGGCCGAGGCCCGGGCCAACCCGAACATCAAGATCGGCGCGGGCGGCCAGTGGGGAGGTTGCCCCACCTGTGGTTGAGAAGTGCCTTGGTGGCGGGGGCGGCTTCGGCCGCCCCCGCCAGGCCCTGACGGCCCTGGCGCTGAGCCTGTTGGCCTCAGGGTGCTACTCGTACACGGGCGTCTCCCCGGCGGCGGTGCCGCCGGGGAGTTCCGTGCGTGTGACCGTCACGCCGGGCGCCGCCGTCGGCGTGGGCGCCAATCCCCTCCCCGAGGGGACGCGGTCGCTGTCGGGCAAGCTCATGGAAGGGAGCACCAACCAGACGCTCCTGTTGTCCGTGGCGCTGGGCAAGGGCGACCCGGGCGCCTCGTCGCGTCAGCTGCGCTCAACGGTGACTGTGCCCATGGCCGACGTGCAGCTCCTGGAGCTGCGGCGCATGGAGAAGGGCCGCACCGCCCTGCTCATCGGGGGCGGCACGCTCGGCGCCTACCTCATCACCACGTGGGCGTTCAACGTCCTGGATCCCTCGTCCGATCCCAGCGACGGGGGGGGTGGCGGGGTGGACAACGCCCGGTTCGTGCTCTTCCGGTTGAGTTGGTGAAGGCGAGGAGCGCGTTGCGTTCCTGGAAGCACGAAGAGGCCGGACCCCCAGGGGCCCGGCCTCTCGTCTTCACAGGATGCTCCGCCAGGCGCACCGCCCCTCGGGTGGGCGCGCCGGTGCGGCCCGCGCAGGTCAGATCGAGCAGCTCATATCCTCGCCGCAGCACTGCGGGGACTTGATCTTCCCGTGCCCGTCGGGGCACTGGGAGACCTGGACCTTCACGCCGGTCGCGGTGGTGATGGTGTCGTTCACCAGCTCCTTGCCGCACTTGGCGCACGTCATGTTCACGCTCATCCCGCACTTGGGGCAGGTGTAGGTCGCCATGGATGGGCTCCTCGAGGGTCGGGTGGGGTGGGGCGTCCGAGACGCGCTGGCGAAATGGTACCCTATCGGCTGGCGAAACGGTAGCGCATCGCGCCTCCGGGGCGGCAGGTCACCAGCCTCCTCCCCCGCCCCCCCCGCCCCCGCTGGATGGGGGGCTGGACGCAGCCGACAGCGAGCTGGAGAACCCGCCCCCCAGCGACGACGCCACGCTCCCCATGTTGGTGAACGAGCCGCCGTGATACCAGGCGAGGGGGCCGGGGTGGGACGTGGCGCCGCCGCCGGCCGCGCCCCCCCGCGGCCCTTCAGCGTGGGCCGCTCCAGGAGGTGGTAGAACGCCACGTTGAGGAGGCCCAGGACCACGGCGGCCACGAGGAGGTGGCGGGGCACCCGGGTGGCGAGGATGTAGAGGACCGCGATCTCGGCTCCGATGAACGGGAGCGAGAACACGCTCAGGAAGAGGGCCCCGAACCACTCCCCCACGCCGCGGCCCGAGAGCGCCGCGCGCCACGCCTTCTTCTGCTCGATCCGGAGCGCGCCCTTCACTCCCAGGCTCACCAGGGAGGCGGCGAAGAGCGACCCGCGGTATCCCCGCTCCTGGAGGTATCCGAGGGCCGCCGGCGAGAACCTTTGGGGTGGCTCGTAGCGCACCACGAGCGGGCGCCTGTGCGGGTCCCGGCCCACCCGGCTCCACATGAGCACGTAGAGCGCCAGCACCAGGCCGCCCACGGTGGCGCCGTCCACGTATCCGCCCCAGTCCAGGCGGAACCACGAGTTCTCCACCTCCGGGGTCGGCGGGGCGACGACGCCCTTTTGGAAGGTGACCCGCACCGTGAGGCCGTCTCCTGCGTCCAGCCTGCTCCGGGTCGGGACGCGCACCGTGGACGTCTCGCCGTCCCATGCCGCGTCGGCATCGGACACGGTGGAGCCCTCGGGGCCGGTCCACGCCTCCACGCCGACGTCCGACGGGTCGGCGGGACTCGGGAGGACGATGCGGGCCGATGCCTCGAGGATGGGGAAGCTCCATCCGTTCCCCGTGACGCTCCCGTAGAGCTGGTCCTCGGCCTCGCCGAAGCGCACCCAGCGCCACGTCTCGTAGCGGAGCGTGTAGGGGTGCTCCCCCGGGTCGAGGAGGACGTCCGGGTCGCCGATGCGCACCCGCACGCCGCCCCGACCTCCCGGCCCGCCGATGCTCTCCACCGACCAGCGCTCGGCCCGGCCGTCGCGCTCCACCGAGAGCACCTGGAAGGGTGCCTGGATCCTGCCGAACCCTGATGCCCTGGGAAAGTCCGTGGGGAAGTCGCGGCAGATGCCCCGCTGGATCTCCTGGCCCAGCGCGCGCACGGCGATCTCCTCGGTGACCACCATGCGGCCGCCGTGGTGGAGCTCCACGACGACATCGTAGCGGAGGATCTCCTCGGGCTCCTGGGCGGAGGCGGGGAGGGGGAGGATGAGAAGGAGAGCGAGGGCGCAGAGGCGAGCCGGCATCCCCGCGGGATGCACCTCGGAGGTGGCCTCCGCATTCACGGGGCGGGGGCGGCCTCGGCCTCCGGCAGCGTCAGTGCTGCGACTCCGCCTCCGCGGACCTGGGCTGGCGGGCCCGCACGCCCGCGTCGAACGCCTGCAGCACCTTCGGGCTGGTCCGGAACTGGTCCAGCACGCGGTGGGTGCTGGGGAGCTCCTGCATCACGTACGCGATCACCGCGTCCATCACCGTGCCCTCTTCGGTGCCGGTGTCGCGGAAGCGCCGACGGAAGTCGGTGAGCAGGGACTGGAAGGCCGGAGTCTCCCACTCCTCGGGAGGCGCGGACAGGGCCACGAACTCCTCGAGGACGACCGCGAACTCGGACGAGGCGGGCCGCAGCCAGAACGACACGTCGGCCCCGAATCGCTCGACCGGCTCCGGGAGGTACAGGGTCGCGCCCCTGGGCACCTGTCGGACCAGCGCCGGGTTGAAGCGCTTCACCTCGCGCTCGGAGAGCCCGGTCTGGCGCATGATCTCCTGGAGCGGGACCGCCCTCGTCGTGCGCATCGCATAGATGCGCTCCTGGGGCACGGCTCCGCGCATCGAGTCGACCGCCGGCGCGTTGGCGAAGACCATCTCGGCGTAGAGGCTCGACCTGATCCCGTAGGTGCCCACCAGGTCGCGGAACTGGCGCGTGGAGATCGCCCTGAGGTCGCGGGCGAAGTCCGAGCCTTCGAAGTAGCGGCGGCGCACGTCAGTGGCGCCCAGGCGCGCCCCGTTGATGAGGACCTTCCCCACGTTGGCACCCCCGGCGTGGTGCTCGGACAGCGCCGGGATGAACGAACCGTACTTGGTGGAGAGCACCGTCAGGTACGCCGCGCAGTAGGCCGCCTGGGTGGTCTGGTTCTGCACCTCGATGACCTGGGGGGTGAGGCGGTTCAGACGGTCCCAGTTCCCCTTGAGGAACTGGCAGAGCCCGTGGGCGTTGGCGCGGGAGCGGGCCTTGCCGTTGAACCCCGACTCCACCATCGCTTGGGCGAGGCCGATCTCCGCGGGCGCCCCGAAGCGCTCGTAGATGGCGGCCCAATCCTCCAGGAATGAACCGTACAGACGCACATTGGGGAGGACGAAGTTGCCGCGGGTGGGGTTGCTGACCACCGGACCCACGGTCGGCTCCAGGAGCTCCGCCACTTTGTCCCGGCGCGCCGCCAGGGTGCCCTGCAGCCGTTGCCCGGCCAGGACGCCGGCCACCGCCTGGTCCTCGAAGCGCCCGCCGGCCGTCCAGTCGCTCCGCGTCGGGAAGCTGGCCAGGATCCGCCCGTCCGAGCCGCTCCCGAAGAGCACCTGCCCGTCGGGTACGGCGAACACGTGGCGCCAGAACGAATAGCCCGGCCGGTATTCGCGCAGCGCGGCCAGGTCCGCCGCGACGCGGTCCCGGGCGAGGACGGCGGCAGGCTCGTTGGGAGCGGGGGTGCCCTTTCCGCCCTTCGCGCCCGGCCCGGTCCCCGCGGCCACGCCAGGCGCGACGCCCGGGGCGGCCATGCAGAGGAAGGCGATGCCGACGAGGGTCGCTGCTCTCATCCGAAGCCGGTTCGAGGGTGGGTGGGGGCGGCGCCCCTCGGCGCCATGCGAGGGGCCAATATGAGGAGCCCCGTCGGGACCCGGCAATAGGTGGGGTCCCGACGGGGCTCCGGATGTGGCGCGGCGGACTCGCGTTCGCCTAGCGCCGACCCCTCCCGAATCGGCGACGCCTGGGCCGCGAGCTGTCCGAGCTGGCCGGTGCCGAGGGCCTGCCGCCGGCCTTCGCCGCGGTGCGGGAGCGCTCCTGCGCCTTCCGGGCGCGGATGGCCGCGATGCGCTCGCCCAGGGGCACCTCCAGCGGCGCCTCGGCCGGCGCGTCGTAGGAGAAGCTCTCCAGGCGGACGCGGGGGATCTTCGAGCCGACGGCGCGCTCGATGCGCGCGAAGTCGGCCTCGTCCTCCGGCGCCACAAGCGTGTAGGCCTCTCCCACCGCATCGGCCCGGGCGGTGCGCCCGACCCGGTGGATGTAGTCGTCGGGGACCTCGGGTACGTCGAAGTTGATCACGTGCTGGAGCGCCTCGACGTCGATGCCGCGCGCGGCGATGTCCGTGGCCACCAGCACGCGGAACTCCCGCGCCTTGAAGCCTTCCAGGGCCCGGGTCCGCTGCGCCTGGGACCGGTTTCCGTGGATGCGCTCCGCCGTGATGCCGTGGCGGGTGAGGAGCTTGGCCAGCCGGTCGGCCCGGTGCTTGGTTCGGGTGAAGACCAGCGCTTCGTCCACGTCCCCGCGCTGGAGGAGCTCCACCAGCAGGGCGCCCTTGAGCGTCGTGGGCACGGGGTACACCGCCTGGGTCACGCCCTTGGCCGGCGAGCCTCTGCGCTGGAGCGCGATCTTCGCCGGCGACCGCAGGATCTCGTGCGTCAGCGCCTCGATGGGCGGCGGCATGGTGGCGCTGAAGAAGAACGTCTGCTTCGGCTTGGGGATGTGGCGCAGCACGCGGCGGATGTCGGGGAGGAAGCCCATGTCCAGCATGCGGTCGGCCTCGTCCAGAACCAGGTACTCGAGGCCGGCCAGGGCGGCGTAGTCGTACTGGAAGTGGTCGAGGAGACGGCCGGGCGTGGCGACGATCACGTCCGCTCCCTGTCGGAACGCGGCTTCCTGGGCGCCCATGCCGACGCCGCCGTGGACGGCCGCGGCCTTCAGGCCGGTGAAGCGGGCCAGGGCGTTGAGGTCCGACAGGATCTGCAGCGCCAGCTCCCGGGTGGGAGCCAGGACGAGGGCGCGGGTGGTCTTCCGCGGCCGGTCCACCAGCTGGTGCAGGATGGGGAGGAGGAACGCCGCGGTCTTGCCGCTCCCGGTGGCCGCGCAGGCCAGCAGGTCACGGCCTTCCAGGGCGTGGGGAATGGCCTCGGACTGGATGGGGGTGGGGCGGGAGAAGCCGAGGGACTCGACGCCGCGGAGCAGCGTCGGATGGAGATTGAGTGCTGAAAAAGCCAAGAGGACATCCGGATCGGGGGCGCACAGCGGGCCGGCCGGTAGATCCGGCTCGAGAAGCTGGCGCAGGGTCTGAGCGAGGGTCGGCCCCCGGAACCGAGGGCTCTCGGGAAGCTCCGAGGCTTCCTGGGTGGGAATCCCGCAGCCCCAATCATAGCGGAGGTCGGGGTCGGGCGTGAGGCCCAGGGCGTCAGGTCAGGCGTGGGCGCCGGGGTCGGGGGGAGAGGACGGCCCGCCGGGATCGGGTGGATCGCACACCTGGTTGCGCCCGGCCCGCTTCGCCCGGAGCAGCGCGTCGTCGGCCGTGCCGTAGACCTCCTCGAAGGTCATGCCGTGGTCGGGGCACCCCGCGTAGCCGGCCGACAGCGTGATGCGCACGCCGTGGGCCGTTGGCGGCTTGGCCTCGGCCACCACCGAGATGAGCCGGCGCGCGGCGAGCCCCGCCATGCGCATGTCGCTGGCCGCGCACAGCACGGCGAACTCCTCCCCGCCGATGCGGAAGGGGGAATCGGCGGCCCGGGTGTGCTCCTGGAGGATCCGTCCCACCCACGCCAGCACCTCGTCGCCCACCACGTGGCCGAGGGTGTCGTTGATGCCCTTGAAGTGGTCCACGTCCATCATGACGAGGGCGAAGCGCGTGCCGTAGCGCCGGGCCCGGTCCACCTCCTCGTGGAGGCGTTCCTGGAAGGCGCGCCGGTTCAGGAGCCCGGTGAGCGGGTCGCGCACCGCCTGGTCGCTCAGGGTGCTGATCTGCTCGTCGGCGTTCCGGATGCGCATGGAGAGCGCGGCCAGGAGCTGCAGTGCGAGCCCCGGCGTCTCCGACACCACGCGCCGGAACTCCTCCTTGTCCAGCGCGACGAGGTCCACCGGCGTGAGCGCGCGCACGGTGGCGCTCCGGGGCTTGTCGTTGAGGAGCGCCATCTCTCCGAAGAAGTCGCCGGCCCCGAGGCGGGCCAGCTCGAAATCCGCGGCCGACGACGGGTAGATCACCTGCACCAGCCCGTCCATGACCAGATACAGGGACCGGCCCGGCGCGCCGATCTGCACGATGTCGGCGCCCGAGCGGAAGTGCTCGCGGCGGGTCCGCGAGGCCAGCTTCTCGATCTCTGCCCTGCCCAGGTCCTGGAGGAGCGGGACCCTGGACAGGAGCTCGATGGTGTCGGGCATGGGGGCGAAGATAGGCGGGCCCCGGCGCCCTATGCCAGGAGCGCGGGGTGCCCGCCGGTGTGGACGAACACCACCCGATCGCCCGCCGGGACCCGCCCCGAGCGGATCCACGCCAGCATCCCCGCCACGGCCTTGGCCGTGTAGAAGGGATCGAGGACGACGCCCTGGGTGGCGCCCAGGAGGCAGGTGGCCTCGTCCGACGCCGGGGTCGCGATCCCGTAGCCCTTCCCTACCTGCGAGTCGTCGCAGGAGAGGTTGTCGGAGAGCAGCTGCCCGGTCCATCCGAGGAGCGCGCCTCCTTCCGTGGCCAGGCGGACGGCGTCCCGGCGCATCTCGTCCTCGGGCGTGTCCGCGCTCACCCCCACCAGCCGCACGTCGTCCCGCTCGAGGAGCGAGAAGCCCAGGAGGAGCCCGGCGAGCGTCCCGCACGACGACGAGGAAAGGAAGATCCAGGTGTTGGCGACGGGAGGGAGCTGGGCGAGCTGGGCCTCCAATTCCACCGCCGCACGGGCATACCCGAGGGATCCGAGGGGCGTGGAGGCCCCCAGCGGGATCACGAGGGCCCTACCGCCGGCCGCGGCGATCTCCCGGGCGGCCGCCTCCATGGCGGGAGCGCGCTCGGCGCGGCCGGCCACGGTGCGGATGTCGGCGCCGAAGAGGCGCTGCAGGAGCGCGTTCCCCCTGGGTGGGCCCTCCACCGTGCCGTTGATGACGAGCACGCACGTCCGCCCCAGGTGGGCAGCAGCGGCCGCGGTGACCCGGCAGTGGTTGGACTGGGGCCCCCCGGTTGTGATGATGTGCGTCACCCCCGCGATGCGCTCCGGGGCCAGCTCGAACTCCAGCTTGCGGACCTTGTTGCCTCCCAGCCCCAACCCGGTGTCCGCGTCGATCTTCATGAAGATGCGGGGCGCGGATGCGCCAAGGCTGCGGGTCAGCTGGTCGGCGGCCACGAGCTGTGTGGGAAGCATGGCCAGCAGCTGGCGCGGCCACGCCTCCAGACGGGTCAGGGCCTCCTTGCTCGGAACAGCGGCACGGTCGTTCATGCAAACTCCACGGAAGGGTTGGGGGACGGGCCGGCTCCACGGCGCGTGCGCGCGCCCGAGCGAGCCGACGCGGCCCGGATGGTCTGGAAGTGGATGTCCACGGTGTCGTCCACGTCTCGGGCGTAGCCGCCGGACATCACGACGGCCACGGGGACGCCCGCCGCCCCGCACAGGTCCAGCACGAGCTCGTCACGACGGGCCAGCGCCTGCTTGGTCACCGCCAGGCGCCCCAGCCGGTCCCCCTCGAAGGGGTCCGCCCCGGCCAGGTAGTACGCGAGGTCGGGCCCGTGGGCCAGCGCCACGCGCACGCCCTGCGTCACCGCCGCCAGGAAGAGGTCGTCTCCGCTCCGGTCGGGGAGCTCGATGTCGAGATCCCCCTTCTCCTTTCGGAACGGGAAGTTGTTCGCGCCGTGCACGGAGAGGGTGAAGACCGAGTCGTCGCCCCGGAAGATGGCCGCGGTCCCGTTCCCCTGGTGCACGTCCAGGTCGAGGACCGCTACACGGCGCGCCCGTCCCTCGGCCTGCATGGCCCGGGCCGCCACGGCCACGTCGTTGAAGACGCAGTAGCCCTCGCCTCGGTCCGGGAAGGCATGATGGGTGCCTCCCGCCAGGTTCGCGGACACCCCGTCCTCCAGGGCCGAGCGGGACGCCCCGAGCGTGCCGCCCACCGAGCGGCGGGCGCGCTCCGCGAGCGCCGGCGACCACGGGAACCCGATGCGGCGGATCTCCTCCCGCGTAAGGGCGCCGCCGAGCACGCGGCCGACGTATCCCGGGTCGTGCGCGCGCAGGAGCTCCTGCGCGGTGGCGGCGTCGGGGACGACGAACTCGTCCTCCCCGGCTTGGGCCACCCGCTCGCGCAGGCGCGCGTACTTCTCCATGGGGAAGCGGTGTCCCTCGGGGAGGGGGATGACGAAGTGGTCGCTGTAGAAGGCTCGCACGGCAGCCTAGATTAACGGGATGCGCTACCACAAGCGACGACTCCTGGCCCTGGCGGGAACCCTGGCGTGGGCGCTGCTCCCCGCCGCCGCCGCCGGCCAGGCCGGCGCCGTGCAGGGGCGCATCCGGGACGACGAGGGCTCGGCGGTCTACGGCATCCAGGTCCGCCTGGTGCGCGCGGGGACGCCGGTCCGGTCCGGCGGCACCGACCGGCTCGGCTTCTTCCGCATGCCCGACGTTCCCCCGGGGAGCTACACCCTGTCGGCCACCGGCATCGGGTACGCCGAGGCCGAGCGGGCCCTGGCCGTGGGGCCGGGGGAGGTGGTCGAGCTCGACCTGGTGCTCGAGCGTCGCGCGGTGGAGGTGGAGGGGATCATTGTGGGGGCGGAGCGGAGCCGACAGCGCCTCCGCTTCGACGAGGTGGGAGGGGCCACCGTGCGCGAGCTGGAGCTGGTGGACCTGAGGAAGGTGCCGGGGCTCGCCGAGGCCGACCCCCTGCGCGCGGTGGAGGTTCTCCCCGGGGTCGTCTCCACCTCCGACTTCTCCGCCGCCTTCCACGTCCGGGGGGGCTCCCAGGACCAGAACCTCATCCTGCTGGACGGCGTCCCGGTGTTCAGCCCCTTCCATCTGGGAGGCTTCTTCTCGGTCTTCAATGCCGACATGCTCGACCGAGCCGAGCTCCAGTCCGGTGGGTTCTCCGCGGAGCACGGAGGGAGGGTGTCCTCGGTGCTGCAGATCGAGAGCGACGCCGGCGACGGCCGCTTCGGCGTGGACGGGGGCGTCTCCCTCCTGGCGTCCCGCGTGGCGCTGTCCGGGGGCGCACCCGGGGGGGCGGTCCGTGCCCTGGGACTCTCCAACATCCACTGGAAGGCCTCGGCCCGGCGCTCGTACTTCGACTGGCTCCTGAAGCCGGCCTTCGAGTTCCCCTACCACCTCCAGGACTTCCAGGGGGTGGCGGAGGCGTGGACCCGCGGGGGCGACAGGGTGCGCGTCACCGCGTATTCCGGGGACGACATCCTCGATCTCACCCAGCTCGACGACGAGGACTTCCCGCTGCGCATCGACTGGGGTTGGGGCAACGACGTCGTGGGCGCGCGCTGGACGCATCCCCGGCCGGGCGGAGGTGCCGTGGACGCGCGCGTGTCGTGGTCCCGGTACGGCACGGGGCTCACGTTCCCCGACTTCGGGGACACGGAGTTCCGCAGCGCGGTCTCCCAGCTCCAGGCGCGCCTGGACTGGGATGTGCGGCCGTCCCCGTTTCTCCAACTGCGCATGGGCGCCAGCGCGGAGCGGATGACGTACGACAACCTGGCTGCGACGGGGGGCACCGAGTTCGGCCGGGGCGACGGGCGCGGGGACCTGGTGGGGGCGTACGGCCAGGCCACCTGGTCCCGGCCCAGGGCGTGGCTGCTGGAGGCCGGAATGCGCCTGGACCACTGGCGCCCGGACCCCGGCGAGGCCTTGCAGGAAATCGCGCCCCGCCTGGCGCTGAAGCGCTTCTTCTCCGACGGGAACGGGGCGCTCAAGCTGGCCGCGGGGCGTTACACCCAGTACGTCCACTCGCTCCGCGACGAGGATCTCCCCCTGGGGCTGGACGTCTGGGTCCTGGCGGGCGAGCGGGCGCCCTCGGTGGTGTCGGACCAGCTCCAGGCGGGGGTCGAAGGGTATCCCCGCGAGGACTGGTTCCTGTCCCTCGAGGGGTACCTGCGCGACTTCGACGGCGTGGTGACGCTCAACCCCGCCGACGACCCCAACGACGACCTGGACGACATCCTGCGCGGGACGGGACGCTCGTACGGGGCGGACCTCCTCGTGCGCAAGGAAGGGGGAAGCGTGAGCGGCTGGGTGGCCGTGTCGTACCTCAGGGCCCGACGCACCTTCCCGGACATGCTTGCCCCCGAGCGTCCGGCACCGTCGGTGACGTACGCCCCGGTCTTCGACCGGCGCGTGGATGCCGACCTGGTCCTCCGGTATCCGCTCCCCTGGGGATGGGAGGGCGGGCTGCGCTGGAACGTGGGGACGGGCACGCCCTACACCCGGGCCGTGGGCGCCTACGCCCTCTACTCGCCGCGCTACGTGGACCGGAACGGCCGGCTCGGGTGGGACGGGGCCTTCGAGAACGCCGACCAGTTTGGCGGCTATGCGGTCATCCTCGGCGAGCGCAACGGCGCGCGCTACCCCGTCTACCACCGCCTCGACGTGAGCGCCCGCAAGACGGTGCGGAGGAGCTGGGGCACGGTGGTGCCGTACGTGGACGTCCTGAACACGTACAACCGGCGCAACGTGCTCTTCTATTTCTACGAGTACACGGCCCGCCCCCCCGTGCGCTCGGGGATCTCCATGTTCCCGCTCCTGCCCACCTTCGGCGTGGAGATCCACTTCTGATGCGCGTAGCGGCGCATAAGGTGCTCGCAGGGGGCGCATGCGGCGCGCGCCGTCTCGGGCGCGGGCTGGCGGCCCTGGCCGCTTCGGCCGCGATCCTGGTCGCCGCCGGGTGCTCGCTCGAAGAGATCACGCTGGTCGAGGCGGAGGACGTGGTGGTCGCCGAGGTGTATGTGCAGGTGGGAGGAGGCTCTGGCGGCACCAACCGCGTCACGGCGTGGCTCCACCGCACGCTGGCCGCCGGCTCGCCGTCCTCGGCGCCCGTGCCCGGCGCCGAGGTGCTGGTCACCAGCGCCCGGGGCCTCACCCTGGAGCTGGCCGAGACGGACAAGGAGATCTGCGCCTACGTCCGGCCCAGGGAGGGCACGGGGACCTGCTACGCCACCACCGCCGAGTTCGCGGGGGAGATCTTCCCCGGCGACTTCCTGGAGCTGGAGATCGCGCTGCCGGGGGGAGGGCTGATCCGCGGCTCGTCCCGGGTGCCCGAGGGCTTCCTCATGCTGACGCCTTCCGCCCACGCGACCTGCCGGCTCGAGCCCCTCACGCCCCTGGAGCTGCGCTGGACCGCCTCCGGGGGAGCCTGGGCATACGTGGGCGAGGCCCTGATCCGCGGGTTGAAGGAGGCGCTCGCACCCCAGGGGATCAAGGTGTTGGACGATCCGCTCTACCTGCAGGGCCTCGCCGTGTCGGCGGAGGACACCACCATCGTGCTGCCGGGGGAGTTCGGGCTCTTCGACCGTTTCGATCTCGACCAGGGGCTGGCCGTCGCGCTCCAGAGAGGTCTTCCCGCCGGCACCGAGGCCCAGGTGGTGATCACCGCCGGGGACCGCAACTACGTGAACTGGCTGCGCGGCGGCAACTTCAATCCGTCGGGGGTGGTGAAGATCCCCAGCCTGCGCGGTGACGGCACCGGCGTGTTCGCCACCAGCGTGTCGCGAAGGTTCCAGGTCGTGGTGCCCGAGGCCGGGGGCTCGACGGCGGCGCCGCCCTGCGTCGGCGGCTGAGCCCCTTCTGGCCAACCGCTCCCGTGGCCCCGCGACCGGTCAGGCCGGCGCCACGGCGCCGCGCTCGCCCATGAGGGCCCTGAGCCGGCCCACCACCAGGTCCACCGCGACCCGGTTGTAGCCGCCCTCGGGAACGACCATGTCCGCGAACCGCTTGCTGGGCTCCACGAACTCGAGGTGCATGGGTCGCACCGTGGCCTCCCACTGCGCGACGACCGAGTCGGCGGTGCGGCCCCGCTTCACGACGTCGCGGCGGATGCGCCGCATCAGGCGGATGTCGGCCTCGGTGTCCACGAACACCTTCAGGTCCATGGTGTCACGCAGGCGGGGGTCCGCCAGGACCAGGATCCCGTCCACCACCACCACCGGCGTGGGGCGGAGGAGCTCGGTCTCCCGAGCTCGCGTGTGCGTGGAGAAATCGTACGTCGGGATCTCCGCCGGCGCCCCCCGGAGCAGGACGTGGAGGTGCTCGACCATGAGCTCCGTCTCCAACGCGTCGGGGTGGTCGAAATTCCTCTCGACCCGGGCCTCGAAGGGCAGGTGTGCCAGGTCCCGGTAGTACGAATCGTGATGGAGGATGGAAGCGACGCCGTTCCCCAGGATCCTGCACACCTCCCGCACGACGGTGGACTTGCCGGAGCCGCTCCCCCCGGCGACGCCGAGCACCACGGGGCGGACGGGGACGCTCATCCGGCGTCCTCGGCGACGACGAAGACGCGCTCCGCGAGGTCGCGGCGCACGGTGTGCACGGCGCCCTCTCTCCTCCCCACCCGCACCGAGACGTGGTCCGCCACGTTCTGGGCGTCCTCGACCCAAACGCGGGCGCCCGGGGTGAGGCCCTTGGCCTCGATGGAGCGGAGCCGGGCCGGGTCCTCGTCGCGCACCGCCCGTACCCTGAGAAGCGAGCCGGGCCGGGCGTCGGCGAGGGTGGCCGAGTCGGTCTCCTCGATCTCGCCGGTGCTGGTGGGGATGGGGGCGCCGTGGGGGTCGTGGCTTGGGAAGGCCAACGCCGCGGCCATGCGCTCGACGAGTTGGTCCGACGCGGCGTGCTCCAGGCGCTCCGCCTCCTCGTGGACGGCCTCCCAGGCGAAGCCCAGACGCTCGCACAGGTACGCCTCGATGACCCGGTGACGGCGCAGGACCTTCAGTGCCTCCCTCTGGCCCGTCGGGGTGAGGCGGACCCCCCGGTAGGGCGCGTGCTCCAGGAGGCCGGATTCGGCCATGCGCTTGACCATGCCGGTCACCGAGGCCGGCTGGACCGCCAGGGCTCCGGCGATGGCGCTGGTGGAGGCGGGCTCTCCGCGCTCGGAAAGCCCGAAGATGGCCTTGAGGTAGTCCTCCACGGACCGGGACAGGCTGGGCGCCGGAGCTGGCATGGCCTCAAGCTACCCCGGGGGCCAGGGTCCGTCGACCCCTTTTCAGCGACCCGCGAGGCCATTTCGCGAGGGCGCCGGAACCCCTAGCTTGGAGTGACCGCTGGGGGGCGGTCCCTCACGGGACTCTTGGGAGATGAGGCGGGCCGTTGATAGCTTTATTGCGTTGACCATGCCACCGATTCTGCTCGGATCCTTCCACCCCCCCAGGGAATGAGCTCCGAGGACCAGGTACGTCCCTATCACGCGAAGGATGAGGCGCGCGGCCAGGAGGCTGCGGACGCCGTCGCCGCCGTGCTCAAGCACTCCGCGGAGAAGGACAAGGCCGCCCATGCCAAGGTCCCCCCGCGGAAGCAGCCCAAGTGGATGCTCCCCCTGGGGATCAACCTGGCGGTGCTTGCGGTCTACCTCCTCATCGCGCCGCCTGCCTGGGTGGTGGTGAACCCCATCGCGCCGCCCGACCTCGCCGCGCAGACCACGGACCTGAAGAAGGCCATCTGGTTCCAGGCCCAGCGCATCGAGGCCTATCGCCTCCAGAACGGACAGCTGCCCGCCCAGCTGGCGGACGCCGGAAGCCCTACTCCCGGCGTCGAGTACGTGAAGGAGGGGGACCGCTTCCGCCTGATCGGAGTCGTGGGCGACGCTCCCCCGGTCGTGTGGGATTCGGGCGGTTCGAACGATGAGATCCAGGCCCTCGTGGCCGGAAGCAGCCTGGGGGGATGATGACCGAGCGCATCCGAGCCTGCGGGGGCCCGTCGGGCCCGTCGGGCGCGTCCGGCCCGCGGCCCGACGGCCGCCCCGACGTGCGGCGCGGCGGCTTCACACTGATCGAGCTTCTCGTGGTATCGGCGATCGTGGGGATCCTGGCCGGATTGGCCATCCCCAACCTTCGCACCGTCCTGGTCCGCGCCCGCGCCACCGAGGTGGCCGGGGACATGGAGGTGGTGCGCACCGCGGCGCTGAGCTACAACGGCGAGCACCACACCTGGCCGGGCGAGTCCGCCGCAGGGGCGATCCCCAGCGGCCTCGACGAGTATCTGCCCGACAACTACTCCTTCCAGCGCACCGGATACCAGCTGGATTTCGAGAACTGGAGCCTGCCGGGCGGGCTCCCCGGGGATCCGAGCACGCACACGCTCATCGGCGTGTCCGTGGTGGTCGAGGACGTGGCGCTCTCCAACGCGTTGATGGAGTTCCTGGGCAGCGCCATCGTGTTCACCGTGGGGACCACCCACACGGTCGTCATCGACCGGAGCTGACCCGGACCTTCCCGGCCGCGGCCACCGCGCCGGCCAGCAGGAGCCACGCCGCCAGGGCCGCAGCCGCCCAGGCGGCGTTTCTGCTGAAACGCTCCGTGCGCTCCGGCGACGGCACCACCGCGGCCACCGTGAATCCCCCGTCGGGGAGGCGCAGGGCGACGTAGGCGGACTCCCCCTCGGGCGTGGCCACCGTGCCCGTGGATGTGAACGAGGGTGGCGGCGCAGGGAGCGCCGCCACCGCGTCGGCGGGCCCCGGCAGGCTGGCGGCGGCCACCACGCCGCCGCGGACGCGCCAGGCATGGAAGCCGGTGAGGCGGTGCACGGAGTGCGGGTCGCCCTCCACGTGGCGGAGGCGGGCCACGGCCAGGGCGCGGGTGAGGTCCCGGCGCTCCGCCTCGTTCGCGGCCTTCCGGCACAGGCCGTCGGCCTGGATCAGGAACGCCCAGGCGGTGACCGCCGGGAGCGCCGAGAGGAGGAGGACGGAGAGAACCCGTTCCTCCCTCGGCGCCCCCGACAGCTGGATCCAACCCGCCAGGGCGGCGAAGAGGAGGAGGAGGCCCGTGACGAGGAGGAGGGGGAAGGGGAGAGGCGCCGCTGGGGGTTGGCGGGGCGCCACCACCACGGCCCATGCCGCGGTGCCCTCGCCGATCTCGGCTCCCGGGACCCGGACCGCCCCGTCCACGCCCTCGGGCGGCGGCGCCGGATCGGTGGCCGCGGTCCTGAGTCCGTCACGGAGGAGGGCGGTCCGGTAGCCCGTGACCCGGCCCACCTGTGCCGTGGACGGGGGGAGCCCTTCGGCCAGGTCCTCCGCCAGGGCCCGGAGCGCCATCCGGCCGACGCGGACCTGGGACGCCTCTCCGACGTCCCGCCAGGCCCCGCGGGCCGCCACGACGCCCCATGCCACCGTCAGGGCGGCGGGGATCACCACGGCGAGGAGATAGGCCAGGAAGGGTCTGCGCACTTGGGGGGCTGAAGGGGGGACGGACGTTGGTACCGACTCTCTACATCGTTATGATTCGCTGCTTTCACCCACTTCATCCACGGGTAACAGGGGGCGAAGTGAGCGACACGGTAGCCATCGACGCCAAGCGCATCCTGCTCCGCTACGGCGCGCCCATCTCGATACTCGACAAGGTATCCGAGGCGCACCGCATCGAGTTCGCCCGCACGATCACCCGCACCAACCTTCCCGAGCGGGAGGCCCGGCTGCGCGCGCTCCTCAAGGAGCACGGCTACACGGTGTAGGGCGGATCGGCAAGGGCTGGGCGCGAGAGGGCCGGAGAGCCGTGGGCTCTCCGGCCCTCCTTCGTTCATTCCCGCGGCGCCCGAGCCGGCTCCACGTCCACCTCGACGGTGCGCGGCGCGTCCAGGACGAGTTGCACGCTGAAGCGGATCCGGGTGCCCATGGCGACGGCGTCCAACTCCGCCGGGACTCCGTCCACCCGTGCCACCCCGGGGGCCTCTCCGGACACGGACGGCGCCAGGACCACGGTGACGGGGGCGCGTCCACGGGTAGGCTCCAGGCGGAGCCTGTGGGTGCGCCCCTCGCGCTCGTAGCGGAGCTCCAGCTCCGCTTCCCCCACCCCGATCCCCCCGGCCCGGAACGCCGAGACGTGGGTGGGGAAGGACGGCGCGATGCGGATCCTCCCCGAAGGGGCGTCCGGGGCGAGCCCGAGGAGGCCGTGGGCGAGGCCGCAGAGCAGGATCCCGGCCTCCGCTGCGGCTCCCGGGGGGCGGGTGGCCACGTCCCAGGTGCCCCGGCCTCCGGCTCCGCCGGCCGGACCGCGGCCCAGGAGGGAGCGCCACGCCGTCCAGGCGGCGTCGGGGTCCGGAGCGGCCCACAGGGCCCAGGCGCCGAGGGGTGTGTCCGGCTCCGGCGGCGCGGGGAGCGGAGCCGAGAGGGAGAGGAGCCGGCCGAGCGCCTCCCCGCCCTCGCCGGTCGGGGCGTGCCCCGCCATGGGGAGTCGGACCACCCGCCCCGGCGGCGGCCCGAGGGCCGCCGCCTCCCGGAGCGCGCGGATCTCGCCCTCGACGGCGGCGTAGCGGAGCGCGTCGGCGAGGCTCCCCAGGGCCAGGGCCCAGAGCGCCCATGCCGGCGGGTCGGCGGTGGCGCGCCGGGCCGCCACCTCCTCCGGGGGAAGGAGGCGGAGGGCCTCCAGGGCGCCGTCGGGGTCGCCCGACAGAAGGGTGAATCGCGCGGCCAGGAGCGTCGCCAGAGCGTCCGCAGGCACGGGAGAGCCGAGCCGCCACGGCACGGAACCGGACCCGTGGCACCGCAACGCGTCCACGGCCGCCTGCCCCGCGGTCGCGTCGCCCACGCCCACCGCTCCGAGCCCCGCCCAGAAGACGCCCTCCGCGGAACCGGAGGCGCCCCGGAGGAGCCCGCCCCGGGCCCGGGCGGCGGCCCACGACACGCCATGGTCCAGCTCGGGAACCCCGGTGGACACGGTGAGCGCGTCCCGGGACGCCACGTCCGCGTCGGCCGCGGCCCGAAGCTCGTGCGCCGACAGGTGAGGCGCCGCCGCCATGGCCGCGGCCGCGGCGGCCTGGCTCCCCGCGGCCAGCAGGAGGGTCACGGGTCCCTCCGCGGAGATCGAGGCCCGCACCTCGATGCCACCGCCCGCCGCTTCCGCCACGCGCCATTCGGCGGGCTCCGGGTGAACACGGAGCTCCACGGCCATCTCGCCGCCGTCTCCGGCGGCCACGCAGCGCACGCCCTCGCCCCGGACGTGATAGCGCACCTCCCCGCACCGCGGGAGCAAGGTCAGACGCAACCCCAGCGCTCCGGGCCAGCGCCCGTTCTGCGTCGTCCGCCACTGGACCGCGGCGAGGGGGAGGGTCGGCACGGCCAGCGTCAGCTCGAGGAGGGATCCCCTCGGGCCGAGGAGCTCGCGGCGCAGGGAGGCGGGCGCCGCCACCAGGTTGACCCCGGCGCCCGCGTCGGTGGCCAGCCCCTCCGCCACGAGGCGCCCGCCCACCCAGAACGCGTGGTCCCCGTGCCGCTCGGTGCCGGTGACGGCCAGGCGCTCCCCCTCCAGCAGGAAAGGCGCCACGCCGGCGACGCCCGGGCGCGCCAGGGCCGGCTCGGCGAGCCCCAGGGCGCCGGGTGCAGCCTGCTGGGCCACGGAGCCCAGCGACGGGTCGATGCGCGCGGTCATGGCGGAGCCGCGGCCGCGGCTACGATCCGATCTTCGCCTTGGCCCCGGAGAAGTCTCCGGCCTTCACGATCGTGGTCTTCGCCAGGTCGAGGTGGCGCCGCACCGCCGCGTTCACCTGGTCCAGGGTGAGGGCGCGGATCCTCTCCTCCAGGTCGGCGTCGAAGCCGAAGGTCCGGTCGAAGTAGAGGTTCGACGAGATCTGGCCGGCGAGGGAGGCGTCTTGCGCCCGTGCCAGCTGGCGCGTCTCGAGGAGCCCCTGCTTGGAGGTGGCCATCTCGTCCTCCGTGAATCCCTCGGCCAGCACCTTCTGGATCTCTTCCCGGAACGCCGTCTCCACCTTCTCCACGTTCCCGGGCGCGGCGATGGCGTAGGCCGTGAAGGTGCCCGCCGCGTCCAGGGGGTGGCCGGTGATGCTGCCGCCGGCGCCGTAGGAGAGCCCGTCCTGCACCCGGATGCGTCGGGCCAGGCGCGAGTTGAGCACGCCTCCGCCGATCATGTACCCCGCGAGCGCCATCGCCGGGTAGTCGGGGTCCGACTCGGCGAGCTCCAGGTTCTGCGCCGCGAGGAAGATGGCGTTGGCCTTGTCCGGCGTCTCGATGACGATGTCCTCGCCGGTCAGGTCGTGGAATCGCCCGGCGATGCGCTGATACGCCTTCGGGCTCGCCCAGTCGCCGAAGGACTCTTCGATGACCGTGCGGATCTCCGCCGGATCGAAGTCGCCCACCACCACCAGGTTTCCCGACTGGGGCCCGTAGAAGTCGGCGTGGAACGCCCTGGCCTGCTCCAGCGTGACCGACTGCACCGCCGCGATCTCCTCCTCGATGGTGGACGTGTGGCGCGGGTGCCCCTCGGGCCACGGGTCCATCTTCCGCGTCATGGCGATCTGGGCCAGCGCGAAGGGATCGGAGCGCTGCTCCTCCAGCTGTGCAAGGAGCTCCTGCTTCAGCGTCCCGAACTCGTCCTCCGGGAAGGCGGGCGTGCGCGCGATCTCGGCCAGGAGGCGCACGACGTCGGCGACGCTCGCGCGGACCGTGGCGAACTGACCGGTCCCCAGTGTGGCGTTCGCGCTCAGGGAGCCCTGCGCCTTCAGCCGGTCCAGCTCGTCCTGGATCTGCTGGCGCGTCCTGGTGAGGGTGCCGCGCATGAGCATGCTCCCCGCCATGTCGCCGCCGGTGCCCCGTCCGGTGAGGGACGCCTCGTCGCCGAACTGCAGGCGCAGACGCACCACGGCCGCGTCGCCCCGGGTCTCCTTGGGCAGGAGGGCCACCTCCATCCCGTTGGGGAGCGTGAACGTGGTGGTGCGGGCGTCCACGTTGGCCGGGCCCGGATCGAACGCCTCGCCCTCGGCCACGGCGTTTCGGCCCCGGTAGCCCTCCACCAGCGCGTCCACGTCGGGGACGTCGGGGATGGCGGCGCGGTCCGGTGCGTCGGTGGGGTGGAAGAGGCCCACGGTGCGGTTGTCCGGCTTCAGGTACGCCTGGGCCACCCGGTTCACGTCGTCGGCGGTGACCTTCTCCAGCCGGTCGCGGTGGAGGAAGAGGAGCCTCCAGTCGCCCATGGAGCCCCACTCGGAGAGCTGGAGGCCGATCGCCGCCGAGTTGTTGAACGCGAGCTCGAGCTGCTTCAGGAGCGCGGCCTTGGCCCGCCCCACCTCCTCGCCGGTGACGGGGCGGGTGAGCACGCCCTGGACGGTCTCGTTGAGGACGCGCCACGCAGCATCCAGGTCGCCGTCCTTGCGCACCTGGGCGAAGGAGAGGAGCGGCCCGGCCTCACGGAGCTGGAACGCGAAGCTCCCCACCTGGGAGGCGATCTGGGGCTCAACCAGCGTCTTGTAGAGGCGCCCCGAGGGGGCGTCGCCCAGGATCCAGGAAAGCACGCTCACGGCGGCGTAGTCGTCGTGGGAGCCCGGGGGCACGTGGTACGACGTCATCACGGCCTGGATGTCGCCCGCCCTGCGCAGCGTCACCATGCGCTCCCCGTCCTGGGCGGGCTCCCGGGTGTACGTGGGGTACAGGATGGCGTCGGCGGTCCGCTCGGGGCGGGGCACGGCGCCGAAGGTCTCCACCACCATCTCCAGGGCCCTGGCCGGGTCGAAGTTCCCCGCCACCACGAGCATGGCGTTGTCCGGCTGGTAGTATTTGCGGTAGAACGCCTGCAGGCGCTCGATGGGCACGTTCTCCACGTCCGCCCGGGCGCCGATGGTGCTCTTTCCGTAGTTGTGCCAGAGGTACTGGGTGGAGAGGACGCGCTCGAAGAGGATGCCGAAGGGGTTGTTCTCCCCCTCCTCCATCTCGTTGCGCACCACCGTCATCTCCGAGTCCAGGTCCTTCTTCGCGATGAAGGAGTTGACCATGCGGTCGGCCTCGAGGCCCAGCGCCCACCTGAGGTTGTCGTCGGAGGCGGGGAGGATCTCGAAGTAGTTGGTGCGGTCGAAGGAGGTGCTCCCGTTGGGCTGGGCTCCGCGCTCGGTGAGCTCCTTCATGATGTCGAGGTGCGTCGGCGTCCCCTTGAACACGAGGTGCTCCAGGAGGTGGGCCATCCCGGTCTCGCCGTACCCCTCGTGCCGTGAGCCGACGAAGTAGGTGATGTTCACCACGACCTGGGGCTTGGAGGCGTCGGGGAAGAGGAGCACCTGCAGCCCGTTGTCCAGGCGGTACTCGGTGATCCCCTCCACGGAGACCACGGGCCGGAGGTCGGCGGCGCGCTCCTGAGCGGCGGCGGAATGGGCGATGACGGTGGCGAGGAGGAGGGCGGCAGCGCCGGCGGCGCGCGGGGGTCGGGCGGGCATGGACTCGAGCCTCGGGGGCATTCACGGGATCGTTGGTGGGCGCCCAGCGGTACCCGCCTCGCGCCTCCGGGTTCGGAGGGCGCGCGTGCGCTCCCTGCGCCGTATGTTGCTCCACCCGCCGCGGCGACCCACGCCGGCGGCCAACCAGACCCGCGGCCCGCCTCCGGGGGCAATCCCGGGGAGACCACGACATGATCCGACGCGCGCTGAGCGCCCTGGCTCTCGCCTGCCTCATGGTGCAGCCCGCCCTGGCCCAGGACGGCACCGTGCTCATCCGCAACGGGCGGCTCCTCGACGGGATGGGGAATCCCTGGATCCTGGGCGACGTGCTCCTGCGCGGCGACCGCATCGAGGCGGTGGGCAGGCTCGGGGACGTGAAGGCCGACCTGGTGGTGGACGCCACGGGCCTCTACGTGGCGCCGGGGTTCATCGACACCCACACCCATGCCGGCGACGGGCTGGCGACGCCCGGGCTCTCCCATGCGCGGCCCCTCCTGGCGCAGGGCCTCACCACGATCTTCGCCAATCCGGACGGCGGGGGACCCGTGGACATGGCCCGGCAACGCGCCGACCTCCTCCGGGACAGGCTGGGCGTGAACGTGGCTCAATTCGTCCCCCACGGCTCGGTCCGGGAAGCGGTGCTGGGCCAGGAGGACAGGGCCCCCACCGCCGCCGAGATGGACCGGATGCGCGCCCTGGTGCGGGCCGGCATGGAGGAGGGCGCCTGGGGGATGTCCAGCGGCACGTTCTACGTTCCCGGGTTCTACGCCAAGCCCGACGAGATCGAGGACCTGGCCAGGATCGTGGCCGAGTTCCGGGGCGGGTACCAGAGCCACTACCGGGACGAGTCGGACGCCACGGTGGGGCTCATCCCCTCGGTGGACGAGGTCATCAACGTGGGCAGGGTGGCGGGCATCCCCGTGGTCCTCACCCACGTGAAGGCCAACGGGCCCAACGTCTGGGGCTTCAGCCAGGCCATCGTGAGGCGCGTGGAGCGGGCGCGGGAGCAGGGCGTGCAGGTCTTCGCCGACCAGTACGCCTACACCGCGTCGTCCACCGGGCTGGAGCCTGCCCTCCTCCCGCGCTGGTCCCAGGCCGGCGGGCGCGACTCGCTCATGGCCCGCATGGCCCGCCCCGCCGACATGGCGCGGATCCGCCAGGCCATGGTGGAGAACCTGGCCCGGCGCGGCGGCGCCGACCGCATCCAGTTCCGACGCTACGTGCCGGACCCCTCCATCGAGGGCCGGCTTCTCTCCGATGTGGCGGAGACGTGGGGCCGGCACCCCGTGGACGCGGCCGTGGACATCATCAAGGGCGGCGGAGCCAGCATCGTGTCGTTCAACATGGACGACGGGGACGTGGAGAGGCTCATGGCCCAGCCCTGGACGATGACCAGCTCCGACGGCGACCTGGTCCCCATGGGCGAAGGCGTGCCCCACCCCCGCGCCTACGGTGCGTTCCCGCGGAAGATCCGGCTGTACGTGCAGGAGAAGGGCGTGGTGTCGCTGGAGCAGGCGGTGCGCAGCATGACGTCGCTGCCGGCGCTGGTCTACGACATGCGCGACCGGGGCGTGCTGCGCGCAGGCGCCGCCGCCGACGTGGTGGTCTTCGACCTGGCCAAGATCGTGGACAGGGCCGACTACACCGCTCCCCACCAGCTGGCGGAGGGGATGGTGTGGGTGTTCGTGAACGGCAGGGCCGCCATCCGGGAAGGGGCGTTCACGGACGTGATGTCGGGGAGGGTCCTGCAGAAGGGGAGATAGCCGCGCCGCACCCCGCGGCACCGGCCGCCGCCGGAGCGCCTACGCCTTCCAGCGGAAGCCGGCCTGCGGGGGCGCCGATGTGTGCCGCGTCCGCCACCGGAATGTGGGGGGCTGCGGGGGCTCGGCCCACCGGAAGTGCTCTGGGGCCGGACTGGGCGCCTCGCCTCCGAAGCGGAAGCCCGAGGGGTGGGCCGGAGGCTCGGTGGGGGCCTCGCCCTCCTCGGCGTCGGCCGGGGACGCGAACCGGAACCCGAAGTCCACCGGGAAGCGCTCGTCCCCCCAGTAGAACCCGGAGCCGTGGGCTGCGGGGTGGCCGGGGACCCACTCGGGCCCCACCCGCCCCATCCCTTCCCAGGAGCAGGAAGGGCACCACCTCAGCGACCGGTCCGGCGCGGCCTTCCTCATCCAGAGCGGCGCCCGGACCGACTCGGTCCTGCTCCCGCACTCCGGGCACGACACGCGCGTCGGCGCGCGGCGCCAGGCCGCCGCGAGGGTGGTGGCCACGAAGGCCACGAGGATGCCGGCGAGGAGGGTGGTCACGGTGAGGTGAGGAGGGCAACTGACAACGGCGGCCGCGCGGGAATCCCGGCGCGGCCACGAACTGATCAACGATAGGCGGTTCATCCTCGGCCCGCCATGGTTTATTCTTTCCCTCCCGCTCCCCTTCCCGTCCCCCTCGCCAGGAGCACATAGCGTGGGCGCCATCCGCGATTTCATGGACAAGCACTACCTGCACTTCAACGCCCGTGAGACCGTGTGGGCGGCCAGGGCGTGGGAGGACCACCTGGGCAGGGGCGGGAAGATGCTGGTGACGCTGGCCGGGGCCATGTCCACGGGCGAGGTGGGGATCATCCTGGCCCGCATGATCCGGGCGGGGAAGGTCCACGCCATCTCCTGCACCGGCGCCAACCTGGAGGAGGACGTGTTCAACCTCCTGGCCAACGAGGAGTACGAGATCATCCCGTCGTGGCGCGAGCTGTCCGTGGCCGACGAGGTGGCGCTCTACGAGCGGGGGATGAACCGGGTCACCGACACGTGCATCCCCGAGACCATCATGCGCCACCTCGAGAAGCGCCTGGTGAAGATCTGGAGCGACGCCGCGGAGAGCGGGGAGCGCTACACTCCGGCGGAGATCCTCTTCAAGGTCCTGGACGACCCCACGCTGGCGCAGCACTACCAGATCGACCCGGCCGACTCCTGGATGCTGGCAGCCAAGGAGATGGGCATCCCCGTGTTCGCGCCGGGCTGGGAGGACTCCACCACGGGCAACATCTTCGCGGCCAACGTGATCATGGGGAACGTGAGGCACCACCAGTGCGTGAAGACGGGCACCGAGCAGTTCCAGCAGCTCGTGGAGTGGTACATCGCCAACCACGGGAAAGCGGAGGGGAAGCCCTCGGTGGGCTTCTTCCAGATCGGCGGCGGCATCGCCGGTGATTTCGCCATCTGCGCCGTGCCGTGCATGATCCAGGACATGGAGATGGACGTCCCTTACTGGGGCTATTTCGCCCAGATCACCGACGCCCAGCCCTCGTACGGCGGGTACTCCGGCGCGCCGGCCAACGAGAAGATCACGTGGGGGAAGCTGGAGGGAGCCACGACGCCGCGCTTCAACATCAACTCCGACGCGGCCATCGTGGCTCCCCTGATCTTCGCGTACGTGCTCGGGGACTGAACGGGGACGGGGGCCGGCCGCCCCGCGGCCCGCGGGCCCGGCCCGCTACGGCACCAGCGCCGCCAGCTTCGCCTCCGCCACCACGAGGAGGAGGGCGCGCTGGATGGCCAGGTGCCCGTCACGGTTGATCCACCACTCGGTGGGCGAGTGGTTCTCGCCGCCTACGCCTCCCCGTCCGATGGTCACCGCCGGCACGCCCAGCGCGATGGGGATGTTGGAGTTGGTGGAGGAGCGGCTCAGATCCCCGTCGGCGCCGAAGAACTCGTTGGCCGCGATGGCGCGCAGCACGAGCGGTGCCTGGGGGTCCATTTCCCCCGAGGGGCGCATCCCGATCTTGGCCACCTCCACGGTGAGCGGCTCGCCGCGGCGGCGGAGCGCGTTCTCCTCTTCCGCGGCCCGCTGCATGGCGGAGCGGAGCGCCGCCTCCACCCGGTCGAGGCTCGCCGCGCCCCCCTCGGAGCGCATATCCACCTCGGCCCATGCCTCGAAGGGGATGGAGTTGATGGACGTGCCGCCTCCGATGACGCCCATGTTGTAGCTCGTGCGCGGGCCCGAGCGGGTCAGCGTGTCGGCGGCGTCCTGGAAGTGGTGGATGCCCCGTCCCAGCGCGTGGGCCGGATTGACCAGGCCGAAGGCGCCCCAGGAGTGTCCGCCCGGGCCCTTGAAGGTGACGCGGAACCGGTACGAGCCCAGCCCCATGCTCACGATGCCGCCCAGCCCGCCGCCGTCCACCTCGATCCAGGCGTCGACGGGGTCCGCCCCCTCCCGGAAGATGTGCTTGATCCCGCGCAGGTCGCCGAGCCCCTCCTCGCCCACGGTGCCCACGAAGAGGATGTCGTCGTCGGTCTCCACGCCCGCCTCCTCCATGGCGCGCAGCGTCACGAGGACCACCACGAGCCCGCGGGTGTCGTCGCCGATGCCCGGCGCGAAGAGCGTGTCGCCCACCATGCGCACGGTCACGTCCGTCCCCTCGGGAAAGACGGTGTCCAGGTGTCCGCCCAGGACCACCGTCCGATCGCCCCGGCGTCCCTTCCGGAGCGCCAGCACGTTCCCCACCTCGTCGGTCCACACCGAGTCGGCCCCGGCCTCCTTCAGGAGCTGGGCGTAGCGCGCGGCGCGGGGGCCCTCACCGAATTGGGGCGCGGGGATCTGGGTGAGCTCGACGAGGCGCTCCACCCCCCATGCGTCCAGCGCCTCGACGCGCCGGAATGCCTCCTGCACGGCCGGGTTGGCGGCGAGGGCGCGGACCTGGCCGGAGACCTCCGGGCCGGCGGTCTGGGCGGCGGAGGGCGTGGCGGAGATGACGCAGGCGGCGGACAGGGCGAGGACGAGGGTCGGGATCTTGGGGGTGCGCATGGCGAGGACGGGCTGGGGTGGAAGGAGACCGCGGGAGGGTACGCGCGGCGTCACGGCGGGGCAACCCGGCGAGAGCCGGTCCCGGCTTTTCGGTCAGAACCCGACGAGCTGCGTGACCTTGAAGCTCACCAGGCGGTCCAGGACCGTCCCACTCCCTGCGGCGCGCCGCTCGGTGTACACAAGGAAGACGTCCGACAGCGGCGCGTGGATGAAGTTCACGCGGACGTTGCTGAAGATCTCCTCGGTCTCGGCGTTGTACTGCACGAACGCTGTGGTGAAGAAGCGCGTGGAGAGCGCCCAGCTGATGCGCCCGCCGTAGACGTCAGCGGTGAACGAGGCGTCGGGAAGCGTGATCTCGTTCCGGTCGGCGAACAGGTCGAGGGCCAGGTGACGGCTCGGGCGCCAGAGGGCTCCCAACCCCACCGAGGTCCGGTCGCCATCGTAATATCCGCCCGTCGTGAGGCCCACGCTCCCGGAGAACGGCCGTCCCGCGCTGGACTTGTAGGAGAGCTTCGACTCGTGGAAGCCGTAGTCTCCTGCGGGCACCACGGCTCCCGCGCGCACCTTGAAGCTCCGGTCCAGCCGCTCGAAGCGGTCGGTGTACGACGCCGAGAAGGCCCCGCCGTCGCTGAAGTCCACGCCGAGGCCCGCCGTCACGTCCCGGTTGAGGAGGAGCCCGGAAGGGTCGGTGACGTAGGAGATCTCCCCGTAGGGGTTCATCTCCTGGACCTTCGGGATGTCCGGCGCCGGGTGCGCTCCCACGGTGGCGTACGTCTCCCGGATCCCGGCGCGCCGCACGAAGCCCACCCCCGGATCGAAGGCCTCTCCCACCTGCTTCACGAAGGTGGACACGTCCCAGAAGCGGTCGCGCCAGGCCACCGCCACCCGCCCCGCCCACGCATCGCCCATGGTCGCCTCGCTCTGATCCGTGCCCGCGAGGTAGGTGTTGACGAGGAGCTTGCCCATGAAGTGCAGGTTCGCGTCGAGGCCGTAGCTCCGGTTGAACGCGCCGGAGCCGTCCGTGGACTGGCGGTTCACGAACACCGCGCCCACGTCGGACTCGCCCAGGACGTTCCTGCGGACGCGCGCCACGGAGAAGTTCTCGGCGGCGTGCCCGGTGCTCGATCGCGTCTGCATGTCCAGGAGGCCGACGCTCCAGGCGCCCGCCTGCCCGGTGAGCCGGCCCCCGCCCAGGATCGGGATCGGCAGCCCGCCCGCGTCGAGGCCGATGCGCCTCGAATGGAAGAGGGTGAAGTCCGAGAGCGACGAGCCCATGCGCACGTTGCGCTCGGTGACGTCGCCGAAGGTGAACGTCCCCGCGTTCTCGAGGAAGAAGTCCCGCTTCTCCGGGAAGAAGAGGGAGAAGCGCGTGAGGTTCACCCGCTCCTGGTCCACCTCGACCTGGGAGAAGTCCGTTCGGAACGTGGCGTCCGCGGTCATGCGGGGTGTGACACCCCACTTCACGTCGAAGCCTCCGTCGAAGCCCGAGTCGCCGGCGCCCGAGGTCGTGAGCGACTTCGACGCGTCCGACGTCGTGAAGTACGGCTTCACCGAGATGTTGCGGCCTCCCCGAAGGTCCTGGAGTCCGTGCAGCGTGCCCGCGCGGGACATCTTGTGCAGGAGCTCCCGGCGGGCCAGCGGCGACCAGAACGCGTCCTCGTTCTTGCGTCGGATCCTCCTCGAGAAATTCGCTCCCCACGACTGCTCCCCCGGGACCTCGGCGAAGCGCAGCGTGGTGAACGGGATGGCCACCTCCACGGTCCAGGCCGAGTCCGACACGGCCACTCCGTAGTCCAACACCCCTTCCCACGGGATGTTGAGGTTCCGGCTGTTGTCGAAGGCCTGAACGTCCTTGATCGCGCCGCCCGGGTTGATGAGGAACATGAACGCGTTGCGCCGGTCCATGTACGTGTCGAGGACGATGCCGAGCACGTCCGAGTCGTGGGTCTCGAAGTCCTGCTCCAGGCTCGGGACGATGAGGCCGCTCATGTCCGAGTCGTAGCACACCACCGAGATGTAGATGCGCTCGGCGTCGTGCATCACCCGGACCACCGTCTTCTCCGAGGCGGGCATCCCGGTCTCGGGCATGCTCTGGACGAAGTCGGTGAGGGGCTCGGCACCGGCCCACGCCGGCTCGTCGGGGATCCCGTCGACGACGATGCGGGCCGTCGTGCGGGTCACCCGCGCCTCGGGGCGGGGGGCGGTCTCGACGTCGATGGGATAGCGCCGGGTCCCGTTCACGCCTGCGCCGGGCTGCGCCTGCGCCGAGGCAGGCGCAGGCGTGACGGCCGCCCCGGCCCAGGCGAGGGTCGCGAGTGCGACGACCCGCGCGATACGGAGCGGATGGGTTGCTGGACGGAGCCGCACGGTGCCTCCGGGAACGGCGATACGGGCGCCAATGGTGCAGGGGTCCGCCCGTCGCGGCAAGGGATGGAGCTGGCGAGGCGCTCCTGCGGACGTGCACGTTCGAGTCGAGGTCTCTGCAATCCGCTCTCGCGATGACTCCACTTCCCCGCCTCTCCACCCTGGCATCGGCGCTGGCCCTGGTTGCCCATCGCGGCCCCGCCGGGGCGCAGAACGCGTCGCCCATGGTGGAGTCGACGCGCGCACACGAGCGCCTCACGCCGCGTGAGTGGGCTCCCGCAGCAGGCCGTGGCTGCGCTCGACTCGCTCATGGCGGGTGGGTCGCGGGAAGTCTCGGCGGCGACCGGGCAGGCGGCAGGCGCCCCGGTGCTGCGCTGGGGCCCCCGCGGGATGCAGCAGCTCAGCGAAGCGTCAGCCGGTGGGTTCGAGCTCCTGGGCTTCGCCGGGAACGCCGCCCCGGACCACGTGGACCACCTCCACGCGATGCCGGAGATGCTCCTCCTCACGCGTGGCCGTTCAGGCCCGCCTTCGGCCCTTCCCTCCGCTCACGCCGGCGCAGGAGCGCCTTCTCCAGGGTGATCACGGGAAGGACGGTGAGGGAGACCAGGAGCGACTTGGCCAGCGCGTCCGCGTTCAGCGGCGAGGTACGGAACAAGGCGTTCATGAACGGCGTGTACACGAACGCGAGCTGAAGGAGGAGGAGGACGGCGATCCCGACGTAGACGTAGGGGTTTGTGAACAGCCCGATCCTGAGGATGGAGTCGCGCAAGGAGCGGCAGTTGAGCAGGTAGAAGACCTGGAACAGGACCACCGTGGTCACGGCCATGGTCTGTGCCTCCCGCAACGCGACCCCGGCCGGCACGCCGGCCGCCGTCTCGAGTCCGTATTCGTAGAGGAAGAGCCCCACCGCCCCCGCGGCCATGAGCACCGCCACCAGCACCGTGCGGAAGAGCACGAAGCCCCCCAGGAGGGGCTTGGACGGGAGGCGCGGGGGGCGCCGCATCACGTCCGGCTCCATGGCCTCGAAGGCCAGAGGGAGGGCGAGGGCCACCGCCGCCACCAGGTTGATCCAGAGGGTCTGGGTGGGGGTCATGGGCAGGACGGGGAACCCGCCGACGATGGGGAACGAGGTGACCGCCGCCAGGAGGATGAGGGCCAGGCCCAGGTTCGTGGGGAGCACGAAGGCCAGCGACTTCAGCAGGTTGTCGTAGACCCGCCGGCCCTCCTCCACCGCCGCTGCGATGGTGGCGAAGTTGTCGTCGGCGAGGACGATGTCCGAAGCCTCCTTGGAGGCCTCCGTTCCCGTGATCCCCATGGCCACGCCGATGTCCGCCTGCTTGAGGGCGGGCGAGTCGTTCACGCCGTCGCCGGTCATGGCCACCACGTGCCCCCGCCCCTGGAGCGCGCGCACCAGCGCCAGCTTGTGCTCGGGCGCGACGCGGGCGAAGACGTTCTCCCGCTCGGCCACCTCGGCGAGGGCGGCCTCGTCCAGGCGCTCCAGGTCGGCCCCGTTCACGCCCTGGGCGCCCTCCTTCACCAGGTTGAGCTGGCGCGCGATGGCCACCGCCGTGGCGCGGTGGTCGCCGGTGATCATCTTCACCACGATCCCCGCTTCGTGGCAGCGCCGGATGGCGGCGATGGCCTCCGGGCGCGGCGGGTCGATCATCCCGGCCAGGCCCAGGAAGCGGAACCCATGCAGGTCCGCCTCGTCCAGCGCGGTCTCACCTGCGTCCCCGTCGCGCACCGCGACGGCCAGGACCCGCATCCCCCGGTGGGCCAGCTGCTCCACCCACTCCAGGACCTGGGCCGACTCCACGCCGGCAGCGGGCGAGCAGCGGCCCAGGACGGCCTCGGGTGCGCCCTTGAGGAAGGCCGACGTGCCCGTGCCGTCGGGGCGTGCGTGGAGTGTCGCCATGAAGCGGCGCTCGGACTCGAAGGGGATCGCGTCCAGGCGGGGCCACTCGGCCCGGAGGGCCGCCGGGTCGAGACCGGCCTTGCGGGCCACCACCACGAGCGCACCCTCGGTGGGGTCCCCCACCACCTTCCAGTCCCCGCCCGCCTGCTCCAGCGTCGCGTCGCTGGCCAGGACGCCCGCGGCCAGGAGCTCGTCGCGCCGCTCGGCCTGGACCGGGTCGCAATCCCCGCCGGCCGCGGGGCGCAACGCCCCCGAGGGGGCGTAGCCCACCCCCTCCACCTCCCACGCGCACACCGGGGTTCGAAGGGCCTGCACCGTCATCTCGTTCCGCGTCAGCGTCCCCGTCTTGTCCGAGCAGATGACCGTGGTGGCGCCCAGCGTCTCCGCTGCGGGCAGGCTCCGGACCACGGCGTTGCGCCGGGCCATGCGCTGCACGCCGATGGCCAGCGCGATGGTGACGATGGCGGGAAGCCCCTCGGGGATGGCGGCCACCGCCAGGGTGACGGCCACGAGGAGCGCCTCCACCAGCGGGTAGCCCCGCCAGAGGCCCACCCCCAGCAGGATGGCCGCCACCGTGACGATCCCCACGGCGAGCCACTTCCCCACCGCGCCCAGTTGGCGCACCAGCGGCGTCTCCAGGTGGGTGGCCTCCTGCAGCAGCTCCGAGATGCGGCCAAGCTCGGTGCGCGCGCCGGTGGCGATGACGACGCCGGCGCCCGAGCCCGAGACCACCAGCGTCCCGCCGAAGGCCAGGTTGCGCCGGTCGGCCAGAACGGTTTCCTCGCGGGCGATGGCCACGGCCTTGGAGACGGGGACGGACTCGCCGGTGAGCATGGCCTCGTCGGTGCGGAGCGAGCGCATGGTGAGGAGGCGCAAGTCGGCGGGGACCTTGTCGCCGGGCTCGAGGAGGACCACGTCGCCCGGGACCAGGTCCGCCGCGGGGAGGCTGGTGCGCACGCCGTCCCGCAGCACCGTGGCCATGCGCGGGACGATGTGCATGAGGGCGCGGATGGCGCGTCCAGCTCGGTACTCCTGGACGAACCCGATGAGGGCGTTCACCACCACCACGCCCAACACGACCAGCCCGTCCACCGTCTTGCCCATGACCAGCGCAAGGGAGCCGGAGGCCATGAGCACGTAGATCATGGGCGAGCTGACCTGGCGCCACAGGATCTCCAGGACGCTCTCGCCCCGGGTCTGCTGGATGACGTTGGGCCCCACCTCCGCCAGGCGCCGCCCCGCCTCGGCGCCGGCGAGGCCCCCGGGCGCCGAGCCCAGCTCGCCCAGGACCTGCTCGCAGGGGAGGGAGTGCCAGGGGCGCCCGAGGGCCGGCGAGGCGCTCGGGGTCGAGCCGCTCGCTTTGGTGTTCGCGCTGAGTTGGTTCATGGGGGCCTGGGCGGCGTCAGCACTCGAGGCGGGGCAGCCGCGGAACGAGGATCCACGGTGGTCTCGCCCTTTCGTCGCGCACCGGCCGGGGGCCCGCTCGGACCCCGTATTGACGACCGGCCGCACCGTCCGGCCCGAGGGCCGGCTCCGGCGGGCTACTCCCCACGCAACCTAGCTTCGGCCGGTCACGGCAGCGGGTCAAGCGGAGAATCCCCACAAGGGGGTGTAGGGGATCGTCGCCCCTCCGCTCAGCTCCGCTTGCGCTCCACCACCATCCGCGCCCCCGCCACCCGCTCCCAGTCGTCCTCGAAGGCGACCTTTCCGGGCGACGGCAGGTACCGGCCGAGGTCGGTGCCGCGGGCCTCGGCGAGGGCCCGATCGAAGGCCTCCAGGTCGCGGCGGTCCTCCTGATCCGGGGTGTCGCCGGTGTCGTAGACGATGGCGCCCAGCGCCTTGTCGTCGAGGGCGAGCACGCGCCGCACCGCCTCGGCGGCGGTGAACTGCGCCCGCAGCTTCGGGAAGCGGTAGATGAGCTCGCCATCGGGGTCCGGCTCGACGTCGGCGTCGAACTCGGCGGCCAGCTCGTGAAGGGCCTGCTCCACGTCCCCACGCGACACGCTCTGGCCTTCGAGGCGCCGGGCCACCCAAGCCGTGGCGGGGTCCACCTGCACGCCGGCTCCCTTGTCCAGCGCCAGATCGTAGACGAGCCCGAGGAGCACCCGGCGCACGTTGCGCTTCTCCCTCTTCCGGTTCTCCCGGCGCACCGCGATGGAGCGAAGGGCGGGGACGGCGAAGAAGGTCAGGCTGTACGCCACTGGGATGAGCACGAGGGCGACGTACGCGGCCATGCCGCCCAGCCCCAGGCGGGGGAAGATGAACCAGGGCGCCGTCGCCGCCGCCACCAGGTTGAAGCCGTTGATGGCGCCCACCAGCGCGTTGGCGCCGGCGTCGTTGCCCGTCACCTCCCTGGGGTGCTCCAGGCGCTGCCAAGCGGGCTTGGGCTCCGGCTCCCTCACGCGGCCGTGGGCGCTCACCATCAACTCGGGGAAGGCGAACGCCAGTTCGCCGTCCGGGGAGACCACCGGCTCGCCGCCGTACGCCGCCACCAGCCGGCCCATCTCGTCGTCGGCTTCGGGGAGGCCGAGCGCCGTATGCTGCACCAGCTCGGCGCTCGAGAGCACCCCCTTCCGGGCCCGGATGAGGGCCAGGACGTCCCGGTCCCTCTGCTGGGGATCGGCCCGGGGCTCGTCGGGGCCGAACACGAACGCGAACACCTTCTTGTAGAAGGGCACCTTCTCCTTCTCGCCCAACGTCCGCTCCCATCGGCGCCCGTAGTAGGGCCGACCCGGGGACCAGCCCCGGCCCATCAGCCAGTACCAGAGCCAGAAGTTTCCGAAGCCCCCGTGCCCGTGCCGGCCACCTCCCCATCCACCGCTGCGTCGGTCCCCGCCGCTCCGTTGCTGGGCGAAGATCGCCGCCAGCACCAGCGCCACGAAGACGACGAAGTAGACCACCAGCATGATCACGATCCACGCCTTGAACCCTTTGCGGAAGATCGCCCACGCGCCGCGCTTCAGGCGCGCCAGCAGAGGGTCCCGGTCCCGCTCGATGAGGCGGGGGTGGAACTCGTAGAGGAGCTCGCCGCGCTCGGTCACGGCCAGATGGCCCTGCCGGCCCTCGAGCAAGGCCTTCAGGCCTGCTCGTGCATCGTCGGCGGGGATTCCGGTGGCGGCGACCACATCGCCGACGGTCGCCTTGCCGCCGAGGCGACGGAGGGCGGTGAGGATGTCGGTGCTTGTCTGGGCGACGGCGGTCACGGTACCTCGTGGTCGAAGGTCACACGCTGCATACGCCCCAGGCCCCTGGGGCCTTCGTCCGGGCTCGGCGGCCGGCGCGGTCAGGAGGGCGTCACGGTCCTCCCCCCCCCCGCGCTCGCGCATCCGGGCCGGCTCTGCTCCGACCGACCCGATCCTGATATCTTAAATGGCTATACCAGCAGCACCATCTTCCATGCCCCCGCCGGTCGGGGGTTTCCAGGCTCCGTCGCATGAGCAGCATCCGCAACATCGCCATCATCGCCCACGTGGACCACGGGAAGACCACCCTGGTGGACCAGATGTTCCGCCAGGCGGGGGTCTTCCGCGCCAACCAGGACGTGGAGAAGCGCGTCATGGACTCCAACCCGCTCGAGCGCGAGCGGGGGATCACCATCCTGGCCAAGAACACGGCGGTCTACTGGCACGGGGTGAAGATCAACATCGTGGACACGCCCGGGCACTCGGACTTCGGTGGCGAGGTGGAACGCATCCTGCGCATGGTGGACGGCGTGGTGCTCCTCGTGGACGCGGCGGAGGGGCCCATGCCCCAGACCCGCTTCGTCACCCGCAAGGCATTGGAGCTGGGGCTCCACCCGCTGGTGGTCGTGAACAAGGTGGACCGGTCCGACGCCCGCACCCGCGAGGTCCACGACGAGGTCCTGGAGCTGTTCATGGACCTCGAGGCGAACAACGAGCAGCTCGACGCGCCCTTCCTGTACGCCTCCGGGCGCGAGGGATGGGCGTCGCGCGACCCGGACGCCCACGGCGGAGACCTCACGCCGCTCTTCGAGACCATCCTCACGCGCTTCCCCCCGCCCACGGTGGATCCCGACGGGCCGTTCAAGATGCTCATCTCCACGCTGGACTATTCGTCCTACGTGGGGCGGATCGCCATCGGCAAGATCGAGCGGGGCACGGTGCGCGTGGGCGACCGGGTGGCCATGCTGGACCTGGGTGAGCCCGGGATGGTGGGCGAGGAGGAGGCCGAGTCCTCGAAGGTGATGAAGCTCTTCACCTTCCTGGGGCTCGAGCGCCTGGACGTGGAGGAGGCCGAGGCCGGCGACATCGTCGCCGTGGCGGGCCTCGAGGGCGTGGAGATCGGCAAAACCATCACCGACCCCCAGTACCGCGAGCGCCTCCGGGGCATCGCCGTGGAGGAGCCCACCCTGTCGGTGGACTTCACCGTGAACAACAGCCCCTTCGCCGGGCAGTCGGGGAAGTACGTCACCACGCGCCAGGTCCGGGACCGTCTGTACAAGGAGTTGGAGCGCAACGTGGCGCTGCGCGTGGAGGACACGGAGCAGCCCGACACGTTCACGGTGAGCGGGCGGGGCGAGCTGCACCTCGGCATCCTCATGGAGACCATGCGCCGGGAGGGGTACGAGTTCCAGGTGTCGCGCCCCCGGGTCATCACCCACCGGGAGGACGGCGTCCTCATGGAGCCCTACGAGGAGGCGGTCGTCGAGGTCCCTGCGAACCTGGTGGGGACGGTCATCGAGAAGCTGGGTCCGCGCAGGGCCGAGATGGTGGAGATGAAGCCCAATGGCATGTCGGGGACGACGCGCCTGCGCTTCCGCGTTCCGGCGCGCGGGCTCTTCGGGTACCGCTCCGAGTTCATGACCGACACGCGCGGCGAGGGGATCCTGCACCATCAGTTCGACTCCTGGGGCCCGTGGGCCGGCCCCCTCCGGGGCCGCTCCCGGGGCGTGCTCGTTGCGGACCGGGAGGGGGCGGCGGTCGGCTTCGCGATCTTCAACCTGCAGGAGCGGGCCACCATGTTCGTGAGCCCGGGAGATCCGATCTACGGCGGGATGATCGTGGGCGAGAACTCGCGCACCGACGACATGGAGGTGAACGTGAGCAAGGAGAAGAAGCTCACGAACATGCGCACCACCGCGTCGGACGAGAACATCAAGCTGGAGACGCCCCGGCAGATCACGCTCGAGCTGGCCCTCGAGTTCATCCAGGACGACGAGCTCATCGAGGTCACGCCCGACGCCATCCGGCTGCGCAAGCGGGTCCTCGACGCGACCCGGCGCAAGAAGGCCGCGAAGCAGGCGCTGCAGCAGCAGGCGTAGCGCGCGTGCGAGTCGGGCGTGGGGCTGGGCTGGTGAGCCGCGCCGGCGAGCGCCGCGGCCGGGGTCGAGGGGCTACGGTGGCGCCGCCCGCGACCGACACCGGCTTCACCGACACCTCCCTCGTGCGGCCGGTGGCCACCCGGGTCTACTTCGTCCGGGTGTTCCGTCTGGTGCCGGCATGGCTCACCGCCAACTTCATCACCCTCCTGGGGTTCGCCGCCATGGCGGGGATGTTCGGCCTCGCGCTGGCCAGCGGCGCCATCCCGCACTGGGTGCTGGCCTTCGCGGCCTTCGCGGCTCTCCAGGCGTACGTGGTCGCCGACCACCTGGACGGGATGCAGGCGTTGGCCTCGGGGACGGCGTCGGCGCTGGGGGAGTTCCTGGACCATTACTCGGACTCGGTCTCGGGGATGTTCCTGGCATTCGTGGCCTTCGAGCTCATGCCCGGGCTCGAGGAGGCGGTGCGCGCCTCCGTCCTCTGGCTCTACCTTCTGGCCTTCATCGTGACCTACCAGGAGCGCGCCGAGCGCCGCCACCTCCACTTCGCACGCTTCGGGGCCCTGGAGGGGATCCTCGTCGTGTCGGCCTTCCTCCTCACCTCCGCCTTCCCCTGGGGCCGGGCGTTCTGGCTCCGGCCCCTGGTGGCCGGGCTCCCCGGGTACTGGCTGATCGTGGTCGTGGCCTACGCCGTTCTCGGCGGCACGGTGGTCGTCGTACTGCGTCGGATCGGCCGGGTGCCCGGCTCCTTCGCCGCCCACGCCGGGGCGTCCGCGGTGCTGGCCGTGGGAAGCACGCTCGGAGTGCGGGAGGGAGCCCTGGACGCATGGCTGGCCTGGGCGCTCGTGAGCGCACACGGCGCCGGGTACCTGGCGACGGTCATGCAGCCCCACCTCTTCGGAGGACGCCCACGCGTGGACATCCCGGCGGCGGCGATGGCCGTGCTCCTCCTGGCGGCAGCGATGACGGCTCCGGTGGGGTGGGTCCAGGGGTCGGCGTTCGCGGTTATGGCCTGGCTGGTGCTCCGGGCGGTCCGATGGGTCGGGGTCGTCCTCCACACGTACCGCGAGGGCTGGGTCTGGCGCAACCCGGCGCCCTGAAGGCCCCGGCCGCCGGCCGCCGTTACGCCGGCCGGGGCGCCCCTTCTTCCTCGGCGAGGCGCGGAAGCACGCGCGTGCGCACCCGCTGGAGGTGGGCGGCGTGATCCACCTCGGCCCAGACCAGGTCGGCGACCACAAGCGCCCGCACCTCGTGGCGGGAGGCCACGGCGGCCAGGCGCTCCTCGTAGTGCTCCCGTTCGCTGTCCGCACCGGACCGCCGGTGGGAGGAGACCATGTCCAGGAGCACCGCTCTCCCGACGCGCGATAGCCCCACCAGCTCCCCGAGCGCATCCGGGGCGCCGGCCGGCTCCTTGCCGATGGCGGCGACCCGGCCCTCCGCACCCCGTACCCAGACCTCGTCCCCCGCCCCGGTGGGCGTCGAGCAGAGGACCGTGGCCGACGCCGGGGGGGCGGTCCGGAGAGCCTCGAGCGCACGCCGTCCGTAGAGGAGGTCCCCCTCCACGACCAGGACCTCCTCGGGAAGCGCTGCCCCCCATGCCTCCACCGCGAGGGCGAGCGACCGCATGCTCCCGTTCCCTCCCGGGTCCGGGTTCAGGACGACGCGGGCATCGGGGGCGACCACGCGCAGGGCGTCCACGAGGAGGTCGGCCCGGTGGCCCGCCACGACCGTGATCGATGCCGCCCCCCCTTCCCGGAGCCGGTCCACGGAGCGCTCCAGGAGCGTGCGCCCTCCGACGGAGAGGAGGGGCTTGGGGAGATGGCCGAGGACGCCGCGCAGGCGCGCGCCGAGGCCGGCGGCGAGGATCACCGCGTGCAGCACGGGGCCGGGTTCCGGGTTCATCGCCTTCGAGGCCTCACGGTTGACGAGCGGACGGAAGTGACGATTATGCCCGGGGGCTCGCGAGGTCGCAATCGCCGCCCCGTCCCTCCACCACGCCCCACCCCGGCCTCGCCCTGAACCGCCCCCAGACGACGGAATCCCGCTCGACGCCGGGGCGCCAGACCGCGCTCCTCCTCGGCGCGTCGTTCGTGGCGTACTTCCCGATGTACGCCTTCCGCAAGCCCATCAACGCGGCCCAGTTCGCCGACGCGACGATCCTCGGGTCCGGCGTCGACCTCAAGACGGCTCTCCTGGTCGGCCAGATCCTCGGGTACGCAGTCTCGAAGTACCTCGGGATCTTCGTGTGCTCCTCCGTGACGCGGGAGGCAGGGGCCAGGACGCTGGCCGGGCTCATCCTCTGGGCGCAGGCCGCCCTGGTGGCCTTCGCCGTCGCGCCGCCGGCGTGGAAGGTAGGGGCCGTGTTCCTCAACGGCCTCCCGCTGGGGATGGTGTGAGGGCTGGTGGTCCGGTACCTGGAGGGGCGCAGGACGTCGGGCGCTGGCTCCTCCACGCCCGTGGCGTCCCCGAGGCGTGGATGCCCGCCGTTGTGGAGGCCCTCTTCCTCGTCCCGTTCCTGGCCTCCGTGCGGCTCCTCCACACGTCGCCACCTCCGGACGCCGAGGACGAGGCCGCGAGGGTGCCCCGTCGGCCCATGGGCGCGGCGGACAGGAGAGCGTTCCTCCTCCGTTTCGGGCCGGCGATGGCGCCGCTCCTCGTCATCTACTTCTTCCTGACCACGCACCGCGACTTCAGGGACAACTACGGCGCCGAGATCTTCGCCTCCCTGGGGTATGACGACCTGTCCGGCCTCTTCACCCGCTCCGAGCTCCCCGCGGCGGTTGCGGTGCTGGACGCCCTGGCGTCGTTGGGGCTCATCCGCGACCACCGCCGCGCCCTCCTGGCCATCTACGGCCTGATGGTTGCGGGCCTGCTCGCGGTCGGCGCCTCCACCGCCATGTTCACCGCGGGCCGTCTGGGCGGAATGTCCTGGATGATCACGGTGGGCGTGGGCTCCTACCTCGCCTATGGCCCCCTCAGCGCCGTATTCTTCGAGCGGCTCACCGCCGCGGGCGGCTCCGTGGGCACCGCGGTGTTCGGCATCTACATCGCCGATGCCCTCGGGTACACGGGGTCCACCTTCGTCCAGATCTACCGTGACCCGGCGCGCGGGGCCGAGCCGCGGATCGCCTTCTTCGAAACCTTCTCCTCCGGGCTCGCGGCGTGGGGGGTCCTCCTCGTGCTCGTCTACGCACTCTTGATGCGGCGCGCCCTGCCGCGCGGCGGGGCGCGCGCGGGATGAGCGGCACCGGATGAGCGGCACCGGATGAGCGAGACCCCGTCCCCCCCGGGTCGCACGCCCAGGGTCTCACGCCTGGGGCGTCTCCTCGACCTCGCCGGCCTTCTCCTCCTCCTCGCCGGGGCGGGGATGGCGGCGCGGGCGTGGGTCGGATTCGAGGAGGTGCGGGCCTTCCGGGCGGGGCCGGGCGACGAACCCTTTGCCGCGCTGCGGCTCCACGACCACTTCTCCCGCCTCCAGCACGCCGCCGGCGCGCTCATGGTGGCCGGTGTCGCCGTGTTCGTGGCGGCGTGGTGGGTGGGGCGGCGACGAGCCGGGTCCGGGGAAGGCTGACGCGCTCGGTCCCCCGCGGCCGCCCCGTGCCCCGCGCGCCGATCGTGCCTCAGCCGGTGCGCTCGGTGGGCACCCAATATCCCGTGGTGGCGAACACCTGCGCGCGCTCCGTGATGGACGCCTTCGTGCGGGCGTCCACGGGGGTGAAGTCCTGAGCGGCCGCGACGATGCCGTCGAGCGTGAAATGCGAATCGACCCCGATCGTCGCGGCCGCGATGGGCAGCGAGAGCGCGTAGTGGATGTACTCCCGGGGGGTCGGCCGGTCCCACCGCTGGAATGCGTCCTTGGGTGGCCCATACCGCTCGATGCGGTCCGGGACCGTGGCGTTCGCGGGGAGGAAGTAGCCGTGGCCCACCGTCTTCATGGCGATGACGGCCACCCCGCTCTCCTGCGCCAGGGGCAGGACCTCCGGCTCGAAGTCGGGCACCCGCGTGGCATTGATGGGGAGCTGGATCCCATGCGGTGAGAGCCGCGCCATCCCGTCCAGGGCGACCTGGGGGACGTGGGTGGACAGGCCCTTGAAGCGCACCACCTTCTGGTCCACCATCTCCTGCAGGGCGCGCTCGGCTCCCCGGGGCCCGAGGACCAGCTCCACCTCGCCCTCGAGCAGGTTGTGGTGCAGAAGGAGGTCCAGGTAGTCGGTGTTCAGGCGCTGGAGGCTGCGCTCGATCTCCCGCATGGCCCCGTCGTAGGTGCGCTCGTCCACCTTCGTCTCGAGGAAGACCTTGGACCGGTGGGTCTTCATGGCGATGCCCAGGCGCCTCTCGCTCGCTCCCTCGGGGCCGTAGTTCGCGCTGACCTCCATGAACTCCATGCCCAGGTCGATGGCGCGGCGCACAAGCTCGGCGGCCGACTCGTCGTCGGGGATGGAGCTGTAGAAGCGGCTCCCGGCTCCAAGCCCCACCATGGCGATCTGCGTGCCGGTGCGCCCGAAGGGGCGCTTTGCGATCAGGGGAGACCGGGTTGCGGCTCCGGCGAGCGGGAGCGCCGCGCCCGTCACCGCCCCGGCGGCGGCCACGGCGGCGCCCGTCAGGAAGGTGCGGCGGGAAAGGGACGTGTCGGATCCACGGGTCTCGCGCGAGTCCATGTGCCTCCTCGGGCCCATGTTCCGACCGCGACGGAGCGAACCGGATCCCGCGCGGCGGTCGGGCGCGGGGCGGGCGGGGTCATTGCAGCAGGTTGTGTCCTCGACCAATATGGGAGCGCACCCCCCCCGTCCCACAACGCCTGCATGCCGCGCATCGAGCTTCCCATCCTCACCGACGCTTCCGGGCCCGGCGCGAGCATGCGCACGGCCGACGGTCGGCCTGTGCCGGAGAAGCTGGCGTCGCTGCTCGCCGGGCTGCGCGCGTATCTGGCCGAGGGCGCGGTGGTGGCGTTCTCCGGAGGCGTCGACAGCGCGTTCTTGCTCTGGGCCGCGGCGCAGGCGAAGGAGCCTGGAGCCAGGCTGGTGGCGCTCACCACCCTGAGCGCGAGCACCCCGGATCCGGACCTGGAAGACGCGCGCTCGTTCGCCGCCTCCCTGGGGGTGGAGCACCTGTGCGTGGAGAGCCGCGAGCTCGACCGGGAGGAATACCGTCGCAACGACGCCGAGCGCTGCTACCACTGCAAGACGGACCTCTTCGAGATTGCGGGGAGCGTGGCGGCGGAGCGGGGCCTGACGTGGATCCTGTACGGATACACCGCCTCGGACCGGGGCGACGTGCGCCCCGGGCACCGGGCCGCGGGGGAGGCGGGGGTCCAGGCGCCGCTGGCCGACGCGGGACTGGAGAAGGCGGAGATCCGCGAACTTCTGCGGGAGCACGGGGTGGCACTGGCCGACAAGCCGTCCAGCCCCTGCCTCAGCTCCCGCATCATGACGGGCGTGGGCGTGGACCACCGCCGGCTCGGAGACGTGGCGGCGCTGGAGGCCATCCTCCGCGGGGAGGGGGTCCGGGTCTGCCGGGCCCGCATCTGCGAAGCGGGCGGAGCACTCTTCGTGCGCATCGAGGTGGACCCGGAGGAGATGGCGAAGGTGCTGGGCTGCCGCACCGAGCTGGAGCGGGAGGGGAGAGCGCGGGGATACCGCTGGGTCACCCTGGACCTGGGCGGCTACCGGACCGGCGGAGGAAACGCATGAACCGGGATGAGATCGTCCGTCTGCTGGAACGCCTCCAGGCTGGGGACGTCGCCCTGGATGCGGTCGTGGACGCGCTCCGGGCCGGTCCGTTCCGGACCGAGCAGCTCGCGTACGCCGACCTGGACCACCACCGCGCGCTGCGCCAGGGGCTCCCGGAGGTGGTGTACGGCGAGGGGAAGACGAGCGAGCAGATCGTGGAGATCGCCCGCCGCCTCGCCCAGGGTGGGCAGCCCATCCTCGTGACCCGGCTGGGGCCGGAGGAACAGGCGCTCCTGGAGGCCACCTTCCCGGGTGTGCGCACCAACCCGCGCGCCCGCACCTGCCTCCTGAACCCACCCGAGGTGCCAGACGGAGAGCCCTTCGTCGGGGTGGTGGCGGCGGGCACCTCCGATCTCCCCGTGGCCGAGGAGGCGGTGGAGGTGTGCCTTGCCATGTCCGTGCCCACGCGGAGCTGGTACGACGTGGGCGTCTCCGGCCTCCACCGGCTGCTGCGGCACGTGCCGGAGCTGCAGCGCGCCTCCGCCATCGTGGTCGTGGCCGGGATGGAGGGCGCGCTCCCGAGCGTCGTGGGTGGCCTCGTGTCGTGCCCTGTGTTCGGCGTGCCGACGTCCATCGGCTACGGGACCAGCTTCGGCGGCGTCGCGCCCCTCCTGTCCATGCTCAACTCGTGCGCTCCGGGGCTCATGGTCTCCAACATCGACAACGGCTTCTCCGCCGGCGTGGCCGCCGCGCGGGTGGTGCGGGCGATCCGGGCCGCATCCCCCTCCCCCGAGGCTTCGCCGTGAAGACCCTCTTCCTGGAGAGCGTCGCCGGCGTCGCCGGGGACATGTTCGCCGCCGCGTTCATCGACGCCGGCCTGCTGGATGCCGAGCGGGCGAAGGAGGTGCCGCGCCTGTTGGGCCTCGACGGCCTGGAGGTGGAGGTGACGCGCGTGCATCGCGCCGAGCTGGCTGCAACGCACGTGGACGTGCGCGTGGAGGGCGAGCCCAGCCATCACCATCATCACCACCCCCACGACCATGGCGACGGCCACCTCCACGGCCACGGGCACGCTCACGAGCATGCCCACTCCCATGCCCAGTACCCGGAGCTGGACGCGCTCCTCCGCGACTCCGCGCTCCCGCCGGCGGCGAAGGCGTTCGCGCGCAAGGTGTACCGTCTGCTGGCGGAGGCCGAGGCGCGTGCCCACGGGTGCGCTGTGGAGGAGGTCTCGTTCCACGAGGTGGGAGACCTGGACTCGGTCGTGGACGTGGCCATGGCCGGCCTGTGCGTGGCCGAGGTGGCGCCCGAGCGCGTCCTCGCTTCGCCGGTCTTGCTGGGAAGAGGGACCGTGCACACGCGCCACGGCGCGTACCCGGTGCCGCCGCCGGCGTCGGGCCACCTGGCGCTGGGGATGCCGGTGGCGCCGGTCCCCCCGTCCATCCAGAGGGAGGACGTGGAGCTCTCCACGCCCACGGGGCTGGCCATCGTGAGGGCCCTCGAGCCCGCGTTCCGCTCCGGCTGGCCCGAGGGCGTGGTCCGGGCCCAGGGGTTCGGCGCGGGGACCATGGACCTGGGCGCGCACCCGAACGTGTTCCGGGTGGCGCTCCTCGAGGAGGCCGACGCGCTTACCACGCTGGAGGGACTCCCCTACGAGGCCGGAAGCGTGGTGGAGATCGAGTGCAACGTGGACGACCAGACCGGGGAGCGGAGCGGATGGCTCATCCAGCGTAGCCTGGAGCTCGGTGCGCTGGACGCATGGATGACGCCGGTGGTCGGGAAGAAAGGACGGCCGGCGCTCTGTTTCACGCTGCTCGCTGCGCCTTCCGTCGCAGCGCGGCTGGCCGACTGGATTCTGCGGCACAGCTCAACGTTCGGACTGCGCTACTCGCTGCGGTCCAGGCTCATGCTGACCCGGACCACGGAGACGCGGGACACACCCCGGGGGCCGGTCCGGTACTCGGTGGGGCGCACACTCGGGGGCGAGAAGGTGAAGGAGAAGCCCGAGTTCGACGACTTGGCGGGAATCTGGAAGGAGGACCCTGACTTCCTCCCGTGACGCGACGGGTGACACCTCCCGCCGGGGTTGTGCCGACGCGCCACCGCGCCGAGCTTCCACACATGAAGCGCTCTCCCGGCGTCGCTGAGGGGAAGGAACGCTCCTTCGATGCGCTGGCCATCTGGGCCACGCTGGCGTCGTTCGGGATCGTCATCGGATTCCTGGCCCTGGCCAGGAACTTCGAGCGCGGGGGGGCCGGCCGGCGCTGGAGGCGCGCCGACGCCACCGGGGCGGAGGTGGACGCGCTCCTGGCCGCCGACGAGTTGGAGGAGGCCGGCTAGGCGACGCCCGCGGCCGCGGCGTCCGCGTCGAGCACGGCCTGCATGCGCGCTCGCGCTTCCTCGCGGAGGCGGGGAACGTCGGAGCGCGAGAGCCCTGCGGTGGGGATGGGATGGAGCACGCGCACGCGCACGACCTGTGGCTCGATGTGGCGTGCATCCACGTCGAACCTGGGCTTGAAGCGCGACACCACGATGGGCACCACGGGGACGCCGCCGTCCACCGCCATGATGAACGCGCCGTTGTGGAAGGGCCCCAGGTTGCGGGTGTCCTTCCGACGCGTGCCCTCGGGGTAGACGGCGATGGCGGCGCCCCGATGCAGCGCCTCCCTGGCCAGGCGGAAGGCCTTGGCGTTCCGCGCGGGATTGCCTGGCTCCACGGTGATGTTGCCGGTGGCGCGGAAGAGCGGAGCGACGAGGGGGAGCCCCCACTTCCCCACCAGCTTGCCCACCACCACGCACTCATCGAAGCGGCGGTAGATGTTGGCCAGCACCTGGTGGCAGGCCAGGCTCTGGTGGTTGGCGATCCACACGCAGGGCCCGATGCCGTCCAGGCGCTCCCCTTGCTCCACGCGCACGTCGAAGAGGAGACACCGGCACACCGGGCCGGCCATCACGCCCGACGTGGCGCGCCGCGCACGCGCCGGAGAGCGGGTGAAGAGGAGCACGATCCAGCCCCAGATCACGCCCGCGACGAACGCGGTTATCGCCGCGACGAGCCTCATCCGGAAGCGCACGCGGCCTCCTGCACGGTGCGGGCGTAGGTGTCCAGGTGGAGGGCGAGCACGTCGTTCCAGGCGTAGGGCGCCGGTGTGGTGCGGTTGTGCTGCGCGATGCGGAGCCGCAGGGCCGGGTCCCTCGCCAGGCGCACGAGGGCGGCCACCATGTCCGCGTCGGAGTCGGCCAGAAGCCCCTCGCACCCGTCGCGTATGAAGGCCGCCGGGCCGCTCTCGCGCATGGTCACCACCGGGAGCCCGGCGGCCCTCGCCTCCAGCGCCGCGATGCCGAAGGACTCCTCCAGCGAGGGGAGGACGAAAACGTCGGTGTGGGCGTAGATCTCGCGCATCTCCTCGTGGGTCACCCGTCCGCTCAGCTGCACCTCGGCCCCCAGTCCCCGCTCCGCGATGAGGCGCTGGAGCGTGTCGCGCTCGGGGCCGCGCCCGAGGATCCGGGCCCTGAGGCGCATCCCCTGGGGTAGCCGGTCGCGCAGCAGCGCGAGCATGTCCACGAGGGCGCGGGGACGCTTGCGGCGCACCAGGCGCATGCTCGACACCACGCGGAAGGCGCTCCGGGATGGCACCGGTTCCCGCGGCCGCCAGGCGTCGGCGTCGATGGCGTTCGGGAGCACGGGCACGGGCCTGCCCCCGAGGAGGGGCGAGATCTCCGCGGCCACCAGCTCGCTCACCGCGGTGAAGGTCACGGGCCAGCGGGACCAGGCCGTGAGGCGGTCGTAGAGCGCGAATGCCCGGGTGTAGCCCCGCATCACGGAATGGAAGGTGACGACCGTGGGGAGCCCCATGCGCTGCGCCAGGAAGACCAGGCCCGAGGCCGACGGGTTGTAGATGCTGTGATGGCAGTGCAGCAGGTCGAAGCCGCCGCTGCGCAGGAAGTCCTTCGCCGGGTTCACCGCGTGCGTCCCCCAGACGGTGTGCACGCGGGGCAGCATGGGCGCGCGCAGGCGGTGGACGCGAACCCCGCCCACCTCGTCGGGGCCGGGGAAGGGCGTGGCCACCGTGACCTCCATGCCTTCCCCCTGCAGCCTGCGCGCCAGCGCGTGCACGTGCAGCTCGATCCCGCCGTGGTGGGGGAGGTAATACTCGCTGTAGAGGAGGATCCTGCCGGGCGTCATTGGCGGTGGATCTCCACCACGTCCCCCTCCATGAGCACGTGCCCGCCGCGCACCGACTGGCCGTCGTGGGCGCTGGGTCCCCACACGCGGGCGTGCTTCAGCTCGGCGGCGATGTCCTTGTGGATCCGCGACGCGAGCTCCGCCACCGTCGCGCCCCTGGGGAGCGTGAAGGGGCGCTCCAGGTCCGGCTCCTTTCCGGGCTCCTTGCTGTACACCCGGATGATGTCCAGCGCCTGGAACGTGGTGCGCGCGAGCTCGTCGTACCCTCCCCGGTCGGGGGCGGACACGGCCACCCGGGGCCACGCCCTTCCGGTGAGCTCGTCGAGAACCTCCAGGTCGTCCGTGGCTCCGGGCAGGTCCATCCCCGTGATCACCATGAGGGCGGGCAGGTAGGTCCATCCGGGGCGACGCTCCTCCCGCTCGGATTGCCCCCAGGGGAGGAGCCCGATGGCCTTGCGCCCGAGGATCTCCAGGGTGTCGTCGAGCCCGGACAGCGCATCCTCCAGGGAGAGCACCAGCCAGGCCAGGTCGGCGCCCCTGACCACGTCGTACACCCAGGGCTCGACGTGCTCGTGGCAGAGGGGGGGGAGGTCGACGAGCTGGAGGGCGACGTCCTCGAAGGTCATCATCCCCGGGGTGGCCTTGAGCGTGGTCATGGGATACGGCGCCACGTCGGGGTGGGCATGGGTGAGCGCCGCCACGAGCGTGGACTTGCCCGAGTTCGGGGGGCCGACGAGCGCGATCTGCCCCGCCCCCTCGCGCACGACCTTGTGGCTGGTGCCCTTGGCGCCGGCCTTGCCCTTCGGCTCCTGCTTGAGCTTGGAGATCCGGCTCTTCAGGTCGGCGCAGAGCTTCTCGGTGCCCTTGTGCTTGGGCACCAGGCGGAGCATCTCCTCCAGGGCGGCCAGCTTCTCCTGGGGCGTCACCGCGGCCCGGAATCGGGCCTCGGCCTCGCGGTACTCCGGTCCGGCGTTGGTGGTCATCGCGTTCCTGGTGCCGCCGGGGTCGGGCGTGGCCCCGGTCCGTCCCTCCAAGGTGAGGCGACGGCGGGCATCGGCAAAGGGCTCGGACCTTCTCCGCCGCCCGGGTTTGACCCCTCTCCGGGCGCAGCCGATCTTCCTGGGTCCGGTCCATCGGAGAACAGCGAGCTGAGGCCCCATGCCGGTTTACTACAAGGACGGCGTCTCCCAGAACACCCACTTCCTCAACGTGGTGGAGGTCGCGGACGACTTCGTGACGTCGGCCATCGCGCCCACCGACCGGCCGCCGCTGTACGAGGTGTACATGCGCATGGCCGAGGAGTTGGCCAAGCGGAGCACCTGTTCCCGGCTCCAGGTGGGCACGGTCGTCACCGACCAGCGGCTGGAGCACGTGCTCGCCATCGGGTACAACGGGAACGTGCGCGGCTTCCCCAACCAGTGCGACTCCAACGAGGCGGGGAAGTGCGGGTGCATCCACTCGGAGATGAACGCGCTCGTGAAGGCCCCGGGCGACGTGCCGGACAAGGTGGCGTTCGTCACGGCGAGCCCGTGCATCATGTGCGCCAAGCTCATGGTGCAGGCCAAGGTGAGCCACGTGTTCTTCCGGGAGGCGTACCGCGACCCTGCCGGTCTGGAGGTGCTGGAGCGTGCCGGGGTGGTCACTGTCCATTACACGCGCTGGAAGGACGCATGGCGTTAGAGCCGAACACGTCGCTCCAGCCTGGCCGCTTCTTCCTCCCCGGCCCCACCGAGGTGCGCCCCGAGGTCCTGGGGGCGCAGGCCCAGGCCATGATCGCCCACCGGGGCGCCGGCTTCCAGGCGCTCATGGGCGAGCTCCAGAAGGGGCTGAGGGACGTGTTCCGGACCGCCCGCCCGGTGTTCGTGTCGCCCTCTTCGGCCACCGGCCTCATGGAAGCCGCCGTGCGCAACAGCGGGACCGGGAGGGTGCTGGCGCTCGTGAACGGCGCATTCAGCGAGCGCTTCGCCGCCATCGTCGAGGCGTGCGGACGCCCGGTGGACCGCATGGCCGTCCCCGACGGTCAGGTCCACGATCCGGGCGCTGTGCGCGTGGCGCTCGGTGCCTGCGACTACGCTGCGGTGACGTTGGTGCACTCCGAGACCTCCACGGGCGCGCTCAACGACGTGGCCGCGCTCGCCGCCGTGGTGCGGGGACACTCGGGAGCACTCGTGCTGGTGGACTCGGTCACCGGCGTGGGCGGCGCGGAGCTCCGCGCCGACGCCTGGGGGCTCGACTTCGTGCTCACGGGATCGCACAAGGCGCTGGCGCTCCCCCCGGGGCTGGCGTTCGGCGTGGCGTCGCAGCGCATGCTGGAGGTCGCGGCGCGGACGCCCGCGCGGGGGATGTACTTCGACCTCATCGCCCACGCCCGGAACCTGGAGAAACTCCAGACGCCCACCACGCCGGCCCTCAGCCTTCTCTACGCCCTGCAGGCCCAGCTCCCGCGCGTGCGCGCCGAGGGCATGGAGGCGAGGTGGGCGCGCCATGCCCGCATGGCCGAGCGCACGTGGGCGTGGGTGGAGGAGGAGGCGTCGCGCACGGGGACGGCGCTGAAGGTCCTGGCACCGGAAGGGAGACGCTCCCCGACGGTCACGGCAGTGGAGGTGCCGCAGGGGATGGATCCCAGGGCGGTGGTGAACGAGATGGCCCGGCGAGGCTGGGTCATCGGCGGAGGATACGGGAAGGTGCGCGACATCACGTTCCGGATCGGCCACATGGGTGACCACACCCTGGAAGAGCTGGAAGGGCTCCTGGCCGGGCTTTCCGACGTGATGACCTCCCTCGCGCGCCGCTGAGGCGCTCGGCGCGAAGATGAGCGGCGCTCCGGGGGCGGGCGACGCGCTGGAATCAGGCGCGACGACGGACCCTCATCGGGCGTACGCCGCCGAGGTGGCCGCGTGCGAGCAGACCCTGGCCGGCCTGCGCTCCCGATCGGCGCGCCTTTCCAGGGTCCGCGTGGCGACGTTTCTCGCGGGCGCGGCGGCCCTCCTGGTGGTGGATGTGGCGGAGGGACCGGCCGCCTCTCTCGCGGGGGTTGCGGCGGCCGTTCTGGCGGCAGCCTTCGCGGGAGAGGTCGCGGCCCACCGACGCGTGCGCTCCAGGATCCGCTGGGAGGAGGCACTGCGCGCCCTGGGCCTGGCGGGAGCCCTGCGGCTGGAGCGCCGCTGGGGGGAGCTGGCTGCGGCCCTTCCCTCCGCCGAGGCCCGGGTGGAGCCGGCGCCCGCCGACCACCCCTATGCCCGGGACCTGGACGTCCTCGGGGAGGCGTCGCTGGCGAGGCTTGCCGGCCCGGTGACCTCCGAGCGGGGCCGGACCCGGCTTCGCGCCTGGCTCCTGGCGCCGGCGCCGCCGGCGGAGGTGTCGAGGCGGCAGCAGGCGATCCGGGAACTCGCTCCGGCGAAGCAGTTGCGCCATGCGCTGGCCGCCCACGGCCGGCTCCACGGCGCGGCCGACCCGCCTGGGACCGAGCTCTTCCTGGCCTGGGCCGAGGGGGCGCCCTGGCTCCTGGCCCGTCCCGGGCTGCGAGCGGCCGCCGTGGTGCTCCCCACGGTGCTGCTCGCCTTCCTCGTGGCGGACCTGGCGTTCGGCCTCCCGCCTTTGTGGCTGGTGCCCGCCCTCGCCCACGCCGAGCTGATGCGCCGTCACTGGCGGCGGCTCAATGCGGACTTCTCCATGGCCGAGGACGGCGCGGCGCTCCTGGACGCCTACGTGCCCCAGCTGCGGCTCCTGGAGGGCGAGGCGCCGGCCGCGCCGATGCTCGCGGAGCTGGCCGGCGGGCTGGGATCGGGGGATGCGTCGGCGTCTGCGCGTCTGCACCGGCTCTCCCGCCTCCTGGATACCGTGGAGAGCCGGCGAAACCTCCTCTATGGGCCGCTGGCCGCCGTCCTGCTCCTGGACTTCCACCTGGCGTGGAGACTCGACCGGTGGCGCGCCGAGTCGGGGACGGCGGTGCGGAGCTGGCTGGAGGCGCTGGGCACCTGGGAGGCGCTCTCGGCGCTGGCCACGCTGGCCCACGACCACCCCGACTGGAGCTATCCCGACCCCGCCGAGGAGCCGGCGCTCCGTGCGGCGGCGCTGGGACATCCCCTCCTCCGCCCGGACGCGTGCGTGCGCAACGACGTGACCGTGGGGCCGCCGGGGACCTTCCTCCTCGTGACCGGCTCCAATATGTCGGGGAAGAGCACGCTGCTCCGCGCGCTGGGAGCCAACGCGGTTCTGGCCGGAGCAGGGGCCCCGGTGTGCGCCGCGGCGCTCAGCCTGCCCCGGGTGAGGGTGAGGACCAGCATGCGCGTGGACGACTCGCTGGCCGAGGGTGTCAGCCTGTTCATGGCCGAGCTCCTGCGCATCCGCGGGATCGTGGGGGATGCCGACGAGACCGACGCCGAGGGCCGGGTGCTCTACCTCCTGGACGAGGTGTTCCACGGGACGAACACGGCCGAGCGGAGGGTGGCGGCGCGGGCGGTGATCCGGCACCTGCTCGCCCGGGACGCCCTGGGTGCGGTGAGCACCCACGACCTCACCCTGGCGAAGGCCCCCGACCTCGAAGGCGCCGCCGTCCCCGTCCACTTCCGGGAGTCCATGGCGCAGGAAGGCGGCGAGACGAGCCTCACCTTCGACTACCGGCTCCGCCCCGGGGTCGCGACGACCCGGAATGCGCTCAAGCTGCTGGGCGCGGTGGGGTTGGGAGGGTTGGTGGGAGAGGAAGAGGCCGGCGGCGAGGACGGCGAGGACGGCGGGGACGGCGAGGACGGCGAGGCCTGACGCCGCGGGGCAGCGCCGGGCAGTCGGCCCCCGCGCGCCTCCTCAGAACACCCGCGTCACCTTCAGGAAGAGCGTGTTCCCCTGCTGCGAGGCCTGGCCGAACGCGGCGGTGCCGCGCTGAAACGCCAGCTGCACCGTCCCGAAGGGTGGGTCGTACCGGTAGACGAACACGGCCTGCAGGTTCCGGCGGTCGATGACCGAGTTGGTCTGGTAGAACGCCTGCAGATACAGGTCGTTGGTGAAGAACTGACTTGCCCGCACCACGTGGATCCAGGTGCTCTCCTGATCCGGATCCGGATCGAGGAACAGCCGCTCCAGCTGGTACTCCAGGGAGGAGCGGGGCGTCGGCTTGAAGCGCGCGCCGCCGGTGACGAGACGGAAGTCCGCGTCGAAGTTGCGCCCGAACTCCACGCCGAGGTTGGCCGAGCGGTACTCCCGGGTGTTGTAGCCGAGCTCGATCTCGGTGGCACGGTTCCGGAAGTCCTTCTCGAAGCGCTTGTACTCCTCGGTGTGGCCCAGCGCGAAGGACCAGCGGTTCCGTAGCTGGAAGTCCAGGCTCTGGTCCACCTGCCAGCTCCGGCGCGTCCCGTCCTGCCCCCAGTACATGTTGTAGTTGGAGCCGTACTGCATCTGCTCGAGGAACCCCGAGGCGAACCACACGGTCTTCTCGACGGCCGAGTCCACTTCGCGCCGGTTGTCGTCGCGGATCAAACCGATGGCGTTCACGTTGTCGCCGAAGCGGTCGCCCAGGTGCGTGTAGCGGACGTGGAAGTGGCCGGTGGGGGAGTCGTAGGAGGGGCGCAGGAAGAACGCGGTGGTGCCCTCGTCGTACGCACCGTAGCTCTGGATGAGTTGGCCCGTGAACCCGAAGGTCTGCGAGAAGAACAGGGTCGCGTCGAGGCCGGCCGAGCCCTGCCCGGAGCCGTCGGCTCGCCGCTCCGCCCACGTGGCGCCCACGCTGGAGCGGCCCAGATCGCGCTGCACCCGGCCGACGGCGTACCCGGCCCCGACGGTGTCCCCGGCGACGACGGCGTCGGCGTCGGCACCGAGGAACGCGAAGGTCCACGGCCCCTGCTTGCCCACGACGCGCCCGCCTCCGGAGATGTCGGCGATGCGGCGGGAGTAGAAGGTCTGGATGCGCTGGCGGAAGAGCTCGGATCCCTCCAGGAAGAACGGGCGCTTCTCGGGGAGGCTGATCTCGAAGCGGGTGAGGTTGATCTGCTCGCGGTCGGCTTCGATGGTGGCAAAATCGGGGTTCAGGGTGCCCACCAGGGAGACCCCCGGGGTGAGCGCCCAGCGCAGGTCGAGGCCGGCGTCCCAGAACGGGTCCTGCTCCTCCTGGAGACGGGACAGCCCGTACGCGATCCCCTCGAGGCGACGGGGAGGGCGCGGAAGGTCGAGCCCGTGGATCTCCCCGGCGGTGGAGACCTGGTACCCGCTGTCCACGGGCCCGGCCCAGTGGGACAGCTCGAACGATCGCCTGCGCCCGCGCACGAAGTTGATTCCCCAGGCCCGGTCCCTGCCCGGGTCGTAGCGCACCGAGGAGAAGGGGATGGCCAGCTCCGCCTCCCAGCCCTCGTCGGTGATGCGCGCACGGACGCTCCAGGGAGCGTCCCAGGACGCGTCCTGCGTGCGGCCGTCGTTGGCGAGGCGCAGGTCCGCCTGTGTGCCGAGGGCATTGACGGCGAAGAAGTACCCGGACTGTCGGTCGCGGTAGGTGTCCAGAAGGACGGCGAAGGCGTCGTCCTCGTCCAGCGCGGCGTCCCTGCGGGTGAGCTGCGCGATGACCGGCTCCGGGTCCCAGGCCCGCATGGCCACGTACAGGCCGACCGAGTCGTAGAGCACCCTGACCTCGGTGCGGAAGGCGGAGGGACGGCCCCGCTCCGGCTGGAACTGGATGAAGTCCTCCAGGACGGGAGCGTCCTTCCACTCCTCGTCCTCGACGATGCCGTCGATGTCCGGCGCCTCGGTGGCCCGGACCGCCGGGACGCGGAAGGTGGAGTCGGGAAGCTCGGCGACCGGAATCGAGAGTCCGAGGAGGGCTACGGCGGACCAGATGTTCATATGTGCTCCACGCGACAGTACCTCGCCCGGCCTTCGGCCCGACAGATCACAGAGGGAGCCCGACGGTATCACGAACTTGGCGAACGAGACGTCGAGGGTTCGGAACGATAGGGGTCGCTCGGGCGGGCGAGCAAGGAACAGGCGGCGATGCCGGCTTCTGGGAGCCGCACTTCTGGGAGCCGCACGGTTGGCGAGGTCACGACTGGCGCGTATCGTATGCTGCCCGTTCACCTGTGCGCCGGTCCAGCGCGCCCCGGGCCGAGACTCGCCCATCGAATCCGTGCCCTGGAGCATCCATGAAGTCGCACGACCGGTTGTCAGCAGTCTTACTCCTCGTGGCGCTCCCCCTCGGGGCCGCACCCGCGGCGCTCTCCGCACAGGAGCGTCCGGTTGCCTCGGTGGGCGTCGTGCAGGGCGCGATTCGCGTGGACGGCAGGCTCGACGAGGACGCCTGGAAGACGGCCCCGATCGTGGGTGCGATGGTCATGGTGGACCCGGTGGAGGGTGCCGAGCCGACGCGGCGCACCGAGGTGAGGGTGCTGGCCAACGCGACGGACCTGTACTTCGGCATCCTCGCGTTCGATCCCGAGCCGTCCGGGATCGTGAGCTACTCCAAAGCCCGGGACTCTCAACTCCGTGCGGAGGACTACGTGAAGCTGGTTCTGGACCCGTACCTGGACGGACGGTCAGGGTACATCTTCGCCGTGAACCCCGGCGGGGCGCGCTACGACGCGCTCGTGGCCAACCGCGGAGAGGGGGAGAACGCGGATTGGGACGCGGTATGGGAAGCCGCCACGCACCGGGGACCCGACGGTTGGTCCGTCGAGATTCGCCTGCCTCTTCAGAGCCTCACGTTCGACGCTGCTCTGGATCGATGGGGATTCAACGTCGAGAGACGCGTGGAGCGCGTCCAGGAGGTGAGCCGGTGGGCCAGCCCGTTCCGGGACGCGAAGATCGCCCAGACGGTCCGCGCAGGCGTGCTCCGTGGTCTTCCGCGCTTCGAGACGGGTCTCGGCCTCACGGTGCGCCCTTCGGCGACAGCGGGGGCGGTGGCCGGTGTGCGGGGCACCTCATGGGACCGGAAGAGGGAGACGAGCCTCGATGTCGTCCAGCGCGTGGGTTCGAACGTGACGGCCATGGCGACCGTCAATACCGACTTCGCCGAGACGGAAGTGGACACGCGACGCACCAACCTCACCCGCTTCCCCCTGTTCTTCCCCGAGAAGCGGGCCTTCTTCCAGGAGGGATCGGACATCTTCGACTTCGGGCTGGGGCTCTCCGGTTCGCAGGGGTCCGACGTCGTGCCGTTCTTCACACGACGAATGGGACTCTACGCAGGGGAGGAGGTGCCTGTTCGAGTCGGCGCCAAGACCGTGGGACGCGCGGGGCGCAACAGCTTCGGGGCGCTTGCGGTCCGGTCCGGTGAGGTGGAGGGGCTGGTGCCAGGAGCCACCATGGGCGCCGTGCGCATCCGTCGCGACGTGTTGGGTGAATCCAACGCGGGGCTGCTCGCCACCTTCGGGGACCCCTCCGGGCGGGAGGGGAGCTACCTGGTGGGGTCCGACGTGACGCTGCAGACCTCGAAGTTCAGGGGGTCGAAGAACCTCCTGGCCGGGGTCTGGGGTCTGGTCGCCGGGAGCCAGGACGGCGGAACAGACCGGACCGCGTGGGGGGCCAAGATCGACTACCCCAACGACGACTGGGACGTCGCCGTGACCTACAAGCGAATCGGCAGGGAATTCCAACCGGCGATGGGCTTCGTGCCCCGGCGGGCGATCCACAGCGTCAGCGCGGGGATCAACCACCGCAGTCGACCGTCGTGGCCGTGGATGCGGTACATGTACTACGAGCTGCAGCCGCAGGTGGTGATGGATCTGGGGGGCGCCTGGGAGAGCTACAGGATCTTCACCGCGCCCGTGAACTGGCGCTTCGAGAGCGGCGATCGCTTCGAGTTCAACGTGGTCCCGGTGGGCGAGCGGCTGGCCGGACCGTTCGAGGTCGCGGACGGGGTCACGATCCCCGGAGGCGTGTACCACTGGGTGCGTTACCGCCTGGAGGGAGACGTTGCGGCCAAGCGGAAGCTGAGTGGGCGGGTGTCCTGGTGGTTCGGGCCCTTCTACGACGGGGACGTGAGCGAGCTTGGAGTCAGCCTGAGCTTCAAACCGTCCGATCTTCTCGCCGTGGACTTGTCGGCGACGCGGAACGACGGCTCCCTGCCGGCCGGCGACTTCGTTCAGCAGGTGGTCGGGGTCAGGGTCGGCCTCAACGTCTCCCCGGATCTGCAGATCAGCTCCTTCGGGCAGTACCAGCGCGAGACCGGCCAGTTCGGGGCCAATACGCGCCTGCGCTGGACGTTCAGCCCGTCGGGTGACCTCTTCGTGGTGTACAACTACAATGCCCGGGACGATGACGTGCGATGGACCCGGGAGTCGAGCCAGTTCCTCGTCAAGGCGCAGTACGCGCTGCAGAGGTAGCGGGGCCCACCCCACACCTCACTTGATCACGCCGTACTTTCGCAGCACCGCCAGCGTGGGCTCGAGGGGGAGCGCCTCCACGGTGCGCCCGTTCCCGGTGACGGTCACGGCCTTGAGCAGGGAGTTGTAGACGGCCTCCTCGGTGGCCTCCACCGCCGCCTCGAAGAGGCCGCTCATCTGCTCGTTGTGCACGTCGTCCACCCGCACCACCGAGGGGGCCGTGCTCCTGCGCACGCCGTTGGCAGTGGAGAAGGCGATCACGTAGTCGCCGGATCCGTTGCTGGCGAAGGAGCCGGTACGTGACAGCCCCATGATCACACGCTTGGCGAGCCGCTCCAGGTTGCGGTCGGAGAGCGGCGCGTCGGTGGCCACCACCATCATGATGGAGCCCCACTCCTGGGTGTCGGACTTGGGGTCCCAGGGCGCGGGTGCGTTACCCGGCGTGGGGGAGGACGCCGCCGAGGCGGCCGGCTCGCGCGGCACACCGGTGCCGGCGCGCTGCACCTGGCCGGAGAACGAGTACTGACCCAGCTCGACGCCCACGGGAGCGCCACCCATCTGCAGGATCCCGCCGAAGTTGGACTGGACCAGGACGCCCACGGTCCATCCGCCGAGCGACTCGGGGAGCAGGCGGGAGCTGGTTCCGATCCCGCCCTTCCACCCGAACGCCGACGTTCCCGCGCCGGCGCCCACGGCGCCCTCCTCCACGGGTCCCTCGGACGCCGACTCCAGGGCGGCCACAACGTGCTCCGGCCGGATGGGGCGGGAGCGGATGTCGTTGAGCCCCGAGTCGTTGGTCTCGCCCACCACCGGGTTGATGGAGCGCACCCGCTCCATCCCTTCCTTCTCCAGGAGCCAGGCCACCATGGCGTCGGCGGCCTTCCACACGCACAGGGTGCAGGTGAGAAGGATGGGGGTCTCGAGCTCTCCCAACTCCTGGACCTGGGTGACGCCCATGAGCTTGCCGAACCCGTTGCCCACGTGGATCGCGGCGGGGACGCGGCTCAGGTACGGGTTGCCGCCATGGGGAAGGATGGCGGTGACGCCGGTGCGCACGTTGTCGCCCTCGATGACCGTGGTCTGCCCCACGCGGACGCCGGCGACGTCGGTGATGGCGTTCAGGGGACCCGGCCGAAAGACCCCGGGCGCCAGGCCGATGTCACGGGCGCGGGGGCGGGCCGTGGCGTCCTGGCTCATGGCCTGGGCCGGGGCGAGGACGAGGAGAGCGGCGGCGAGAAGCGGAGCGCAGCGCACAGGAATGCCTCCATGATCAGGAGCGGACCGTGTCCAGGAGCATGAGCCCCAGGAGGACCGGATGGTAGAGGAGGGAGCCGAAGAAGACCTTGCGGGCGGCCCGGTCGGTGAGGTCCCGGGCGGCGTCCACGCCCACGGCGAGGAACGCCAGGCTCGCGACGAGCGCGCCCCAGAAGTAGACGGGCCCGGTGTAGCCGAGCCATGTGGGAACGCCGGAGAGGGGGACGAGGGCCAGGAGCCACCCGGTGATGTGCCACCCGATGACCTTTCCCGCAGCGTCGTGGGGCGGGATGAGCCGGAACCCCACCCGCTCGTAGTCCTCGCGGAGCATCCAGGCCAACCCCAGCACGTGGGGGAGCTGCCAGGCATAGGCAATGGCGAAGAGGCCCAGGCCTCCCATGCTCAGCGTGCCTGTGGCGGCGCTCCACCCGATGAGGGTGGGGAGGGCACCTGGCACGCCGCCGGCGAGGGTCGCCAGCGGGGTGCGGGTCTTCAGCGGCACGTACACGCCGTGGTAGGAGGCCGCCGACAGGATGGTGAGGAGCGCGGGGAGCGCCCCCATGGTGGCGGCCAGGTAGATCACACCCCCCATGAGGAGCGCCGAGCCGAAGATGAACGCGGTGAGGGAGGCCAGGCGCCCCGCAGGGAGCGGGCGGAACCGCGTGCGCACCATGCGGGCGTCCACCTCGCGCTCCACGTACTGGTTGAGCGCCAGGGCGCCGGCGGTGGCGAGGCCGACGCCCAGCATGGTGTGGAACGCGTCGGCAAGGGGGATCTCTCCGTGGGAGGCCACGAAGGCGCTTGCCCCCGCGGTGACCATGACGTACCCGGCGATCCCAGGCTTGGTCAGCTCGTAGAGGGCGCGGCTGCGGGTCCTGGCGGGCGCAGCGGGTCGGGAGACGATGGCGGCCATGGCGCCCCGAAGTTGACCGGGCCCTAGTCGCTCCGCAACGCCTGCACCGGCTGGACTCGGCTCACCCTGCGGGCGGGAAGCCAGGCGGCCGCCGCGGCCACCGCCGCCAGGACCAGGGGCGCCGCCACCAGCGCCACCGGGTCCGTCGATCCGACGCCGATGAGGAAGCGCTCCACGAGCATGCCCAGGCCCAGGGCCGCGGCCATGCCAGCGGCGCCCCCCACGAGGACCACGCGCATCCCGCCGTGCATCACGAGCGACAGCACCTGGCCCGCCTCGGCGCCCAGCGCCAGGCGGATCCCCACCTCGCGGGTGCGGCGCGCCACCGAGTAGCTCACCATCCCGTAGAGCCCGAGGGAGGCCAGGACGAGCGCGAGCACGCCCACGGCGGAGAGCAGGAGCGCGGCCATGCGGGGGAGGAAGTAGATGTAGCCCAGGTGGTCGGCCATCGTCCCGACCCGGGAGAGGAGGATGTCCGGGTCCAGGCGCCGCGCCTCCTCACGCACGCGCTCGGCCAGCTCTCCCGGGGGGAGGTCCCCCCGAGCCACAACGTGGAAGCGGCCGTACACGGAGTCCTGGGACATCGGCACATAGAAGTAGGCGCGCGGAGGCTCTGTGAGGCTCCAGAGGGGGACGTCGCCCACGACGCCCACCACCGTCACCTCTGCCGCGTCGCCGCCCAGGTGCATGGTTCGGCCCACCGCGCTTCCGTCGGGCCAGAACAACCGGGCCGCCGCCCGGCTGACCACCGCCACCCTCTGGCCGCCCGTGGCGTCGCCCTGGTCGAAGTCGCGACCCTCCAGGAGCTCGATGTCCATGGTGGCGAAGTAGCCGGGGGTCACGGCGGTGTGCTCGAGGACGTAGGCATCGGCGTCGGGTGGGGGCTCCACGCCGGGCACGGTGACGCGGGTGGACGTGGTGCCCAGCGCCAGCGGGAGCCGGCCGGCCGCGGCCACCTGGCGCACCCCGGGGGTCGCGTTGAGCGCGTCCACGAGGCGCGAGACGAACGCCCGGTCTTCGTCGTCGGTGTACTGGTTGGCCCACGAGTCCACCGACACCACGGCCGCGGGGCCGGTGGAGAACCCCACGTCGCGCGCGGTGGCGCTCCCCAGGCTGCGCACGAAGAGCGCCGCCCCGAAGAGGAGCACGGTGGAGAGCGCCATCTGGGCTGCCACCAGGGCCTGGCGCGCACGCGCCTTGCGGCGGCCTCCGCCGGCGGCGCCGGCCTCGTCACGCAGCGTAGACGCCACCGGCACGCGGGTGGCCTCCAGCGCCGGCGCCAGGCCGAAGAGAAGGGTGGCGACCGCCACCGAGAACCCTGTGAAGGCCAGCAGCCTCCCGTCCAGCGCCACCTGCAGGTGGACGGGAATGGGGAGCGGCGGCTCGTAGGAGAGCGCGAGGCGGAGCGCCACCTGACCCAGGGCGAGCCCCAGGACGCCCCCCAGGGTGGAGAGGACGAGCGACTCGACCACGAGCTGCCGCGCGATGGCCCAGCGACCCGCCCCCATGGCCACCCGCACCGCCATCTCACGCCGCCGGTCGGTGGCCCGGGCGAGGAAGAAGCCCGCCAGGTTCACGCACGCCACCAGGAGCACGAGTCCCACGGCCACCGCGAGGAGGAGGGCCATGGCGCCCACCACGCCGTCCAGGTCGGGGTGGAAGCGCACCTCCGCCACGTTCACGCCGTCCAGGCGGAGTCGGCTCCGCGACTCGGGGTGCGCCTCGTTGTGGCGCGCGGCGACTGCGGCCAGCTCCTGGTTCGCGCGCTGGGTGGTCATCCCCGGCCGGAGCCGCCCCGTCACCGAGAAGTCCCCGTTGGAGAACTTGTCGGGGGAGAGGTGGGGATACATCTGGAGGGGGACCCAGAAATCGGTGCCGATCCCCGGGGAGATGCGTCCGCGGAAGCTGTCCGGCGCGACGCCCACCACGGTGTAGGGGCGCCCGTTGAGGCGGATCTGCCCGCCCACGATGCCCGGGTCGGCGCCGAAGCGGGTGCTCCAGTACCGGTGGGAGAGCACCACCACGGGATGGGTGCCGGGGGTGGCGTCCTCCTCGGGAAGGAAGGTCCGCCCCTGAGCGGCCGCCACGCCCATGACGTCGAAGTAGTTCCCCTTCACGATCTCGCCCAGGGCGAGCTCGCCGGCGCCGTCCCGCTCCACGTGCCCCGGGTACAGGGCGTAGGCGGTGACGTATGCGAAGACGTCGTCCATCCCCTCGTCCACCAGCTCGTAGACGCTGTAGTAGCTGTAGAAGTGGCGGTCGTCGGGGGTGAGGGAGTAGACGTCCACCAGCTCCCCGGGCGCGCGCACCCCCCACTCCTGGAAGAGGAGGGAGTCCACGAGGGAGAAGATGGCGGTGTTGGGGCCGATCCCGAGGGCGAGGGAAACGACGGCCACGGCGGTGAAGCCGGGGGCCTTCCCGAACATGCGCAGCGCGAACCTGAGGTCGGCCATGAGGGAGGTCACGGGCCGGTCTCCTGGGGCGGTGGGGGAGGGGGTGATGACCTTGACTACGACCCCCGTAGGATGCGGGTTTCGGCGGTGGGCGCGCGAGGGGTCTGCACTCCGGCGGCGCGGCCGAGGAAACACCGCAGCCCTCCGGCCAGTAGTAGGATCGGGAGGCGTGACGTGACACCAGGCGGCGGGACCGCAACCGAGGTCATGGCTGAGAGCCGGATCCATCTCGACGTGGGGGATCGCAGGCGCCGGGAGCGGAGCATCTGGCGCATCGGCATCCTCGTGTCCGTGCTCGCCCACCAGCTCTTCTTCGTCACGTGGAAGGGCACCGTGCTCCCGCCGTCGCCCTTCTCGGCGGCCGGGCCCCGCGCCCACGACCCCCGGGCAGCCGGCGGCGGCTCCGCTCTGCGCGCCCTGAACCTGAGCATCCCCGCCTCCGCCCCCCTCATCCGCCCCCCGGTCCCCCTGGCCGTGAACATCGAGGTCGAGCCCGTCGTCGTGGAGCCGGACGTGCTCCTGGATCCGAGCTCGATCCTGGGCGAGCGCCCGGAAGTGGGGCCTGGCGTGGGCACGGGAACCGGATCAGGCACGGGCTCGGGGACCGGCGCGGGCTCCGGGACGGGACGGGGAGACGGCGGCACCGGCACCGAGGGGCTCTACCGCCTGGACCCGCCCGTGCCCCGCGGGATGATCATCCCCCCGTCGAACCGGAGCCTCCGTGGAACCACGGTGGAGGTGTGGGTCTTCGTGGACGAGGCGGGGAAGGTGGTCCCCGACTCCACGCGCCTGAACCCGCCCACCAAGGACCGGGGCTTCAACCAGCGGCTCGTCCGCGAGGCGGCGGAGTGGGTGTTCCGCCCGGCCATGCAGTCGGGCAAGGCCGTGGCGAGCTGGTTCCCCTATCAGATCAGCATGTAGGGGGACCGGGTGTAAGTCCTTATACCATACGGAATTCTGGTTCCCATAAATGGTCTCAGGCCGCAAGATATGGTGGCCCCCCATGTCGGCGACAGCATGTAACGCATTGTAAGTCCACCACTTACAGCCACAACGCGGACCCTTCCAGGGGTGGCTGTGTGACAACTCCCTGTGACAGGTCAGCCGTGCTGTGCGTTGGCACCGTCATGGGATGGCGTGTGGAACGGCGTTGTGCCTCGACGTTGACGGCAACCCGGGTGTATCGTCATTATACGTCGTTGTTATCGTTCAAAGATAATTGCAACGCATAATGCCGCACCCCCTCCATTCGGCCGTCTCTGCCCGCGAAGCGGTCCATCTGATGATCCTGCGTGAGCTGACCAAGCTCAAGAACAGCTCCGCCGTCATCCTCAAGGGCGGTGTGAACCTGCGCTTGTTCTTCGGCAGCGTCCGGTACTCCGAGGACATGGATCTGGACGGAGCGCTGGAGGCGAGAGATGCGATCCGCAATTCCATCAAGGCGATCTTCAATGATCGGGAGTTCCTGCGGGCTGCCCAGCACGCGGGCATTCGTGGTCTCGACGCGGGGCAGGGACCCAACAAGGACACGGAGACCACCTTCCGCAACAAGTTCGGGGTCGTCCTGCAGGGTGGCGTACGGTACCCGACGAAGGTGGAGGTGTCATTCCGCGCGCGACACGTCGAGGACGAGAGCGTCATCGAAGACGTCCCGCCACGGCTCGTCGCCGGTTACGGCATGACGCGCATCGCCGTGAACCACTACTCGCGTACGGCCGCATTGCGGCAGAAGATCGAGGCGCTCGGTGGTCGAGCGGCAGTTCAGGCACGGGATGTCTTCGACCTGCATACGCTCGCGGCGGATGGGGTGGAGGAGTCCCTGGTCACAATGCTCGCGGCTCGAGTGGATCCGACTCGCCTTCAGGACGCGTACACCCGGGCATTGACCATCACGTTCGAGGAGTATGAGGGGCAGGTTCTCGAGTTCCTGGCTGACGACGCTCGAGCGCGCCACGGTTCCGAAGAAGCGTGGGATGAGCTGCGTCTGCAGGCCGCGACCCTGATCGAAGCCGTCCTGAAGCGCACGGAGGGCTCGTGAACGGCGTCATGCGGGCCATCTGGAACGACCTGATGGGTCGTAGCCCGGTCTTCACCACGGCAGACGTGGTGCAGATCACCGATATGGCCCGCTCCAACGTGTCGCGTGACCTGGCCAACTTGGCGAACGAGGGCATGATCGTGCGGATCCGGCGGGGCCTGTGGGCCATCGCGAGTCATCCGGACTTCTCCCCCTATGCGGTTGTCCCGCGGCTCTTCAAGGACGAGGACGAGGGGTACGTATCGCTCTTGTCCGCGCTCAATCTCCACGGGATGATCGAACAGATCCCCGGAGCGGTGCACGTGGTGACGACCACCCAGCGTGCGTCCCTGGTCACGCCAGTGGGCGGGTACGAGTTCCACCAGATCAGGCCCGAGCTCTTCGGCGGACAGATGCCGTATCGTGGCAGTGGCACCTTCGACATCGCCTCCCCGGAGAAGGCCGTGTTCGACACCCTCTACCTGTCAGCGCGGAAGGGTCGCCGTTTCACCTACCTTCCGGAGATCGAGTTGCCGGGTGACTTCTCTCCGACTGCCGTGGAGGAGTGGATCTCGAAGGTCAGACTGGAGCCCCTTCGGCTTGGCCTCCACGCCCGTTGGAGCCGGTACGACAAGGGACACTCACGATGAAGATCAGCCGAAACGCTCCATGCCCGTGTGGGTCGGGCCGCAAATACAAGGACTGCTGTCTCCGGGGAGACCTCGAGCGCGAACGCTCGACGGGCCGCCCGTCGCAGGATGCCTTCCGGGCATCAGAAGAGGTCCTCGCGACCGCCCGCTCCGAGGAGTTGTGGGAGGCCGACGTGCTGCCCCTCCCCTGGACCCTGGACGACGACCCCGACGCCCGACCATCGTTGCTGGCTGTCATGGCGGGGCCTCTCGTTGTGTGCTCCGATGTCCTGCGTCGACCGAGCGGCGAGGAGCGCGAGGTCGCCGCCGTTCTCCTCGGTGCGCTCGAGGAGGCCGCTGCGCTCGTGGGGAGGTGGCCCCGGGAGTTGGCGGTCCGTCAGCCGGAAGTGGCTATGCACCTGGATGCACCGCTGAGGGAACGGGGGTGCTTCGTCCAGGTCGAGCCGCATCTGAGCGACCTGGATCGCATGGCCGTCGATCTGGCGTACGCGGGGGACACCACCACGGAGCGTGTGAGCCGCCTGGTGATGTCACGCCCGGATACGTGGAGCGCCTGGGGGCTCGATCCGTCCCTGGTGGGACGGGTCTTCGCGGCAGCCCGGGACTTCTGGCAGGCCGCGCCCTGGGATGCGTTCCTGCCGTTCGAGGTCGTCGAAGCGGAGCTGCCCGACGGGTCGGCGTGGTACCTGGTGATTCTGGGAGCGGCCGCCGGTCCCCCCCATGGCGTCGCCGTTTACGCCGACCTGGACGACTGTCGGACCAGCGCTTCGTCGGGATCGCTGCACGAAGTGGTGGACATGGTGCAGGATCGGTTCTTCACGGTCCTGTTCGAGGACGCCCCGAGCCTGCCACGTACCATGCGCCGGGAGGTGGCCCGACAGGGATGGCCCGTCGCGGCGCCGACGGCATACCCGAGGCTGATGGCCGTGAACACGCCCGCGGGGGGCGTCAGCTGGGAAGACGCTGCCATGCTCGTCGCCGTGATGGCCGGCGTGGCTTCCCTGGTGAGCGAGTACCGCGACGAGATCCTGGATGATCGTTGGCGCGCCTGGACCGATCCCGCCAGCCGTGTGCGGTTCGCACTCATGGAACCGCCCGAGGACGAACGCGCCGCTGACGAGGACGGCTGGGCTCCCGACGAGTCCGGCTGGCCGGACGACGACATCGGGGACGAGCATGACGATCCGTCCGCCGGAATGGGTCCGTCGACCCCGTCCACCCTGCTGGAGATCCTGGATGAAGCGGGACGCCAGGAACTCACCGAGCTCATGGGCAGGAATCCGCCGCCGGACCCCGAGGAGGTCCAGGACGTGCTTCGGAGGGCGTCCGACCGCTACAACAGACGTCCGCAGAGGGAGCTTGGCGGCCTGTCGCCGGAACAACTGCAGAGGCTGCTGACAGCGGACTGGTCCGATCCGGGTGGTCCGCTGTTCGTGGAGCGGTCTCTGTCCGGCGAGGATGTCTTCAAGGCCCGAATGCTCCGCAATGCGTGGGGCTTCCTCGACGCGCTGGTGGAGGAAGGAGGCACCCGAGCCACGGTCGCGGGCAACCTCAACCGGGCCTTCGTGGCACGCCTGAGGGACGCGCTCGAATCGCCCCACGGGGGGCGCGACGCCCTTCTGGATTCCTACCGGCAGGTGGTCAACGAGGAGGACATCGGCTATCTGCACCGCCTCAGGGTCGTGCTGGAGATCGGCGGGCTGGTGAAACGCCGGAAGGGCCTGTGGACCGCGACCCGTGAGGGCGAGCGGCTCCGGGACCGCGAGAAGGCCGGCGCGCTGCTCGCCCATCTCTTCGAGACCGTGTTTCGCAGGCTGAACCTCATGCACATGGACGCCGTCGGGGCGGGCGAAGGCTTCCAGCACCAGGTCCCGTTCGCCCTCCATCGGTTCCGGGACGCCGGACGAGCATGGGCGACACCAGAAGAACTGGCGCATAGTCTGCTGCTACCCTTCGTGCGCCGCTCGATTCCGCTATCGAGCTACGTCGACCCCGCGGCGATTCTCGTCGAGACGCGATTCCTCGAGCCCCTGGAGGACCTGGGCCTGGCCGAGCGCCAAGACGCGCCTGGGCCATCGCGCGCGTTTCCGCGGTACTGCTACCGCACGTCACCTCTGTATGAACGCTTTCTTCGGTCGAGTCCATAGGTCCACGAAATCGCGCCGGGCTTCAAGAACCTGCGTCCGGCAGCGGGGTAGCTGCTTCGGGCCGCGGCGTGTGCCAACATCCTGTGCCAAGAGGTGCGCGAAACTCGCTGAAATGCCGCCGACAACGAGTCGCAGACGTCACCAACATGGAGGGGGTGAAGTGCAGACGTCGCTGACATTTAGGTCCGGTGTCGACGACATCTGGTTCCCTGCTGACGGAAGATCAGCATGTAGAGGCTCGGGTGTCGGCCCCCCCGGGCCTCACCTCCCCAAGACCGCGGCCTGCTCGTACAGCCGGGCAGGCATCTCCGTTTCCAGCGCCCACTCCATCTGCATGGGCCGGGATCCGTGGCAGGATGCGAGGCGCACCGGGCCCAGGAAGACGAACGGCTCCGCCAGGCCGTTGGCCAGCTGCCGCTGTTCCCGGACGAAGAGGAGCACGCGGGACGAACCGGCGAGGTAGCGCCTCCCGGTGATCGTGTCGGCGTGGGCGGTATGCTGCGTCTCCCAGTGGAACAGGCTCCGCGAGACCGCGTGGTCCCGGTACATGGTCTTGGGCGAGAAGCCTCTCTCCGTCTTCCGTAGCGTCACGAACAGCAGGTCCGTGTTGCTGGCCGGGTCGTACAGCACGCCCGCTTGCACACGGGGGATCTTGCCGTTCCGCGTGATGCCCAGGGCGGCAAGCACCTCCTCGCGCCGATAGCGGGCGTGGAGGCTCAGGGGCACATCGGGGTCACCGGGCCAGAGCCGGGTGGGCTCGCGGCGCTGCTCGTCGAGGACGTCGGTGAGTTCGTGCAGCTCGGAGGCGAAGGCTCCGTCGGTCAGGAGCCCTTCCAAGTGCTCCTCCCACTCGCCGACGGGGGCGCGCTCGAAGAAGGCGCTTGCCACCATGTGCCGGAGGCGGCGCTCCGCGAGGGAGGCGGCCGGCAGGCCGAGAAGGGCCCCGCGGATCGCCCCGAGGCGAGGGTCGTCGTCCAGGTGGAGGAGGGCGGCGAGGCGGGCGAGCCGCCTCCTGCGACCGTCTTCCAGCGGAGTCCCGCGGAACGTGTCGCGCCGCAACGCGGTGAAGCTGCGCCGGCTCCCGTCGTACAGCTCCACCGGCTCGATCCCCGCGTGCTCCAGAAACTCGGCGAGGGACGCGTCGGGACCCAACGCACGGAGCTCCGACGACAGCCACTGGACGCCCCGGCCCACGGCCGAGCGGATGTTGTCCAGGATGATCTGCCGGGCGACCCGGTCCAGGCGCATGGCGCACCCTGGGGGCAGGAAGGGGAAGCCTCCCTCGATCTGTTCCTTGATCCGCTTCGTGGTGCCGCCCAGGAGGGCCCGGTAACGGAGGTCGAACCGGAACCCCGCGTGGGCGTTGCCGATGAAGTCGAGGACCGTCAGGCATCCCTTCCCCTCGTGGAGGCGCAGGCCCCGGCCCAACTGCTGGAGGAAGACGGTCGCGGACTCGGTGGGACGGAGGAAGAGGACGGTGTCGACCTTGGGGATGTCCACCCCTTCGTTGAAGAGATCGACGGTGAAGAGGGCGTTCAGCGTGCCGCCCTCGAGGTCCCGGATCGCCTTGTTGCGCTCGGTGGCCGTCGATTCCCCCGTGACCGCGACGCTGGCGATGCCTGCCTCCGTGAACCGGCCGGCCATGAACCGGGCGTGGGCCACGGAGACGCAGAAGCTCAGCGCACGCATCCGACCCGGATCCCCGACCGTGCGGCGCACCTCCTTGAGGATGAGCGCCGCCCGCGCGTGGTTCCCCGTGTAAAGCCCGTCGAGCTCGGCCTCGTCGTAGCGCCCGCGGGTGAAACGGACGTGGCCGAGGTCCACACTGTCGTGGATCCCGAAGTAGTGGAAGGGCGCCAGGAGGCCCCGGTCCAGGGCATGCCAGAGGCGCATCTCGTAGGCCGTGCGCCCGTCGAACCACCGGCGGACGTCCCTTCCGTCGTGACGCTCCGGGGTGGCCGTGAGGCCGAGGAGGATGCGAGGGCGGACCCGCTCCAGGAGACGCTCGTACGTCGGGGCCTCCGCGTGGTGGAATTCGTCCACGATCACCACGTCGTAGTGCTCGGGGTCCAGTGCGTCGAGGCGTCCCTGGCTGCTCAGGGACTGTATGGAGGCGAACACGTGGGCCCCCACGGTGGGGGCATGGCCGGCGACCAGCTTCTCGCCGAACGAGCCATTCCGGAGCACTTGCCGGAAGGTCGTCAGGCTCTGATCCAGAATGCGTTCGCGGTGGGCGACGAACAGAAGGCGGGGATGCTCCCGTGTTCCTTCGCCGGGGATCCTGGCGTAGTCGAAGGCCGCCACCATCGTCTTTCCCACTCCCGTGGGCGCTACGACGAGGTTGCGGTGGTGGCCGCGCGCCCGCTCCGACTCCAAGGCATCCAGCATCGTCTGTTGGTAACCGAACGGCCTGAGGTCGAAGAAGGAGAGGGGGGCCGAAGCGGACCCGACGATGCGGGCCGCCTCCAGCGCCTCCCTGACCATGAGGACCTGCGTTGCGTCTTCCGGGTCGAAGGCGATGAACTCCTCGCTCGCCCAGTGGGCCTCGAAGGAGGCGGCGATCTTCTCGAGGAGGCTCGGGGACTCGAGGGCCGCCAGGCGCACGTTCCACTCCAGCCCGTCGAGCATGGCTGCGCTGCTCAGGTTCGATGAGCCGATGTAGGCGGTGCTCGCCCCCGAGTCGCGGTGGAAGATCCACGACTTGGCATGGAGGCGGGTGCGTCGGTTGTCGAAGGAGATGCGGACCTTGGCCCCCCAACGCGCCAGCTCCGACAGGGCACGGAGATCGCTGGCGCCAGTGTAGGTGGTGGTCAGCACCCGGACGCGTCCTCCCCGGGCGATCAGCTCCCGGATCGGCTCTTCGACGAGGCGGATCCCGCTCCACTTCACGAACGCGATGAGGAGATCGGCGCGGTGGGCCGACGCCAGCTCGGCTTGGAGCTCCTGCGCCAGCGCGGGCTCGCCAGGGGCATTTGTCAGAAGCGCGCTGTCGGCGAGGGGAGTCGCGGGCCTGGGAGTCGCCGCGGTTGCGCCCAGGCCATCGCGTCGGGCCCGCACCTCCAGCAGCCTCGCCAGGGGAGAGTCGGTTGCGGGAAACTCGAGCCGGCCCTCCTCCAGCAGATCCTGGTGGGCGTCGCGGACGATCCGGCGCAGTCCCTCGATGAGATGGGCGCGGTGGGCGGGATGCGACGCGGACTCCAACGCCGCGCGGAGAATCTCGGCGAAGAGCCGGCTCAAACGGTCGGGTGCGTCGGCATCGTCCAGATGGTCCTCGTCTGCCAGCAGCTCCGGCGCCAGCGCGTCGATGCGGCGGCGAAGCGCGGCGTCGATGACCGCGTCGTAGAGGCCTGGGCGGAGCGGGGGAACGGGCATGGCTGGGAAGCGTGGAGGCGAAGTCAACCTGCCAGTGCTTCGAGGCATCCCGTGCTGTGATCCCGTATTCCGGCCTCCAACTGGTCCACGATCTCGTGGTCGACGCCCTCGTCGCGGACTCCGGCCGCGGCCCGTGCGACCGCTGCCGGTACGGCCGTGACAACCTCGGCAACCCGCTGGATCACCGGCCCAGGATCGAGATCACAGCGGACGGCCAGGCCCTCCCAATGCCGCCTCCGGATCTTCCGGACGCCGTATTCCCGGCCCAGGCTCATGGCCAGCTTCGCTTCCCGGTAGGCTACCCACCGTGGATAGGGGAGGATGCTGATGACGTCGTACAGTGGTGCGAGTCGAACGGACCCTGCGGACAGGAGCAACGAGTAGTTCTTGGCGTGTGCGTCCGTGCCGCCGATGACCCAGTTGAGCGCGAGTGCATCGAGGAAGGCGGCGACGTCGGTCTCGGGATCATCCGATTCCCGGATCAGCAGGTCCACGATGTCTTCGGGGCCGGGTCCTCCCTCGTTCTGGTACTTCCGGTGCGGCGAGACGCCGAGAGACTGGCACGCATCCTCCTGATGCAGTCTCACGACTCGACCGTCTGCGAACTGCACGCGATCGTAACGGGCGACCACGAGCGCGTCCCGTTTCCCGAACGTTTCGACCCACGACTCGACGGCCGCAAGCCCGAGCTCCTTCGCCAGCCTGAGGCAGAGGTGCTCGTTGACCTCGAGGCCTCCGAGGTCCCTCTGCGCGGAGGGCTTGAGTATGTGGGTCGTCGGCAAGCGGCCGGAGGGGATCCCCCAGCGGGCACCATCGAAGAAGAGGGGCATCTTCGGCTGCGCGCCGGCCAGGCTGAAGTGGCCGCGGTCCTCCGGTAGTCGCCCCATCCCCTGGTGCTCGACGAGATCGCGAAGACGTTCGGATAGGTCTCCTTCGCTGAGCCACGCGACGTCTCCGGGTCCGGCACCCGCCAGGTCCTGGTATCGCTCCGGGCGAACGAACTGCACCGCGCCAGCGCAGTCTTCCCCCATGTGGGAGAGCAGGGCGAAGGGGTTGCGGGCGGACACCTGGAACCGCCGCGCCCACCGCTCGAGGATGTTGGCGTTGTCAGGCAGGAGGCCTTCCAGGAAGGGGCGCACCACGACGTCGCGATGCTCCCGCTGCGCGAGAGGCATGGACAAGGAGATCGGAAAGGAATCGTTCCGCTCCCGCCATGACCGCTCGTACGTGAAGACGAGCTCCCCGGCTGCGCGCTGAGCGAGGACTCCGACCTGTTCGCCATCGAGGAGAACCCGGAGTTCAGTCATGGCGACCTTCTCTCGGCCGGCGCCGGATTCGGTGCGTGCCGAGCGGCTCACCGCTCCGCGTCAGGGGGGTGCGCGCCGAGGGGCGGTGAACCGGCAGCTCCGGTTGCTCGACCGCCCTTCCCGCGGTCCGCGCCGACTGGGCCGAGGGCTCCAAGTACAGTTGGTAGCCGAGCGCTTGAAGGGCGCCAAAGACGAGGTCGAACTCGACGCTGGTCTTGCCTGTCTCCACGAGGGAAATCCACTGGCGCGACACGCCCATCCGGTCCGCGAGCTGGGTCTGGGACCAGCCGGCGCGGGTCCGGCCGTCGCGGAACAGGGCGGCGAGGTCGTGAGGCCGTCGGAGCAGCATCGGTTCCCCCCTGGTCTTGCCAATGTCCGTAGGCATGTATAGCGATGTCTGCGTTCGTAGTCAAATCACGTGGTGACTGCGTTCGTGGGCAGATCAGGCACACACGGTCATGAGGGCCGAGGCGTCGGCCACGTGCCGGAGCCCCTGGGCATGCCCCAGCTTCTGGGCGAGTTTGCTGGGCAAAGCCGTGGCGAGTTGGTTCCCGTATCAGATCAGCATGTGAGGTCGCCGGCGCCCGCGCGGGCGAGTACATTGCGCCCATCCGGCCCGTGCCTACCTCAGCCCGGTCCGCCCCATGAGCCGTCCTGCTCCCCCCACAGGGTGCGTGCGCCCGCCCATGAAGTCCGCGCTCCTCGTCCTGATGGTGGCGCTGCTCCTCGTGGCCCGCGAGGGGACGGCCCAGGCCACGGCGGTGGAGCGGCCCCGGTCGGGGGGCGTGCGGCTCCACATCGGGATGTGGACGACCCACCTCACCCGGGTGGGGCGGGGATTGGACGCCAACTGGCTCCTCGCCGTGGGATGGCGGGGTGTGTACGGCGGCACGTTCATCAACTCGTTCGGGAACCGTGCCTTCGCGGCGGGGATCGAGCGACCCTTCGTCCGCTCCGACGAGGGCTCGGTGGTCCGGGGGCTCGGGTATCGCCTCGGTCTGGTTACGGGGTACGACGAGCGTCTGCTCGGGCTGGCGGCGAAGACGCCGATCCTCCCCCTCTTCCAGATCACCGGTGATGTGGCGGTGGGCAGGACCGGCGTCGAGGTCGCCTGGACGGGGAAGGTGGCCACCGTCGGCCCGTTCATGCGCGTTGCCCGCTGACGGCACCCGGGCCGGGACTTGACACGATCACCCCCTTCCGTCACCCATTGCGGATGCGTCTTTCCACCACCCACCTGCGGCGGTCCCTGGCCATCGGCCTAGCGGCGACCGTGATGTCGCCCGTTCTGGGGGCGCTCCATCAGCACGAGGTGGACCACGACGGGACGACGCACCACATCGAGGCCGCCCACGGCGCGCACGTCCCGTCCTTCGCCGAGGGGGACAGCCGGCTCGCCTCGGGGGGCGTGAAGGTTCCTCCGGCCGTGCTCTCGGGCGCGGCACCGGAACTTCCTGTCGCGCCGCAGGTCACTGGGGCCGCGTCCGGCCCTGACGCCGCGCCTCCCGCGCCCCGCCCGCCACCGGGCGTCCTCCGGTCCCGCGCCCCGCCCGCCTGACCTTCCACCGCGCGCTCCATCCGCGACGGCCCCGCCGCCGCGGATCCTCTTCGCGGTGACGGCCTGGCGCATCCGCCGTCGGCCCTTCCATCCCAACAACCTCGACCCGCGTGCGCCTCCGGCGCGCGCACGAACGAGCCGATGAAACCCATCATCGTTGTTTCCGGCATGCTCCTCGCGGAGGTGCTGGCGCCCTCCCCCACGTTGGCGCAGGTCGCGGCGCCCGCGCCGGTGACGCTGGAGCAGGCGCTGAGCCGCTTCCACCGGGACAGTCCCGCGCTGGCGCTCGCGCGGAGCCGGTTCCGCGTCGAAGCCGCAGTGAGCCGACAGGGCCGTGCCTTCGCCAACCCGGTGGCGTCGCTCTCCCACGAGGACCTGGGCGACTACACGGAGCGCTACCTGACGGTGACCCAGCGCGTGGACTTCCTCTGGGATGCCCCGGGCCGGGCCCGGCGCGCCGACGCGCTGGTCCTCGGTGCGCGGGCGCGCTTCCAGGCCGACAGCGCCCGGCTCGTGCGCGATGTGAAGGAGGCGTACGTGCGAGCCTGGGAGAGCCGCGAGGGCTTGGCGCTCGCCCGGCGCACCGACGAGGTCCTGGCCTCCATTCTGGCGAACGCGGCGGAGCGCGCGGCCGAGGGTGACCTGGCCGGCTACGACGTGCGCCGCCTGGAGGTGGAGCGGGCTCGCGTGGGCCGGAGCCTGGCGCGGGCCGAGGTGGAGCTGGCCTACGCGGAGGAGCGGCTCGCCGCGCTCGTGGGGGAGCCGGGCGTGCCCAGGCTCGCCGCCGCGCCCCTCGCGGGGAGCGCGCCCGTGCCCGGGGCGGAGGTGGACGTGGTGTCTCTCGCGCTGTCGCGGCGCGCAGAGGTGGCCGCGGCGCGCGCCGCGGTGGACGCGCAAAGGGCGGGAGCGAGCCTCGCCCGCCGCGGAATGCTGGAGGGGACCAGCGTCGGAGGAGGCCTGAAGCGGCAGTCCGACGGGAAGGACGGCCTCTTCCTCGCGGTCCAGATCCCCGTCCCGATCCTGGACCGCCGGAGCGGAGCGGCGGACGCCTCCCGCGCCGCGCTCACGGGCGCCGAGGCGGAGGCCGAGTGGGTGGGACGCGCCGTGGCCATCGAGGCATCGCTGGCGAGGGCGCGCGTCGCCGCGGCCGCCCGCACCGGAGCGCTCGTGGGGGATCGCGGCCTCGCCGAGGCCGAAGAGCTCCTCGCGGTCGCGCGCCTGGCCTACGAGGAGGGGGAGGTGGGGATCGTGGAGATGCTGGACGCCGCGGAGGCGTTCACGGAGGCCGGGCTCCTCTGGCTCGGGGCCCGTGTGGAGGGATGGCTGGCGTACTTCGAACTGGAGCAGGCCGTGGGTGGCCTCGCGGACAACTTGGAGCAGGGAGTCGAGCGATGAACGTGTGGAAGACGCTGCGTAGCGCTGCCCTCGCGGTGACGGTGGTGGGGACGTGGGCCTGCGGCCCCGAAGCGGTCGAAGCTCCCGCCGAGAGCGAGCGGGGCGGAGGGGGGGCGATCACGATCTGGACCGAGCGCACCGAGCTGTTCTTCGAGCACCCGGCCCTCATCGCCGGCGCTCCTGGCGAGCCCTGGGCCATCCACCTCACCGACCTGGCCGACTTCCGTGCGGTCTCGGTGGGGCGCCTCACGCTGGAGTTCGTCGGTGCCGACGGCCGGGCGCACACCACGGTCGCCGAGGCGCCGGCCAGGGCCGGCGTCTACAACCCGGCGCCGAGCCTTCCCACTGCGGGCACCTACGACCTGACCATGCGGCTCGAGAGCGAGCATCTCTCCGACGAGATCCACGTGGGCTCCATCCGGGTGTTCGCGTCGGAGGCCGACCTCCCCGTTCCCGACGCAGCTGGGGGGGCGGGGATCTCGTTCCTCAAGGAGCAGCAGTGGCCCATCGACTTCGCCACGGCGCCCGCCGGCTCCCGGGTGGTCTCGCCCGGGCTCGAGGTCACGGGCTCGCTGGAGCCGGCGCCCGGGCGCATGGCGCAGGTCACCGCCCCCGTCGATGGGATCGCGCGCTGGGATCTCAACCGGGACGCGCCCACGGAGGGCGCCTGGGTGCGCGCCGGCCAGCCGATGGTCCGCCTGGCTCCCGTCGGCGGCGCCGACGCGTATGCGTCCCTGAGGGGCCGCGCCGAGCTCCTGGAGCGGGAGGTGGCGCGGGCGGAGCGCCTCGTCGCAGCGCAGGCGATCCCCGCCCGGCGCCTCGATGAGGCCCGGCTGGAGCTGGACGTCGTCCAGGCCCAGCTCTCCGCGCTGGACGCGGGAGAGCGGGACGGCTTCGTGCTCGCACTCCCGGCCCCCATCGACGGCTCGGTGGTGGAGCGCCGCTTCGTGGCGGGCCAGCGCGTGGACGCTGGCGCGCACCTGCTCACCGTCCTCGACCCCCGCCAGCTGCACCTGGTGCTCCAGGTCCCGGCCGGAGACCTGGCGGCCCTGGAGGGCGTCTCGGGCGCCACGTTCACGCCCGAGGGCGCGCAGGACGTGGTCAGGACGGAACGGCTGGTGAGCGTGGGCGCAGCGCTCGACCCCGCGCTCCGCACGGTCCCCGTGACGTTCGTCGTGGACAACCCGGACCGTCGGCTCCGGTCGGGAATGCTGGTGACGGGAAGACTCCTTTCGGGCGAGAGAGCGCCCGCGCTGGCGATCCCCGCTCAGGCCGTGGTGGACGAGGACGGCGTCATGGTGGCCTATGTGCAGGCCGGCGGGGAGACGTTCGAGCGCCGCGTCGTGACGGTCGGCGCCTCCGACGGCGAGTGGACGGTGGTGACGGACGGGGTGCGCGCGGGAGAGCGCGTGGTCACCCGCGGCCAGTACCAGATCAGGCTCTCCTCCCTCAACACCAGCGAGATTGCCGACCATGGCCACGCCCACTGACCGCACCGGCGGGTGGGTGGACCGGGCCATCGCCTGGTCGCTGGACAACCGCCTGCTCACGCTCCTCGCCTCCGCGGTGCTCCTGGCAGCGGGGGGATACTCCGCTGTCACCATTCCGGTGGACGTCTTTCCCGACCTGACGGCGCCGACGGTGACCGTGCTCACCGAGGCGCACGGGATGGCCGCCGAGGAGGTGGAGCGGCTGGTTACGTTCCCGGTGGAGACGACCCTGAACGGCTCCGCGGGCGTCCGGCGGGTGCGGTCCTCCACGGCCCAGGGGATCAGCATCGTCTGGGTGGAGTTCGACTGGGGGACGGACATCTACCGGGCTCGCCAGATCGTCGGCGAGAAGCTCCAGCAGGTCGCCGCGCAGCTCCCCGGGGACGTGCCGCCCCCCATGCTGGCGCCGATCACGTCCATCATGGGCGAGATCATGCTCATCGGCCTCACCAGCAACACGGTGTCCGAGATGGACGTGCGCACCGCGGCCGACTGGACGGTGCGCAAGCGCCTCCTGGCGATCTCGGGCGTGTCGCAGGTGGTTCCCATCGGCGGGCAGGTGCGCCAGTACCAGGTGCTGGCCGATCCCCGGCGCATGGCGGCCCACGGCGTGACGCTCCACCAGGTGCTGCAAGCCGCCGAGGAGTCGAACGCGGTCGCCTCGGGCGGCGTGTACCTCTCCGACGGCCAGGAAGTCCTGATCCGGGGCCTGGGGCGTGTGCAGAGCCCGGAGGACATCGCCGAGACGGTGGTGACCGTGCGCGATGGCACTCCCGTGCGCATCCACGACGTGGCGCGGGTGGAGATCGGCCCCCGCCCCCGCATCGGCACCGGCTCGGTCAACGGTAGCCCTGCGGTGATCCTGTCGGTGCAGAAGCAGCCCGACGTGAACACGCTGGAGCTCACCCGCCGCATCGACGAGGAGCTGGACCTGTTGGCGGCCCAGCTCCCCCAGGGGGTCACCATCGAGCGCGACATCTTCCGCCAGTCCGACTTCATCGCGCTCGCGGTGGACAACGTGATCGGGGCGCTCCGCGACGGCGCGTTCCTGGTGGTGGTCGTGCTGTTCCTCTTCCTCTGGAACCTGCGTACCACCGGTATCTCGATCCTCGCCATCCCACTTTCCCTCGCCATGTCCCTCATCCTCATGCGCGCGCTGGGGGTGACCATCAACACCATGACGCTGGGCGGGATGGCGATCGCCATCGGCGCGCTCGTGGACGACGCCATCATCGACGTGGAGAACACGTTCCGGCGCCTCCGGGAGAACCATCACCGGCCGCCGGCGGAGCAAAGGCCGGCCCTCACGGTGGTGTACGAGGCCGCCCGGGAGGTGTTGGCTCCCATCGTGAACGCCACGGTGATCATCACGGTGGTGTTCTTCCCGCTCTTCTTCCTGTCGGGTGTGGAGGGGAGGATGCTGCGGCCCCTCGGACTCGCCTACATCGTCAGCATCCTGGCGTCCCTCATCGTTGCGGTGACCGTCACGCCCGTCCTCTGCTCGCTCCTGCTCCCCAACGCTCCGATCATGAACGAGGAGAAGGACAGCTGGCTGGTGCGCTCGCTGAAGGGCCTGTACCGCCCCGCGCTGGACCGGGTGCTGGACCATCCCCGGGCGGTGTCCATCGCCGCGGTGGTGGGGGTGGTCGCCACCCTGGCCACGTTCCCGTTCCTCGGGCGGGGGTTCCTCCCGGAGTTCCAGGAGGGGACGCTGACCCTGTCGGCCGTGACCGTGGCCGGCACGGGGATCGACGAGTCGGATCGGCTCGGTGACCGCGTGGAGGAAGTGCTCCTGGCCCACCCCGCGGTGCTCTCGACGGCCCGTCGCACCGGGAGGGCCGAGCTGGACGAGCACGCGCAGGGCGTCAACGGCGCGGAGATCGACGTGCGCCTCGACCTCTCGAAGGGCGACGTGGCCGACATCATGGGAGAGCTCCGGGAGCGGCTCACCATCGTGCCGGGGATGAACATCACCATCGGCCAACCCATCGGACACCGCATCGACCACATGCTGTCGGGAACGCGCGCGGCCATCGCCATCAAGATCTTCGGCCCCGACCTGTACCGGCTCCGCTCCCTGGGCGAGAGCGTGCGCGGCGCCGTCGAGCACGTGGAGGGGCTGGTGGACCTGCAGGTCGAGCAGCAGTCCGACGTGCCCCAGCTCCGCATCCAGGCCGACCGCCTGGCCATGTCCCGCTTCGGCGTGACGCCTGCCGCGCTCGCCGAGGCGGTGGACGTGTCGTTCAACGGTGAGGTGGTGTCCCAGGTGCTCGAGGGGCAGAGCGCGTTCGACCTCGTGGTGCGCTATCCCGACGAGCTCCGTGACTCCCGCGAGCGCATCGCCGCAGCGCGTGTGGACGTGGCCGGCGGCGGGACGGTGGCGCTGTCCGAGCTGGCAGACGTACGCTTGGAGCGGGGTCCAAACCAGATCAGCCGTGAGGACGTCCAGCGCAAGCTTGTGGTGCAGGCCAACGTGGACGGGCGGGACGTGGGGAGCGTCGTGGACGAGCTTCGCGGGATCGTGGCCGAGCAGGTGCCCCTCCCCGACGGGTACTACGTCGAGTACGGCGGGCAGTTCGAGAGCGGCCAGGCGGCCACGCGCGCCATCGCGCTCCTGTCCCTCGCCTCGCTGCTCGCCATCTTCCTCATCCTCTACCGGGAGTTCGACAGCGCGCGCCTGGCGCTGGTGGTCATGGTGAACCTCCCCCTCGCCCTGATCGGAGGTGTGGCGGCCACGTTCCTCATGGGAGGGGTCCTGAACGTGGCCACCATGGTCGGGTTCATCACGCTCTTCGGGATCGCCGTGCGCAACGGGATCCTCCTGGTGAGCCACTACGCCCATCTCCTCGCGGAGGGCCACGCCCTGCGCGAGACGGTGGTGCGGGGCTCGCTGGAACGGCTGAACCCCATCCTGATGACCGCGCTCACCGCCGCGCTGGCGCTCGTCCCGCTCGCGTTGGGCGGGGGAGAGCCGGGCAAGGAGATCCAGGCGCCCCTCGCCGTCGTGGTGCTGGGCGGGCTCATCACGTCCACCTTCCTCAACATGGTGGTGGTGCCGGCGCTGTACTACCAGGTGCAGGGCAAGCAGTAGGTGGCGGCCGGGGGCGCGAAGCGGCGCCCCCGGCTAGCTCCCCCCTCCGCACACCCGCCGCAGCTCCGCCATGTCCGCCGCCCGGAGCGCGATCCCCGCACCCTGGGGGGCATCGCCCGCCGCGGTCATGAGGGCCGAGGGGTCGGAGAGATGCCCGAGGCCCAGAGCATGCCCCATCTCATGGGCGAGCGTGCTGGTCAGGCCGGCACGGCTCTCCACCGCCCAGACCCGGATGCGGCGGTTCTTGAGCTGTCCGGACGGGGACTCGACGGTATGGCTGTATTCCCCGACCTCGAACTCCAGCAGTGGGCGCTGGACGTACTCCTCCAACGCGGTGTTGTAGCGATCCACCAGGCGATTGTACGCCTCGACCTCCGACGCCGAGCGAGGTCCCCCGGCAAGCTCGGCCTGCCACCGCCCCAGCCGTTCCTCCTCGAGCGCCTTCTCGTCGAGTTGCTGTTGGCGGTGGTCGTACTCGAGGTCGATGGGCATGCCGCGGTGCGGATCATGCTCGAAGAGCTGCCTCCCGGCCGCGCGCTCCCACAGCGCCACGGCGTCCTCGATGGCGCTGCGCAGCGCCGCGCCCCCGAGGCCGAAGCGCGCATCCACGAAGCCGACCCGCCATCCGATGGGTGTGTCGCAGGCGCGTGCTGCGCTGGTTGCCGGAGCGGGCTCGGCTTCCCGCTCGCCGCCGGAGGAACCCGCTTGGCCCGATTCTCCGGATCCGGGCGAGCACGCGCTTCCGCCCATGAGGAGCATGCCTAGGACGAGCGCTGCAGCGGCGCGGCAGGGGCGGAGGGCGTTGGGCATCGTCTTCGAAGATCAGGCCACGAGGGCACAAACGAAACGGGGGTGGGCCTTCCGGCCCACCCCCATCCACTCACACCCGAGCGGTGCGACGGCCGCTACTTCTTCGTCCGCGGGTCGCGCTCGATCAGGTCCTCGACCACATGCGGATCCGCCAGTGTCGAGGTGTCGCCGATGGCAGCCAGATCCTGCTCGGCGATCTTGCGCAGGATGCGGCGCATGATCTTGCCCGAGCGGGTCTTGGGAAGCGCCGGCGCCCAGTGGATCTGGTCGGGCGCGGCGATGGGGCCGATCTCGGTGCGCACGTGCGCGATCAGCTCCTTCTTCAGCGCATCGGTGTACTCCATGCCCTGGATGAGCGTGACGTACGCGTAGATGCCCTGTCCCTTGATCTCGTGCGGGAACCCGACCACGGCGGCCTCGGCCACCTTCGGGTGGGACACCAGGGCGCTCTCCACCTCGGCGGTGCCCATGCGGTGGCCGGACACGTTGATGACGTCGTCCACGCGGCCGGTGATCCAGTAGTAGCCGTCCTCGTCGCGGCGGGACCCGTCGCCGGTGAAGTAGTACCCCTTGAACATCTCGAAGTAGGTCTCTTCGAAGCGCTTGTGGTCACCGTACACGGTGCGCATGATCCCGGGCCACGGCGCCTTGATGGCGAGCACGCCACTGGCCGCGGTCTCGGTGAGCTCCACGCCGTCGGGCGACAGGATGCAGGGCTCCACGCCGAAGAAGGGCAGCGTGGCGGATCCGGGCTTCGTCGCCCAGGCGCCGGGGAGCGGCGTGATGAGGATGCCGCCGGTCTCCGTCTGCCACCACGTGTCCACGATGGGGCAGCGCTCCTTCCCGATGTGCCTGTGGTACCACATCCACGCCTCGGGATTGATCGGCTCACCCACGGAGCCGAGGAGGCGCAGGCTGGACAGGTCGCATCCGGCCGGCCACTGGTCGCCCTGGGCGATGAGGGCGCGGATGGCGGTGGGGGCGGTGTAGAACTGATTGACCTTGTGCTTGTCCACCACCTTCCAGAAGCGGTCGGGCTGGGGATAGGTCGGCACGCCCTCGAACATGATGCTGGTGGCGCCGTTCTGGAGCGGACCGTACACGATGTAGGAGTGGCCCGTCACCCAGCCGATGTCGGCGGTGCACCAGTAGATGTCGCCGTCGTGGTAGTCGAAGATCCACTTGTGGCTGACGGCGGTGTACACCATGTACCCGCCCACGTTGTGCTGCACGCCCTTCGGCTTTCCCGTCGAGCCCGAGGTGTAGAGGATGAAGAGGGGATCCTCCGCGTCCATCTCCTCGCACGGGCAGTCGGGGGAGGCCTTGGCCATCTCCTCGTGCCACCACTCGTCACGGCCGGGCTGCATGGGCACGTCGAGGCCGGTGCGCTTCACGACGATGATCTTCTCGACCTTCGTCGGGCTGTCCGGATCCACCGCGGCCTTCTGCGCGGCCAGGTCGGCGTTGGCCTTCATCGGCACGTTGTTCTTGTTGCCGCGCAGACCCGTGTCCTGCGTGATGACGATGGTGCAGCTGGAGTCGGTGATACGGTTGCAGAGGGAGTCGGGCGAGAACGCGCCGAAGACGATGGAGTGGATCGCGCCGATGCGGGCGCAGGCCAACATGGCCACCGCCAGCTCGGGGATCATCTGCATGTAGATGCTGACCCGGTCGCCCTTCTTCACGCCGTGGGCCTTCAGGACGTTGGCGAACCGGCAGACCTGCTCGTGCAGCTCCTTGTACGTGATCTTGCGGGTCTCGTTGGGCTCGTTGCCCTCCCAGATGATGGCCACCTGGTCGCCGCGGGTGGCCAGGTGCCGGTCCAGGGCGTTGTACGTGATGTTGGTCTTGCCGCCGGCGAACCACTCGATGTGGATCTTGCCCTCGCGGCGGTCGAAGTTGTAGTCACGGACCTTGTCCCACTTCTTGAACCAGTGGAACTCACTCGCGATCTCGCCCCAGAACCCGTCCGGATCCTTGATCGACCGCTCGTACATCTTCTTGTACTGATCCAGATTCCTGATCCACGCCCGCTCGCTGAATGCGGCGGGCGGGGAGAACATCTGATCCGCCATGATGCTTCTCCTGTCTTTCGGAGCCGTGAGTCCGTGGGGTGTGCTACGCCCGACCGCGGCTGGACATGGGCAGCCCAAGGACAGGAAATCCCACCGCGTTCAGGCACCGGATGGTAGGGATTCGCACCTTTTGGGACAAGGCGGGGAGGCTGCGCGCGGGCGAGGTCCCTGGAGGGGCGGTGGGACGGCCGGCTCGCAGCCAGGCCGCCGCCGCCGCCCCGGAGTTCGGCGCCGTGCCACGGACGCGGCGTCCCCGGCCCCACGGTGTGGTCCGAACGCCCTCCGGGATGCAACTTCCTGAGGGTCAGGCGGGTTCCATTATCCGGGAAGCGTCGGAGGGCGATTCCGGGACTGGACTCAGGGAGTGCGTCGGGACATGAGGATGCTGAAGGCGGGTCTCGCGGTGGCCGCCATGGTCGCCGCCGGGTGTTCGACGGCGGACATCACAGGGTCCACCGCGGGGTCCCTGCAGGTGGGGGTGCAGGTGTCCGGACAGGAGGTGGACACCACGTTCTCGCTGTACATCAACACGGACACCGTGGCGTACACCCTCACCCCCGGCGCGACCAGGAGCTTCTCCGCGGCGGAGGGCACCCACACGCTCCAGCTGAAGGGGGTCGCAGGCAATTGCCTGGTCTCCGGGGACAATCCCCGGTCGGTGACCGTGGGCGCCCTCCAGACCGTTCCAGTGACGTTCGCCGTGGCCTGCACCGACAACGGCAACGTGAAGGTCACCATCGCCACCACCGGCGAGGACCAGGACGACATGTACACCCTGGCCTTCGACACCGACTACCGCACCGTCCTCGTCGGACCCAGCCAGTTCGTGGTCGTGGCGTTGCCCGTCAAGACCTACAGCGTGTCCCTGCGGGACGTCGCCTCCAACTGCGCCGTGACCTCGCCCAACCCGGTTCCGGTGACGGTGACGCGCGGGGCGACGGCTGAGACGGGCTTCCAGGTCGCCTGCACGAAGCGGTAGCGCCGGCTGCCGGGCCGGACTTCAGTCCAGCGCGTACCGCTTCAGCTTGTCGTAGAGCGTCCGCTCGCCGATGCCCAGGCGCTCGGCCGCGAGGCGGCGATTTCCCGCCACGCTGACCAGCGCTGCGCGGATGGCCTCCCGCTCGATCTCCTCCAACTTGGTCGGCGCCGGGTCCTGACCAGCCGTGGCCGCGGACGGGGCGATGTCGCGGGCGAGGATGCGGTCCGTCTCGGCGAGGATCGCAGCCCTCTCCAGAGCGTTGGCCAGCTCGCGGATGTTGCCCGGCCAGCGGGCCGATCGGATCCGCTCCCCGGCCCCCCCGTCCAGCGTGAGCCTGGTCCGGCCCAACTCGGCTGCGATCCGGGCCAGGAGCGCCTCGGCCAGCGGCAGGATGTCGGAGGGACGCTCGCGAAGGGGTGGGAGGCGGATGGGGAAGACGGCCAGCCGGTGGTAGAGATCCTCCCGGAACTGGCCGGCGCGCACCATGGCGTCCAGGTTCCTGTTGGTGGCGGCGATCCAGCGGACGTCCACGGTGAGGGTTCGGGTCCCACCCACGCGCTCGAAGGTCTGGTCCTGGAGCACGCGCAGCAGCTTCGCCTGGAGCTCCGGCTTCATCTCGCCGATCTCGTCCAGGAACAGGGTGCCGCCGTCGGCCAGCTCCATGCGCCCGCGGCGCGCGGCGGTGGCGCCGGTGAAGGCGCCTTTCTCGTGCCCGAAGATCTCGCTCTCCATGAGGTGCTCGGAAACGGCGGCGCAGTTGACCACCACCAGCGGCCCCTCGGCTCGGGGGCTCAGGGCGTGGATGGTGCGGGCTGCCACTTCCTTGCCGGTGCCGCTCTCCCCCAGGAGGAGCACGGTGGCGTTGGTGGGGGCGACCTTCTCCACGGCTCGGATCACCGGCGCCATGGCGGGGTCCCCGTAGCCCAGGGGGAGGAGCCCGGAGGAGCTCTCGCGCCGCACCGCGGCGCGCAGCGCCAGGAGGTTCCTCCGCTCCAGGGCACGGCCTGCCACGAGGCGGATCTCGTCCGGCCCCGACAGAGGCTTCTGGAGGTAGTCGAAGGCGCCCAGGCGGGTGGCCTCCACGGCGGTCTCGATGGTCCCGTGGGCGGTGAGCACCACGACCTCCATCTCCGGGATGTCCGCGCGCACCCGCCGGACCAGGTCCATCCCGTCCAACGCGCCGGGCATGCGCAGGTCGGTGATGAGGAGGTCGAACCCCCGGCCCTGAAGCAGGGCGAGGGCCTCCCGGACGTCGCCGGCGGTGGACACGGCGTGGCCCTCGCCCTCCAGTGCGTCGGCCAGGAACTCGCGGATCCCGGGCTCGTCCTCCACGACGAGGATGGTGGCCATCAGGCGCGCTCCGTCGCAGGAAGGGTGATGCGGAACACCGCGCCTCCTCCTGGCTGGTTGGTGGCCTCGATGCGGCCGCCGTGCTTCCGGACGACGCTCCGGGCGACGGCGAGGCCGAGCCCCGTCCCGCTCGTGCGGGTGGTGAAGAAGGGATCGAAGATCCTCTCCCCGGCGCCCGGAGGCAGGCCGCTCCCGGAGTCGAAGACCTCGAAGACGAGAGCTGCAGCCCCCTGGTCGACCCGCACCCGGACGGGGCCCGCCCCCGAGGCCTCGCGGGCGTTGATGAGGACGTTGAGCAGGGCCTGGCGGATGCGGGCGACGTCCAGCGCCCACGAGCGTGGGGAACCACCGCTCTCCACCTCGTAAGGGCCGCCGCCCACGTCCTCGACGAGTTGCCGGATCATCTCCAGAGGATCGCTGTCGGAGCGCCGGAGGGGTCCGGTGCGCGCGAAGTCGAGGAGGTCCGCGGTGAGGGCCTCGAGACGGTTCGCCTCGGACACCACCCGGTCCACGCGCTTCCTGTCCGGCGATCCCGACGGGAGCTGCTCGGCCACGAGCTGCGCGTTCCCCTTGAGGGACGCGAGTGGGTTGCGGATCTCGTGGGCGAGGACGGCGGACATCTGGCCCAGGTCCGCCAGGTGCTGCTGCTCGTCCATGGCGCGGCGGGCCGCATCGGCGCGCTCCGACGCGCGCCAGCTCAGGAGGGCCAGGGATACCAGGAGAAGAGCCGCGAGACAGGAGAGGCCGAGGCTACGCCTCCCTCCCGCCAGCACGTCGGCGGCCAGGGGCTCGAACTCCACCACGTTCCAGTACGCGCCCCGCACATCCGCATCCCAGCTCGCTCCCTCCCGTCCTTCGCGGGGGGGCGGGGCATCCCCGGACATCGGAGGGGGGCGCTGCGGAGGACGGGGCTGGAAGGAGCGGACGCGCTCGCCCACGGCGACCAGGGTCGTGGCGAGGCCGGGCCCCCGTGTCCTTGGCGTGGCCAGGGGACCCACCTTCGACCCCGCTTCGGCGAGGACCGTGTCGTCGGGGCCGATCACTGCGAGGTACCGGAGGCCGGACGCGGCGTGGGTGTCCAGGATCTCCTGAAGGCTGGCCGCGTCCATGCCGGCGCCGCCGTCGCTCCGGGCGGTCCGCATGGCGTTCCCGAGGAGCTCGGCCTGGCCGAGGTTGAGCGTGTCCACGGCGGCCCGCACGACGCGGTAGTTCAGCCACGATCCCACCACGAGGATCACCGCCATCCCCACCGTGGTGATGAGCCATCCCAGGCGTGCCAGCTCCGTGCGGTCTTCGAGTCGCGTCATGTTCCGGTCCCGGTGATGCGTGGGGTGGGCTCGGGTACCCGGCCTGCCCCAATCGTAGGCTCCGCGGTCGCGGAGAGCCACGGGAGCGCGCCGGTCGACCCGTGTGCGCGCCCCGCGTTCCATGGCCGACCGAAGCAGCCTTCGTGCCGTGCCGGGCCACGAGGCGGGAGTGGGATGGCGACGGACGGGCCCTCCCTGCAGCACTGCTGAATCCGCGCATTCCTGCGGATTCCGCAGGCCCAAGGGATGGCGACGCGGCCTGGCGATCGGCCTGGCAGACGGGTTCCAGTCCGGCACGGGCGTTGCACCTCAGGGGTGGCACCTGCCGCGTTGCGCAGGCCGTCGATCCCGGACCACGGGCGGATCGCGGAACACCGACCCTGGAGCCAGCCGACCATGTCATCCCTGAGCCATGCCGCCGAGAACTCTGCCATCCTGGAGGCGACGGTCCCGGGCGCCCACGAGGCGCTACCGGCCGAAGCGCTCCCCGACGACGCGCTGCCCGGCGGGCCCGGGTCGACGAGACGCTCCGCCACCGCCCGCTGGGCCGCCGGGCTCGGCGCGTTGGTGCTCGTGGTCACCGGGGCCGTCTGGTTCGGCAGCGGCGCCGACGCGGGCGGTCCCGCCCTGCGCTTCGCGGCGGTGGAGCGCGGAGACGTGACGTCCAGCGTCACCGCCACCGGAACCCTGAACGCGGTGACGCAGATCCAGGTGGGGACCCAGGTGTCGGGCCAGGTCGAGGCCATCTACGCCGACTTCAACGACCGGGTGAGGGCCGGCCAGCTCATCGCGCGCATCGATCCCACCCTCCTGGAGCAGGCGGTGAGCGACGCGGAAGCCGGCGTCGAGCGGAGCCAGGCGTCCCTGCTGAAGGCGGAGCGCGACCACGAGCGGAACCGGCAGCTCTTCGAGCGCCAGGTGCTCACCGAGACCGAGTTCAACCAGACCGAGTACCTGCTCGCTGTGGCCAGGGCCGACGTGAAGTCGGGGCAGGTGGCGCTGGACCGCGCCCGGCGCAACCTGGGGTACACCCGCATCTACGCCCCGATCGACGGCGTGGTGGTGGAGCGCAACGTGGACGTAGGGCAGACGGTGGCGGCCAACTTCTCCGCCCCCCAGCTCTTCCTCATCGCCAAGGATCTGGGCGAGATGGAGATCCTCGCCGCCGTGGACGAGAGCGACATCGGCGAGATCCGCGCCGGCCAGCCCGTCACCTTCACGGTGCAGGCATACTCGGACACGATGTTCACCGGAACGGTGCGGCAGGTGCGGCTCCAGTCCGCCACCACGGAGAACATCGTCAACTACACGGCGGTGGTTCAGGTGGCCAACCCCACCGGGAAGCTGCTCCCGGGGATGACCGCCACCGTGTCGTTCCTCACCGGCTCGGCGGACGACGCGCTCCTGGTGAGCAACGCCGCGCTGCGCTACCAGCCCAGCGACGCCGTGCTGGCGAACCTGGAGCCCACGGCGCAGGCGGCCGCGCTCCTCGCGCGCGCTGCGGCACCGGAAGAAGTGCCGACCGTCGAGGCCTCGGGAGGCGGCGATCCAGGCCCGCCTCCCATGGGGGGCGGTGGGTCCGGGACACGGAGCTCCAGCACGTCCCGGGACGGAACCGAGGGCACGCTCTGGGTGGTGACGGGGGACGGGCGTCTCGACGCGTTGAGGGTGCGTGTGGGCGTGTCCGACGGGCGCCGCACGGAGGTGCTCGGGGAAGGCGTCGCGGAAGGTCTCCGCGTCGTCGTCGGGACCGGCTCGGCGGCTGCTGCCGCCGGCGAGGCGAGCAGTCCGTTCCAGTCGGGGGGGCAGTCGGGCCCGCCGCGCCCCGGCTTCTGAGGAGAGCCACCGTGGAGAGCCCCGAAGTCATCCGGTTCAGCCGGATCGTGAAGAGCTACCAGACAGGCCGCAGCGTGGTCCGGGCCCTGAGGGGCATCGACCTCACGGTGGAGCGAGGCGAGATGGTGAGCATCATGGGCGCCTCGGGATCGGGGAAGTCCACGATGATGAACATCATCGGATGCCTCGACACGCCCACCTCGGGCACGTACCTGCTGGACGGCGTGCGGGTGGACGGCATGAGCCGTAACCAGCTCGCCGACCTCAGGAACCAGAAGCTCGGCTTCGTCTTCCAGGGCTTCAACCTCCTGGCACGCACGTCGGCCCTCGAGAACGTCGAGCTCCCGTTGCTCTACGACCGCAGCGGCAAGCGTCGGGACACGCGCTCCGTGGCGGCGGCTGCGCTCAGGAAGGTGGGGCTGGGGGATCGGATGGAGCACGCGCCCAACGAGATGTCGGGGGGCCAGCAACAGAGAGTGGCCATCGCCCGTGCCCTGGTCATGGGCCCGACGCTCCTACTCGCCGACGAGCCCACCGGCAACCTGGACACGCGCACGTCCCTGGAGGTCATGGCCCTGTTCCAGGCGCTGAACGCGCAGGGGATGACGATCCTGCTGGTGACGCACGAGCACGACATCGCCCGGTACGGGCGGCGCATCGTCGAGCTGCGGGACGGGCGCATCGTGCGCGACACGCCGGTGGTGGGCCGCCGCTGGGCGATGGATGACCTGGGCACGCAACCGTACGAAGAAGCCCTGGAGGCATCATGAAGACCACGACCCTGGTCCGGGTGGCCACGGACAGCATCCTCAAGAACAAGATGCGCTCCAGCCTCACCATGCTCGGCATCGTCATCGGCGTGGCCGCGGTCATCGTCATGGTGGCCATCATCTATGGGGCGCAGAGCCGCATCCAGGCGCAGATCGACAACCTGGGCACGAACCTGGCCGTGATCACCCCCGGCTCGACGCAGCAGGGCGGGGCGAGCATGGGCGCGGGCACCTTCAACCGCCTCACCGTGGAGGACGCCGAGAAGATCGCCCGCGAGGCCACCCTTGTGAGCGGCGTGACCCCGGTCATCTTCACCCGCGCCCAGGTGATCGGTGGGGACGGCAACTGGCGCACCGAGATCAACGGCGTCTCGGGGGAGTACCTGACCATCCGGAACTGGCCGCTGACCTCCGGCACCTTCTTCGACGAGGCCGACGTCCGCTCGATGCGGAAGGTTGCGGTCCTGGGGAGCACCGTGGCGGAGAACCTCTTCCCGGGCGTGGATCCGGTGGGCGCCAGCCTGCAGATCCGCAACGTCCCCTTCACCATCGTCGGGGTCCTGAGCGAGAAGGGGCAGACTTCGTCGGGGACCGACCAGGACGACGTGGTCCTGGTGCCCTACACCACGGCGCAGAACCGCCTGGCCGGGTTCAGCTTCATCGGCCAGATCATCGCGACCACGTGGGCGTCGGAGGACATCCCGGCCGCCATCGAGGAGCTGTCCGCCATCATGCGCGAGGCGCACGGGCTAGGTGCCAGCGAAGCCGACGACTTCACCGTCCGCGACCAGACCGAGATCGCCGACGCCGCCAAGGGCACCACCGAGGTGATGTCGTGGCTCCTGGGCGCCATCGCCTCCATCTCCCTGCTGGTGGGCGGCATCGGGATCATGAACATCATGCTCGTGTCGGTCACCGAGCGCACCCGGGAGATCGGGATCCGTTTGGCCACCGGCGCCCGCGGCAGCGACGTCCTCACACAGTTCCTCATCGAGAGCGTGGTCATGAGCTCGGCGGGTGGGCTGGTAGGGCTCGCCGTGGGGGCCGCCGCCTCGGCCGTCCTGGGGCACTTCACCGGGTGGAGCATGGCCACGCCGCCCCTCGCCGCCGTGGTGGCGGTGGGGTTCTCGGCGGCGGTGGGCGTCTTCTTCGGGTTCTACCCGGCCCGGAAGGCCTCCGCGCTCAACCCTATCGACGCCCTCCGCTACGAATGACCCGAGCCGCCTCGACGGCCATGGAGAACCGCGACATGCGCACCAGCATCGCCACCCTCTCACTCGCGCTCGCCTTCGGCGGGAGCCTCCAGGGGCAGGAAGCCCGGCCCGTGACCTTCGCCTCGGCGGTGGAGATCGCGCTGGAGCGGAACACCACCCTCAAGCAGTCGGAGAACGCGCTGGCCGCGGATGCGGTGTCGGTGCGGCAGGCGAAGCTCGACTTCCTTCCGGACCTCCGCCTGAGCGTCTCCGGCGGCCAGACGTTCGGACGCACCTTCGACCAGAACGAGGGCGCCATCGTGGACCAGATCGCCCGCTCCGCGAGCTCGGGCGTGTCCACCAGCGTGACGCTCTTCGACGGGATGTCCGGACTGGCGTCGCTGCGCCAGGCGACGCGGAACCGGGACGCCGGGCGCCTGGAGCTGGACCGGGTCCGCCAGTCCGTGGTGTTCACTGTGGCATCCAACTTCCTGGCCCTCATCGAGCAGCGGGAGCAGCGCCGCGTCCAGACGGAGAGCCTGGCTTCGGCCGAGGCCCTGGAGGCCCAGATCGCGGAGTACGTGGAGGCCGGCACGCGCACGGTGGCCGACCTCTACCAGCAGCAGGCCTCGGTGGCCTCGGCGCGCTACGACGTCGTCACCTCCGAGGGGGCTGTGGCGCTCGCCGAGGTGGACCTGGTGCAGACGCTCCAGCTGGATCCGGTGGGGAGCTACGACTTCGAGGCGCCTCCCCTCGGCGATGACAGCGTGGCGGACGAGCTCGAGCCGCTCGCGACGCTCCTGGAGCGGGCGCTGGCCCTGAGGTCGGACCTGGCTGCCCGGGAGGCGCTCCTGAGTGCGGCCGAACAGGGCGTGAAGGTGTCGTCGGCGTCGCGGTGGCCCACGGTGGCGCTCACCGCGGGGTACAACAGCGCCTACTCGAGCCTGGGCGCCAGCAGCTTCGCCCAGCAGCTCGACGAGCGGCGTGGAGGATCCATCTCGCTGGGCGTGTCCATCCCCCTGTACGACAAGGGGAGGACCTCGGCGGCCACCGAGCAGGCCAGGCTCGCGGCGGAGAACGCCGATCTGGCCATCCAGGATGCGCGGCAGGCCATCGGGACCCAGGTGGCCCGGGCCTACCAGGATCACCGCTCCGCCGGCGCTCAGCTTTCGGCGGCCGCGGCGGGCGCAGAGGCGGCGGCGCTGGCACTGGGAGCGGCCGAGGAGCGATACCAGGTGGGCGCGGCGACGCTGGTGGAGGTCACCCAGGCGCGCTCGGCGCAGGTGCAGGCCGCGGCCAAGCTGGTGAGCGCCCGGTACGCGGTGGTCTTCCACCGGCTCCTGCTCCGGTACTACGTGGGCGACCTGGACGCCGCCGACGTGACCCTGGGGTGAAGGGCCATCCTCCCCTTAGATTGGGCGCCTTCCCGCCCGCCGGGGGGCGGGGCCCGGGACACGACGGAAGGGGATGGTGGCTCATGACGAACAAGCTGCTCGGCAGGGTTGTGTTGGGGGTGGCGGTGGTGCTGGTGGGCAGCCAGCTCGTTCCGGTGGACACGTCCAACCCGCCCGCCGAAGGCGCGATGGCCATTCCCGCAGGGGAAGCGGGCCAGATCCTGAAGGTCGCGTGCATGGACTGCCACTCGCACGAGACCGTGTGGCCGTGGTACGCCCACATCACGCCCGTGAAGTTCCTCGTGGCGAAGCACGTGAAGGACGGGCGCAGGCACCTCAACCTGTCCACGTGGGGCGCGCTGGCCCAGGAGCGGAGGGACCACAAGCTCGAGGAGATCGTGGAGGTGGTGAAGTCGGGGGAGATGCCCGAGGGGAGCTACACCTGGCTGCACCCGGAGGCCCGCCTCACCGACGCTCAGCGCTACGCCCTCACGGCGTGGGCGGAGGCGGAGCGTGCCAGGCTCCACGCTCCCGACCCCGCGGCGGCCCCCACCGCGGACACGACAGTCGCCGCTGGAGGCGGGGCGGTTCCGCCACGCTGAGCCCTCGCCCCGGAGCCGGCGGGGAGCCGATCCTTGCTCCCCGGTGGGCCGCCCCCGAATATGGGTTCGGACCCCCCCCCATTCGGAGGGCGCATGAGCGAATCTCCTGAGCCAGGCCGGCGGCTCGCCGCCGTCTGGTTCGCCGACATCGTCGGATACACGGCGCTCTCGTCCAGGGACGAGGACGCGGCGCTCCGGGTCGTGGCCGCGTTCCAGCGCATCGCGGAAGAAGTCGTCACCCAGCACTCCGGGCGCGTCGTGAAGTACATCGGCGACGCGGCGTTGGCCGAGTTCGCCAGCACGGATGGAGCGATCCGATCGGCGCTGACGCTCATGGAGCGGTTCGTCGAGGACGAGGCCGCGCGCCGGCACGGGACCACGCTCCGCATCGGCGTGAACGTCGGGGAGGTCATCCCGGCAGCGGACGGGGACATCTACGGCGATGGCGTGAACCTGGCGTCGCGCCTGCAGAACCAGGCGGCCCCGGGGCAGGTCATCGCCAGCGAGGCGGTGCACGCGCAGATCCGCCAGCGGCCGGTCTTCCGCACCGAGCCGTTGGGGCAGCGGGCCGTGAAGGGGATCTCAGGCCCAGTCACCCTGTACGCGGTCACGCTGCAGGAGGCCGGGGGCGCGCAGCCCGCGCCGCCGCCCGCCGTCCAGGTCAAGGCGGTCGCGGCCCAGCGCCCGTCCAGGAAGTGGCTCGTCCCGGCGGTCGTGGCGGCGGTGGTCGTGGGGGTGGGCGGGCTCGTCGTCGTGAATCCCGGGGGTCGGATCCTCCCCGGCGCCCCGGTCACGGTCACCCGGGCCTCCTTCCCCGTGGTGGAGGGAGGTATGGAGATCGGGGCCGCGGTCACCGTGGCGTTCTCCGGCGCCATAGACCCTGCCACGGCCACCAGCGCCAACGTCAGGCTCCTCGATGCCTCCGGCGATCCCGTGGCCGCCGAGGTCGCCGTGGGCGACGACGAGCACGCGATCGAAATCCGCCCGCTCGCGACGCTGGCCTACGGAGCCGACTACACGCTGGTCCTGGGAGACGCGTTCCGCGATGCCGGGGGCCGCCCGGTGCGCGCAGCGGACGGGAGCGGAGGCGAGGCGCGCTTCCCCATACGAGCGCAGCCCATCCCGTCGGGCACGCCCCCGGGCACCGCGGAGGTGGCCGGCCCCGTCCGGCCCCAGGGGCCGGTGACGTTGCGCTTCGGCCAGGACATGGACGCCCGGAAGGTGGACGCGCAGCGTGTTCGCCTCACCGCCGAGCACGGGGTGGACGTCCAGGCCGATGTCGCCCTCGCCGAGGACCGCCGCACGGCGCGGCTGACGCCTGCCGGGCCGCTCGCAGTGGGCGCGCGCTACACCGTGTACCTGGACTCCACACTGACCACCGCCACGGGCCTCCCCGTGGCGACCGGCTCCCTCTCGTTCCGGGTGGCCGCCGGGGCGCCGGCGCGCTCCGAGCCCCAGGAGGAGGCCCCGACACAGGCGGTTGCCCAACCGGCGACGCAGCCCTCCGCCCGGCCCGCCGCGGAACCCCCCACCGTTCAGCCCGGGTCGGGCACCGGGCCGGCCACCCTCAACCTGCAGGCCTCCCCCGCGGCAGCGCTCCCCTTCCTCAAGGTGGTGGTGGACGGGGACACGCTGGGGCCGCCTCCGGTCACCGGCGTGAAGCTGGCCGAGGGGCGCTCCCACACCGTGTCGGTGGTGGGGGTGCCGGAGCTCTCGTCGTACACGCTGGTGGTCTTCCGGCGGGAGGTGTCCCCCCAGCCCGGCCAGATCCTGAACATCGCCGCGGACATCACCGCGTTCGGCTCCATCGACGTGATCTCCCAGCCGGCGGGGACGGTCTTCGTGGATGGCCGCCAGGTGGGCCGCACGCCCCTGGCCGGCTTCCCGGTCACCGCGGGCGTGGTCCACCGCCTCGAGATCCGTCCCACCGCCGCCGATGCCGGGCGGTTCTCGCCGTACTCCGGGGAGTTCCGGGTGGGGCCGCTGGAGTGGAAGTCCCTGGGCCGCGTCTCGCTGCCCCCCAAGAGCTGAGGGAGCCACCGCATGGACGCACCGGCGAGGAGCATTCGGGACGCGACCTTCATGTCCGCGCTCCTCCTTGTGGCGGGTATGATGCTGGCGACCGGAAGCGCCGCGGCGCAGCCCGTGTCCAAGGCGAGTTTCCTGGCCGAGGGCTCGTTCGCCCTTCCCGCCGACGGGGGAGGGTCCCTGGAGCGTCCGGTGGCCATCGCCTGGGCGCCCTCGGGGGAGATCCACGTGGCCGACGAGCGCGGCACCGTGACGGTCTTCGACGCCGGCGGCCGGGCGTTGCGCACCTACGGCGTGGAGGGGCTCGAGAAGATCGCGGGGCTGGCCGTGGACGGAGCCGGACGCTCGTACGTCCTCGACCCGGACAAGAAGACCGTGCTGGTCTTCGACGAGGGCGGCCAGGTGGTCCACCGCATCGGGGCCGAGGGGGACGAGGCCGGGCTCCTCAAGGAGCCCCTGGACGTGGCCGTGGGCCCCGCCGGCCTGGTCTACGTCCTCGACAAGGGGCGAAAGGGGGTCCAGATCTTCAGCCTGGACGGCACCTTCCTTCACGACATCCTGCTTCCCGCCGTCGTCAAGGAGCCCCGGGCGCTGGGCGTGGGTCCCTCCGGCCGGATCTACGTGGCCGTCAAGGACGTGCCCGGTTCGCTGGTCCAGCTTCCCGACCTGACTGCGGCGCTGAGCGCCCTGGACGCCCCCGCGACCGGCACCGGCTCGCTCGCGCTGCGCGGGGGAACCCTCCGCGAGCCCGTGGCCGTGATCGGGATGCCCACCGGGACCGTGGTGGCTGCGGACCGCGAGTCGGGCGTGCTCTGGTCCGCCGACGGCACCGGCGCGACGCCCGTGGGCTCCGACGACCGGCTCTACGGAGGGAAGGGCTCGGGACGCGGCTCGTTCCGCAGGTTGGTGGACGTGGCGCTGGCCGGCACCGACGAGCTCCTTCTGCTGGACCGGGACGACCGGAAGGTCGAGCGCGTCCGGCTCGTGCTGGAGGCGACGCGGCCCGCCGAGACGCCGCAGGACTACCCGCTCCAGTTCCAGGGTGTCGAGCCGGAGCTTGGTCCGGGCGTCCTGGGCAGTGCGCCCACGGGTCGCGGGACCGTCTGGTACGCCCTCGCCGACGCGGAGGGGCGCAACCTCCGGGTCGTGGAGGCGGAGCTGGCCGAGCGCCCGGGCGCCTTCGGCAACACCATCCGCGTTCCTGCGCCCGCGCGGGGGACGTCGGCTCACACATTCGGCCAAACGGTGGAGCGGGCGGGCTCGGTTGCGCTGAACGACACGCTCCTCGTGGTGAGCGAGCCGCGACGCAACCGCTTCCACGTCTTCGACCTGCGCACCGACCAGCCCATCGGCGTCTTCGGCGACAACTACTCGGACGACCGACGCCTCAGGAGCCCCCGTGGCGTGGCGCTCTTCGCCGACGGGAGGATCGCGGTGGCCGACCACGACAACGGGCGCGTTGCTGTGTTCAGCGCCGACGTGGCCACGCTCCTGGGAACGTTCCCGCTCCCCAAGGCGGAGGGCGTCGCCATCTCGCCCCAGGGCCGCGTCTTCGCCTGGGACGAGGAAGGCATCGCGGCGGGAGAGGTCCCCTTGGGCGGCGGGCTGATCAGCTCCCTCCCGCCGTCCATGGCCGGCGGCGGCGTGGCGGCCATGGCCACCGACCGCGAGGGCAACCTCTACCTGCTGCGCCGCGGGAGCGGGCGGGTGGCCGTGGCCGACTCGTCGCTGGGCCGCCTGGTGGCTCGTGTGGGCAGCCAGAAGGGGCTTGAGAAGGGCGACCGGCTCACCGTGGATGTGGACGGGAACATCTACGCCACCGACTCGGAGGGCGCCCGCTCGGTGGTCCTCCGCTGGGGCGTGGACGTTCCCGAGGTGCCTTCGGTGAAGGCGTCGTGGAGGCCCGGAGCCACCGAGCTTGCCTGGGAGGCGCTCGCCGGCTCCTTCATCACCGGATATCAGGTGGAGGGCGCCGTCTCCGAGGACGGTCCGTGGGCGTCGGTCTCCGCCCCGCGGGACGCGAAGGTCCGCGTCGAGGGCAGCGAGCGGAGGTGGTTCCGCGTCGCGGCCCGCACGCTCACCGGAGCGGTGGGCCGGTTCTCCCCGCCGGCCCCCGGGCTCCACCTGGCGGCCGGAGCCGCCTTCGCCGCCCGCGACTGGGAGGGGGCCCGCACCCTGGGGCTGGAGGCGCTCCGCACCCTCGAGGCCGGGGAGGTCACCGCCGACGCATCCGTGGCGCCCACCCTGGTGTGGCAGGGGTTCGTGGCCGCGCACGAGGCCGGCGACTACCAGGGCGTCCTGGAGTGGCAGAAGCGCCTGGGCTCCGGGCCGGGCGCGGCGCAGCGCTTCGAGCATGCCTTCCGCCTGGCCGACACGCACCGGCACCTGGGCGATCTGCCGGCGGCCACCGACGAGGCGCTGCGCGCCATCGGCCTGGCCGCCCATGCCGGCTCGGGCGCCTCCGCCGGGCAGCTCGGCGCGCTCCGGCGGACGGTGTTCGACGACGCGACGACGCTGGGCCGCTGGAGCGACGTCGTCGCGGTGGGGGAGGAGCTCCTGAAGGGCGGGGGCGCGTCCGATCTGGAGACTGTGGTACGCCTGGCCCGCGCCCACCTGAAGGAGGGCTCGCCCGCCCGCGCCGAGGAGCTGGCCCGCTCCGGGCTCGAGGCCGCCGGGGCCGAGGACCAGCGGCGGACGTTCAACTCCCTGGCCTTCATCGCCGCCACCGAGCTGGGGAACGTGGAGGCGGCCAAGGGCTACTCCGCTGCGGTCGGGGACTCGGTTCCCGCCTCGCTGTATGCCGACTTCGAGTCCGCGCTGACCCGGCTCAAGGTGGCGGACGGGGACGTGGCCGGCGCGCGCGCCGAGCTCCTCGCCTTCCTGTTCCGGGAGGAGTCGGACATCCGCGCCCTGGGGGATCCCGCCGTGGCCCGCACGGCCCTCCTGGTCTACGCGGGGCTCATCGAGTCCGGCGACCCCGAGGGCGGCCGGCGCATGCTGGATACGCTGGTGGTGGCGATCCCCCCGGATCTGGGGGACGCCCGCGAGGCCCTGGTGCGCCAGGCCGACTCGACGGCCGCCGTGGCGGACACCCGGGTGAAGCTGGGCGAGGGGTTCGGCTTCTTCCGCGACGCGCTCCTCCGGGACGCGCTGCGCTTCTTCCAGGCGGCGGACGCCCGCACCGACCTGGACGTGGACCAGCGCCTCATCGTGAAGGAGATCCTGGCGGCGGTGTTCCACTCGCTGGGCCGTGTGGAGGACGCCGACACGGCGTTCCGCGGCGTGTTCCAGGTGGACCCGGAGTACGTGCTCACCGACCATCTCGCCCACGTCCAGGAGACCTATGGCCTGGTCGTGTTCACGCCCGAGATGCTCGATCACTTCCGGACGGTCGGGCCGATCATGTAGGGCCCGGCGGCGCGACCCCTCAGCCCAGCCAGTCCGCCAGCGCGGCGTTGAACGCCTCCGGCGCCTCCAGGTTGGCCAGGTGACCCACGCCCGGTAGGACGACGAGTCGCCCGTCCGGCACGCCCTCGGCGATCTTCCGGGACTCCACAGGCGGCGTGAGGGTGTCCTCCTCGCCCACCAGCACCAGGACCGGGACGCGGATCGCGCCGAGCCGGGGGAGGGAGTCGGGGCGTTCGCGCATGGCCTCCAGGGCGCAGGCCACGCCCTCGGCGTGAGCCTGGGCCACCAGCCCACGGACCTGCTCGACCACCCCCGGCCTCTCGCTCCGCGTGGTCTCGCCCAGGAGCGCGGGGACCATGGCCTCGGCCAGCCATCCCACGCCCTCACGCCTCGCCCGCGCGGCCTGGTCGGTGCGCTTCGCGCGCCCCGCGTCGTCGTCGGCTCCGGCCCGGGTGTCGGCGAGGACCATCCCGGCGACGCGCTCGGGCGCCAACGCATGGAGGCGTAACGCAGTGTATCCGCCCATGGAGAGCCCCACCACCACCGCGCGCCCGATCCCTGCCTCGTCCATGTCCGACAGCACGGCGCGGGCGAAGGCGTCCAGCGTCGCCTCTCCGGGAGGGCGCCCTCCGAAGCCGGGGAAGTGGGGCGCGAGAACCTTTCGCGGCGCGAGCGCCTCCACCTGCCGCGCCCACATGGCGGCGTTGAGGGGGAAGGCGTGGAGGAACACGATGGGGGTGAGGGCGTCCATGGGGCCTCCTTTCGGTGATTGAGCAGGGTCGCGACCGCGACACGGCCCCCGGCCACATGTGGAGCGTGAAGGAGCCCGCTCCTCCACGTGGGCCTGGCCGGGCAGGTGTGGCGAGGTGACGCTGCAGGACCGTAGACTCCCCGTGCAGGGAGTTCAAGGTGTCCCGAGCGGGAGTGTGCCTAGCGATGCCCGGAGGGCATGGCCGATGAGGGAAGGGGAGGTTGCGGAACTCGCAGCGAAGGGCGAGTCGGATCGCCTGGAGTTCAAGCAGAGCGTCCGGCAGTTGAAAGAAGCCTGCCAGGCCGTCTGCGCGATGCTGAACACCAGAGGTGGCCACGTGCTCGTCGGGGTGAAGAACAACGGCACCCTGTTGGGCGATGACGTCACCGACAACACACAGTCCGACATCGCAGATGCCCTGGGTAAGATCCAGCCCGCACACCTCGTCACCGTGGAGTTGGTGGCGCTCGGGAACGGCAAGTCCGTGGTGGTTCTGGTGGTTCCGCCCGGCACCGGCGATGTGCGTGCTTTTGAGGGTCGCGCCTACCGCCGCATCGGCGCCACGAACCAGGTGATGACGCCCGGGCAGGCCATGGCCCTGCAGTCGCAGCGCCAGGACCCCGCCCAACGGTGGGAGGCTCAACCCGCGGTCGGTTTCGGCCTGGGAGACCTCGACGATGCCGAGATCGTGAGAACCGTCGATGAGATGGTACGTCGCGGCCGTGGCTCGGACCCGGGAACACGCAATGCCGAGGATCTCCTGCTAGGTCTCAACGTCCTCGTCGGAACCACGCCCAGCAACGCGGCCGTGGTGCTCTTCGCCCGGGAGGGTGCGTCGTTCGGTTTGTCTTACCCCCAGTGTCGCCTGAAGCTCGCGCGGTTCCGCGGGGTGACGGAAGCAGAGTTCGAAGACAACCGCCAGTTCTCTGGGAACCTCTTCCGCCTGCTGTTGCAGGCCCAGGACTTCCTTCGCCAGCATCTGCCGATCGCCGGCCGAGTGATTCCCGGCGTCATCGAACGGGCGGACGAACCCATCTATCCGCCTGAAGCGACCCGCGAGGCGCTCGCCAATGCGTTCTGCCACCCCCTCTCTGCCAACATTCGGTGAGACGATGTAGACTGCAGGATTTACTGAGCCTGAGGGTGAGGGAGTTGTCATCGGATGTTGGAGTCTATCAGGAAGAACGGAAGGGGTAGGCAGGAGGTCGTCGGTCGGCCGCTGGAG